>NZ_JBGLRE010000012.1:0-144566 GCF_041403185.1 Aeromonas sp. S9(2024)
AGCGCCGTGGAACCACCTGAACCCATGCCGAACTCAGAAGTGAAACGCGGTAGCGCCGATGGTAGTGTGGCATTCGCCATGCGAGAGTAGGACACTGCCAGGCACCCAACACGAAAACCCCGCTCACTGAGCGGGGTTTTTTATTGCATGAAATTCTGCTTTTTGCTCAATATTTGCCCTTTCCTTGCCCTTATGAGCCTTGCGCCCACTGTTTTCGCTTGTGTATTTCTTTCATTTCAAACGGTTAGTGTGGGATGGGGCTACACATGGGATGCCGCTTAATGGCCATGGCTGCAAGCAAGCACCATATTGACCACCCCCTCTTCCATGTGCAGTTCGACCTTGAATCCCAGGCGCTTGGCTAGATTGATCATGCCGCGATTGCTGGGCATGGTCATGCCTGATAGCTGTTCAATCCCCTGTTCTCTGGCGTAGCGAACAATCTTCTCCATCATCAGTTTACCGAGGCCAAGCCCTTTCAAATCGGAGCGTACCAGGATGGCAAATTCCGCATCACTGTGGTCCGGGGTGCTGACGGCACGAACTACACCCAGGATCTGATCCTGAAAATCACCATTCTGGCCAACGGCCACGAAAGCCATCTCGCGGTCGTAATCTATCTGGGTCATCCGTGCCAGCTCTTCATGCCCCAGCTCTCCCACATCCGCGAAGAAGCGTTTGTACCTGTCTTCATCGGACACTTGCAGTACGAACTGCTTGTGGGCCGGTTCATCCTCCGGGCGGATCGGCCGCAGCAGTATATGGCTCTGATCCTTGAGCCAGGCCCCCTCCTCAAGCTCGGTGGGGTAGGGGCGGATGGCCAGCCGACTGAGTGGCGATGTGCTGGGATCGGCCAGGGTGATGCTGGCATCCAGCACCACCATTTCGCTGTCGCATGCCTGCAGTGGGTGGAGATCCAGCTCCTGGATGTCGGGAAAAGCCAGTATCAGCTCGGAAAGCTGACAGAGCACCTGGCTGAGCGCATCGATATTCAGCCGCACTGGCGTCGCCTGCTCACGGATCTTGCGGCTCTTCATGGCACCGATGATTTGGTAACGAGCCAACGCCTGATTCAGTGGCGGCAAGGCCGCGACCATCTCTTGGGGCTCGGCGCCTGATTCTCCAAGCAGGATGACGGGGCCAAACACCGCATCCTGCTGGATCCGCACCCGCAGTTCCAGGCCGCCACTGCGGCGCGCCATCCGTTGCACCAGCAGACCTTCGATGCGGGCGCCCGGGTCGTGCTGCCGAACCCTGTCCAGAATGGCGTCGGCGGCTTGTGCCACCTCGGTCGAGGTGCGCAGGTTGAGCATCACGCCATGCACGGCAGATTTGTGGAAGATGTCGGGTGAACGCAGCTTGACCGCGACCGGGTAGCCAATCTGCTCCGCCGTCAAGGTGGCTTCGATGGCATCAGTGACGATCCAGGTCGGCAGAGTCGATAGGCCGGCCGCTTGCAATATGGGGTGGGCGAGATGGGTATCCAGCCTCGACTGGTTGCGCTCTCTGGCCTGGCGAAGCAGCTGTTGGCACAACTCGATATTGAGCTGGTTGCCTTGCAGGGAGGCGGGAGTTTCCATCAACTGCTTCTGGTTGCGACGATATTCCACCATATGCATGAAGGCGGCCATGGCGCTTTCGGGCGTGCGGTAGGTAGGAATGCCCGCCTCGGTGAACAGCCTGCGCCCCTCCTGCGCCGAATATTCCCCGGCCCAGTTGGTCAGGATATTGAGCCGACGAGCTCTGGGATGTTGCTTGAGATGGGTGATGAGATGGTTTGCCAGCGGCGCACTGGGGGCGGTCAGCGAAGGCGCATGGATGATCAGGATGGCGTCTATCCCCTCCTCTTGCAGCAAGTGGTCCAGCGCTTCCTGATAGGTTGTGATGGTTGCATCGCTGCCTATGTCCAGCGGAGGGAGGGCAAGTTTGCCTCCACGCTCCAGCAGCACATCCACCGCCATGTTGGCCAGGCCCCGGCCATTGGAGATGATAGCCAGTCGCTCCCCCTTGAGGGTCATCGAATGGCTTAGGGTCTCTACCGCCGCAAACAGCTCGTGGGTATCTCTAACTCGCAGCATGCCGGCGCGGCGAATGGCGGCATCATAGACGTTGTCGAGGCCATGGCTTGGGTTGTGGCGACCGCTTTTGAGTATCAGGATGGGCTTGTTGCGCGACGCGGCCCGGGCGGCGGAGAGAAAATGGCGGGCATCGTGCAGCTTGTCCATATAGAGCAAGATGGCGCGGGTTGTGCTGTCGCGGGAGAGTTGATCCAGCAGCTGGCCGAAGTCTATGTCACAGTGATCGCCGAGGGAGATGAAGGCAGAGAAGCCCAGCTCATGTTGCTTGGCCCAGTCTAGTATGGTGGCACTGACGGCGGCCGACTGGGAGAGAAAGGCGACCTGGCCTGGCTTGGCCGTGATGGGAGAGAAGCTGGCGTTGATCCCTTGCCCGGGCAGCAGCATGCCCATGCTGTTCGGTCCCAGCAGGCGGATGCCGTATTGCTGGCAGACCCGCTTCAGCTCCCGCCGTTCCTCATCGGAAAAGTCCCCTGCCAGTATGATGGCAGCCCCCGTGCCTTTCTGGCCGAGCGCTTCCAGCAGTGGCAGGACTCGTTCCCGCTTGGTGCAGATGATGGCGAGATCCGGCACCAGCGGCAGGCTGGCAACATCGGGATAGGCCAGCACGCCGGCGATGGCCTTGTCCTTGGGGGTGACGGGAAGGATGGGTCCCTTGAACTGCCCTGCCAGCAGGTGGCGGACGATCACATGACCCGCCTTGAGCGGGTCGGTAGAAGCGCCGATCACGGCAATTGAGTGAGGCTTGAACAGACGATCCAGACCGCTTGCTTTCATGGGCACTCCCGGCGAAAGGGGGAAGATACCAGTCTAATACCTCTTTGCCGCGGGTTCTGTGACCGGTTCCTGATCACTGTTTGTTCAGGGCATTGGCGCGCAGATAAAATCTCAGCTCGCCCTGCACCTGGCGGATTGCGCCCAGATGGCGATCCTGCAGATAGATATCCCGTTCCCTGTCCAGCAATGTATTCGGGACCCCCATGCTTTGCAGGTACTCCTCGAACAGGGTTGCCCCCTTTATCTCGACCAAATGCTGTTTCATGGCTCTTCTCCCTGAATAGTCGGTCCCTTGTCAGCAGCCCGAGTCTGCGGTTATCTGCCGGCTTTTCCTATTGTCATATTTGACACGGGACGGTTCACACATCTGTCACGCCGCTCTCCCCTCGAAACCGTGGGGCGTTATAGTAATGGGAGGCGTATGACATCCGGGTGCTAGAGCATGGTCAGGGCATGGCTACTGTGTATCACATTGATGGCGACCAGCCTTTCGGCAGCTGAACAGCCGATCCGTGTCTGGAATCAGTTGCTGCAGCATCCCAATCCCGCCGTTCCCGAGTTGCTGCGCCTCTCCCTCGAACTCACCATCCCCGAATATGGCCCCTATCGACTGATTGCCAGTGCCCCCATGGAGCAGGGGCGTGTGGTCAAGGAGATGAGCGGTGACGGTTCGGTGCAAGTGGCCGTGTTTGCACCGGACAGCGAGCGGGAGCAGGATCTGCTGGCGGTGCATATCCCGCTGGCCAAGGGGCTGCTGGGATGGCGGGTCTGCCTGATCCGCCAGGGAGATGAGGGGCGCTTTGCCAATATCCAGTCCCTGGCACAATGGCAGCAATCCGGGTTGACCATTGGTCAGCACAGATTCTGGCCGGATACCGAGCTGCTCAAGGCGAATGGTTTGAAGGTGGTGGTGGGCAGCCTGTACGACGTATTGTTCAACATGTTGCGCAAGCGGCGCTTCGACTGCTTCCTGCGCTCCGTCATCGAAGTCGAGGACGAGCTCAAGGCGCACCCCTATCTGGCCATCGAGCCGCACCTGGTTTTTCGTTACCCGCTGGCCTTGTTGTTCTTCGTCTCGCCCAAATACCCTGAGCTCGCGCAGCGCATTGAGCTCGGGTTGCAGCGGGCGCGGCAGTCAGGTGCCTTTGAACAGGTATTCGAAGAGTCGTTTGGCAAGACAGTGCGGAATCTGAAGCTGGAGCAACGTACGCGCTTTGAACTGCATAACCCCGGATTGCCGCTGAGCAGCCGGCCCATGATGGCCGACCCAACCCTCATCTACAATCCGGATCAACGCAACGCCCCCTGATTCTGGGCCGTGTCCCAGAAGGCGCGGATGAGGGGCTCCTCAAGCCGTTTGCGTGAAACCACTATGCCGACGTCGAATGGCTTGAGCGCCGGTTTGGGTTCGACGATGCGCACCTTCTCGCCCATTGGGCTGTGATCGATGACGGCGGCGGGTACCAACCCCACACCGCAGCCAAGCGCCACCATGGCGACGATCCCCTCGTTGCCCACCACTTCGGCATAGATGTTGGGGGCTATCCCCTTGTTGCGAAACCACTGGTCACTGCGTTTACGGGCCAGCCCCTGTTCCGAGAGGATAAGCGGCAGTCGCTCCCAGTCCGGTTCTCCCTGATGAAACCACTGGTTGAGTTGGGGGGCGTTGCGCGGGGCGATAAAGACCAGCGGGACCCGCTGCAGGCTGGCAAATTCCAGTTTGGCGGGCAGGGCATCCGGGCGGGCTGCGATGGCCAGATCGACCTCATCGGCCAGGATCTTGTCCACCGCCAGCGCTGGGTCGCCGGTTTCCAGCTTGATCTCCAGCTGGGGGTAGCGACGGCGAAAGCGCTCCAGCACCTCGGGCAGCAGAAAATAGCTGGCGGTGACCGAGCAGAATACTCGCAACCGCCCTTGCAGCGGTTCGTCGTTACGCTTGAGCTCCTGCTTGAGCTGGCGCCACTCCTGCAGCAGCCCCCCGCCAAATTCGCGCAGCTTCTCGCCGGCCGGGGTAAGGCGCACCGAGCGGTTATCCCGTTCGAACAAGACGCAGCCGGTTTCCTGCTCGAGGCGCTGGATGGCGCGGCTCAGGGTGGAGGGGCTGACCGCCATGGCATCGGCGCTCTTGCCGAAGTGAAGGGAATCGGCGAGGTGGAGAAACAGCTCGAGGTTGCGAAGGTCCATCTTTTTTATTCCTGCTGCGGCCTGGTGTGCCGAGTCAATCTGCCCGGGTCATCGCTTCCACCCATTCAGAAAAGAGGGGGAAACAGCCCGACATTGCGCAGACTCACATTTCAATTCTTGCAACGTACTGTTTCGAATATATCAGTTCAGGCAATATGTGTCCCGCGCTATAGTGGTTCAGACAACGCCGTCACCGGCATGGAATAAATCGAACGGAGCAATCACCATGGCTAACTATTTCAACACCTTGAACCTGCGTCAGCAGTTGGCCCAACTGGGCAAGTGTCGTTTCATGCAGCGCGCGGAATTCGCCGACGGCTGCGACGTGCTGAAAGGCAAGAAGGTGGTGATTGTGGGCTGTGGTGCCCAGGGTCTGAACCAGGGCCTGAACATGCGCGACTCCGGCCTGGATATCGCCTACGCCCTGCGCAAGGCCGCCATCACCGAGAAGCGCGCCTCCTGGCAGAAGGCCACCGACAACGGCTTCGCGGTCGGTACCTATGAAGAGCTGATCCCGACCGCCGATCTGGTGCTGAACCTGACGCCGGACAAGCAGCACTCCGACGTGGTCAAGACCGTGATGCCGCTGATGAAGCAGGGCGCTGCGCTGGGCTACTCCCACGGCTTCAACGTGGTGGAAGAGGGTCAGCAGATCCGCGCCGACATCACAGTCGTCATGGTGGCTCCCAAGTGCCCGGGTACCGAAGTGCGTGAAGAGTACAAGCGCGGTTTTGGCGTGCCGACCCTGATCGCCGTCCACCCGGAGAACGATCCCAAGGGTGAAGGCATGGCCATCGCCAAGGCGTGGGCCTCCGCCACCGGCGGCGACCGTGCTGGCGTGCTGGAGTCCTCCTTCGTGGCGGAAGTGAAATCCGACCTGATGGGCGAGCAGACCATCCTCTGCGGCATGCTGCAGGCCGGTTCCCTGCTCTGCTACGACAAGCTGGTTGCCGAAGGCACAGACCCGGCCTACGCCGGCAAGCTGATCCAGTTCGGCTGGGAGACCATCACCGAAGCCCTGAAACAGGGTGGCATCAGCCTGATGATGGACCGCCTCTCCAACCCGGCCAAGCTGCGCGCCTTCGAGCTCTCCGAGCAGCTCAAGACCCTGATGCGCCCGCTGTTCGAGAAGCACATGGACGACATCATCGCCGGCGAGTTCTCCCGCGGCATGATGGCCGACTGGGCCGAGGATGACATCAAGCTGCTGACCTGGCGCGAAGAGACCGGCAAGTCTGCCTTCGAGAATGCCCCAGCCTATGCTGGCAAGATCGCCGAGCAGGAGTACTTCGACAATGGCGTGGTGATGGTGGCCATGGTCAAGGCGGGTGTCGAGCTGGCGTTCGAGACCATGGTGGCCTCCGGCATCTACGAGGAGTCTGCCTACTACGAATCCCTGCACGAGTTGCCGCTGATCGCCAACACAGTTGCGCGCAAGCGTCTGTACGAGATGAACGTGGTCATCTCCGACACCGCCGAGTACGGCAACTACCTGTTCGCCAACGCCGCCGTGCCGCTGCTGCGTGAGCACTTTATGCCGACTCTGAAAGCCGGTGACCTGGGGGCCAGCCAGGCCGAGAGCCAGAGCGTGGACAACCAGGCGCTGCTGGCGGCCAACGAGGCGACCCGCAACCACCCGATCGAGAAGATCGGTCAGGTACTGCGTGGCTACATGAAGGACATGAAGCGCATTGCCGTCGGCGGTTAAGCCTGCATCGGACTGGATGATGAAGGGGCGGGGATGACGATCCCCGTTACTGCCCGGCTTAGACACCTGGCCAGCCCTCCGGATCATGCAAGCAGACCGATTGATAGCCATAAAAAAGCCCCGCTCATCGAGCGGGGCTTTTGCATTCAGGTCAGCCGGGAAAATCAGGCCTTCCAGGCTTTCCAGGTGTTGATCAGGCCGTTGGTGGAGCAGTCGTGGCTGGTGACAGCCTCGTCGGTGCCCAGCTCCGGCAGGATTTTGTTGGCCAGCTGTTTGCCCAGCTCCACGCCCCACTGGTCGAAGCTGAAGATGTTCCAGATTGCGCCCTGTACGAAGATTTTGTGCTCGTACATGGCGATCAGGGCACCCAGGGTTTTCGGGGTCAGGCTCTTGAACAGGATGCTGTTGGTCGGGCGGTTGCCTTCGAACACCTTGAACGGCACCAGATCCTTGACCTGCTCCAGGGTCTTGCCAGCGGCCAGGAATTCGGCCTCCACGGCTTCCTTGCTCTTGCCGAAGGCCAGGGCCTCGGTCTGGGCGAAGAAGTTGGCCAGCAGTTTCGGATGGTGATCACCGATGGGGTTGTGGCTGATGGCTGGTGCCAGGAAGTCACAGGGGATCAGCTTGGTGCCCTGGTGGATCAGCTGGTAGAAGGCGTGCTGGCCGTTGGTACCCGGCTCACCCCAGATGATGGGGCCGGTCTGGTAGTCGACCTTGTTGCCGTTGCGGTCCACGTACTTGCCGTTGGACTCCATGTTGCCCTGCTGGAAGTAGGCGGGGAAGCGGTGCATGTATTGGTCGTAGGGCAGGATGGCTTCGGACTCTGCGCCGTAGAAGTTGTTGTACCACAGCCCGATCAGAGCCAGCAGCACTGGCACGTTCTGCTCATAGGAGGCGGTGGCGAAGTGCATGTCCATCTCGAAGGCGCCTTGCAGCAGGGCCTCGAAGTTGTCGAAACCGACCGACAGGGCGATGGGCATGCCGATGGCGGACCAGGAGGAGTAACGGCCGCCAACCCAGTCCCAGAACTCGAACATGTTGTTGGTGTCGATACCGAACTCGGCCACGGCCTTACCGTTGGTGGAGAGGGCTGCGAAGTGCTTGGCAACGTGGGCCTTGTCACCGGCATGCCCCAGGAACCAGTCGCGTGCGCTCAGGGCGTTGGTCATGGTCTCCTGAGTGGTGAAGGTCTTGGAGGCCACCAGGAACAGGGTGGTTTCCGGATCGATCTTCTTCAGGGTCTCGGCGATGTGGGTGCCGTCGACGTTGGAAACGAAGTGCATCTCCAGGTGGTTTTTGTAGGGACGCAGCGCTTCGGTGATCATCACCGGGCCGAGATCGGAGCCACCGATGCCGATGTTGACCACGTGCTGGATCGCCTTGCCGGTGTAGCCTTTCCACTCGCCTGAGATGATCTTCTCGCAGAAGCCCTTCATCTTGGCCAGTACGGCGTTCACTTCCGGCATCACGTCCTTGCCGTCCACCTCGACCGGGCGGTCGGAGCGGTTGCGCAGGGCCACGTGCAGCACGGCGCGCCCTTCTGTCATGTTGATCTTCTCGCCGTTGAACATGGCGTCGATGGCGCTGCGCAGATCGGTCTCTTTGGCCAAATCAATCAGTAACTTGAGGGTTTCTTCGGTGATCAGGTTCTTGGAGTAATCCACCAGGATGTCGCCGCCGAAGGTGAGGGAGAACTTGTCAAAGCGCTTCGGGTCCTGCGCGAACAGATCCTTGAGACGAGTCTCTTTGTTAGCTGCAAAATGGGCTTCCAGTGCCTGCCAGGCCTGGGTTTGGGTTGGATTGATGTTTTTCATAGGATTCCTGAAATGCCAAGTTGTGTTTGAACCTTGCAGGCAAGGCCCCGCCAAACCTTATTATCCGAGCATTATAGCGAGCCGGCTGGCCGGCTCATGTAACAGAGTTTTACCGATTGTCTTTTACAACCCTGAGTCTCCGGGGGAGTGTACACCCTGAAATTCGGGATTATGAGTCACGAAAGCAAGCAGGATCTTGCGCTCGCTCATGAATGGGGCCAGCCCGGGAAGGTGAAATGGTTTTCATATCGCCGTGCGGGTTGTGTGCGGTCGGGGCACACCCAAAACGACAATGCCAGCCCGAAGGCTGGCATTGTGAGCAAGGGGATGGATTCATTACTCCCCGGCTTTGGCGGTGTGCATGACCATCTGCGGGAAGGGGATCTCGATACCCTCGGCATCGAAGGTCAGCTTCACCTTCTCGTGGAAGTCGAACCAGACACCCCAGTAATCACCGGTTTTCACCCAGGGGCGCACCACGATATTGACCGAGGAGTCGGCCAGCGCGGCGACGGCGATGGTAGCGGCCGGATCTTTCAGGATGCGCGGTTCTTCGTTTACCAGACGCTCAAGGATCTGCTTGGCCTTGCGCAGGTCGGAGCCGTAGCCGATGCCGAAGGTCATGTCGACGCGACGGGTATCCATGCGCGAGTAGTTGACTATGGTGCCGTTGAGAATGGCGGAGTTCGGTACCACGACCATCTTGTTGTCACCTGAGGTGAGGGTGGTGGTGAACAGTTGCACGGACTGCACGACGCCCGCAGTGCCAGCCACCTCGATGAACTCGCCCGCCTTGATGGGGCGGAAGATGATGAGCAGGAAGCCGGCGGCGAAGTTGGACAGCGAGCCCTGCAGCGCCAGACCGATGGCCAGACCGGCGGCACCAATGATGGCCACGAAGGAGGCGGTCTGTACCCCGACCCGACCCAGTGCCGCGATCACCACGAACACCAGGATGGCGTATTTGAGGATGCTGCCGACGAACTCGGTGATGGTAGCGTCGAGCTTGCGGCTCTTCATCACCTTGACCACGCCACCGCTGATCAGGTTGGCGGCGATATAGCCCACCAGCAGGGTCAGCAGGGCGGCGGCGATGTTGACGGCATACTCGATCAGCAGGCCCTGGTTGTTGACCAGCCAGGTCTGTGCTTCGGTGATGATTTCGGGTTCCATAGGAGATCCTGTCAGATGCTAAAGATTGATAACGGATGAATCTAACATTGCAGTGCGACAGACTGGGTCGCATCTGGTGCTTATTTTCTACCGTAAAAAGTTGCCACAAAAAGGAAGGGAGGCCAAGGCCTCCCTTCTCACATGGGTTCGTGCGGGCTCAGCTTTGCAGCAGCTGGCTGCGGATAAATTGCCACTGGTCTTCGAACCCGGCGGTGGGTTTGATCTTGAACTCGGAACGAACAAACTGGCTGATCCGTCCCTCGGTGTAGGCCAGCAACAGATTGGCCAGCATGGTCTCGTCGAGCTGGAAGCCCTGGCCTTCCCGCAGCCGTTTTTCCCGCAGTACCTGCTTGATCTGGGTCTCCAGCTTGTCAAACAGGATGCTGATGCGATCCCGCAGCCGGTCGTGTTCACCCAGCAGGGCATCGCCATTGAGGATGCGGGTGATGCCCGGGTTGCGCTCGGCGAAGACCAGCAGCAGCTGCAGGATGTGGTGGCAGCGGGCCATGGTGTCTTTCTCTTCCGTCATGATGAGATTGACCCGTGACAGCAGGGAATCCTCGATAAAGTCGATCAGCCCCTCGAACATCCTCGCCTTGCTGGGAAAATGTCGATAGAGGGCGGCCTCAGAGACACCGACCTCGGCTGCCAGGCGAGCCGTGGTGATACGCTGACCCGGACTGGTTTCCAGCATGTGGGCGAGCGCTTGCAGGATCTGGTCGCGCCGACTCTGTTTCTGATTACTGCTTGCCATGGATTCCCCTAAAAAAACAATGGCTTGATTCTGTTATTAGGCACCGCCCCAAGGGGCTGTGTGGTCTTGTTATTGGCGACCAGAGGAACCAAAACCGCCTTCACCCCGTTCGCTCTGGTTAAACTCATTGACCAGTTGGAAGCTGGCCTGAACTACCGGCATGATCACCAGCTGGGCGATGCGTTCGCCGGGTTGCATGGTGAAGCTCTCCTTGCCACGGTTCCAGACCGAGACCATCAGCTGGCCCTGATAGTCGGAATCGATGAGACCCACCAGGTTGCCTAGCACGATGCCGTGTTTGTGGCCTAGGCCGGAGCGGGGCAGGATGGTGGCACACAGACCGGGATCCTGGATGTGAATGGCCAGACCGGTCGGCACCAGGGTGGTATCACCGGGGGCCAAGGTCAGCGGCGCATCCAGCAGGGCACGCAGATCCATGCCGGCAGAGCCCGGTGTGGCGTAGGCAGGCAGCGGGTACTCGGTGCCGATACGGGCATCCAGGATTTTCAGTTCAATTTGTGTAGTCATGAATCGTTTTTTCAATTGGATCTTGTGTGGGCACCCCGTCTCTGCACTGCAAGGCGGGGTGTCATGAGTCTTGTGTTATCGGGAGCCCATGGCGACCCGGCGCTCAGCGCCGGTAGTGGCGCGCAATCAGGGCGACGAGATGACGGGCCAGCGTCAGCTTGTCGGCCAGTGGCAGCGGAGCATGACCCCCTTGCCAGAATACGGTCAGGGCGTTGTCATCGGCATTGAAGCCTTGCCCTTCGCGAGACACGTCGTTGGCGGCGATCATGTCCAGCCGTTTGCGTCGCAATTTGTCGAGGGCGTATTGTTCCACATCCACGGTTTCGGCGGCAAATCCCACCGTGAACGGCTTGTCTGGTAGTGCCCCTACGGCGGCGATGATGTCGGGATTCTTGACCAGGGTCAGCGCCATCTGGTCGTTGTCGCCAGTTTTCTTGATCTTCTGGCTGGCCACCTGCTCGGGGCGATAGTCGGCCACGGCGGCGCATCCGATGAAGAGATCGCACTCGCCAATCCGGCTCATCACCGCCTCATGCATCTGCAGGGCGCTCTCCACATTGATGCGCTCCACCCCGCTCGGGGTCGCCAGCGCCACCGGACCGCTCACCAGGGTCACCTCGGCCCCCGCCTCGCGGGCGGCGCGGGCGATGGCGTAACCCATCTTGCCGGAGCTGTGGTTGCTGATGTAGCGCACCGGATCGAGCGCCTCGCGGGTCGGCCCCGCCGTCAGTAGCAACTTGACCCCTGCCAGCAGTGGCTCGCCGGCCAGTTGCTGGCAGCAACGTTCCACCTGTTCGAGAGGATCTAGCATCCGGCCAGGACCCACGTCACCGCAGGCCTGGCTGCCGGAGTCCGGCCCCCACAGCAGGATGCCACGGCTGGCTAGGGTCTTGAGGTTGGCCTGGGTGGCGGCATTGAGATACATCTGCTGGTTCATGGCCGGGGCCAGCGCCACGGGAGCCGGAGTCGCTAGGCAGAGGGTGGTGAGCAGCTCGTCGGCCATACCGGCCGCCATGCGGGCCATCAGGTTGGCGCTGGCGGGAGCGATCAGCACCAGATCGGCCCACTTGGCCAGCTCGATGTGGCCCATGCCGGCTTCGGCGGCCGGATCCAGCAGGCTGTCGGCCACCGGATGGCCGGAGACGGCCTGCAGGGTCAGCGGGGTGATGAACTCCTTGGCGGAGCGGGTCATCACTACCCGAACCTCGGCGCCCTGATCTTTCAGGCGGCGTACCAGCTCGGCACTCTTGTAGGCGGCGATGCCGCCGCTGACACCTAACAGGATGCGTTTATCGGCCAATCTCATCTGCTGTATCTCTATCCGGCTCATTCTGACTGGTCGGCTAAGATACCACAGGCTGGGAGTGACGACAGAGATTGACTTGGGGGAGTTGTGGCCGAGCTCCCGTGATTTTTTGCTATGTTTTTTCTCAACAAGGATGAGGGAGAGACAAATGAGCATCAAAGAGTGGCCGGAGGATGAGCGCCCGAGGGAAAAGCTGTTGCGCCAGGGGCCTGCGGCGCTCTCCGATGCCGAATTGCTGGCCATCTTCCTGCGCACCGGCGTCAACGGCCTGAGCGCGGTGGATCTCTCCCGCCAGCTGCTCAGCCAGTTCGGTTCGTTGCGTACCCTGTTGGGGGCCGACCAGCGTGCTTTCTGTGATGCCCATGGCCTGGGGCCAGCCAAATACGCCCAACTACAGGCGGTATTGGAGATGGCCAGGCGCCATTTGGCGGAGCGGTTGCAACGGGGCGAGGCGCTGACTTCTCCCCAGCTGACCCGGGACTATCTGCAGGCCCAGTTGCGGGATCGACCGCGTGAGGTGTTTGCGCTGTTATTGCTCGATAATCAGCACAGGGTCATCCAATTTGTCGAACTTTTCTACGGCACCATCGATGCGGCGAGCGTCTGGCCCAGAGAAATCGTGCAGATCGCGCTCAAACATAATGCAGCCGCTGTGATTCTGGCGCATAATCACCCGTCCGGCGTCGCCGAGCCCAGTAGGGCCGACCGCCAGATCACGGATCGGATCACGGCCGCCTTGGCCCTGATCGATATCAGAGTGCTGGATCACTTGGTGATCGGTGATGGCATCACGGTTTCTTTTGCCGAGCGCGGTTGGTTATAACTGTGCTCTGGCGCCGTATTAGTTGATCTTTGATCACGGATGCTGTATAAAATGCCGCCTTCTGTTTGCCCCGCAATCGAAGGCCAGCGGGGCAGATATTTGCTCGAGCAATGAAGTAAGATTTGGAGAGACTGACATGTCTAGAGTATGCCAAGTAACCGGCAAGCGCCCGGCAGTTGGTAACAACCGTTCGCACGCTAACAACGCTACCAAGCGTCGTTTCCTGCCGAACCTGCACACTCACCGTTTCTGGGTTGAGAGTGAAAAACGCTTCGTAAGCCTGCGCGTATCCGCAAAAGGCATGCGTATCATCGACAAGCGTGGCGTTGAAGTGGTTCTGGCTGAACTGCGCGCCAGCGGTGTTAAGGTATAAGGAATTAGATCATGGCTAAAGGTATTCGCGAGAAAATTCGCCTGAACTCCAGCGCCGGTACTGGTCACTTCTATACCACTACCAAAAACAAGCGCACCATGCCCGAAAAAATGGAGATCAAAAAGTTTGATCCCGTTGTTCGTCAGCATGTGATCTACAAAGAAGGCAAAATCAAGTAATTACTTGAATTTGTCTCAAAAACCCGGCCTAGTGCCGGGTTTTTTTATGGGCCGAATTCAGTACACTGCCGGTTCGAAGGGAGGCTTGCCATGTTCAAACTGAGCCGTAAAGGCTGGAATAACGTGATCATAGTGGCGGTGTTGATCGTGATCACCCTGCTGCACCGGTTGGAGATTGCCCAACAGGAAAACAGCGCCAAGCGGGCGCGTCCCCTGTTGCCGGCGGATGCCGTGGTACTCACTTGGCAGGGACCGAGCTGGCAGATTGAGCGGGTCGGTCAGGGCTGGCGCAGCGTGCCGGACCTGGGGCTGGACAGCGCCCAGCTGGCAGCCCGCATCGACAGTTGGCAGGGCTGGTCGCTGCCCCCCGGCGAGGCGGTGCGCGGTGCCCCTGTCACCCTCAAGGTATGGATTGCCGGCCAGAGCGATCCGCTGGCATTCGGCCTCTACCAGAACAATGGCCAGTACGCGGCCCAACTGCCATCAGGCAGCTGGCTCACGCTGAGTGCCGAGCAGTATCGCGGCCTGCTGCGTCCCGCCCCCTGATCCCTGTTGCTTGCGAGGTTGTCATGCCTGAATTGCCAGAAGTCGAAGTCAGCCGTCAGGGGATCTCCCCCTGGCTCACCGGCATCAAGGTCACCCGAGTGGTGGTGCGGGACGGTCGTCTGCGCTGGCCGGTGCCCGGTGAAATCCAGGAGCTGGTGGATCTCACCATCCATCGGGTGCGGCGCCGTGCCAAGTATCTGCTGCTGGAGACCGATTTTGGTACCGCCATCCTCCATCTGGGGATGTCCGGCAGCCTGCGGGTACTGGATATCGGTACGCCGGCCGAGAAACATGACCACGTGGATATCGAGCTCGAAAATGGCAAGTTGCTGCGGCTCAACGACCCACGCCGTTTCGGGGCTTTGCTGTGGACTCGCGAACCGGCCGAGGCGCACGCCCTGCTGGCCAAGCTGGGGCCGGAGCCGCTGACCGACGCCTTCAGTGCCGATTACCTGCGGGAGCGGGCCAAGGGGCGCAGCACCGCCATCAAGCAGTTCCTGATGGACAATCAGGTGGTGGTCGGGGTCGGCAACATCTACGCTAACGAGGCGCTGTTTGCAGCCGGCATCCACCCCAAGCGGGCGGCCGGCAACATCAGCGCCGAGCGGCTGGCCACCCTGGTGGCCGAGATAAAGCGGGTGCTGGCCGAAGCCATTCGTCAGGGGGGCACCACCCTCAAGGATTTCACCAGCGCCGATGGCAAGCCGGGCTATTTCGTGCAAAAACTGCAGGTCTATGGCCGGGGTGGCCAGCCCTGTTACCACTGTCAGACTCTGTTGAGCGAAGTAAAAATGGGCCAGCGAACCACGGTTTTCTGCTCCCATTGCCAGCGTTGAGGCCGTTTTTTCAGCGGATTGCGTTGAAGTTGTAAGAGAGTATTTCCCGTCTGTTGAAGCTGTGGGCAGCTGTCACTAGTATTCCGGCCGTTCAGGCGGTTAGAGATATAAAAATGACAGTAAAATCAATAGACTGGGAATATTTATCCCGGCAGGAGCGCTATTGCGCAAAAAAGATGGCCCGTTACCTCTATCCGGAGGGATGTGCCCGCAAGACCTTCAACCGCGGCAAGTTCGTGCTGCGCAGCCTGCTTTATCGCAAGTCGTTGCACCGGGTCTTCAGCCTGTTTCAGTCCGCCCCTCTCAGGGCGCTGCCCACCCGCTATCCCGAGTTGCTCGACAAGCCGATGCGACCCTATCGCTTCGCCTGTGCCCGCGCTCGTGAGCGGGCCGAGATGCTGGAGGATCACTATCGCCTGCTGCTGGCACGCTATCCAACTCTCATTGAGCCGCTCTATCTGGGGCAGGGGGTCGAGCTGGGGCGCTATCCCCAGCGCGATTGCCGCATCCTGCTGCGCCATGATGGCACCTTTCGCCGGGAGGCCGAGCTGGCACTCTCCATCGTCGATCCACAGGGGTTGCGTCTCTACAGCTGCGCCTTCTCGCTGGCGGGATCGGCTGCCCATCCCGAGCTGATGATAGGCTCCATGCAGGGGCCCGAGCCTGCAGTCGAGCAGGCTCAGGCGCGGGTGCGCGAGCTGACCAGAGAAGGACACGGCCTGCGACCCAAGTCACTGCTGGTCATGCTAGTGCTGCAACTGGCCCGGGCCATGGGGGGCGAGCGGGTGCTGGCGGTGCGCAAGCGGGCCCACGTCTTTCAGGCCAGACGCTACAGCCGCAAACAGAAGGGTAACTTGCTGGCCGATTATGATGAGCTGTGGCAGGAGTTCGGCGCCGAGGATGTGGATGCCAACTTCGTGGCCCTGCAGCCGGCGCTGCGCAAACCGCTGGAGGAGGTGGCGTCCAGGAAGCGCGCCATGTACCGGCGTCGTTACGAGTGGCTCGATCAGCTGCAGGATGTGATCGATCGGCAGTTTGCCGATATACCCCAAGGCCAGGCGAGCAAACAACTGGCGCCCTGATGAAACAGGCTACCCTCGGGTAGCCTGTTTGTTGCGAAGAACCCCTGCTCAGCGGCCCAGTTTGGTGGCGATGGCCTGAGCTACTACAGGGTCGACAAACTGGCGGATGTCGCCACCGTGCAGCGCCACCTCCTTTACCAGGGTAGAGGAGATGAAGGAGTTCTCTTCCGCTGGCGTGAGGAACACGCTTTCGAGCTCCGGCATCAGGCGGCGGTTCATGTTGGCCAGCTGGAATTCGTACTCGAAGTCGGAGACGGCGCGCAGGCCGCGGATCAGCACATTGGCCTGATGCTCTCTGGCGAAATCCACCAGCAGGCCGGAGAACCCCACCACCTTGACGTTGGGCAGGTGACGGGTCACTTGCTGAACCAGTTGGACACGTTCTGCCAGATCGAACAGCGGACGTTTGCTCGGGCTGTTGGCAACGCCGACCACGACTTCGTCAAACAGCTTGGCGGCGCGGCCGATCAGGTCGGCGTGGCCATTGGTCACGGGGTCGAAGGTCCCCGGATAAATTACCCTGGTAGTCATGTTTGCAGTCCTGCAACCTGGAAATTTGGTCGCATTATAGGGTCTGTTGAGGGCTTGCCGCGAGAGCGGTAGCGTCAGTTTGCCGCAGGAAGCGGCGCAAGATGCACAATTTGGTCGCTTAAATCGGGGCACGCTGGCGTCTTCACTTGAGAATAGCCCTGCATCAGGCAAGAATACCCGCATCGCGCATCAAGCCTCCTTGCATTGGTGACAGGGAGCAAAGGGATTTTTTATGAAACGTATTCTGGTCGTTCGCAATGACAAGATTGGTGACTTCATGCTGGCCTGGCCGAGTTTCGCCATGCTCAAGGAGTCCATGGAATGTCATGTGACTGCCCTGGTTCCCGCCTATACGGCGCCGCTGGCCCGGCTCTGTCCCTGGATTGACGAGGTGCTCATCGATCCGGGTGTCCGTGCCGACAAGGAGCAACAGCGCGCGCTGCTGGCGCGCATCAAGGCGGCCGCGTTCGATGCGTCCATCTGCCTCTTCTCCAACTCCCGCAACGCCATGCTGGTGTGGAAGGCGCACATCCCTTATCGCCTGGCGCCAGCCACCAAGCTGGCCCAGGTGCTCTACAACCAGCGCCTGATCCAGCGCCGCTCCCGCTCTCTCAAGCCCGAGTCTGAGTACAACCTGGAGCTGATCCGCCGCTTCCTGGCCGATCATCAGGTGGCGGTGGTAGAGCCCCATACCCCCTTCCTGCAGTTTGATGCATCGGCGCTGCGACAGGTGCGCGAACAGCTGGCCACCAGGCTGACGCTGGATGCCAGCCGCCCCTGGCTGATGGTGCATGCCGGTAGCGGCGGCTCGGCCAACAACCTCTCCATCGAGCAGTATGCCCGCATCATCATCAAGCTGAACCAGGCCTGCCCCGAGCTGCAGTGCGTGCTGACCGCCGGCCCCGGCGAGGAGAAGATGGCCGAGCAACTGGCGGCCGAGCTGCTGGCCCACGGCGGCAACGGCTGGATCTACCGCTCCAGCGACGGGCTGCCGATGTTCTGTCAGGTGCTGGCCAACGCCGCCCTGTTTATCGCCGGCAGTACGGGCCCGCTACACATCGCCGGGGCGCTGGACGTGCCGACCATCGGCTTCTTCCCGATGCGCCGCTCCGCCACACCGCTGCGCTGGAAGCCGCTCAACAGTGAAGGGCGTCATCTCGCCTTCAGCCCGCCGGAGGACAGCGATCATCCGGAGGACATGAGCCAGCTCGATCCCAAGGCCATGGTGCCAGAAATGGCTCGCTGGGCCGCCCCCTTCTGGCGCGGCAACGACCCGCAGTAATGCAAACAGGGCCCCTCGGGGCCCTGTTTCGTATCCGGTGGCGAGTGCCGGAATGCCTGTTACTCCGGCTGCCCGGGTTGCTGGCGCACCCAGAGGTCGGCGTATTTGACGAAGGTGGAGTGGGCGGAGAGGATGGCCAGCAGCAGCCCCTGCTTGCCATCGAGGAAACCCGCCTTGAGCAGGTACATCTTGATGAAGCAGCCCAGCGCATGCACCAGCCCCTGGCTGAGAGAACCCTTCTTTCCGCGGGCGGTGCGCTGATCGGCCCAGGCCCGGGCGTAACCGGCGGATTTGACCAGATAGTGCTCCAGATCCCGATAGGTGAAGTGGAGCAGGTCGCCATGGAGGTTGACGATCTTCATGTTGGCGCGTACCTCCACCTTCTCGTGCACCAGTGCCTCGTTGTAGCCGGTGAGCGCCTTGGGATAGAGGCGCAGCACCCGATCCGGATACCAGCCGCTGTGGCGGATGAAGCGGCCAAATACCCAGGAGAGGCGCGGGATCGAGTAGATGGTGTCGCTGGCCGGGTTAGCCATGACGGCGGCGATGGCCTCTTTCAGCTCGGGGGTGAGTCGCTCGTCTGCATCCAGCCAGAGCACCCATTCGGATTGCACGTGCGACTGGGCCAACCGGCGCTGCTTGCCAAATCCCGGCCACACCTTGTTGACGAAGAAGCGGGCGCCGAATTCGGCGGCGATGGCCGGGGTGTCGTCCTGGCTGCCGGAATCCATGATGACGATCTCGTCCACCAGCCCGTCGAGGGAGGCGAGACACTTGCGCAGGTTGTCGGCTTCATTCTTGACGATCAGAACGGCGGCCAGAGTCGGTTTTTTCACTGATGAGGGCTCACGGTTGCTGCCCGGCTGGCGGGCCATGCTCAAATTGGCGCCCATTCTAGCCTAAAACGACGGGCGGGGCATGGTCGGGGCATCCGGCCCGAGGTGGTGCTGAGTGGCGCTCGTTTTGAGCCGTTCAGCGGGGCCACCGGGATCTTCTGTTATTTCTCCGACCATTCTTGGGGCATAATCTCGGCCAGTGATGATCAACAGCCGGGCCAGCCCCGAGAGAAGACGCGTGATGAAAATATTGGTGATCGGCCCCTCCTGGGTCGGCGACATGGTGATGTCCCAGAGCCTCTACAAGGCGATCAAGGCCAACCACCCGGAGTGCGAACTCCACGTGATGGCGCCCGCCTGGTGCTGCGCCCTGCTGGAGCGGATGCCCGAGGTGGACAAGGCGATAACCATGCCGCTCGGTCACGGCGACTTCAAGTTGCTGGCCCGCCGCCGCCTCGGCAAACAGCTGGCGGCCGAAAAGTACGATCAGGCCATCGTCCAGCCCAACTCCATGAAGTCTGCCCTCATCCCCTGGTTTGCCGGCATCCCGATGCGAACCGGCTGGAAGGGGGAGCAGCGCTTCGGCTTGCTCAACGATCTGCGCAGCAACAAGTCCGCCTTCCCGCTGATGGTGGAGGGCTATCTGGCGCTGGCCTATCCCAAGGCCAAGATGAAGAGCCGGGCCGACATTCCGGCCATTCCCCATCCTGCGCTTCACGTCGATCTGGTCAACCAGGACAAGGCACTGGCGCGGCTCGGGCTGGATCGGCGTCGCCCCGTGCTGGTGCTCTGCCCCGGTGCCGAGTTCGGCCCGGCCAAGCGCTGGCCGGAAGGGCACTACGCCGTGGTGGCCCAGCAACACCTGGACGAGGGCTGGCAGGTGTGGATCTTCGGCTCGAACAAGGACGTGGCGGTAGCCAACACCATCCGGGATCGGGTCAACATGCTGACTCGCCCCAACTGCCACGTGCTGGCGGGCAAGACCAGCCTGCACGAGGCGATCGACCTGATGGCGCTGGCCGGTCGGGTCATCTCCAACGACTCCGGCCTGATGCACATCGCCGCCGCCCTCAACCGGCCGCTGGTGGGAGTCTATGGCTCCACTTCGCCGCTCTATACCCCGCCGCTGGCGGATCGGGTCGAGATCGTTCACACCGACATCGAATGCCGCCCCTGCTTCAAGCGCACCTGCAAGTTCGGCCACCTCAAATGCCTGATCGATCTGCCGCCGGAGCAGGTGATCGAGGCGTGCAACAAACTGGAGCAGAGCGAGTAAGATGCCCTATCGCCTGCTCTACAACCTGCTGATCCATCTGGGATTACCCCTGGCGCTGCTGGCGCTCTACAAGCCGAAGAAGGGCAAGCCCGGCTTTGGCAAACGCTGGGCCGAGCATCTGGGTCGGCTGCCCGCCACCAATCAGGAGGCGCCGCTCTGGATCCATGCGGTGAGCGTGGGGGAGACGTTGGCCATCACGCCACTCATTCGCGCCCTGAAAGCGGAGCGGCCCGATCTGCCGATCCTGCTCACCACCACCACCCGCACCGGCGCCGAACAGGCAGCCAAGCTCGGCGATCTGGTGGTACACCGCTATGCGCCCCTCGATTACCCTTGGGCGGTAGCGGCCTTTCTCGACACCTTCAAGCCCCGCGCGCTCTGGGTGATGGAGACCGAGCTGTGGCCAAACTGGCTGGCGGTCTGCGAGAAACGCCATCTGCCGGTGACCATCATCAACGCCCGCCTCTCGGAGCGCTCCTGCCAGCGTTATGCCCGCTTTCAGGGAGCCTTTGATGCCCTCAGCCGGCCGCTGACCCGCTTGCTCTGCCAGCATCAGGACGACGCCGATCGCTTCGCCCGGCTCGGCATCGAACGCGATCGACTGGCGGTGACCGGCTCCATCAAGTTTGATATCCAGTTTGGTGATGAGGTGCAGGCCAGGGGCCGCGCCCTGCGTCAGCAACTGGGGGCGGAGCGGCCGGTCTGGATCGCCGCCAGCACCCATCAGGGAGAGGACGAGCAGGTGCTGGCCGCCTTCGACCAGGTGCTGACCAGTCACCCCGATGCCTTGCTTATCCTGGTGCCGCGCCACCCGGAGCGCTTCGATCGGGTGGCCGAGTTGTGCGCCTCTTATGGTTGTGTGCGCCGCACCAGCGCCGCCCCGGTCACCGCAACCGACAAGATTTATCTGGGTGATACCATGGGCGAGTTGCCGCTGATGCTGGCGGCGGCCGATCTGGCTTTCGTCGGCGGCAGTCTGGTGAAGGTGGGGGGCCACAACCTGCTGGAGCCGGCGGCGCTCGGCAAACCCTGCCTGACCGGTCCCGTCTACTTCAACTTCAGCGACATCACCCGCCAGCTGGTGGCACAGGGTGGCGCCGCCGTGGTGGCCGATGCGGCCGAGTTGGGGGAGAGGGTGAGTGCGCTGCTGGCCGACGAGAGCCGGCGTCGCGAGATGGGAGAGCAGGCCCGCGCCGTGGTGCTGTGCAATCAGGGGGCCCTGGCCCGCACCCTTTCCCGCTGTCTGGCTGATCTCGAAAGCCAGTAGGACGATTTACGGAGCGCCGTGGCAGATATGCGCTGCTGTGCTGATTTGATGCTTCATCTCGAGGAGAGACTCATGTTCAAGGCCCTGTTACTGGAAAACCAAGACGGCAAGACGGTTCCGACCCTCACCCGGCTGGCCGAGAGCCAGTTGCCGGAAGGCGAAGTACGGGTAGCGGTGAGCTACAGCTCCATCAACTACAAGGACGGGCTGGCCATCACTGGCAAGGGCAAGATTGTCCGCCAGTGGCCGCTGGTGCCGGGCATCGACTTCGCCGGTACCGTGCTCGAATCGGCCGACAGCCGCTATCAGCCCGGTGATCAGGTGGTGCTGACCGGCTGGGGCGTGGGTGAAGGACATTGGGGCGGCATGGCCGAGCAGGCGCGAGTCAAGGCGGACTGGCTGGTGCCGCTGCCGGCCGGACTGGATGCCCGTCAGGCCATGTGCATCGGTACCGCCGGTCTCACCGCCATGCTCTGCGTGCTGGCGCTGGAGGAGGCGGGGCTCACCCCACAGAGCGGCGAGGTCCTGGTGACCGGCGCCGCTGGCGGGGTGGGGTCCACTGCGGTCGCGCTGCTGGCGGCAAAAGGCTATAAGGTAGCGGCCCTGACCGGTCGACCCGAGGAGCAGGGTGAGATGCTGACTGCCCTGGGGGCCAGCCGCATCGTGCCGCGCAGCGAACTGCTGGAGCCTGCCAAGCCGTTGGAGAAGCAGCTGTGGGCCGGGGCAGTCGATACCGTCGGCAGCCAGGTGCTGGCCAAGCTGCTGGCCCAGATGAACTATGGCGGCGCCGTGGCGGCCTGCGGTCTGGCGGGGGGCTTCGATCTGCCTACCACCGTCATGCCCTTCATCCTGCGAAACGTGCGTCTGCAGGGGGTGGATTCCGTGATGTGCCCACTGGCGCGCCGTCAACAGGCGTGGCAGCGCCTGGCTCAGGATCTGCCCGCCAGCTTCTTCGAGCAGGCGGTGACCGAGATAGGGCTGGAGCAGGTGGTCGAGGCCGCCGAGGCCATCACGCAAGGCCAGGTCGCGGGTCGCACCCTGGTCAAGCTTTGATCTTTTCCTGACTGGCGAGCCCCATTTTTCTGGATAGACTTTGAGTGCGGGTGCACTATCCAAGGAGAATGAGCATGGGTGGACACAAGCCGGATTACGACCTCGATGATGAATGGGAGCCGGAATCCTGGGAAGACGAGCTGGAGCAATGGGAAGACGAAAGCTGGCAGGATGACGATGCTTTCGATGACCAGTGAACCACGACATGACACGAACAGGCGGGCATTGAGCCCGCCTGATTTTTTTGTGCGGCTCACAGGAATGGGGGCGAAGGCTTGGTGAGGGGCAAGGCTCTGGCTAGAATGAACTGCTCAAACGACACTCAAGGATGATTATGCGACTCACCGTCATACTGGTTGCTGCCCTGCTGGGGGGCTGTGTCTCCAACGATGATCCCTGCGAAAAGGTGTGGAGCGAGGTGGGGGAGGCTGACGGCAAGCTGGGCTTCACCACCGAGCGGATCGAGTTCCATCGTGCCCAGTGTGGCGACAAGGTGGATGGCGAGCTGTGGCAGCAGGGGCATCAGAAAGGGTTGGCCTGGTATTGCCGCCCGGAGCATCTCTATCTGGCCGGGCGCTCCGGGGAGGAGTACCGCGGCGTCTGCCCCAACGACATGCAGGCGCGCAGGCTGTTCGAGCAGGGGCGCCAGGGCTGGACCGATCAATAGGGCCTCGTCGGGTTTGGCCCTACTCCTCTTTTTTCAACCGCAGCGGCTGGCACAGATAACTCTTGTCGTTGGCGCTGCGGGCACACTTGCCGCAGACGAATTTGGGTTTGCGCACGATTTTGCGCAGTGCCTTGAGATCCGCGGGGATCTCGTGGCGACGCCACTCACACAGGGTCTTGCTGCCCATAACGACTACCTCTACGACTCGACGAGCGTATTGTAATCAATTTTCATTTCGAATAAACAGGCGCCGGGCGCTTATTGGCCTGAATGCCAATAAGCGTCTGATCCGTGGGAAATTACTGATAGAGGAACTTGGTGAAGATCAGCTCGCGGACGGCTTTCTTGCCGGTCTCCTTGAGCAACAACTCGTTGACCTTGGTCTCGCACTCTTTGCGCAGTTCCTCGCGGCTGACCAGAGACTTGATCTGATCGGCGCTCTTGCTGCCCATCAGGCGAATGATGGCGTCGCGGATCAGGGGGTCATGCTGCTCCAGCAGCTTGAGGTCGGCATCGTTTTCTGCCATCAACTCCACCGTGACCCTGACGTAGCCGAGGGTTTTGCCGTTGCTCAGGTAGTTGGTGATGATATCAGGATCGAGCGCATGGTAGGCAAATCCGGGTTTGGCGGCGCCCTCGGCCCCTTCGGCGGCGGGTTCCTCATCGGCAGCCCGTACCTGCAGGGCGCCCACGCTCAGCAACAACACCAGCAAAATTTTGAAGATCTTCATATAGATGGCTCATCGGCGGAAGATACACCATTTTTGATGCTACCAAAGGGGGCGTCAAGCACGGATGTTCTTACATTTCGCTATTGATTTACGGATAATAAACCGGATTTTAACCTGAACACGGAAATCTCTGGATGGTGAAGCTGTGAAGTCCGAGTTGACTGTTCCCCTCACGCCGTTAACCGGGTGGTTGGCCCCCGACAGTTGCGAATTGCCGGCCAGCCTGCGTCCCTGGCTGCTGGAGCCCGGCTCCATGACCCGGCGTCTGCGCCAACACAATCGGCACTTCTCGGTCGAATGGCTGGGCAATCGCCCCGTCTCGCTGGCCACCGATGAGCAGTGGCTGGTGGATGCCGTATCCCCTGCCGGGATCTGCCGGGAGGTGATCCTCCACGGCGATCTGGGTCCGGCCGTGCTGGGCTGGACCCTGCTGGCCGACGCGGCGCTGCAGGGCAGTGGGCTGGCCGAACTGGGGGAGCAACCCCTGGGGGAGCGGGTGTTTGGCAATGAGCCGGTGCGACGTGATCATCTGCAGCTGGCCCGTTTTGCCATTGCCGACAATCCCCGTTGCTCCGCCGCCATCGTCTGGGGACGTCGTTCCCGTCTGTTTCTGGGGCAGTGGCCATTGCTGGTTCACGAGCTGTTTCTGCCCTCTCTCGTCTGTGACAAGGAGCTGGAGTGAATCTGTTAACCAAGGAGCGGGGTCTGGCATATCTGCAGTTGGCCCGCATCGACAAGCCCATCGGCACCCTGTTGCTGCTGTGGCCGACTCTGTGGGCACTCTGGCTGGCGGCCGGCGGACTGCCAAACCTCTGGGTGCTGACGGTGTTTGTGGTCGGCGTGTTTCTGATGCGCTCTGCCGGCTGTGTCATCAACGACTATGCGGATCGCAACTTCGACGGTCACGTCAAACGCACCTCGGGGCGTCCCCTGCCGACCGGCAAGGTAGATCCCCGCGAGGCACTGGCGCTCTTCTTCGTACTCGCGCTCATCTCGTTTGGCCTGGTACTGACCCTCAACTCCCTCACCATCGCCATGTCGTTCGTCGGCCTGCTGCTGGCGGTGAGCTATCCCTTCATGAAGCGGTTCATTCCGATCCCCCAGTTGGTGCTCGGCATGGCTTTCTCCTGGTCGATCCCCATGGCCTATGCGGCGCAGGCCAACGCCCTGCCGACCGTGGCCTGGCTGGTGTTTATCGCCAACCTGCTGTGGACCGTGGCCTACGATACCCAGTACGCCATGGTGGACAGGGACGATGACCTCAAGCTGGGGCTCAAGTCGAGCGCCATCCTGTTTGGCCGTCACGACAAGCGGATTATCGGCGTGCTGCAGCTAGCCACCCTGTTGATCCTGCTGCTGGTCGGCCAGCTGATGGCGCTGGGCAGCAGTTACTACTGGGGATTGCTGGGGGCCGCCGTGCTGTTCGTCTATCAGCAGCGGCTCATTCGCGAACGGCAGCGGGAGGCCTGCTTCCAGGCGTTCCTCAACAACAACTATGTGGGGGCTCTGGTGTTCGCCGGGCTGGTGCTCGACTACCTGCTGGGGTGACCATTCCCTGAACAAAAAGAAGCCGAGCAAAAAGAAGGCCGCATCATGCGGCCTTCTTCATTTGCGGTGCGGGTCAGCGCTGATTGCCGGCCCGGATGGTGCGGCGGATCTTGGTGCTCAGCAGCGGCACTATGTTGTCCGCCAGTGCCTGGAAGCGTCCCAGATCCGGTTTGCTCTCGGCGGAGAGGTAACCCTCCTTGCGCAGGGTGTGGATCAGGGTGCTGAACAGTTTCTGGTCGAAGAACTCAGGGGCGTTGATGCCGTGCAGGGTGCCGAGGCGTTCCGCCATCATCAGGCCGTCTGCCTCCAGCTGCTCCGCCTCTATGTAGGGCTGGGCCAGCACCCGGGTCAGTACGATGGCGTAGCGCTGCAGGGTCTCCTGGATGCTTTCGGCCAGCAGCAACAGGCGCATCTGGTTGCCCGGGTTGACCCAGTAGCCACCGTCGCGTGCCTCGATCAGCTGCTGGCGCTGTAGCTCGGCCAGCAGGGCATCGATAAGCTCGGGCAGCTCCTCCTCTTCGTAACGCAGGAACAGCTCGGTCTTGAGCAGTGGATAGATGTCGACGCAGCGGGCGATGATCTCGCCGCGACTGATCCCCTCGCAGCGGTCGATCAATGCCGCCACCAGAGAGGGCATGGCAAACAGGTGGAGGATGTTGTTGCGGTAGTAGGTCAGCAGGATCGCCTGGTAGCGATCCAGGCTGATGATCTGGCCCAGCTTGTCCTCGCTCACCTCGAACTTGTTGAGTTCCAGTGCCTGATCCAGCAGGGTGCCGGCATCCTCGTCCGGGATGGTGCTCTGGGCGCTGTAGGGCACCGCCTTGAGCAGGTCCAGATAGGTGTTGAGCTGGGCCTGCAACTCGTCACGGGTCAGGGCGTGGCGCTCGGCGGCCAGCAGCGCCAGGGCGCTCAGGGTCAGGCCATTGACGGCGGCGGCGCCGTTGATGCGGGTCATCAGCAGATCGGCCAGGGTATTGACCGTGCCGGCCATCCATTCGGGGCGCTCCTCTTCCCCGATGTGATCCTTCCAGTCCGGAATATGCTCGCTCAGGTAGCTGTTGAGGGTCAGTGGCTCGCCGAAGTTGACGAAGCCGCGGCCGTAGTTGCGCAGCTTGCGCAGGATGCCGAGTACCTGCAGGAAGCTCTCCTTCTCCTTGCGGCTGCCCTTGAGCTCGTTGTGGTAGGTGTTCACCTCCATCACATGCTCGTAGCCGAGGTAGACGGGCACCAGAGTGACCGGGCGGTCGAGCCCACGCATCATGGCCTGCAGGGTCATCGCCAGCATGCCGGTCTTGGGCGGCAGCAGGCGGCCGGTGCGCGAACGCCCCCCCTCGGTGAAGAACTCCACCGAGTAGCCCTTGGCGAACAGCAGGTTCAGGTACTCGCGAAACACCGTGCTGTAGAGCGGGTTGCCCTTGAAGGTGCGGCGGATGAAGAAGGCACCGCCGTGGCGGAAGATCGGGCCCGCCGGCCAGAAGTTGAGGTTGATGCCCGCCGCGATATGGGGCGGCACCATCCCCTGGTGATAGATGACATAGGAGAGCAGCAGGTAGTCCATGTGGCTGCGATGGCAGGGCACATAGACGATCTCGTGCCCTTCCTGGGCCAGCTGGCGCACCTTTTCGGCGCCGTTGACCGACAGGCCGCGATAGAGCTTGTTCCACAGCCAGCCGAGGAAGCTCTCGCCGAGGCGGATCAGTCGGTAGGAGAAGTCGGAGGCGATCTCGTCCATGTAGCCGTGGGCGCGTTTCTGCGCCTTCTCCAGGCTGATGTTCTCCCGCTCTGCCTCTTCGGCGATGGCCTGCTGGATCACGCTCGAATCCAGCAGTTGTTTGAACAGCAGGTTGCGGTTCGGCAGTTTTGGTCCGGTGGCCGCCAGCTGCTGGCGGCTGAAGTGGGTACGGGCGACCCGCGCCAGCTTGTGGGCGATGGCCTCGTCGGTACCGTGTTTGTCCGCCATGTAGCGCAGGGAGAGGGGCGGGGAGAAGCGCACCAGGTTTTCGCGACCCTTGAGGATCACGATGAGTGCCTTCTTGAGCCGGTTCGGCGCCAGACTGCTGATGATGTTGAGCCCGGAGGCCTCTTCTCCCTCCCGGCCCGGGGCACGGCCCCAGAACAGGGTGACGGGCACTACCTGGATATCCAGCGCCGGATCCTGTTTGTGCAGATCCAGCAGCTGGTGGAACTCCTGCAGGAAGGGGAGCGGCTTGCTGCGCTTGCCGAAGAGGGGAGGCGGACGATCCAGACAGACATAGCGCGGCAGCAGCTGGCCGTTCAGTTCCAGCGGCGTGAAGGGGCCGGGCAGACCGAGATCCTCGCAGCACTGCTGCAGGGTCATCAGGTCGGTGATCGAGCTGGTTTTCAGGGCATAGACGATGGGTCTGGCCGGATCCAGCTTGAGTTCTGTGATGGGATTTTCCGGCAGGCTTTTGTGATTGACCAAGCCGCTGACCGGCCATTGCAAGATGGCTCTGGAAATCTTCTGTCCTGGGGACATGTGCGTCTGCTCTCCAAAAAAATGCGGCGTGAGCATAGCAAATCACCGGCCCCTTGTCGCCGAGAGGTACGATGAGTTCAGTCGTGCGGGATCAAAACAGGGTGAAATTGCCGGTTGGTTGCGACAAATGTCAGCTGCGCCTTGCCTTGGCCACTGCACTGTATATACTGCCAGTGTGCTGTATAAAAAGACAGGTGCCAATTCTATGAAACCCCTTACCCCCCGCCAGGCCGAAGTGCTGGAGCTGATCAAGGTGAACATGAACGAGACCGGCATGCCGCCGACTCGTGCCGAGATTGCCCAGAAGCTTGGTTTCAAGTCGGCCAATGCGGCCGAGGAACATCTGAAGGCCCTGGCCAAAAAAGGGGTCATCGAGATCATGCCGGGCACGTCCCGCGGCATCCGTCTGCTGCTCGAAGAGGAAGAGGCGCTGGAAGAGAGCGGCCTGCCGCTGATCGGCAAGGTGGCTGCCGGTGAACCCATCCTGGCCCAGGAGCATATCGAGAGCCATTATCAGGTCGATCCCGCCCTGTTCCACCCGCGCGCCGACTTCCTGCTGCGGGTGCAGGGGATGAGCATGAAGAACATCGGCATCCTGGATGGCGACCTGCTGGCGGTGCACAAGACCCAGGAGGTACGCAACGGCCAGGTGGTGGTGGCGCGGCTTGACGAGGATGTCACCGTCAAACGCTTCCAGCGCAAGGGCAGCCAGGTATGGCTGCTGCCGGAGAACGAAGAGCTCTCCCCCATCGAAGTGGATCTTGCCAGCCAGCATCTCACCATCGAGGGGCTGGCGGTCGGGGTGATCCGCAACGCCGACTGGATGTAATCTCCTCTCTCGCCACACGGCCTCCTTCGGGAGGCCGTGTCGTTTCTGCGCCTCTTTCCTGCCAATTCAAGCAGATCCTGAACCTCGCCCTTTTTGTCTCCCGCGCCAGCCCGCAAACCGCCCGTTTCGGATATATGCTCAGATCAGGGTCAGGCCGCCAGGGTCTGGCTGCTCCGCCCCACGGGGCGAGCGCCGCACAATGACAACCGCAAACAGACCTTCACGGGATAGAAGGGGAGTGTTGCAGGGCCGGCCGGCACATAGGCCAGGGTCATCCTGATCTCACTCGAAGCAAGGCAGGACGTTGCCAGGGGATGAGTCGACGTACCTGAGTGACCTGTCAGTCAAGGAGGAGTGGCATATGGCATCGAACACGCCATGGGATTCGAAGCGCTGCGTACCGGCACCTGAATCCTCCATCACCCGTTTTATCAAGGGAAACCGGATGACCTGGTTTTACGGACTCTGGCTTCATCACAAGGGGCCGCACTGGGCGCTCTGGCTCGGCTGTCCGAAGGAGAAAGTGGTGCGCCTGGTGCTGTTGTTCAAGCGGGGTCATGGTGCCCGGGCTGTCGACAGCGTCCGGCTGGCCCCGGTGGTGCCCATCGGTCGTGCCCTCGGCAAGGGGTGGCAGCAGGGGCGCAACGCCAGACCCTGAGCAGAGCTTGTCGTAGCAGATCGAGTATTCAGGATGAGCATGACAAAGAAGGGAGCCGCCGGCTCCCTTCTTGTTTACAGCAGGAACAGGGTGGCCAGCCCCAGAAAGATGAAGAAGCCGCCGGTGTCGGTGATGGCGGTGATCATCACGCTGGCCCCCACCGCCGGATCGCGTCCCAGCCGGCTCATGGTCATGGGGATGATGACTCCCATCAGCGCCGCCACCAGCAGGTTCAGCACCATGGCGAGGGTCATCACGGCGCCCAGCGCCGCATCCTGATAGAGCAGAAAGGTGACGACCCCCATGATGCCGCCCCACACCAGACCGTTGATGGAGGCCACCCCCAGCTCCCGCAACAGCAGGAAGGAGAGGTTGCCCGCCTGAATGTGCTGCAGCGCCAGCGCCCGCACTATCATGGTGATGGTCTGGTTGCCTGTGTTGCCACCGATCCCGGCGACGATGGGCATCAGGGCCGCCAGCGCCACCAGTTGCGAGATGGTGTGCTCGAACAGGCCGATCACCCGCGACGCCACGAAGGCGGTGCAGAGGTTGAGGGCGAGCCAGGCCCAGCGGGTCTTCACCGCCTTGGCGACCGGTGCGAACACATCCTCCTCCTCGCTGATCCCCCCCATGCGGCGCAGATCGGTGTCGCTCTCCTCATAGACCACATCCACAATCTCCTCGACAGTGAGGCGGCCCATCAGCTTGCCCTTGGCATCCACCACGGCGGCAGAAAGCAGGTCATCCCGCTCGAAAGTACGGGCCGCCGCCTCGTCGTTGTCTTCGGGATCAAAGGTGATGGGATCCTGCTCCATCACCTCGCTCACCAGGGTGGCGGGTTTGTGCAGCAGCACAGTGGTGAGGGCCAGTTCGCCGAGCAGGTGGTTTCGCCGATCGATGACAAACAGCTTGTCGGTGTTGGCGGGGATCTTGCCCCGCAGCCGCAAGAAGCGCTGCACCGTAGCGAGGCTCACGTCGGGGCGCACCGTGATGAGCTCGAAGTCCATCATGGCACCGACCGTGTGCTTGCCGTAGCGGATCACCTCGCGCACCCGATCCCGATCGACGGGCGCCATGGAGGTGAGCAGCCGTCCCATCAGGTTGCGCGGCAGGTACTGGCCCAGATAGATCTGATCGTCGATGTCGAGGGAGCGCAGGGCATGCAGCAGCTCGCGGTCGCTCATGCCGCTGATGAGGCTCTCCCACACCGTCTCCGATGCCTCGACCAGCACTTGGCCGCGTTTGTCTTCGCTCACCAGATGCCAGAGGGCGTGGCGTTCATCGGGAGGCAGGGATTCGAGGGCATCGGCGATGTCGGCGGCGGGCAGGCCGTTGACCAGCCCGCTCAGCTGGCTGGTCTGGTCGCGCTGACCCGCATCCTGTTCAAGCTGGGGGTCGATCAGACTGTCGGTGAGGGCATCGTCGCCCAGCAGCAGGGTGAGAATGCGGGATCTGTCTTCCGCGCGCTGCTTGGCGCTGTTTTTGAGGGGCAGAGACATGAAAAAATTCCTGAGCTGGTGGCCGATAGGCCGAATGCCCATAGGATACCAGACTTAAAACAACAGGTTATGACCGGGATTTAGTGATGGCTGGATAAAAATGAGGCCACCTTGCGGTGGCCTCATGACTCACATGTCAAGACCGCTCAGGCGAGAGCCTGGCGGGAGAGTGCTTGTTGGCCTTGTCCAAACCAGGCAAGTTGCTCGGCCAGGGTCACCACCGAGCCCACCATGATCAGGGCAGGGCTCTCGACGCCCACTGCCAGCTCGGGGAGCTGCTCCAGGGTGCCGCGAATGACCCGCTGGCTCGGCTGGGTGCCGCGCTCGATCAGCGCCACCGGGGTATCGCCTCCCTTGCCGTGGGCCAGCAGCTGCTCGCGGATGGTGGCACAGGATGAAAGCCCCATGTAGAACACCAGGGTCTGCCTGTCTTTTGCCAGCAACGGCCAGTCGAGATCCTGTGCCCCGCCCTTGCCGTGGGCGGTGACGAAGCGGACGCTCTGGGCATGGTCGCGGTGGGTGAGGGGAATGCCGGCATAGGCGGCGCAGCCGCTGGCCGCCGTGATCCCCGGTACCACCTGAAAGCCAATGCCAGTACCAACAAGCGTCTCCAGCTCCTCGCCGCCACGGCCGAAGATGAAGGGGTCGCCCCCCTTCAGCCGCACCACCCGCTGCCCCTTCTTCGCCTCCTCCAGCAAAAGCTGGTTGATCCCCTCCTGGGGCACGCAGTGGTTGCCCGCCTGCTTGCCGACGAAGATGCGCCTGGCATCCCGGCGCACCAGCGCCATCACCTCGTCGGAGACCAGGCGGTCATAGACCACCACGTCCGCCTGCTGCATCTGGCGCAGGGCGTGCAGGGTGAGCAGACCCGGATCCCCGGGGCCGGCACCGACCAGCACCACCTCGCCGTGAGCCTTGTTCTCCTTGGCAAACAGGGTATCGGCCAGCTGGTGGGCAGAGGCGTGATCGCCGCGAGCCAGCGCCTGACCGAGCCGATCTGTCCCCAGCAGCCGCTCCCAGAAGCGGCGCCGCTCCCCCATGGTGGCGAAGCGCGCCTTGACCCGATCCCGCAGGCTGCCGGCAAAGGCCGCCACGGCCCCCAGATGCTGGGGCAGCAAGGCTTCGAGTTTCTCCCGAAGCAGCCGGGCCAGCACCGGCGCCTTGCCGCCGGAGGAGATGGCCACCATCAGCGGCGAGCGGTCGATGATGGACGGCATGATGAAGCTGGAGCGCTTGGGATCATCCACCACGTTGGCAAAGATCCGCGCCTGATTCGCGCTCTGGTAGACCAGGGCGTTCACCTCGCGCCGATCGGTGGCGGCCACTACCAGCCACTTGCCCGTCAGTTGCGCCGGCGTAAACTCGGCGGCCAGCCACTCGATGCTGCCGTTGGCAGCCAGTTCAGCCAGCTCGGGGTCGAGCTCGGGGGCCACGACCGTGAGGTGGGCACCGGCATCCAGCAGCAGGCGCGCCTTGCGCTCCGCTACCTCGCCGCCGCCGACCAGCAGCACAGGTTTGTTGTCGAGTCGGCAGAAGATGGGCAAGTAGTCCATGGGGCCTCCTGATCAGGCGGTTCGGGTCTGGCTGGCGGTGCTGGCGGCGTCGCTCACCGCGACCGGGCGTTCAGCCTTGGGGGTGGCATACCAGTAGCCCAGACCCATGAAGAGGGCGCCGGAGACTGTGTTGCCCAGGGTCACCCACAGCAGGTTATGGCCGATGCCGCCCAGGGTGTAGGCCTCGGAGTGGGCGCCGAACCAGGAGAGGGCGAACAGGGTCATGTTGGCAACCGAGTGCTCGTAGCCGGAGGCGATGAAGGCCAGCAGGCACCACCAGATGGCGATGAAGCGGGCGGCCCCTTCGGTGCGCAGAGCCATCCAGATGGCGAGGCAGACCAGCCAGTTGCAGAGGATCCCTTTCATGAACAGGGTCAGGGCCGGTGCCTGGGTCTTGGCCAGCGCCACCTTGTGGGCCAGGCTGCCCGCATCCGGCAGCAGGCTGCCGCCGTAGGAGTAGATCAGCGCCACCGCGATGGAGCCGAGAAGGTTGCCCGCCCAGGTCTGCGGCAGGATGCGCAGCAGGTCACCCATGGTGATCTTGCCCGTCTTCACCCCGAAGGTGAGGAACATGGTGTGACCGGTGTAGAGCTCGGAGCCGGCGATGATCACCAGGGTCAGGGCGATGCCGAAGGTGGCCCCCATCACCAGCGGTCGCACGGTGGGCTCCACCAGGTTGCCGAGGGTGAAGATGAGGATGATGCCCAGGCCCACATAGGCCCCCGCCATGGCGGAGCTGAGCCAGAAGCCGAGCTTGTCGCTGCGCTCGAAGCGGTTGATGCGGGCCGCGTTGGCGGCGCACTTGTTGATCGTTTCCGTGTACATCTTTTGAGTCCTTGAAAGGGCTGCCCTCAGGCAGCCCGAAAGAGAGTGAAATCGGGTTTAGACGGCGACCCAGACCTGCTGGTCGCGCACTTCGACGGGATAGCTCTGTACCGACATGGCCGGGTTGTCGAAACAGTGGCCATCGCTCAGGCGAAAACGCTGCTTTTTGAGCGGACTGGCCACCCAGAGCTCGCCGTCGTGTTCACAGATAAGGCCTCGTGACAGCACGTTGGCGGCGAAGAAGGGATCCCGGTTGTCGATGGCGAACACCTCGGCCGCTGCGCTCGGACGGAACAGGGCGATCTGGCGACCTTCCAGCAGGGCGCAGACGCCGGTTCCAGGGAGTATGTCGTTGAGTTGGCAGGCAAGTTTCATGATTGAACCTCCACATCGAGCGGAACAGACAGGTGCTGGCGACCTTCCAGCAGGGCACATACACCGGTGCCAGGGAGTATGTCATTGAGTTGGCAGGCTAATTTCATCATTTTGTCTCCACCTCGATCTGGTAGACGGGGATGCGCTCGGCCGGGGTGGCCGGTCGATGCTGGTCACGCTCGCTGACGAACTGGACGTCCGGGTCGCGCTTGTCGCTGTTGATGAAGTGGCTGAAGCGCTGCAACGCCTGCTCTTCGTTGAGGGTGCGCGACCATTCGCACTCGTAGCTGTCGATAAGGCGCTGGATATCGCGCTCCAGGGTGTCGGCCAGCCCCAGCTTGTCGTCGACGATCACCTCGCGCAGGTAGTCGACGCCCCCTTCCAGGTTGCCGAGCCAGACCGAGGTGCGCTGCAGTTTGTCGGCGCTGGTGACGTAAAACATCATAAAGCGGTCGATCAGCTTGATCAGGGTCTCGCGGTCGAGGTCAGAAGCAAGCAGATCGGCGTGGCGCGGCTTCATGCCGCCGTTGCCGCCCACATAGAGGTTCCAGCCCGCGTCGGTGGCGATGATGCCGACATCCTTGCCCTGGGCTTCCGCACATTCGCGGGTACAGCCGGAGACACCGAACTTCATCTTGTGGGGGGTGCGAATGCCCTTGTAGCGGTTCTCGAGGAAGACCCCGAGGCCGACGCTGTCCTGCACGCCGAAGCGGCACCAGGTGCTGCCGACGCAGGTCTTGGCCATGCGCAGCGCCTTGGCATAGGCCTGACCGGTCTCGAAGCCCGCCGCCAGCAGCTTGCGCCAGATGGCGGGCAGATCATCCTTCTGAGCCCCGAACAGGCCGATGCGCTGGGCGCCGGTGATCTTGGTGTAGAGCTTGTAGTCGCGGGCCACTTCGGCCACCACCAACAGCCTTTCCGGGGTCACCTCGCCACCGGCCATGCGCGGGATGACGGAGTAGGTCCCGTCCTTTTGCATGTTGCCGAGGAAGATGTCGTTGGTGTCCTGCAGTTGGGTGTTGAGCGGGCTCAGCACGTACTCGTTCCAGCAGGAGGCGAGGATGGAGCCGACGGTCGGTTTGCACACCTCGCAGCCATGACCCTGACCATGCTTGGCCAGCAGCTCGTCGAAGCTCTTGATCCCCTCCACCTTGACCAGATGGAACAGCTCCTGACGGGAGTGGGGGAAGTGGGCGCAGAGGTGGTTGTTGACCTCGATGCCCTGCTTCACCAGCTCGGCGTTGAGCACCTGGCTGATGAGCGGCACGCAGCCGCCACAGCCGGTACCGGCCTTGGTGTGCTGCTTGATGGCGGCCAGGGTGGTGTGACCCTCGGCCACCGCCTTGGCGATGTCGCCTTTGGAGACATCGAAGCAGGAGCAGATCTGGGCGCTTTCGGGCAGGGCATCCACCCCCAGGGTCGGCTTGGCACCGGCGTAAGCGGGCAGGATCAGGGTGTCCGGGTGGCTCGGCAGCGGCAGGGCGCCCAGCATCATCTGCAGCAGGTTGCCGTAATCCTCCACGTCACCCACCAGCACGGCGCCGAGCAATCGGCTGTTGTCCTCGCTCACCACTATCTTCTTGTAGACGCCGGCTTGATCGTCCTGGAACACATAGCTGTGGCTGCCCGGAGTGCGGCCATGGGCATCGCCGATGGAGCCGACGGAGACGCCGAGCAGCTTGAGCTTGGCGCTCATGTCCGCCCCTTCGAAGCGACTGTCGCCGCCAAGCAGATGGTCGACGGTGATCTGGGCCATCTTGTAGCCCGGCGCCACCAGCCCGAAGAAGCGACCCTGCCAGGCGGCGCACTCGCCGATTGCATAGATGTCGGGGTCGGAGGTGAGGCAGTGATCGTCGATGACGATACCGCCGCGCTCGGCGATGGCCAGATCGCCGTAGCGACCGAGGGTATCCTGCGGGCGGATGCCGGTAGAGAAGACCACCACGTCCACTTCCAGCTGGCTGCCGTCGGCAAAGGCGAGGCGGTGTTTAGCCTGCTCACCGCCATGCATCAGGATCTCGCTGGTGCTCTTGCTGGTGTGCACCTGCACGCCCATGGATTCAATCTTGCGGCGCAGCAGCTGGCCGCCCTGACCGTCGAGCTGCTCGGCCATCAGCACAGGGGCAAACTCCACCACATGGGTCTCGAGACCCAATGCCTTGAGGGCACCGGCCGCTTCGAGGCCAAGCAGGCCGCCCCCGATCACCACCCCGCTCTTGCCGCTCTTGGCGGCGCTGCGGATGGCCTTCAGATCCTCGATGGTGCGATAGACGAAGCACTCGTGGTGCTGACTGCCCTGGATGGGCGGCACCCAGGGGTAGGAGCCGGTGGCCAGCACCAGCTTGTCGTAACCGACCACAGTGCCCTTGTTGGAGTGCACCTCGCGGGCCGCTTTGTCGATTTTTTTCACCGCCTCGCCGAGCAGCAACCGGATGCCGTGCTTGTCGTAGAAACCGGGTTTGACGAGGGAGAGATCTTCGCTGGTGTGGTGGGAGAAGTAGGAGGAGAGATGGACGCGATCGTAGGCGGGACGGGGTTCTGCACCGAAGACGGTGATCTCGTAGCGGCCCGGGTCGGCCCGTTCGATCAGCTCTTCGATGAAGCGGTGCCCCACCATGCCGTTGCCGACAACGACCAGTCTGACTTTGCTCATAATTGCCTCTAGTTTGGAGTAATAAAACGACATTCTGAGGCTAGGCTACCCAGTCGGAGGGAGCGGACAATTGATGCAAATCAAGTGTCCATTTATATATCTCGTCAGGGGTAATTGGAGGAAATTCAATCATATACATAAATAGGTATATGGATGGAGCATTCAGAACATGGTTCGGCACGGCCTGGAAGGGGTGTATTGGGGATATCTATCTGACGAAAAAGATAAAAAATTTTGTGTTCGACGGGCAGGGGCGGCGCTTTGCGTCAAGCCCCTGAATACGGGATTGTGGGACCTGCTCACGCGATATGGCGGCGAAACAGGGCGAGTGCCAAGGAGAGGCTGACGCCGCCGATGGCGATGAGCGGCCACAGGAGCGGCCAGGCCGCCGACCAGCCGAGCCCCTTGAGGAAGACCCCCTTGAGCAGCACGATGAAGTGGGTCAGGGGATCGATGGCGGCGAGCCACTGGAACACTTGCGGCATGTTCTCCACCGGCGAGACATAGCCCGAGAGGATCACCGCGGGCACCATGAAGCAGAAGACCCCGAGAAACGCCTGCTGCTGGGTCGAGCACAGGGACGAGATGAAGAGCCCGATGCCGGCCAGCGCTAGGCCGTAGCAGATCATGCCGGCCAGCAGCAGGGTCAGGCTGCCGGAAAACGGCACCGCGTAGACGAAGCGGGCCGCCAGCGCGACTATGGTGCCCTGCCCCACCGCCACCAGGATGCCGGGCACCGCCTTGCCCGCCATGATCCAGCCCGGGGTGAGGGGGGAGACCAGCAGCTGGTCGAAGGTGCCCTCTTCCCGTTCGCGCGCCACCGACAGGGCGGTGACGATGAGGCAGCCGATGGTGGTGATGATGGCCACCAGAGAGGGGAGCACGTGCCAGCGAAATTCGATGTTGGGGTTGTAGAGGTGGCGCACCAGCAGCTCGGGGGCGCCGCGTCCCTCGCTCTGCCAGCGGGCGATCACCTGGCTGATGTAGCCTGCCGCCACCTGGCCACCGTTGGAGCGACGCCCGTCGACGATGAGCTGCAGCGGCGCGCTCTGCCCACGTGCCAGCCGGCGCGAGAAGTCGGGGGGGATGACCAGCGCCAGCAGGGCCTGCTGCTCGGTGATCGCCGCCGTCACGCCGGCATCGCCCGCTACCGGCAGCACTGTGGTGAAGGCGGGCATATGAGTGAGGCGCTCCAGCAGCTCGCGGCTCTCGGCGCCGCCGTCCTGGTTGTAGACGGCCAGGGTGTTGCCGGTCACCTCCAGGGTGGCGGCGAACGGGAAGAGGGCGGTCTGCAGCAGCACCGGCATGATCAGCAGGAAGCGCCCCTGGGTGTTGCCCAGCAGGATGGAGAGCTCTTTTCGCACCAGCCACCAGAGTCGAGTCAGCATGCTTACTCCAGGGTTCGCCGCGTCTTGCGGGCGGTGAGGGCCAGCCAGAACGCGGCCAGCAGCAACAGACAGAGGGCGTTGACCAGCAGGATCGAGATCACGTTGCCCGCCTGATAGAGGGTCTGCAGGGAGCTCGCGAAGTAGCGGGCCGGAATGAGGTGGGTGATGGCCCGCAGCAACGGCGGCATGCTGGCGATCTCGAACACGAAGCCCGAGAGCATCATGGCCGGCAGGAAGGCCGCCGTCAGGGCCGCCTGGGCGGCGTTGAACTGGCTGCGCATCACGGTGGAGAGAAACAGCCCAAGCCCCAGGGCGCTGCCAAGAAACAGGCTGGTGACCAGGAACAGGACGGCCAGGGAGCCGCGCCAGGGCACCCCCATCACAGCCACCGAGAAGAGCAGGCAGATGAACATGGCGGCGATGCCAAGCCCGTAGTAGGGGATGAGCTTGGAGAGCAGCAGCTCGGCCTTGGTCACCGGGGTGGCGAGCAGGGCCTCCATGGTGCCGCGTTCCCACTCCCGGGCCACCACCAGGGAGGTGAGCAGAGCGCCGATGATGGTCATCACGACGGCAATGGAGCCCGGCACCAGGAAGTTGCGGCTCACCAGCGCCGGGTTGAACCAGGCGCGGGTGCGCAGCTCCACCGGCTGGCTCTGGGGCTTGCCCTCAGTGAGAAGCCAGCCCTGCCAGATCCCCTGCACATAGTTGGTGACGAAGTTAGCCGTATTGGGCTCGGAGCCGTCGGTGAGCAGGGCGATGCGCGGCGCGCTGCCCCCCTGGCCCGCCAGGGCGCGGGAGAAGCCCTCGTCGATCACCAGGAGCCCCCGGATCTCGCCGCGCTCCAGGCTCCCCAGCAGCGCCTCCTTGCTCGCGCCCCCGTGCACCTCCAGCGCGGTCGAGCCGCGCAGGGCCTGCTCGAAGCGGATCGCCGGCGCCCCGCCGTCGGCGCGCCACACCCCGAGGCGCAGGTGGTCCACGTCCAGGTTGATGGCGTACCCCATCACCACCAGCAGCATCACCGGCATGATGAAGGCGACCAGTATGCTGCTCGGGTCGCGCACGATCTGCAGCGACTCCTTGCGGCACAGGGCCAGCAGACGGCGGCGGCTGATGCTCATGCGTCCTCCTCGCTGGCCCGCTCGACCAGGGTGATAAAGGCCTCTTCCATGGTGGGCAAAGAGGTGGTGGGTAAGGCCATGGTTTGTGACGAATTGACGGGCATGGCCTGCGCCGCCTGCCCCTTGAGCTCGTCCGGGGTGCCGAGGGCCAGCAGCTTGCCGCGGTAGATGAGGGCGATACGGTCGCAATACTCCGCCTCGTCCATGAAGTGGGTGGTGACCAGCACGGTCACCCCGTGATCGGCCAGGGCGTTGATGTGAGACCAGAACTCGCGCCGGGTGACCGGGTCGACACCCGAGGTGGGTTCGTCGAGAAACAGCAGTGGCGGCGCGTGCAGCAGGGCGCAGGCGAGCGATAAACGCTGGCGCAGCCCAAGCGGCAGGGCCTCGGCCTGCTGGTTCAGCCAGGGGCCGAGAGCGAAGGCCTCCACCATGGCGTCGATGCGCGCCTGCTGGGTGCGGCCAAACAGGCCGTAGATGCCGGCGAAGAACGACAGGTTCTGGGCCACGGTGAGCTGCTTGTAGAGGGAGAACTTCTGAGCCATGTAGCCGAGGCGCTGGCGCGCCGCCGACGGGCTGTGGGCGAGATCGATGCCAGTCACAAGGGCCTGGCCGTCACTTGGGCGCAGCAGGCCGCACTCCATCTTGAAGGTGGTGGACTTGCCCGCCCCGTTGGGGCCGAGCAGGCCGAAGATCTCGCCCCGGCGCACCGCAAAGGTGACGTCGTCGGTGGCGGCAAAGTCCCCGAAGCGCTTGGTGAGGCGGCGCGCCTCGATCACCGCCTCGGGGGAGACCCCCTCCGGCAGCTCGGCCTCGGTCATGGTGGCGGCCAGGCTCGACTCCCCCCCCGGCCCGCCGCCGAGCAGATCGATGAAGGCATCCTCCAGCCGGGCCGGGGTCGGTGCGAAGGCCCCCTCGCTCAGCCCCAGCTCGCCGAGGGGAGGCGGCGCTGCATCGGGGCGCAGCAAGAGGCGCACCCGCTCCCCGGCCACGGCGCCGTCCATCACGGCCGGGTGGGCCAGGGCCCGGCGCAGCAGGGCGCGCCGGGCCCGCCCGTCCAGGTTGCCCGCCTCCAGCAGCCAGCAGCGGCTCGCCATGGCCCCCATCAGATCCGCCGGGGTACCGCTGGTGCGTACCGCGCCGTCCGCCATCAGCAGCACGTGATCGCACAGCTCCGCCTCATCCAGATACGCGGTGCTCCAGAGCACCGTCATGCCCCCCTGGGCGAGTTCGCGCACCATCTTCCACAGGGCGCGGCGGCTGATGGGGTCGACCCCGACCCCGGGTTCGTCGAGCAGCAGCACCTCGGGCTGGCCGAGCAGGGCGCAGGCGAGCCCGAGTTTCTGCTTCATCCCCCCCGACAGCTTGCCCGCCGGGCGGGCGGTGAAGCGGGCGAGATCGGTGAAGGCGAGCAGCCGGGCAAACGTCGGGCTGCGCTCGGGCTCCACCACGCCGCGCAAGTCGGCGTAGAGGGTGAGGTTCTCCAGCACGCTGAGATCTTCATACAGGCCGAACTGCTGGGGCATGTAGCCGAGGCGCTGGCGCAAGGCATCGCCTTCCTGCACCGGATCGAGCCCGAGCACCCGGCTCTGCCCGGCCTCCGGCACCAGCAGGCCGGCGAGCAGGCGCAGCAGGGTGCTCTTGCCCGCCCCGTCCGGCCCCACCAGCCCCGTGATGCCGCCGCTCGGTATGGTGGCCGAGATAGCATCCAGCGCCACGCGCTCGCCAAAGCGCTTGGTCAGCCCGTCGAGCCGGATGGCGGCGCTCATGGGGCCAGCCTGACGGTGACCGGCATCCCCTGGCGCAGGGCCGGGTCCGGATCCTGTACCACGATGCGCAGCCGATAGACCAGGTGGGTACGCAGGTCCGGCGTCTCTACCGATTTGGGCGTGAACTCGGCGCTGGGCGACACGAAACCCACCACCCCCTGATAGGGCTGGTCCGGTCGCGAGTCGGTGGTGAGCTGCACCCTGGCACCGCTCGGGAAGTGGCCGAGCCAGGGCTCCTCGACGTAGGCGCGTACCCAGACCGGGGTGGTGAGTGACATGTTGAAGGCGGTGGCGCCGGCCTGCACCATGCTGCCCGTCTCGACGGCGCGGGTGAGGATGATGCCATCGCTCGGGGCGGTCAGGGCTGCATCCGCCAGGGCCAGCTCGGCGCTGGCAAGCGTTGCCTTGGCCCCTTGCAGCTGGGCATCGGACTGGGCGATCTCCTCGGGGCGGTAGCCGGTCTCGAGCTGGGCCAGCTGCTCGCGGGCGGCGCGTACCTGGGCCCGGGTCTGATCCCGCTGGGAGCGGGCGGTGTCGAGCTGGCCGCGAGAGATGGCGCCGGTGGCGGCCAGGGCGCTCTGGCGGCGCCACTGCTTGTCGGCCTCCAGGGCTGCGGCCTCGGCGGCGCTGAGGGACGCCCGGGCGCGGTCCGTCTCCTCGCTGCGATACCCTTTGTGCATCAAGGCGTTGGCGGCGGTGAGCGCGGCCAGATTGGCCCGTGCGCTGTCGCGGTTATGGATCAGCGGCGCCGGGTCGAGGCGAGCCAGCAACTGGCCGGCCTGCACCGCGTCCCCCTCGTCCACCAGCACCTCGCTGACCCGGCCGCCGACCCGAAACGCTAGGTTCACGTCGCGGATGTCGACGTTGCCGTAGAGGACGGAGCCGTCGGCGGGGCGTCCCTGCCACCAGAGATAACCACCGATCAGGGCCAGTACGAGGGCCACAAGCGCGATGCGTTGCTTCATAGGGGTTCTCCTTGGGGACGGCGCAGGCCGCGCAGGGCCCAGACCAGCCGCTGCTGGGCGGCCTCGGGGTTGTCGATTTGGGCGAGGAAGGGGGCAGCCTGCTCGGGCAGCCAGCCGAGTTGGCGCCCGCCACCGGCGATCACCAGGGGCAGGCCGACCGCCCCCATGATGAAGATCATCAGCTGCACCGGGTTGCCCGCCACCAGCGAACCTTCGGCCTGAGCCCGCTGCACTTGCTCGAGCAGCAGCAGGGGGTGGCGGCGCGGCAGGCTGAGCAGGAAGCGCTGGGCGGCGCCTTCCCCTGCTAGGGCATCGCCGAACAGGTGGTTGATGAAGCCACGCTGGCGCCCAACCAGGGCGATCAGCGCCTGCATGGTGGCCTCGAACTGGGTGAGGGCATCGGGGTAGGCGCCGCGGGCGGCCACAGCCTTGAGTTCGTCGTAGAGGGGGGCGTACCAGAGCTCCACCAGCTCGTCGATAAAGGCGTCGCGGTTGCCGAAGTGGTAGACAAAGGAGCCGAGGTTCACCCCAGCGGCGGCCGCCAGCTCGCGCACCGTGAGGCCGCGCAGCCCCTTGTCGGTGGCAATCTCAAGGCCGGTGTCGAGCAGTTTCTGGCGGGTCGGGTGCATGGTGCCCTCTCCATGGTATACAGATTTTGCATGATTCTTATACGTATGTATAAATCAAGGTGGTAAAAGAGGAAAGCGCTTTTTTTGAGCAGGAATGGGGAGGGAAAGAAAATAAAAACGCCTCCGCAAAGGGAGGCGTTTGGAAAACCTGAGGCGCGGGCCTTACAGGATAAAGCGGCTCAGATCCTCGTCTTCAATCAGCTTGCCGAGGTGGGCATTGACGTAGTCGGTGTCGATGACGAAGGTCTGACCGGACTTCTCGGAGGCGTCGTAGGAGATGTCTTCCATCAGGCGCTCCATCACGGTGTGCAGACGACGGGCGCCGATATTCTCGGTGCGCTCGTTGACCTGCCAGGCCGCTTCGGCCAGACGGCGGATGCCATCTTTGGTGAACTCGATCTTGACCCCTTCGGTGGCCATCAGCGCCTGGTACTGATCGGTCAGGGAGGCGTTCGGCTCGGTCAGGATCCGCTCGAAGTCTTCGGTGGTCAGCGCGGTCAGCTCGACCCGGATCGGCAGACGGCCCTGCAGCTCGGGGATGAGATCGGACGGCTTGGCGATCTGGAAGGCGCCGGAGGCGACAAACAGGATGTGATCGGTCTTGACCATGCCGTGCTTGGTGTTGACGGTGCAACCCTCGACCAGGGGCAGCAGGTCGCGCTGGACCCCTTCACGGGAGACATCCGGGCCTGAGCTCTCGCCGCGCTTGCAGATCTTGTCGATCTCGTCGAGGAAGACGATGCCGTTGTTCTCGACTGCGGCGATGGCCTTCTGCTTCAACTCTTCCGGGTTGACCAGCTTGGCCGCTTCCTCTTCGATCAGCACCTTCATGGCCTCTTTGACCTTGATCTTGCGCTTTTTCTTCTGGTTCTGACCCAGGTTCTGGAACAGCCCCTGCAGCTGGTTGGCCATCTCTTCCATGCCCGGCGGGGTCATGATCTCGACGCCCATCGGGGAGGCGGCCAGATCCAGCTCGATCTCCTTGTCATCCAGCTGGCCTTCGCGCAGCTTCTTGCGGAAGATCTGGCGGGTGTTGGAGTTGTCGGCCTTCTCTTCCTCGCCCCAGGTGTTGCGCGGGTTGGGCAGCAGGGCGTCGAGGATGCGCTCTTCGGCGGCCTCTTCGGCGCGGTATTTCATCTTCTCCATCTCGGTCTCGCGCACCAGCTTGATGGCGACATCGGTCAGATCGCGGATGATGCTGTCCACCTCCTTGCCCACATAACCCACTTCGGTGAACTTGGTCGCTTCGACCTTGATGAAGGGGGCGTTGGCCTGCTTGGCCAGGCGACGGGCGATCTCGGTCTTGCCGACGCCGGTCGGGCCAATCATCAGGATGTTCTTCGGGGTTACCTCGTGGCGCATCTCTTCATTGAGCTGCATGCGGCGCCAGCGGTTGCGCAGAGCGACGGCCACCGCGCGCTTGGCGTCGGCCTGACCAATGATGTGGCGATCCAGTTCGTGGACGATTTCTCTCGGGGTCATCTCGGACATGATGGTGTTCCTGTATCCGGGACAGGCAGGGCCCGCCCCTTGGAAAATGGGGTGGCTGACTTACTTGTCGCTATAGTCCAGCACTTCGATGGTGTGGTTGCCGTTGGTGAAGACGCAGATGTCGCCCGCAATCTTGAGGGATTTCTCGACAATGGTCTTGGCATCCAGATCTGTGTTTTCCAGCAGGGCGATGGCAGCGGACTGGGCGAAGTTGCCGCCCGAGCCGATGGCGATGAGATCGTGCTCCGGCTGCACCACGTCACCGTTGCCGGTGATGATGAAGGATTTGTGCTCGTCGGCGACGGCCAGCAAGGCCTCGAGGCGGCGCAGGGCGCGATCGGTGCGCCAGTCTTTTGCCAGCGCCACGGCGGCGCGTTCCAGGTTGCCCTGGTGGGCCTGCAGCTTGGCTTCGAAACGCTCGAGCAGGGTGAAGGCATCGGCAGTACCGCCGGCGAAACCTGCCAGCACTTTGCCGTTATAGAGACGGTGAACCTTGCGGGCATTGCCCTTCATGACGGTGTTGCCAAGAGAAACCTGGCCATCGCCACCGATGACGACCTGACCGTTGCGGCGAACTGAAACTATGGTAGTCACTTTACTTACCTCGCTTGAGCCGAATGACGGCCTGAGTGTGCATGAGAGCAGAAATGGGGACGGCACCCGGGCTTTTCAACCCCGCCCGTCGCAGGGCGCCAGTTGGCTGGGGGCAAGGCAGGCATGAAAAAGAGGGGCCGGGTTTTGCAACCCGGCCCCTCGCTGTCAGGAGACACTTACCCTTTCTTGGGAATGCAGCCGCTGATGCCCGAGCTTTGCAGCTTGCGGTTGGCCGCATCGGCGGCCGCCTTGCCGTTGAAGGGGCCCACCATCACCTTGTAGACGGTGCCGTTGGCACCGTTGATCACCTGCAGGCTGGAGGAGAGCCCGGCAGTGAAGGCGATGCGCGCCTTGAGCGACTCGGCAGAATCCTGCGAGCGCAGGGCTGCACACTGCATCATGTAGCGACCGCTGTCGGCGGCGGCAGTCTGGGCCGCCTTGGCCTTGGCGGCCTCGGCACGTTCCCGCTCCAGCTCGGCACGGATTTCACGTTCCATCCGTTCCCGCTCGGCCTTACGGTCGATCACCTGCTCCTGGGCGCTGGCGACCGGTGCCCCCGTGGCCGGGTTGGACGGATAGGGTTGCTGGCCGAGTGGCGTTCCCGGCTGGGGAATATTGGTCGGTACCGGTTGTGGCAATTTATCCGGCTGCAGGGTGACGGTCGGTGCTGGAGGTGGCGGCACACCCGGTTGGGGCGGCGGTTCGATCACATCAACCTGCTTGTTCTCCAGCCGTTCGATGTAGCTCCACTTCTCCTGGGGCAGGCCGTTGTTCTGGGCCTTGGGCTTGTTGGCCTTCACCTGCTCTTCGATGGTGGGGGCATCGTTGCCCTTGCCATTGATCATGTAGAGGAAGGCACCAAAACCCGCCAGCAGTGCACCGGCCAGCAGGGCCGGGATAACAGGAAAGCGGCGAGGCGCCGCTTTCCTGGTGTTGCGACCACCCGCCCGACGTCGCGGGCGGTTGCCGACATAATCCCGGGTTGCCATCTATTACATGCGCTCCAGGGTGTGGATGCCCAGTACGCCGAGGCCCAGTTTCAGCACCTTGGCGGTGGCGGCGCACAGCAGCAGACGGCTCTGGCGAGTGGCCTCGTCGACGCCATCCTTGTTGATCGGGCAGGCTTCGTAGAAGGTCATAAAGTTGCCGGACAGCTCGTACAGATAGGTACAGAGCAGGTGCGGCATGCCCTTGTCCGCCACGCCGTTGACTGCGTCGGAGAACTGGATCAGCTTCTGGGCCAGCACCTCTTCCGCCTCTTCGCTCAGGATCACCTTGCCGGTCAGGGTCTCGGCATTGATGCCGGCCTTGCGGAAGATGGACTGGATCCGGGTGTAGGCGTACTGCAGGTAAGGGGCTGTGTTGCCTTCAAACGACAGCATCAGATCCCAGTCGAAGATGTAGTCGGTGGTGCGGTTCTTGGAGAGATCCGCATACTTGACCGCACCCATGGCGATGGCGTGGACCACCTCGGCCTTCTCCTCGGCGGAGAGATCGCTGTTGCGGCTCTCCAGCAGGGCGGCGGCGCGCTCCTCGGCTTCGTTCAGCAGGTCGACCAGCTTGACGGTGCCACCGGAACGGGTCTTGTAGGGACGGCCATCCTTGCCCAGCATCATGCCGAAGGCGTGGTGCTCGAGGGGCACGGAGTCCGGCACATAGCCCGCCTTGCGGGTGATGGTCCAGGCCTGCATCAGGTGCTGGTGCTGACGGGAGTCGATAAAGTACATGACACGGTCGGCGCCCAGGGTTTCATAACGGTACTTGGCACAGGCGATGTCGGTGGTGGTGTAGAGGAAGCCGCCATCGCTCTTCTGGATGATGACGCCCATGGGCTCGCCATCCTTGTTCTTGAACTCGTCCAGGAAGACGACGGTGGCCCCTTCGCTCTCGACCGCCAGCCCGCGGGCTTTCAGGTCGGCCACGATTTCCGGCAGCATGTCGTTGTACATGGACTCGCCCATGATGTCCTTGTCGGTCAGGGAGACGTTCAGGCGGTCATAGTTGCGCTGGTTCTGCTCCATGGTCATGTCGACCAGCTTCTTCCACATGGAGCGGCAGTACTCGTCACCGCCCTGCAGCTTGACCACGTAGTTACGGGCACGCTCGGCGAAGGCTTCGTCTTCGTCATATAGGCGCTTGGCCTGGGTATAGAAGGCTTCCAGATCCTTGAGCTGCATGTCGCTGGCGTGCTCGTTCTCCATCTTCTCCAGATAGGCGATCAGCATGCCGAACTGGGTGCCCCAGTCACCGATGTGGTTGGCACGAACCACTTTATGGCCGAGGAACTCCAGGGCACGGGCGGCCACGTCACCGAGGACGGTGGAGCGGATGTGGTGCACCGCCATCTCTTTCGCCACGTTCGGGGCTGAGTAGTCCACCACCACGGTCTGCGGCGCAGGCAGCTTCACGTTGGCATTGGCACTGGCCACCACGGCTTCCACCTGACCGGCCAGCCAGCTGGGGTCGAAGAAGAAGTTGATGAAGCCGGGGCCGGCGATCTCGACCTTGGCGATCAGATCGGAGGCGGGCAGGTGCTCGATGATGGCGGCAGCCAGCTCACGGGGATTCTTGCGGGCCGGTTTGGCCAGCAGCATGGCCAGGTTGGTGGCCAGGTCGCCGTGAGCTTTTTCCTTGCATCGGTCTACTTGCACGCGGGCTTCCAGGTCCGCCGGCAGGATGCCCGCTGACTTGAGATTGGCTACCGTTTGTTCAAGTAGATGATGAATATGCTCTTTCATAACTGACCACCAAGGTTGCGCGTCGAAAAATGACTGATATATAAGGGCGTGAATTTTACCCGCATCGGCCGGAGAAAACTATAGGGATGACCCGCCGCTCACAGTCGGGCGGATAATTCACTGTTTTTGGCGCCAATATCCGGAAAATTAACCGCAATATGGTGCTTATCCATTTCTACTGCATATCGAAGCGGCTTGTCCAGGCTATTTTCCCCTGATTGTTAAGGGTTTTTTCCTTGCCATGACGGAGCAACCCTGCTCCGACGACAGGAGCCGCGCAGCCTGCTCTTCTGCTCGGTCGTGACGGAGGTGAAGGATTTGTTCGAGGCTTTTTGGTTGGAACTGTCAGATTAGGGGTAGTAGAGATCAAAAAAAGGGACCGATATGGTCCCTTTTTACTTGGCTGGCGCAGGTGTCAGGCCACGAACACCAGATAGACGGCGAAGGCCACCACGAAGCGGTAGATGGCGAACGGGATGAAGTCGAGGCGACGGATCAGCGCCAGGAAGGTCTTGATGGCAAACATGGCCACCACGAAAGCAGTGATGAAGCCAACCGCGAACATGGGGAAATCCGCCATGGAGAGGAAGTCGCGGCTCTTGTAGAGATCCAGCGTGCTGGCCGCCATCATCATGGGCACCGCCATGATGAAGGAGAACTCGGCCGCCGCGTGGCGGCTGATCCCCATCAGCATGCCGCCGCTGATGGTGGCGCCGGAGCGGGAGAAGCCTGGCCAGAGGGCCAGACACTGGAACAGGCCGATGCCGAATGCCTGCTTGTAGCTGATGTCGTCCAGAGTGTCGGCGGTGACGGCGGGACGGAACTTCTCGGCGATGATCAGCAGGATGCCGCCTGCCACCAGGGCATACATGACGGTGACCGGGCCAAACAGGTTGGCCTTGATCCAGCTGTGGATAGCCAGACCGATGACAATGGCGGGCAACATGCCGAGGATGACGTGGATCAGCGACAGAGTGGCGTGTCCAGGATCGGGCTTCTGGCCGAAGTGGATGCCGATGAGGCCAAACAGACGGCGCCAGAAGACGGCGACTACCGCCAGGATGGAGCCCAGCTGGATCACCACCTCGAAGGTGGCGGCCTTGGGCCCTTCGAAGCCCAACAGATGGCCGACGATGATCATGTGGCCGGTAGAGGAGACGGGGAGGAACTCGGTCAGCCCCTCGACGACGCCCAGAATAAAGGCGACCAGCAGGCTATAGGTATCAGTCATCGAACAAAAAGTCCTTACTTCGTTGATGTAAAAGCCGGGTTGATGCAAAAAATCCCCGAGAGTGCTCCCGGGGCGGCTTATCTTGCTCGATTGTCAGTAAGGTGGCTATGTAAAAATGATGAAACCTTTAAGTCAGTCGCGGATGAATCGGTAGCGGGTTTGATGGCGGTATTGCTGGCCTGGCAGCAGCCAGACATCCCCCAGTTCGGGACGATTCGGGCTGTCCGGCAACTGCTGTGCCTCCAGACAGAAGCCGTCGTGATCCCGCAAAATCTGGCCATCGCGACCCGCCGTGCCGGCCAGCCAGTTGCCAGTGTAGAACTGCAGCGAAGGCTGGTTGGTGTAGACCTCCATCGCCAGTTGCCGATCTGCGGAAACCACCCGGGCCGCCCACTCCTGCTCGGGGCCATTTAGCACAAAGGCGTGATCGTAGCCTTTGGCCTGGCGCTGCTGGGGATGGCTCAGCCAATCCTGGCCGATGGGGCGCTCATGGCGCAGGTTGAACGGCCCTTCCACCGGCGTGACCGTGAGCGGCAGACCGCTCGGGTCGGTGGGCAGGAAATGATCGGCATTGAGGCTGATGGTGTGACCGAGTACGTCGCCGCCGTCCGGACGGTTGCCATCCAGATTGAAGTAGGCGTGGCTGGTGAGGCTGACCGGGGTCGGCGCATCTGTGCTGGCACGAAACTCCACCACCAGATCACTTTGCTCCAGCCGGTACTCCAGGGTCACCCTCAGGTTGCCGGGAAAGCCTTGATCCCCCGCCTTTGATAGCAAAGCCAGCCTGACCCGATCCGCCTCAAGCTCCCTGATCTGCCAGGTACGGCGATGAAAGCCCTCCCTGCCGCCGTGCAGGCAGTGGGGCGGCTGGTTGGCATCGAGGGGCCAGCGCTCGCCCCCTCGTACCAGCTCGGCTCCGCCGATGCGGTTGGCAAAGCGCCCAGCCATGGCCCCCAGCCACACCTGTTGGTCGGGGTAAGCCTGATCGGCGCAGCCCAGCAACACCTCGCGTCGCTCCCCCGCGACCGGCAGGGTGAGGGAGGTGAGGGTGGCTCCGAAGTCGAGGCCGCGCAGGCGCAGCCCCTCCTCGTTTTCCAGTTCGAAGGCCGTCATAGCCTGCCTGCTCCGGCACTGGCCCGGCAGACATAGCAATCGGCCTTGAGGCCAAAGCGGGCCGGGTACTCGGCATCGACCGCCGCGATCACGCTGGCCACCTTGTCCGGGCGCAGCAGGGCGACCACGCAGCCGCCAAAGCCGCCTCCGGTCATCCGCACGCCACCTTCGTCGCCGATATTTGCCTTGATGAGTTCCACCAGGCCGTCGATGGGGGGAACCGTGATCTCGAAATCATCGCGCATGGCGGCGTGCGAGTCGGCCATCAGCTCGCCGAGACGCACCAGATCGCCGCGCTCCAGCGCATCGGCGGCGGCCAGCGTGCGCGCATTTTCGCCCACCACATGGCGGGCGCGGCGATAACAGGCCTCATCCAGCCCGGCCTTGCCCGCCTCCAGGGCGGCCAGATCCAGATCGCGCAGCGCCTTGACCCCGTAGTGACGGGCGGCGGTTTCACACTGCTCGCGGCGAGTGTTGTATTCGCTGTCCACCAGGCCGCGGCGCACGTTGGAGTTGACGATCAGCACCGCCAGATCCGCCGGCATGGTGATGAGGCGGGTTTCCAGCGAGCGGCAGTCGAGCAGCAGGGCGTGATCCTGCTTGCCACTGGCGGATATCATCTGATCCATGATGCCGCAGTTGCAGCCGACGAACTGGTTCTCTGCCTGCTGGCCGTTGAGAGCGATCTCGGCCTGGCTGATGGCGAGACTCTGGGCTTCCTTGAAGGCCTGGCCGATGGCTACTTCCAGCGAGGCGGAAGAGGATAGCCCGGCCCCCTGGGGCACGTTGCCGGAGACCACCAGATCGAGGCCGCGCAGGGCATGACCACGCGCTTGCAGGTATTTCACCACGCCGCGGATGTAGTCGCTCCAGCGTTGGCCGGGGTGATGCTCAATGGGCTTGTTCAGGTCGAACTGATCGCGCTGGTTGTCGTAGTCGGCGGCGATCACCTGCACCAGGCTGTCATCCCGCAGGCCGATGGCGACGCAGGTTTCATAGTCGATGGCGCAGGGCAGCACGAAGCCGTCGTTGTAGTCGGTGTGTTCGCCGATGAGGTTGACGCGGCCGGGGGCGCGTACCAGCAAGGAGGGCGCTTTGGCAAACTGTTCGGCAAAGACGGCGCTGACGCGTTGGCTCGGGGTCATGGGGTTTCCTCATTGGCTGGGGTGATCTGGTTGTAATGAACGGGAGAGAGGGCGCGCAGTCGCTCGGCTGCCTGCTCCGGGGTCAGGTCGCGCTGGGTCTCGGCCAGCATCTCGAAGCCCACCATAAATTTGCGCACGCTGGCTGAACGTAAAAGTGGCGGATAGAAGTGGGCGTGCAACTGCCAGGCCTCGGGGCAATCCGAGCGGGGCGGCGCGAAGTGCCAACCCATGGAGTAGGGGAAGCTGCATTCGAACAGGTTGTCGTAGCGGCTGGTGAGCTCCTTGAGCGCTATCGCCAGATCCTGCTGCTGGGCCGGGGTCATATCCAGCATGGAAGGAATATGGGCCTTGGGCAGCAGCAGGGTCTCGAACGGCCAGGCCGCCCAGAAGGGCACCACCGCCAGCCAGTGTTCCGTCTCCACCACGATGCGGGATCGGTCGGCCAGCTCCCGCTCCACATACTCCAGCAGCATGGGGCGGCCGTGCTCGGCCAGCCAGTCGCGTTGATGTTGATCCTCGCGGGCGATCTCGTTGGGCAGGAAGTCACTGCCCCACAGCTGACCATGGGGGTGAGGGTTGGAGCAGCCCATGACGGCCCCTTTGTTTTCAAACACCTGCACCCATTCCCACTGCTCTGACAGCTCGGCGACCTGCGCCATCCAGGTGGTGATCACCCCCTCGATGGCAGGCAGGGGCAGCTCGGGCAGCGTCTTGCCGTGATCCGGCGAGAAACAGATGACCCGGCTGGTGCCACGGGCGGCCTCCAGTTTCAGCAAGGGGTCACCGGCAGTGTCGGCGGCCGGGGTGTCCTGCATCAGGGCGGCGAAGTCGTTGGTAAAGACGAAGGTGCCCTGATAGTCGGGGTTGATGTCACCAGTGACCCGCTTGTTGCCTGCACAGAGGAAACAGTCGGGGTCGTGGGCTTGTTGGGGGGCCTGGCTCACCTTCTCCACCTGCCCCTGCCAGGGGCGCTTGGCCCTGTGGGGAGAGACCAGCACATACTGGCCGGTCAGCGGATTGAAGCGGCGATGGGGATGATCGACGGGGTTGAACATCATCTCTCCTGATAAGGTATTGAAAATAAGGTCATTGTTTCGCGGGAGTCGGCATGCCTACTCCCCGTAGCCATTGGGGTTGTTGGCTTGCCAGCGCCAGCTGTCGGCACACATGGCGGCGACATCCCGGGTGGCCTTCCAGCCCAACTCGCACATCGCCTTGGACGGGTCGGCCCAGCAGGCGGCGATGTCGCCCGGGCGTCTTGGCTCGATGCGGTAGGGGAGCGGCTTGCCGCAGGCGGCAGAAAAAGCAGTGACCAGTTGCAGCACGCTCTGGCCCTGGCCCGTGCCCAGGTTGTAGGCATGTACGCCGCCATGACCGGCGCAGCGCTGCAGCGCTTTGACGTGTCCCTCGGCGAGATCCATCACGTGGATATAGTCGCGTACTCCTGTGCCATCCGGGGTAGGGTAATCGTTACCAAAGACCGAGAGGCAGTCACGACGACCGATGGCTACCTGGGTGATGTAGGGCATCAGGTTGTTGGGGATCCCCTGGGGATCTTCCCCCATGGTGCCCGACTCGTGGGCGCCGACTGGGTTGAAATAGCGCAGTAGCGTCATGCTCCAGTGGGGCTCGGCGGTCTGCAGATCCTCCAGGATCTCCTCGATGATTAGCTTGGATCGCCCGTAGGGATTGGTGGCGCTGCGGGGGAAATCCTCCCGGATGGGCAGGCTGGCGGGATCGCCATAGACGGTGGCCGAGGAGCTGAACACCAGGTTGTAGACTTCGGCACGTTTCATCGCCTGCAGCAGGGCGAGGGTGCCGCTCAGGTTGTTCTCGTAGTAGTCGAGGGGAATGCGGGTCGATTCGCCTACGGCCTTCAGGGCGGCGAAGTGGATCACCGCATCGATCCTGTGTTCGGCAAAGATGCGATCAAGCAGCGCCTGGTCGCGAATATCCCCTTGATAAAAAATGGGTAATTGACCACTGATCGCTGCTGCCCGAGTCAATACGCCGGGCTTGCTGTTGCAGAGGTTGTCGACAACTACGGGGATCATGCCTGCTGCCTGCAAGGCCAGACAGGTATGGCTGCCGATATATCCGCAACCGCCGGTGACCAGAACCTTCATCTTGCTCTCCACTGAAAACGTGTCTGGAAGGAGTCTAGCCGAGGGGACGGCGAGCAAACTGTGAGCTTGCTTGCAAAACAGTGTAAACGATTACACTGTTTTTATGATCCCAATGATGACAGATATTCCTTTCGTCACTATTTTCAATGAGTTTGCTGGGTATAATGGCGCCATTGTGGACTGTGAAATAAGTGAAAACAGCATGAGTACTATCAAGGATGTCGCCCGTTTGGCGAATGTGTCGGTGGCAACGGTTTCACGGGTGATGAACAACTCGCCCAAGGCCAGTGCGGCATCCCGTGCTGCGGTACAACAGGCCATGGCGGAGCTGGGTTATACCCCCAATGCCAACGCACGGGCACTGGTGAACCAGACCTGCGACACCATGGGTGTGGTGGTGGGCGACGTGGCCGATCCCTTCTTCGGCGCCCTGGTAAAGGGGGTCTCTGCCGTGGCTGTCGAGCAGAATCTGCATCTGCTGATGGGCAACGGTTTTCACAAGGCACGCCAGGAGCGCGAGGCGATCGAGCTGCTGATCGGCAAGCGCTGCGAGGCGCTGGTGGTTCACAGTAAGGCACTCAGCGACGAGGAGCTCTGCGATTACGCCATGCGGGTGCCCGGCATGGTGCTGATCAACCGAGATATTCCCGCCCTTCGCGGGCGTTGCATCGCCCTCAACAACCGGCTGGGAGCGGCCACGGCCACCCGTCATCTGATCGAGCTGGGGCATCGCCATATCGCCTTCATCAGTTCGGATCATGCCATCGAGGATGCCACCTTGCGCCAGCAGGGGTACCAGGATGGTTTGCATGACGCGGGTCTGGTCGCCGATCCGGAGCTTGTCGAGAGCGGGCCTCCCAACGAGGAAGGGGGCGAGCAGGCCATGCTCAATCTGCTGGCAAAAGGAGTTCGGGTGACAGCCGTGGTGGCTTACAACGACGCCATGGCGGCGGGGGCCATCTCGGTGCTGGCTGACAATGGCCTGCGGGTGCCGGAGGAGGTCTCGGTAGTGGGTTTCGATGACATCATCTATGCCAGATACCTCAGACCCAAGCTCTCGACCATGCGCTATCCCATTGAATTGATGGCATCCCAGGCAGCCAAGCTGGCGTTGCAGCTGGCCGCGGGGGAGGGTGAGGCGCAGCAGAACCGCATCTACACCCCGACCCTTATCAACCGCCATTCGGTCGCGCCGGTGCGGGCCGGATAGGGGGAATGGTTGAGCCATGGTTAACCATTCCGGCTGATGGCGCTGTAGTTTTACCGGTTTTAATTGTTTTTACTCCGTTTTACTTAACAAAATCAGTGTAATCGTTTACATCGCTGTGAGCGAGATCGCCGTTCCCTGCGTCGGACTTCTCTAAACTGAATACGTTTTCGTATCGGTGGAGAGTATCTGAATGCTCAGGGAGATAGTGGCGCGTCAGGATTGGCAGAGCCAGGCGATTACCTCGGTGAATCGCTTGCCTGCCCACACCCCCTTGTTCAGCTGGCGCAACGAGGAAGATGCCCGGCTCGACAGGGCCTCGCTCTCCAGATTGTCACTGGATGGTGAGTGGCGTTTCTCCTTCTTCGCGGCCCCCGAACTGGTGCCGGAGGCCTGGCTAAAGGGCGATCTGGCGGATGCCTGCCCCATCCTGGTACCCGGCAACTGGCAGCTGGATGCAGCCTACCCTGGGAATCGCCCGCTGACCGACGGTCCCATCTACACCAACATCAAGTATCCGTTTCCCTGCGATCCCCCCAGAGTACCGGCCGACAATCCGACCGGCTGTTACTCCCGTGAGTTCGAGTTGCCCGCCGACTGGTTGGCCTGCGGTCAGAGCCGTATCATTCTCGACGGGGTGAGCAGCGCTTTTCATCTCTTCTGCAATGAACACTGGGTCGGCTACTCCCAGGACAGCCGACTGCCCGCCGAATTCGATCTGACCCCCTGTCTGCGAGCGGGCAAAAACCGGCTGGCGGTGCTGGTGCTGCGCTGGTCGGACGGTGCCTATCTGGAAGATCAGGACATGTGGTGGCTGTCGGGGATCTTCCGCTCCGTCAGCCTGCTTCATAAGCCGGTCCGTCATCTGATGGACATGCGGGTCACACCTGGGCTCGATGCTTGCTATCGGGATGGGAGCCTCAAGATTGAACTACAGGCGGCCAATGCCGCCGGGTTGTCAGTGGTGGCCAATCTCTATGACGGCAGTGAGCGGGTTGCAACCCTGTGCCAGCAGATCGGCACTCAACCCATTGACGAGAAAGGGGCTTATGACGATCGCGCCGAATTGTGGCTGGCTCTGGCGGCGCCGCGCAAGTGGAGCGCCGAGACCCCCCACCTTTATCGCCTGACCCTGACTCTGCTGGATGAGCAGGGTGAGGCCATTGAGAGCGAGGCCTGCGACGTGGGCTTTCGGGTGGTGGAGATCCGTGACGGCTTGCTGCGGGTCAACGGTCAGCCGCTGCTCATTCGTGGCACCAACCGTCACGAGCACCATCCCGCCAGGGGCTATGCCATCGATCTTGCCACCATGGAGCAGGATCTGCGGCTGATGAAGCAGCACAACTTCAATGCCCTGCGTTGCTCCCACTACCCCAATCATCCGGCACTCTACCGGTTGTGCGACAGGCTGGGGCTTTATGTAGTGGACGAGGCGAATCTGGAGACCCACGGCATGACCCCCATGGGGCGGCTGGCGCGAGATCCCGCCTGGAGCAACGCCTTCCTGGAGCGTGCCACCCGCATGGTGGCCCGTGATTTCAATCACCCCTGCATCATCATCTGGTCCCTCGGCAATGAGTCCGGCTATGGCCCGGCCCACGATGCCATGTATGGCTGGATCAAGCGCAGCGATCCGAGCCGTCCGGTGCAGTATGAGGGGGGCGGAGCCGATACCCCGGCCACCGACATCATCTGCCCCATGTATGCCCGAACCCATCAGGATCAACCCTTCCCGGCGGTGCCCAAGTGGGCACTGGCCAAGTGGATTGGTCTGCCCGGCGAGACCCGGCCGCTGATCCTGTGTGAATACGCCCACGCCATGGGTAACAGCCTGGGGGGCTATGCCCACTACTGGCAGGCGTTTCGCGATCATCCGAGACTGCAGGGCGGCTTTGTCTGGGACTGGGTCGATCAGGGGCTCGACAAATACACGACCGACGGTCGCCACTACTGGGGTTATGGCGGTGACTTCGGGGAGGTGCAAAACGATCGCCAGTTCTGCTGCAACGGCCTGCTGTTTCCCGATCGCACGCCTCATCCTGGTCTGTTCGAGGCAAAACGGGCCCAGCAGCCATTCCGGTTTACGCTGGTGGGACATGCGCCGCTGCGGGTGCAGATCGAGAGTGAATATCTGTTCCGTGCAGCCGACAACGAGCAGCTGCGCTGGCGGCTGTGCGAAAACGGGCGCGTGCGGCATGAGGGAGAGATTTCCCTCGCGTTGGCGCCCCTGGGCCAGTGCGAGCTGACGCTGGTCGATACCTTGCCGGAATTCGCGCCTGGCGCTCTGGTCTGGCTCGATCTGGCCATCATCCAGCCTCTCGCCACCCCCTGGTCCGGGGCGGGCCACGAGGTGGCGCGCCAGCAATTTATGTTGCCTGCCCCCTTGGCGCTACCGGCTCCAGTCACCCCGGCAACCCTGACCGAATCTTCCGAGGGATGGCTTGCCTGCGGTGGTGACAACCAATGGCGGCTGGACAGAGCGAGCGGCCGCATCATTAGCTGGCTGAAGGGGGGGCTGGAGCAGTTGCTGGCGCCGATCGGGGATCACTTCTACCGGGCGCCGCTCGACAACGATATCGGCACCAGCGAGGCGGACCACGCGGATCCCGACTCCTGGATCGCCCGCTGGCAGGCCTGCGGCCTGACCCACTGGCAGCACCGTTGCCTCGGCATGGTGGCGGCAGAGGGCGAGATCCGGGTTCGTCACGGCTATTTCTACGACGGGCAATTGCTGGTGGTCAGCCAGTGGCGACACGGCTTCACCAGCGAGGGGGCCATGACCCTCGAGATAGAGACGGAGCTGGCGCCTGCACCTGCACTCCCCTCCCTACCCCGTATCGGCCTGCTGCTGCACCTGGTCGGTGTGCCGGGGCGGGTTGAGTGGTTTGGACGCGGCCCCCACGAGAACTATCCGGATCGTCTGCTGGGAGCGGATCTGGGGCACTGGAGTGCGCCGCTGGCCGCCATGCACACCCCTTACATCTTCCCTTCCGACAACGGGTTGCGTTGCGACAGCCGCTGGTTACAGCTGGGGGAGGTGAGGGTGACGGGGACCTTCCATTTCAGCGTCAGCCGCTTCAGCCAGCAGCAGCTCGCCGCCGCGCGTCACCAGAGCGATCTGGTGGCAGAAGAGGGGATCCATGTCTGCCTCGATGGCGCCCACATGGGGGTCGGCGGGGATGATTCCTGGAGCCAGAGCGTGCGGCCCGAGTACCAGTTGACGGCACGCCGCTACCACTGGCGTTGCACCCTGATTTGAGCCGTTTTGACAACCTGGCCACAACGACTAGCCTCAACAGACCAGGATTGATTGAGTCTCAAATCTCAATTTCTATTTTATGTATTTGAAAAATAACAAGAAGGTTTCAATGTAACAAAGTGTAATCGTTTCCATTTCGTTGTGAGGATCACAGAAGGAATCACAACAAACCGATTACATTTACTGGCGATTGCTCAATTGCTCGCCACCCTACAACACAGATAGATACATCGGAGCACACATAATGAAAAAACTCACCACAGTTGCCACCCTGTTGATGGGCCTGATGGCCGGCGCCACTGCCCATGCCGAAACCCGGATCGGGGTCACCGTTTACAAATACGACGATAACTTCATGTCGGTCGTACGCAAAGCCATCGAGAAGGAGGCGGCAGCCAATCCGGACGTGGAGCTGTTGATGAATGACTCCCAGAATGACCAGTCCAAGCAGAACGATCAGATCGACGTGCTGCTGGCCAAGGGGGTGAAGGCCCTGGCCATCAACCTGGTTGACCCGGCGGCGGCCCCTGTGGTGATCGAGAAGGCCCGCGGTGAAGACGTGCCTGTGGTGTTCTACAACAAGGAACCGAACGCCACCGACCTGGCCAGCTATGACAAGGCTTATTACGTAGGTACAGACTCCAAGGAGTCCGGCATTATCCAGGGTCAGCTGATTGCCAAGCACTGGAAAGCCAATCCGGCCTGGGATCTGAACAAGGATGGCGTCATCCAGTTCGTGCTGCTGAAAGGCGAACCGGGCCACCCGGATGCGGAAGCCCGCACCACCTACGTGGTCAAGACCCTGAACGAGGGTGGCATCAAGACCCAGCAGCTTCACATGGATACCGGTATGTGGGATACCGCCATGGCGAAAGACAAGATGGATGCCTGGATCTCCGGCCCCAACGCCGACAAGATCGAAGTGGTCATCGCCAACAACGACGGCATGGCAATGGGCGCTGTTGAATCCCTCAAGGCTCAGGGCAAGACCGCCATTCCGGTGTTCGGTGTCGATGCGTTGCCGGAGGCCCTGGCGCTGGTCAAGAGCGGTGCCATGGCCGGTACCGTGCTGAACGATGCGACCAACCAGGCCAAGGCCACCTTCGATCTGACCAAGAACCTGGCCGAAGGCAAACCCGCCGGTGAAGGCACCAGCTGGAACATTGTCGACAAGGTCGTCCGTGTTCCCTACGTCGGTGTCGATAAAGACAACCTGTCCCAGTTCCAGTAATCCTCCCCTTCAGGGCAAGGGAGATCCCCTTGCCCTCTGTTTCAACCAGATGTGATGGCTGATATGACAACACAGCAACAATCAGAATGGCTGTTGGAGATGATTGACGTCAGTAAGAGCTTTCCTGGCGTCAAGGCACTCGATAATGTCAATTTACGGGTCCGTCCTCATTCTGTGCATGCGTTGATGGGCGAGAACGGGGCGGGGAAATCCACGCTGCTCAAGTGCCTGTTCGGCATCTACGAGAAGGATCAGGGCAAGATCTTCTTCAAGGGGCAGGAGATCAACTTCACCTCCTCCAAGGAGGCGCTGGAGAACGGTGTCTCCATGGTGCATCAGGAGCTGAACCTGGTGCTGCAACGCTCCGTGATGGACAACATGTGGCTCGGTCGCTACCCCACCAGGGGGTGGTTCATCGACCATGACAAGATGTATGACGACACCAAGCAGATCTTCGACGAGCTGGATATCGACATCGACCCCAGGGTCAAGGTGGCGACCCTGTCGGTCTCCCAGATGCAGATGATCGAGATCGCCAAGGCGTTCTCCTACGATGCCAAGATCGTCATCATGGACGAACCCACCTCCTCCCTGACCGAGAAAGAGGTCAACCACCTCTTCAAGATCATCAACAAGCTCAAGGAGAAGGGGTGCGGCATCGTCTACATCTCCCACAAGATGGAAGAGATCTTCCAGCTCTGTGACGAGATCACCATATTGCGGGATGGCCAGTGGGTGGCGACCCAGCCCCTCAAGGGGATGACCATGGATCAGATCATCGGCATGATGGTCGGTCGCGAGCTCACCCAGCGCTTCCCGGAGAAAACCAACCAGCCGAAAGAGGTGATCCTCGAGGTCGAGCACCTGACGGCGAAGAACCAGCCCTCCATCCAGGACATCACCTTCAACCTGCACAAGGGGGAGATCCTTGGCATCGCCGGTCTGGTGGGGGCCAAGCGTACCGACATCGTCGAAACCCTGTTCGGCATCCGTGAGCATGTCGAGGGTAGCATCCGGCTTCATGGCAAGGAGATCGCGAACCACAATGCCCACGAGGCGATTCGCAACGGTTTCGCCCTGGTTACGGAAGAGCGTCGTTCCACCGGCATTTATTCCCGTCTCGACATCGCCTTCAACTCCCTGATCGCCAACATGGACAACTACAAGGGCTCCATGGGGCTGCTCAGCGACCAGAAAATGAAGAGCGACACCCAGTGGGTCATCGACTCCATGCGGGTCAAGACACCGACCCAGCAGACCCAGATCGGCTCCCTCTCGGGGGGCAACCAGCAGAAGGTGATCATCGGCCGCTGGCTGCTGACCCAGCCGGAGATCCTGATGCTGGACGAGCCGACCCGCGGCATCGACGTGGGGGCCAAGTTCGAGATCTACCAGCTCATTCTGGAGCTGGCGAAGAAGGACAAGGGCATCATCATCATCTCGTCCGAGATGCCGGAATTGCTCGGGATCACCGACCACATCCTGGTGATGAGCAATGGCCGGGTCGCCGGGATCGTCAATACCAAAGAAACTGACCAGAGCGAGATATTGCGTCTGGCATCTCTGTACCTCTAGAGACAGGAAGACATTTATGGAGTCGGCAAAAAATTTCAACCTGATGCAGGCGCTCAAGGAGAACGGCATCTATGTGGTGCTGCTGGTGCTGCTGATGATCATCGTCATCAAGGAACCCTCGTTCCTGAGCCTCACCAACCTCAGCAACATCCTGACCCAGTCCTCGGTGCGGGTCATCATTGCCCTCGGGGTGGCGGGCATCATCATCACTCAAGGGACTGACCTGTCGGCCGGTCGCCAGGTGGGCCTGGCGGCGCTCATTGCGGCGACCATGCTGCAGGCGCTGACCAACGTCAACAAGGTCTTCCCGACCCTGGGCGAGGTGCCCATCCCGGTGGTGATCCTGCTGGTGTGCGCCGTCGGGGCTTTGATTGGCCTCATCAATGGCCTGATCGTGGCCTACCTGAATGTGACCCCCTTTATCACCACCCTGGGGACCATGATCATCGTCTACGGTATCAACTCCCTCTATTTCGATTCGGTGGGCGCTTCGCCGGTAGCCGGCTTCGATCCCCGCTTCTCCAGCTTTGCCCAGGGCTTTATCCGGATAGGAGGGTTTAAGCTCTCCTACCTGACCTTCTACGCGGCCATCGCCAGCGTGTTCGTCTGGGTGCTGTGGAACAAGACTCGCTTTGGCAAGAACATTTTCGCCATCGGTGGCAACCCGGAAGCGGCCAAGGTCTCCGGTGTCAATGTGGCGGTCAACCTGGTGATGATCTATGCCCTGGCCGGCGTCTTCTACGCCTTCGGCGGCATGCTGGAAGCGGGCCGTATCGGCAGTGCCACCAACAACCTGGGCTTCATGTACGAGCTGGACGCCATCGCGGCCTGCGTGGTGGGCGGGGTATCGTTCGCCGGCGGCGTGGGTACCGTGGCCGGGGTGATCACCGGGGTACTCATCTTCACCCTGATCAACTACGGTCTGACCTATATCGGCGTCAGCCCTTACTGGCAGTTCATCATCAAGGGCGGCATCATCATTCTGGCGGTGGCGCTGGACTCCATGAAGTACGCCAAGAAGAAGTAATGGCAACTGCCTGCGGGCAGTACGGCAATAAAAAAACAGGGCCATCCGGCCCTGTTTTTTTATGTGTTTCTTACGGCTTAACCGGCCTTGCGCTTCAAATAGACCCCGGCTTCCATATGGTGGGTCCAGGGGAACTGGTCGAACAGGGCGAAGCGGGCGATCTCGTGGGTCTCGCCGAGTACCTGCATGTTGGCCTGCAGGGTCTCGGGGTTGCAGGAGATGTAGAGGATGTTGTCGTAATCCTGCACCAGCTTGACGGTAGCATCGTCGAGACCGGCGCGGGGCGGGTCGACGAAGATGGTGTTGCACTGGTAAGCAGAGAGGTCGACCCCCTTGAGGCGGTTGAACTCACGCTCACCGCGCATTGCCATGGTGAACTCCTCGGCGGACATGCGCAGGATGATCAGGTTGTCGACGCCATTGGCGGCGATGTTGAACTGGGCGGAGTCCACGCTCGGCTTGGCGATCTCGGTGGCCAGCACCTTGCTGAAATTCTGGGCCAGGGCGATGGAGAAGTTGCCGTTGCCGCAGTAGAGTTCCAGCAGGTCGCCCTCGCTGCCCCGGGTCACGTCCAGCGCCCAACCCAGCATCTGCTCGTTGATGGCGGCGTTGGGCTGGGTGAAGCTGTTCTCCACCTGCTTGTAGGTGAACTGACGACCGGCGACGTTCAGCTGCTCGACGACGAAATCGTTGCCGAGGCAAATCTTCTGCTTGTGAGCGCGGCCAATCAGCTGCAGATCGAACCCCTTGGCACGCAGGTCGGCCTGCAATGCCTCGGCGGCTTGCTGCCACTCGGCCTCGAGCTTGCGATGGTAGAGCAGGCTGACAACGATCTGGCCGGACTGGGTCGAGAGATAGTCGATCTGGAACAGTTTGCGGCGCAGCACCGGCTGCGGGCGCAGCCCCTCCAGCAACACAGGCATCAGCTGGTTGATGAGGCGGCTGGCGGTGGGGAACTGGTCGACCCGGATGATCTCTCTGGTGGCCGGTGCATACATGCAGTGGAAGAGGTCATCCCCCTCGTGCCAGATGCGAAATTCGGCGCGCATCCGGTAATATTCGGCGGGTGAGGCATGCACCTCCAGCTTTGGGAGCGGGTAGCCGGCGAACAGTCGGGTGAGTCGCTCGCATTTTTCGTCGAGCTGGGCCTGGTAGTCGGCAGGAGTCCGCAGGGGATGGGAGTCATCGGAAGCCCGTTGGGATTGGGTCATAGATACCTCATATGCACACCGGCCGGGCCGGAACGAAAACGGGGGAAGGCAACAGGCCACCCAAAGGGGCCCGATTTTAAAAGGCCGCTCTGGATTGTCCAGTATTTTGTGGTCAAGAAGTGTGCAATCGGGCCGATATCCGATCTACAGGCATGATGGGAGGACACATGATGCAAATCGATGGCGTGGGCGCAGCCCAACCCAAGGGAGTGGGTGTTTCTCCCAAATCGCCCCAACAGGCACAGGCAAAGCAGAATCAGGGCGGGGAGGAGGTCTCCCTGCACCAGCCGCCGAAGTGGGCTCAGGTGCTGATCCAGCAGGCGCTGCAATTCTCCCTGGAGATCAACGGCCAGCACTATCAGGCGCCCAAGACGAAGGCGCCGGAGGAGATCACCCCCGAGACCCTGTTTGACTTCCAGTCGGTGGCCGACAACGTGCTGCAGTTCGTCACCGGCCGGCTGGGGGCAGCTCGTGCCGATGGCAAGTCCGATGACGAGCTGACCAAGATGATGGAGCAGGCCCGCAAGGGGGTCGACATGGGCTTCAACGCAGCCAAGCAGCAGCTGGGGGATCTGGCTACCGACAACGAGGACATCAAGACCGGCATCGAGCAGAGCTACAAGTTGATCCAGGACGGGCTCGAGGAGTTTGAACGGGAGTTTTTCGGCAAGGTCTCCCCCACCGAGCGGGCCGCGATCGAGATGGCCAGCCGCCAGCAGGGCATTCTGGAGATCGAAACCAAGGATGGCGACAAGGTGCTGCTGCGTTTCAACGACAGCTGGCAGATGAAGTCCAGGCAGGGTGAGGGGGGCAGCCAGTTCAGCCTCAAGTCGAGCCAGAGCTTCAGCTTCTCCCTGGAAGGGGATCTCAGCAGCGAAGAGATGGACTCTATCGGCAAGCTGGTCAAGGGGATCGACGATCTGGCGGGGAGCTTCTTCTCAGGCAACTTCGACGATCTGCTCAAGAAAGCGGGCGAGCTGCAACTGGATGACAGCCAGTTGGCCTCCTACTCCCTCAAGCTCAAGCAGAGCGTCAAGCTGAGCCAGACCTATCAGGGGGCCCACTCCCTGCAGGAGATGCTCAAACCGCTGGCCGACTACCTGCCCAAACTTGATCAGGTGCAGCAGCAGGCGGATACCCTGTTGCCCGCCTCCCAGCAACAGGCGCTGGTGCCTGCCGTGCTGGCCGCCAGAGGGGAGGAGGAACCGGCTCAGGTCAACAGCTTCACCAGCTTCAACCAGCGTATGCTAGAGGCGCTGCGGATGATTGGCCAGTTCCAGCCCGCGACCGGAACCGACAGCCAGTACGGCTGATAGCCGGCCTCACTCCTTAATAATCAGCCGTTTGCCACGCCCGCCGGGGGCTGGCAAACTGGCCTTTTCTTCAATCCGGTCGTCCCATGAACCCCAAGAAGCCCAGAGACAAGCGCGAGCTCTGCTACCCCTTTATTTTCGAAACGTCGCTCAAATGTGATTTTGAAATCGCCACCGACGAGCTCTGCTGTCAGGTGGGGGCCGTGCTGTCACACCTTGCACCGGATGCCGATATTCAGCCCATGCTGGCGGATCTCGCAGCGTTGCAACGGCTTATCTACAACCTCAACGGTTCGGTACGCGGCAAGCTCGGCATCTTCGAGGAAGATCTGGACTGGCTCAAGGGACGTTACGATCACTATAACGAGGCGAGCCGTGGCCGGGTCACCGGTTTCGTGCTGCCCCAGGGGCCGCAACCCATCCCGATCCTGCATCTGTGCCGCTGCGGCAGCAAGAAGGTGGTGCGACTGCTGGTGCGGCTGGAAGAGAGTGGCGTCGCATTCGACCCCATCCTCTATCGCTTCGCCAACCTGCTGGCCAACTTCTTCTTTGTGCTCACCGTCTGCCTCAAGCAGCTGTGGCAGGTGCCGGAAGTACCCTACGTCAGCATCAACTACTGATACGGTCGGGCCGTCATAGGGCGCTGCCCGCAGCCATGGGCGGGGTTGCCAGCCAGCGCCGATTGCACAAACGAAAAACCGGAGCACTGGGCTCCGGTTTTTATTCTCAACTGGAGAGCGTCACTCTCAGCTGGAAAGCAGCACCCTGGCCGAATTGGCGGGGACGGTCAGTTGCAGCTCTCCCTGCACCACTTCGAACTTGTCGCCGTTGAAGGCATCGGTGAAGCGGCTGGCCGGGCTGGCGGTCTGCCACAGGGGCAGGCTGATGGTGCGCGGCTCGCTGGGATGACGATTGCAGGCCACCACCACCTGATCGCTTTGCAGGGTGCGGGCGAACACATAGCTGTGGGGGCCGGCGTAGAGGGTCTGGATATCGCCACGGCGCAGGGAGGGGCGCTGGCGGCGGATCTGGGTCAGGCGGCGGTAGTGGTCGTGCAGCACGTGATCCCAGGCGGTGGTTTCCCACGGGAAGCAGCGACGGCAATCCGGGTCGTTGCCGCCAGAGAGCCCCACCTCGTCACCGTAGTAGATGGAGGGCACGCCGATATAGGTGAGCAGCAGGGTGGCGGCGAGGCGCATCCGCTGTTTGTCTTCTCCCAGCAGGTGGAGGAAGCGGGCGGTGTCGTGGCTGTCCAGCAGGTTGAACTGGGCCAGCTGGTTCTTGAACGGGATGTGGGCCCGTGCCAGCCTGAGCCAGCGATCCAGCTCCTCGGCGCTGATCTTGATGGGGTGATAGGCGATATCCTGCCCGGCCAGGAAGGCGCGGATCGGGTGGGCGAAGCCATAGTAGTTCATGGCGCCGTCTTCCTGATCTCCCTGCAGCCACTGGCTCGCCTCGAAGAAGTGTTCGCCGAGCACGTAGGCGTCCGGGTTCTCCTGCTTCACCGCGCCGCGAATGGCGCGCACATGGCCGCTGTTGCCCTCGGCTGTGCCCCGCTCACCCAGCATGTGGATGACATCGAAGCGCCAGCCGTCGATCTGGTAGGGGGCACGCATCCAGTAGCGCAGGATGGCGTCATCGGCCCGGTAGACGGCGTCCTGTACCTGCTCGCTGGAGAAATCGAGCTTGGGCAGGCTGCGAATGCCTTTCCAGCTGACGTAATCCCCATCGCCATCAAAGGTATAAAAGCTGCGCCATGGCGAATCCGGGTTGCTCTGGGCCCCCAGCGGCGGGCAGAACCAGGGGTGCTCGGTGGAGGTGTGGTTGACCACCGCATCCAGGATGATTTTCATGCCGCGCTGGTGCAGGTTGCGGGTCAGCTCGGCGAACTGGGCATTGGTGCCCAGATGCGGGTCGACCTTGAAATAGTCCTGGGTGTCGTATTTGTGGTTGCTCGGTGAATCGAAGATGGGGTTGAGGTAGAGCGCCGTCACCCCGAGGGACTGCAGGTAGTGCAGCTTGGCATCGATACCCGCCAGATCGCCGCCATAGAATTCGCAGGCGCCGTGTCCCTCGTCGTGACGGCTGACCGGCTCGCCCCAGGCCTTGCTGATGACCGCCTTGCCGCGGTACTCGTACTCGTGATGCTTGACGCTCAGCGACGGGTCGCCGTTGCAGAAGCGGTCGGGGAAGATCTGGTAGAACACCTGATCCTGCACCCAGGCCGGCGGCTGGTGCAGGCTGTTGAAGCGAAAATGCTGTTCCCGCGGCGGCATGGCCGAACTGACGCCGGCACCGTGCAGCCACCACTGCTCCTCATCGGTGAGGCACTTGAAGCAGTAGAGGTGGATGTCCTGCCCCTTGTGAAGTGGCAGGGTGACCTGCCATACCTGCAGCCGATCGCGGGTGGAGACCGCTGTCATCGGCACCAGATACTCCTCGTTGTCCGGCTCGTGGCGCAGCCACACCTCGCGGATCGGGGCGTCCAGTTCGCTGAACAGGGTGAGTTGCAGGGCATCGGCGCTCTCTTTGAACCAGGGCGCCACCTGGGGATGAAACAGAAACGGATGGGTCATGATCACTTATTGAGTCAGAAGCTCGGCAAGGGCGTTGCCCTGTTCGTGCAGCGTTTCGAGCTGGTTTGCCAACGACTTGGGGTCCAGCCCAAGCTGGTCGGCCAACGGTTTGGGGAAGCGGGCTATGATGGCCTGGGCAGGCACCCCCGCATTCCAGGCGAAGGAGATAAACACGGCGAGGCGGATCAGCACCGCCTCCTTGCTGATCGGATCGTGGGAGAGGGGATCCAGCTGCTGGGAGATGGCCTCGACGAAGCTCTCCGACAGGTTCCAGCGCCGTGCCAGCTCGGCTCCGAGCTGGGCGTAGTCAAATCCAAGCATCTCCCGCTGGGCCTCGACCCGGCTGCTCCCCTTCTGGATCGCCAGATTGATGAGTTCGGCCTCTTCCGGCAGGGTGCTCTGGATGAGCAACTCGCCAATGTTGTGGATCAGCGCGCAGGTGAAGGCGGTTTCGGGATCCAGCACATTGGCCTCTTTGGCCAGCGTCCTGGCGATGGTGGCCACCTGGAAGGTCTCGGTCCAGAACTTGTTCTTGTCAAAGCTGGGGGGAGTCTTGAAGCTGCCTATGATGCCGGAGGCAACCACGATGGAGCGCAAGCGGTTGAAGCCAAGGCGGATCACCGCCTGCTCGACCGAAGTCACTTCGTTGCCACGGCGCAGGGCGGCCGAGTTGGCCATCCTCAACACCTTGACGCTGATCACCTGATCCATGGCGATCTTGGCCGCAATCAGGTCGATGCGGGCGTTGTCATCGTTGAAACTCTGCATCAACTCGTGCAGCAGCTTGGGTATGGTGGGGAGTTGCTTGATCTTGTCAAACAGACGGTCCATCGACATGGCTGAGGCAGCCTCCATTGCGAATTCTGCCTCATATTGTGCCACAGCCGGGCAACATGTTCCTGTTTGTGATGCGGCTTTTGAGCGTCAAAACACCCAGTCGCGCAATTGGTATTCCAAACGGTGCTGCTTGCCCTGCAGGATCAGGGTCTGGCTGTCGCCGCTCAGACGCGCCCCCTCTGTCAGGGTGGTGAGCACCGCCTGTTCGATGGCATCGAGGGGGGGCGTGCAGGCCCTGACCGTGCTGCCGAGGCTGGTGACCCACAACTTGTCTTTTTTCAGATGGCCCTGGCCGAAGTAACGGTTGCAACCTGCGATGCCGTTGACGGTGAAGTGTTCGCCGATCTCGAGGTCGGGAGGATTGTCGCGCACCGATGCGACCGGTTGGCCATCCAGCTTGCTCAGCACCCAGTGATGATGTTGCAGATCCTGCTGGACAAAGGCAGTCGAGCTGCATCCGGCGAGCATGAAAAGGGGGATCAGCAGGGCGGGCAATCTGGACATATCAAGGCTCCGTTGGGGGGAGCGACAAGCATATCCTGTCGGGACCATTTGCAGCAGGGGCAGAGGAGAGCAAGCCGACCGCTTCTGTCGCCGCCATTTTGCCCCTGTGTCGTTAAATAGCGACATCTATCTGCTTTTTGCCGGCAATGTGCCCGATCTGCTGGGTAAACAGCCGGTCGGGCAACAGACAACAGAATGCCAGCTCCCCATGCAGACAACAGATGATCAGGGGCGTTTGGGAACGTGCACCAGTCGGTCATTTGGTGCCATCAATGCCGGGTGTGATAAAGTGCCGCAACGATTAACGCCTTGATGAAACATATAAAATGACCACCGAGCAGCTGGACTCACTGTTTGACCGCCTGTTTCCCATCTGTCGCAGCATCTCGGGGGCGGGGCTGCGCGAGAGTCTGGCCATCTTTGCCGAGCAGATGCCATTGCAGCTGGAGAGCACGCCCTCCGGCACCCAGGTCTTCGATTGGACTGTCCCGCACGAATGGCATATCGATTCGGCGACACTGACTGCGCCAGATGGCCGCGTGGTGGCCGATTTTGCCGATCACAACCTGAGGGTGGTCAATTATTCGGCGCCGGTTGAGGGGCGCTATTCGCTCGAGGAGTTGCGCCCCCGGCTTCATACCCTGCCGCATCTGCCGGATCTGATCCCCTACGTCACCTCCTATTACCAGCCCAACTGGGGGTTTTGCCTCACCCACAACGAGCTGGCGCAGCTGGCTCCCGGTGACTATCAGGTGCGCATCGACAGCCGGTTCCAGGCCGGCGAGATCAATTACGGCACGGCCCTGCTGGGCGGCGAGAGCCGGCAGGAGTTTCTGCTGTCGAGCTATCTGTGTCACCCCAGCATGGCGAACAACGAGCTGAGCGGCCCCCTGGTGCTGCTCGGCTTGTACCACAGGCTGGCCCGCTGGCCGAAGCGGCGGTTCAGCTACCGCTTCGTGCTGGCGCCCGAAACCATTGGGAGCCTCTGCTACCTGCATCGTTATGGCGAGCACCTGAAGTCCCACTGCATCGGTGGTCTGGTGCTGACCTGTCTGGGAGGGCCGGCCAGCGTCCTCTCCGTCAAGCTGGCCAGGCAGGAGGAGTGCCTGCTCAATCAACTGGTACGCCAGCTGGCCAGCGAACAGCCCGAGCGTTGGGCGGTCCGCGAGTTCACCCCCTGCCACGGGTCGGACGAGCGCCAGTACTGCTCGCCGGGCTTTGACCTGCCGGTGGCGCAAGCGGCCCGCACCGTCTACGGCAACTTTGCCGAATACCATACCAGCGGTGATACCAAGGAGTTCATGCAGATCTCCCGTCTGATCGAGGCCATCGCTCAGCTCGAACAACTGCTGTTGCAGCACGAGAATGCCGGGGTATTCGAGCGTACCAACCCCTACGGTGAACCTCAGCTCGGCAAACGGGGGCTCTACCCCAACCTGAATTCGCCTGCGAGCTACAGCAAGTCGAGCGATCAGCTGCTGGATGGCCGTACCCAGCTGATGGCGATGCAGTGGATCCTGAATCTGGCCGACGGCCGGCACACGCTGCTGCAGATGGCGCGTCGTGCCAGGATGCCGCTGGCCACCCTGCTGGCCGTGGTACCCTTGCTGGAAGAGGCTGAGCTTATCCGGTTTACTGCCCCGCAGTGCCGCTGACAGGAGAAAACATGTCGATAGTCCTGATTACCGGGGATCACCCCCGCCACCGCTACCTGGCGCGCCAGGTGATGGCCAGCGGCCTGCCGGTGACCTGGTTCGCCGAACGGCGGGAATACTTCACACCGGCGCCACCGGCTCATCTGAATGGGCGCCTGACCGCACTGTGGCAACACCACTTCCGCTTGCGTGACGAGTGTGAGCAGCACTATTTTGCCGCCCAGGGGGCACCGCTGGATGCGGCCATCAGCATCGGGCATGACGAGCTGAACGGGCCCGAGATGATCCGCAGGATCAGCCAGTTGCAGCCGACACTGCTGCTCTCCTACGGTTGCCACAAACTCTCCCCCGAGTTGCTGAACTGCTTTGACGGCATGGCGTGGAATGTGCACGGCGGCCTCTCGCCCTGGTACCGTGGCTGCATCACCCACTTCTGGCCCAGCTACATGCTGGAGCCCCAGATGACGGGGATGACCCTGCACGAGACGACCGAGGCCATCGATGGCGGCAATATCCTCTACCAGACGGCTGTCACGCCGCGACGTGGCGATCGGCTGCATGATCTGGCCTGCCGGGCTGTCAGGGAGTTTTGCGATACGCTGCCTGCCGTGCTCGGAATCCTGCTGGCCAGGGAGCAACCCGTGTCAGGCATCGCCGCCACCAGCACGGGGCGTATCTGGACGGCCCGCATGTGGCAACCCCAGCATCTGGAGGTGGTATACGGCCAGTTCGAGGACAAGATAGTCGACTACTGCCTCGATTCGGGTATCGCCATGCCGCCGGCCAGATTGCTTTGCGTCGATGGCCTCGACATGACCAGCCCTCAGCCCTGAGGGTTGCATGAGAAACAACAGGGAGGCCATTGGCCTCCCTGTTGTTTTGTGGCACTCCTGAGCCGGGGCGGTTATTCCCCCTGGTTCGCCGAAGTGAACAACCGCTCCGCGTAACGGGCCAGACCGGAGGCGACCGAGCCGAAGTCATCGCCCCCTTCCAGCGGAATAGCCGGGAGCTTCTGGCGGATAAAGCTGGCGATCAGCGGCGAGCGGGCGCTGCCGCCGGTGACGAAGATGCGATCCGGCTGTACACCGGCGGCGGCGATGGCCTCATCCATCAGCTCGCCGATCTTCTCCAGCAGCGGCGCCGAGGCGCAGGCCAGCTGCTCGCGATTGAGTTCGGCTGCCAGCCCTTTCTCCAGCTCGTCCAGGGACTGGCGGTTCAGATCCTGCTCCGAGAGGGCGATCTTGCCCTGCTCGGCGCGCCACACCAGCTGGTGGCTCAGTTTGTGGGCCCGCAGGTTGGCAAGGCGCGATAGTTTGCTGCCGGGCTGGCTGTCGAGCTGCAGATCCTGCAGCTGGCGGGCGGTATCCAGGCTGTAGAAGCGGCTCTGGGCGCTGACGTCGTTGATGGCGGCGGCGTCCCAGAACAGGGGGTGGGGCAGCGGCTTGCCGGTCTTGAGGGTCTCGTGCATGCCGAGCAGTGGCATCATGCCTTCCACCGTCAGGCGGATGTCGAAGTCGTTGCCGCCGATGCGCTGGCCGCTGTGGCCGAGCAGATCGCCGCTGCGATCCAGCTGGTCACGGTAACTCGGGCCCATGCGCAGCATGGAACAGTCTGTGGTACCGCCGCCGATATCCACCACCAGTACCACGGAATCTTCGGTCAGGCGCGCCTCGAATTCAAAACCGGCCGCCACCGGCTCGTAGAGAAATTCCACCTGTTCGAACCCGGCGAGGCGGGCCGCCTCGGTCAGGATGGCGATGGCCTGGCGGTTGCTTTCTTCCCCCGCCAGCCCCTGGAAGTTGACCGGGCGGCCGATCACCGCTTGGCGGATGGGGGCTCCGGTCTGCTGTTCCGCCTGCTGGCGAACGTGCAGCATCATGGCGCAGACGATGTCTTCGAACAGGGCAATCTGGGGAGCCTTGAGACCATAGGCGCCGAGGAAGGATTTCGGCGACTTGATGTAATAGCCCTCGTCCGGCTCCTCCAGATAGCGCTCCAGCGCCGCGGTGCCGAAGCTGAGCTCGTCGATCAGCCCCTCTTCCCGCATCTGGCGGCGCACGCTCTGGGCTCGGGTCACCACGGGGCCGCGCAGCTTGAGGTATTCCGCCTGACGGGTCGGGGCCAGCCCTTCGGCCAGCAGGCCCGCGATGGCATCCCGATGGGGGGCGTGCAGGGTGGAGGGGAGATAGCGGGAGGCGCCGAGATTGAGCAGCCTGGGGCTGCCTTGCTCCATCACGGCAACGGCACAGTTGGAGGTACCGTAATCAAATCCGATAAACATGGGCAGCCAGACTCCTGAATAAAAAAGGGGGGCTAGCCTACCCGATGGCGCCGGGTCTCACAACCCGGCGCAGGGTGAACAAAGGGGTTATCCCTTACTCCACCTCGTTGTCGCAGCGACCCTGGCCGTCGAGCGCCCGGATGTTGCTGAGGGTGGTATCGGCGATGGCGTGCAGCGCCTCGCGGGTCAGGAAGGCCTGGTGGCCGGTGAACAACACGTTGTGGCAGGCCGACAGACGGCGGAACACGTCATCGGTGATCACCTCGTTGGACTTGTCGGCGAAGAAGAGATCTTCCTCTTCCTCGTAGACGTCCAGCCCCAGGGCGCCGATGCGGGCGGTCTTGAGTGCCTCGATGGCGGCGTTGGAGTCGAGCAGGCCGCCCCGGCTGGTGTTGATGATCATCACCCCGTCCTTCATCTTGTCGAACGCCTCCTTGTTCAGCAGGTGGTAGTTCTCCTTGAACAACGGGCAGTGCAGGCTGATGACGTCGGACTGGCGGAACAGGGTGTCGAGATCCACGTACTCGGCCCCCAGATCGAGCGCCGCCTGGTTCTGGTACGGATCGCTTACCAGCAGCCGCATGCCGAAGCCCTTGAGAATGCGCAGGGTGGCGATGCCAATCTTGCCGGTGCCTATGATGCCGGCGGTGCGGCCATGCATGTTGAAGCCGACCAGCCCCTCCAGCGAGAAGTTGGCGTCGCGGGTGCGCTGATAGGCCTTATGGATACGGCGGTTGAGGGTCATCATCAGCCCCACCGCGTGCTCGGCTACCGCCTCCGGTGAATAGGCCGGTACCCGCACTACCTTCATCCCCAGCTCCTTGGCGGCAGCCAGATCCACATTGTTGTAACCGGCGCAGCGCAGGGCGATGACCTTGGTGCCGTTGGCGGCCAGCTCGGTCAGGACTTCGCGATCCGCATCGTCGTTGACGAACAGGCAGACGACCGGGAAGCCGTGAGCCAGTCGGGCCGTCTTGGCCTCCAGACGAACATCAAAAAACTCCAGGTTGAAGCCGTACTGGCTGTTGGCTTGGTTGAAATGCTCTTTGTCATAGCTCTTGCTGCTGAAAACGGCGACTTTCATGTTGGAACTCCGTATCGGTTGATGGCGTCACGTTACTACAAACCGTGATCCTGATCACCATGCCCGCATGACGTACTCACTCCAGCTCGAACGGCGGCCGGAAGGTCATCTCGTGGACGATCACGTCCGCCGGCAGACCGAGCAGGGTGGTGATGGTGGTGGCCACACTGGCGGGTTGCATGTAGTGAGGCTTGGCCTCGGCCCGAAACGGGGTATCGACGCCGCCCGGGTAGAGGGTCGAGACCTTGATGCCGTGGGGCTGGGCCTCCTTCATCATCACCTGGCTCAGGCTCGCCAGGCCGCTCTTCATGGTGCTGTAGATGCCCATGGGGGTGGGGTGGCGCAGGGCGCAGGTGCTCACCACGTTGATGATGTAACCGTTGCCGCGCGGGATCATCTCGCGCAGGGCCTCGCGTCCGAGCAGATAGGGGGCGCGCAGGTTGAGGGCGTACTGCAGCTCGAACTCTTCCAGCGTGGTGTCGGCGATCGGCGCCTTGCGCGGGTTGGCGCCGGCGTTGTTGATCAGCACATCGACCCGCCCCAGCGCTTCGCGAGCCCGCTGATAGAGGGCCATGGCCTGCGGGGGATCGGTGAGATCGGCGCTGCTGCCGAGACAGCCGGTGGCGGCCATCAGCTCGGCCAGGGCGGCTTCGCTCCTGCCGGTGGCATAGACCCGGTAGCCGCGTGCGCACAGGTCGTGCACCAGGGCGTGGCCGATGCCGCTGGTGGCGCCGGTGATCAGAACGGTTTCGTACATGCTTGCCTCCTTGCGCGGATCAGCCCCAGGGCATGATGGGCACAGCGCTGACGGCGCTCTTGTAGGAGCCGTCCACCAGCTTGGTGCTGTAGGTGAGATAGACCAGCGCATTGCGCTTCTGGTCGTAAAAGCGCACCACCTTCTGCTCCTTGAACACCAAGGAGGTGCTGACGTCGAAAACCTCTTCTCCCGCCTTCAGCTTCTCGGGCAGGGTGATGGGGCCGATCTGGTGGCAGGAGAGGGAGGCGTGGGACGGATCTTCCGCCAGCCCCAGTCCGCCCTTGACGCCGCCGGTCTTGGGACGCGCCAGATAGCAGGCGACGCCGTCGATCCTGGGGTCATCGAACGCCTCCACCAGGATCTTGTGGTTGGGGCCGAGCAGCTTGAACGAGGTGCTTACCTCGCCGACGGGATCGGCCTTGTCGGCGAGGGCCGGCATGGCCAGCAGGCAACCCGCCAGCAGCAGGCTCATCTTGGTCTTTTGCATATCAACTCCTGGGCGCGGTGGAGAGTGGCCAACCCGGCGTTGGGGTGGCCGCTTGCGACAAACGCCCCCTTAGCGGGGCGGATATTGCCAATATTGGGCCGGAATGCGTTGGAGCAAGGGGGTCATGTCCGGATTATCCAGCTTGATGGTGACCCGCTGATCCAGGTTGGCGCTGGCCAGCGCCTCGCGGATCCTGGGGTTCTCATTGAAGAACTTCATGAAGCTACCGTCGGCGTAGGCTCGCTCCAACCCGGTCTGAATCGCCTTGGCCAGCTTGGGATTGTTGGGACTGACGAAGAAGAACTGGGCGAAGGGGTAGCGCAGCAGCAGGTGCTGCTCGATGGCGAGACGGGGGTATTGCTCGGCCAGTTCGCTATGTTCGGCGAAGATCTCCACCAGGCTGCGGGGGAAGAAGTCCACCTTGTCACCGTCATTGATGAGGCGGAACAGGTTGCTGTAGCGACCCGAATAGGTGGGGATGCCGGCATTCTCCAGGATCCTGTTGTCGGCCCAGCCGACACCCTGCAATGCCTTCATCTGCTTGAGATCGGCCAGGGTGTTGATCTGGTTGAACTTCTCCTGGGCATCTTGGTGGATGAACGAGAGCCGCAGCCCTTCCAGCCCGCGAAACAGCGGGATCGGGATGGCGATGAGGGCGGATTCGAGGGCGCTGGAGGTACCCATCCAGAACACATTGATCTTCTTGCCCTTGACCAGCTGCTGCTGCAGGGTGAACTGGTTGAGATCGAGTTCGACGGGGTCGATGCGAAAGGGTTGTCCGGAGCGGGTCAGGGCCAGTTCCAGCAGCTTGATCTGGTACTCCTGATCCAGGCTGTTGATGGGCCGGCTGGGGATCTTGACCTGCAGAACCTGTGCTTGTGCCAGCAGGGGCAGACACAAGCACAGCTTGATGAGCCATTTCACTCTCTGTTCTCCTCTAGAATCCGGGGCTAGCCCGGAGTCTATCAGAACTTCTCCGCGATCTTGTGGCGAAGTCATGAGCAAGGCGTGTTCGCCGTCAGGTTCGCGGTTCATCGAGATGAACCGGATACCTTGTGGCCGTGCAGCCTGCCCGCGATTCACCGCGGATCGCGACGGTCTACAGAGATCAGGCGACGCGGCGGAATACGTGAGTGTCGTTGAATTCCTTGGTGCTCTGGCACTCGACGCAGAAACGGGATTCTGGACGGGCCTGCAACCGCTTGAGAGAGATCTCGTCACCGCAGGATTCGCAGTAGCCGAAGTCTCCTTCGCTGATGCGCTTCAACGCGCCACGCAGTTTGCGCAGGTGCAGTTTGTCGTGCTCGATGCGGTTCAGCTCCAGACGGCGGGCCTCCTCGATGCTGGCACGGTCAATTTCATCAGCCATCTCGTTGGTATCGGTGGCGATGGCCTGGCTGGCCTGGGAGTTGAGGCGTTCCTCGAGCTCGACGATCTGTTGCTCGATCTGCCCCTTGTAAAAGGCCAGTTGGTCTTCAGTCATGAAATCACACATACGATTTACTACCAGTCAGTTTACTAACCCAATTATCCCTGTTTATGGGGGCTGTCTGCCTGCAGACCAAGCCCTTGTGTCCGATTTGCACCCGAATCGTGCAAGAGAGTGCAAATCAGGGCGGGCCTTGTACCAAAAAAATGCAGCCAAGCAAAGCAAATGGGACAAGGATTGTGCGCCCTTGCAAAGAAAAGCCCATTCGGACCACTGTTCGGCCGGGTTCTGTCGCGTCCTGAAACCCCTGTTGGCACTGGCTTTGCAATGAGCTGAGTCCAGGATGAAGTGTTTAGTATTTGGTGCCGTCTTGGTCATTATATGCACCGATATTTATATTTTTTTAAACAGTTCACCTTGACATTGCCCTTGATGGCGGGCTTTTATGGTGATGTTGATTACAATTTGATAACAAGGGTGTTCCATATATTAGACACCCTTGCCAATGACAATCGAAAGTCGGGGTTTAACATGGACAGTATCAAAGGCTGGATGGAGAACAATCGCATCACGGAGGTGGAGTGCCTGTTTCCGGATTTCACCGGCAACGCCCGGGGCAAGATCATCCCAGCCAACAAGTTTCTACGCGAGGGGGGCATGCGCCTGCCCGAGGTCATCTTCACCCAGACGGTAACCGGCGAATACCCGGACGATGACAGCATGATCGACCCGCTGGAGCGGGACATGCAGCTCTATCCCGATCCCAACACCATCCGCTTCGTGCCTTGGGCGCTGGAGCCGACCGCCCAGGTGATCCACGACTGCTTCGATGTCAATGGCAAGCTGATCGACATCGCCCCCCGCTCGGTACTGCGCCGGGTTCTGTCATTCTACGAGAAGCAGGGCTGGAAGCCGGTGGTGGCACCCGAGCTGGAATTCTACCTGGTGACCCGCAACGAAGATCCCGACTATCCCCTGGTGCCTCCCGTGGGACGCAACGGTCGCCCGGAGACCGCCCGCCAATCGTTCAGCATCGATGCGGTCAACGAATTCGACCCCATCTTCGAAGACATGTATGACTACTGCGAGGCCCAGGAGCTGGAGGTGGATACCCTGATCCACGAATCCGGCGCCGCCCAGATGGAGATCAACTTCCTGCACGGGGATGCCATCGATCTCGCCGACCAGGTGTTCCTGTTCAAGCGCACCATGCGGGAAGCGGCTCACCGCCACGGCATCTACGCCACCTTTATGGCCAAGCCGATGAGCAACGAGCCCGGCTCCGCCATGCACATCCACCAGAGTCTGGAGGACATGAACGGCCGCAATCTGTTCGGCACCGAGAGCGGCGGCCACTCCGAGCTGTTCATGCACTTCATCGCCGGGCTGCAGAAATACACCCCGGCGGTGACCGCCCTGCTGGCGCCGAACGTCAACTCCTACCGCCGCCTTACCTTCGGCGAGAGCGCGCCGCGCAACGTGCAGTGGGGGGTGGAGAACCGCACCTGCGGGCTGCGGGTACCCTTCTCCGAGCCCAATGCCCGCCGGGTGGAGAACCGCTTCGCCGGTGCCGATGCCAACCCCTATCTGGCGCTGGCCGCCACCCTGGCCTGCGGCTATCTCGGCATGATGGAGAAGCTGGACCCGTTGCCCGAGATGAAGTCGAGCGCCTACGAGCTGCCCTACAGCCTGCCCCGCTCGCTGGAGGAGGCGCTCAGCCATCTCGAGCAGTGCGAGCCGATCAAGGAGATGCTGGGCGAGCGCTTCACCCGCGCCTTCGTGGCGGTCAAGCGCAAGGAATACGAGACCTACTTCGGGGTGATCAGCCGCTGGGAACGGGAATTCCTGCTGCTGAACGTGTGACCCGGATGCGTGCCCGTCACGCATCCCCCCTGTGGGGAGGCTGAACCTCCCCGCTCATATCGAGAGTGCTGGCAGCGCGCCAGCAGCCTCTCGATTCACGAAACAAACCGCTTGAGTCGAAGGAACCGAGGAGCAAGAAATGCAGCACACCACCCGTGAGTGGCAGCAACTGGATGCCAGCCACCACCTGCACCCCTTTACCGATTTTCAGGCCCTGAACAAGAAGGGCAGCCGCATCATCACCAAGGCCGATGGCGTCTATCTGGAGGACTCCGACGGCAAGCGCATCCTCGACGGCATGGCGGGGTTGTGGTGCGTCAACATGGGTTACGGCCGCCAGGAGCTGGTGGAGGCTGCCACCCGCCAGATGCAGCAGCTGCCCTACTACAACCTCTTCTTCCAGACTGCGCACCCGCCGGTGATCGAGCTGGCCACCCTGCTGACCGAGGTGACGCCGGCCCATCTCAATCACGTCTTCTTCACCGGCTCGGGTTCCGAGTGCAACGATACCGTGCTGCGCATGGTGCGCCACTACTGGGCCAGCAAGGGGCAGCCCGACAAGCAGGTGATCATCAGCCGCCACAACGCCTACCACGGCTCCACCGTGGCGGGGGCGAGCCTCGGCGGCATGAAGGGCATGCATGCTCAGGGTGGCTTGCCCATCCCCGGCATAGTGCACATCGATCAGCCCTATCACTTCGGCGAGGGGCAGGAGATGAGTGCCCACGAGTTCGGCCTGGAGCGTGCTCGCCAGCTGGAGAAAAAGATCCTGGAGCTGGGAGTGGACAAGGTGGCGGCCTTCATCGGCGAGCCGATCCAGGGGGCCGGCGGCGTCATCATTCCGCCCGACAGCTACTGGCCCGAGATCCAGCGCATCTGCGATCAGTACGGCATCCTGCTCATCGCCGATGAAGTGATCTGCGGGTTTGGCCGCACCGGCCACTGGTTTGCCAGCGAAGGGTTTGGCATCAAACCGGACCTCATGTGCCTGGCCAAGGGGATCACCTCCGGCTATCTGCCGCTGGGTGCCGTGATGGTGAGCGATCGGGTCGCCAGGGTGCTGGTGGAGGAGGGGGGCGAGTTCAACCACGGCTTCACCTACTCGGGTCACCCGGTGGCCTGCGCCGTGGCGGTAGCCAACATCCAGCTTATGCAAAACGAGAGCATAGTTAAGCGAGTGCATGATACTATCGGCCCCTATTTGCAGCGTCGCTGGAGCGAGCTGGCCGACCATCCTCTGGTGGGCGAAACTCGCGGCAAAGGCCTGGTGGCCGCGCTGGAAATTGTCCGGGACAAGCAGACCAACCAGCGTTTTCCGGCCGAGGCAAATGCCGGAATGACGTGTCGGGAATTCTGCTTTAACAATGGCTTGGTGATGAGGGCGGTCGGCGATACCATGATCATATCGCCCCCCTTGGTCATCACCGAGGAACAGGTTGATGAATTGGTCAAACTGGCAAGGCTCAGTCTGGATCTGACTGCTGCGAAGCTGAAGGGATAGCTGGTGCCAGGCAGGTTGGCATGCGCATACAATTTGCTTAGGAGACAAGGATGATGTCTTTCAAAACGGGAGTGATCGCTGCCTCTGTGGCGTTGGTCATGGCAAGCGCCGGAGCAATGGCTGAAGAGAAGGTGTTGCACGTCTATAACTGGAGCGACTATATCGCCTCGGATACCCTGGATAATTTCCAGAAGGAGACGGGCATCAAGGTGGTCTATGACGTGTTCGACAGCAACGAGGTATTGGAAGCCAAGTTGCTGGCAGGCAAGTCTGGCTACGATATCGTGGTGCCGTCCAACCCCTTCCTGGCCAAGCAGATCAGGGCGGGCGTGTTCCAGAAGCTGGACAAGTCCAAGCTCCCCAACTGGCAAAATCTGGATGACAACCTGCTCAAGGCGCTCGAACCGAGCGATCCGGGCAACCAGTACTCCATCCCCTATCTGTGGGGCACCATCGGCTTTGCCTACAACCCCGAGAAGGTGAAGGCCGTACTGGGTGACAAGGCCCCGGTGGATTCCTGGGATCTGGTGTTCAAGCCGGAAAACATGGCCAAGCTCAAGGAGTGCGGCGTCTCCTTCCTCGACTCGCCGACCGAAATGTTGCCTGCGGCCCTGCAATATCTGGGCTTCAAGCCGGATAGCCAGAAGCCGGCCGAGCTGAAGAAGGCCGAGGAGCTGTTCCTCTCCATTCGCCCCTATACCGCTTATTTCCACTCCTCCAAGTACATTTCGGATCTGGCCAACGGCAACCTGTGTGTGGCGGTCGGTTACTCCATGGACCTGCAACAGTCCAAGGCACGTGCCGCCGAGGCCAAAAATGGCGTCGCGCTGACCTACATCATTCCGAAGGAAGGCGCAGGCAGCTTCTTTGACATGATCGCCATCCCGGCGGATGCCAAGAACGTGGAATCTGCTCACGTCTTCATCAATTACCTGATGAAGCCGGAGGTGATCGCCAACATCACCAACCAGATACAGGCTCCGAACGGAAACAAGGCAGCTACTCCGCTGGTGGATGAGGCGATCCGCACCGATCCGGGTGTCTATCCCGATGCGGCGACCCTGCAGAAGATCTACACCTTCCCGGATCTGCCGGCCAAGGTGCAGCGGACCATGACCCGCAGCTGGACCAAGATCAAGTCCGGCAAGTAAGTGACGAGTGCTCCTCCCGGTCCGCAGTTCGGCCGGGAGGATTGTGATGCCATCCCTTCGGGATGGGCCGCGCGAAGGGATGCGCAGCCGGAATACCACAAAACAGGAGAACTGACACAGTGCATACTACCAAGTTGATCACCCTTGCCCTGACCATGGGGCTGGCGAATGTGGCCCAGGCAGCCCCTGTGGTGCACTTTTACAACTGGTCCGATTATATCGGCGAGACGACCCTCAGCGATTTCCAGCAGGCGACCGGGATCAAGACCGTCTATGACGTGTTTGACTCCAACGAGACCCTTGAGGGCAAGCTGCTGACGGGGCGGACCGGGTACGACCTGGTGGTGCCCTCCAACAATTTCCTGGCCAAGCAGATCCAGGCGGGAGCGTTCCAGAAACTGGACAAATCCCAGCTGCCCAATCTGGCCAACCTGGACCCCGTGCTGCTCGGCCAGCTCGACAAGGTGGATCCGGGTCAGCAATACGCGGTGCCCTATCTGTGGGGAACCAATGGCATCGGCTACAACGTCGACAAGATCAAGGCGGTGCTGGGGGTCGACAAGATTGACTCCTGGGCCACCATCTTTGAACCGGAAAACATGGCAAAACTCTCCCGTTGCGGCGTCGCGTTTCTCGACTCCGCCGACGAGATGATCCCCGCCGTCCTCAACTACCTCGGACTCGATCCCAACAGCCACGAACCGGCCGACATCAAGAAGGCCGAGGCCCAGCTGTTGAAGGTGCGGCCCTATGTGGCCTACTTCCACTCCTCCAAGTACATCGGCGATCTGGCCAATGGCGACATCTGCGTGGCGGCCGGTTTCTCCGGCGACATCCTGCAGGCGGCGGCGAGAGCCGAGGAAGCGGGCAAAGGGGTGAATATCGCCTACAGCATTCCGAAGGAGGGAGCCAACCTCTGGTTCGACATGATGGCCATCCCGGCGGATGCCCACAATGTCAAAGAAGCCCACGCCCTCATCAACTATGTCCTGCGGCCCGAGGTGATCGCCAAGATCAGCAACTATGTGGGCTATGCGAACCCCAATGCCAAGGCCGGAGAGTTCATGGATGAGGAGGTGCGCAAGGATGAGCGGGTCTACCCGCCTCAAGCGGTGCTGGAGCATCTGTTTGTGCAGGAGGCACATCCACGTGCGGTACAGCGCCAAATGACCCGGAGTTGGACGAAGATCAAGTCCGGAACCTAACCTTGGTGCCCGCTCTGGGGCGCCAGATCGCTTTTATGAATCGACCCTCTGGTCGGTGTCACGCTTGGGAGTTTGGTAATGGCGATAGCCTCCAGTGCCTACAAGAAAGCCCTCGAGGGCAGTCAGCAGCGCAAAGAAGTGCTGGTCAAGATCGATCGGGTCAGCAAGCAGTTCGATGAAACGCTGGCGGTCGACAATGTGTCGCTCAACATCCACAAGGGCGAAATCTTCGCCCTGCTCGGAGGGTCCGGTTCGGGTAAATCCACCCTGTTGCGGATGCTGGCCGGGTTCGAGCGCCCCACCGAGGGACGTCTGTTCCTCGACGGGGTCGACATCACCGACATGCCGCCCTATGAGCGCCCCATCAACATGATGTTCCAGTCCTATGCCCTGTTCCCCCACATGACGGTGGCGCAGAACATCGCCTTCGGCCTCAAGCAGGATGGCCTGCCCAGGGCCGAGATCGATGCCCGGGTGGAGGAGATGCTCAAGCTGGTGCAGATGACCCAGTATGCCCGCCGCAAGCCGCACCAGCTCTCCGGTGGTCAGCGGCAGCGGGTAGCTCTGGCTCGTTCCCTGGCCAAGCGCCCCAAGCTGCTGTTGCTGGACGAACCCATGGGGGCACTGGACAAGAAGCTGCGTTCCCAGATGCAGCTGGAGCTGGTCGAGATCATCGAGCGGGTCGGCGTGACCTGCGTCATGGTGACCCACGATCAGGAAGAGGCCATGACCATGGCCGAGCGGATCGCCATCATGCATCTCGGCTGTATCGAGCAGATCGGCAGCCCGATGGACATCTACGAGACCCCGGCCAGCCGGCTGGTGTGCGAGTTCATCGGCAACGTCAACCTGTTTGACGGCATGCTGGTGGAGGATGAGCAGGACCATGCCACCATCGCCTGTGCCGACCTGGAGCAGCCCATCTATGTGGGCCACGGTATCAGCTCCCGCGCCGAGAACAAGAAGGTGACCTATGCCCTGCGGCCGGAGAAGCTGCTGATGAGCCTGCAAAAACCGGTCGAGATCGAGCACCCCGATTTCAACTGGACCAAGGGCGAGGTCTATGACATCGCCTATCTGGGCGGCCACTCCGTCTATTACATCCAGCTGCCCTCGGGCAAGATCGTTCAGGCTTTCATCGCCAACGCCGAACGCCACGGCAAGCGGCCGACCTGGGATGACCAGGTGTTCCTCTACTGGGAAGATGACAGCGGCGTGGTGCTGCAATCATGAATGCATTGAAACGACTGAAGATATTGGGCGGGCGCCAGTTGGTGATCGGCATCCCGTTCTTCTGGCTGTTCCTCTTCTTCCTGCTGCCCTTCATCATCGTAGTGAAGATAAGCTTCGCCGAAGCGGATGTAGCGATCCCGCCTTACACCGATGTGGTGAGCTGGGCCGACAACCAGCTCACCATACTGCTCAACATGGGCAACTATCTGCTGCTGCGGGAAGATGAGCTCTATATCGCTGCCTATCTCGGCTCCCTCAAGATGGCCTTCATCAGCACCCTGCTCTGTCTGTTGATTGGTTATCCGATGGCCTATGCCATCGCCCGGGCCAACAAGGAGACCCAGACCGTTCTGCTGCTGCTCATCATGATGCCGACCTGGACCGCGATCCTGATCCGGGTCTACGCCTGGATGGGCATCCTCAGCAACAACGGCCTGCTCAACAGCCTGCTGATGGGGATAGGCCTCATCGACGAGCCGCTGCAGATCCTCAACACCAACCTGGCGGTCTACATCGGCATCGTTTACTCCTACCTGCCGTTCATGGTGCTGCCGCTCTATGCCAACCTGGTCAAGCACGACCAGAGCTTGCTGGAGGCGGCTTCCGATCTCGGTGCCCGCAACCTCACCCGTTTCTGGCAAATCACGGTACCGCTCTCCAAGAACGGCATCATCGCCGGCTGCATGCTGGTGTTCATCCCTGTGGTGGGCGAGTTCGTGATTCCGGAACTGCTGGGCGGCCCCGAGACTCTGATGATTGGTAAAGTGCTGTGGCAGGAGTTCTTCAACAACCGTGACTGGCCGGTGGCCTCTGCCCTGGCGGTGGTGATGCTGGCGGTGCTGATCGTCCCCATTATCCTGTTCAACCGCAACCAGGCCAAAGAGCTGGAGGGTAAAGCATGAAGCGTTTCGGTTTTGCCAAATTGATGCTGTGGCTGGGTCTGCTGTTCATCTACCTGCCCATGGTCATCATGGTGATCTACTCCTTCAACGCCTCCAAGCTGGTGACCGTATGGGGTGGCTGGTCGCTGAAGTGGTACTTCGGCCTGCTGGACAACAAGCAGCTGATAGGCTCAGTGCTGCGCTCGCTGGAGATCGCCTTCTACACCGCGATTGCGGCGGTAGCGCTCGGTACAGTGGCGGCCTTTGTGCTGACCCGGATCCCTCACTTCCGCGGCCGGACCATGTTCGGCGGCATGGTGACGGCGCCGTTGGTGATGCCCGAGGTGATCACCGGTCTCTCCCTGCTGCTGTTGTTCGTGGCCATGGCCCAGCTGGTGGGCTGGCCCGCCGAGCGGGGCATGGTGACCATCTGGATTGCCCACACCACCTTCTGTACCGCCTATGTGGCGATCGTGGTGTCGGCCAGGTTGCGGGAACTGGATCTCTCCATCGAGGAGGCGGCCATGGATCTGGGGGCCAAGCCCTGGAAGGTGTTCTTCCTGATCACCATCCCGATGATCGCCCCCTCGCTGGCGGCGGGCGGCATGATGTCGTTTGCCCTGTCGCTGGATGACCTGGTGCTGGCGAGCTTTGTCTCCGGCCCGGGCTCGACCACGTTGCCGATGGAGGTCTTCTCGGCTGTGCGTCTCGGCGTGAAACCCGAGATCAATGCGGTTGCCAGCCTGATCCTGCTGTCGGTATCCCTGTTCACCTTTGGCAGCTGGTATCTGATGGCCAAGGCGGAGAAACGCCGCCGCGCCGAGATCGCCATGACAGCCCAGATGCAGGCTGTCGCCTGACCTCGTGTTAAGATCCGCCTACTCTCGTCAATTCGGAGGATGAGTATGCGGATCTCTCTCTTTACTGGCCGTGGCGCCGAACTGGTGCCCGGTCTCACGACAGCCATTCACAAACACCCCGCCACGGTGCCGCTGTTTTGCGGCCAGCTTGGACTGGAGGGGGATGAGCAAAGCGATCAACGTCATCACGGCGGCCCGGATCGGGCGCTGCACTACTATCCCGCCGATCACTACCCTTGGTGGCAGACTTGGCAAACCGCGCTGGGCTTGCCCGCGCCCAAAACGCCATGGCAACCCGCCGCTTTTGGTGAGAACCTCTCTGGCCTCGGGCTGGCCGAAGCACAGGCTTGCATCGGCGATGTCTATCGACTCGGCGAGGCGCTGATCCAGATAAGTCAGCCCAGATCGCCTTGTTTCAAACTCAACCAGCGTTTTGGCTATGGTCAGATGTCCCAGGTGATGCAGCTCAGTGGTCGCTGTGGCTGGTTGCTGCGGGTGCTGGAGGAGGGCATGGTCGCACCGGATCAGACTCTGGAGCTGGTGGACAGGCCCTATCCAGAGCTGACGGTGAAGCGCACCGCCGATATCCTGTTCAATCAGGTACGCAACGAAGCCGATCTACTGCTGTTGCTGGAGAACCCGGCGCTGTCGCCCAACTGGCGTCAGAATGCGGTCAGCTGGCTGGAGCACGGGATGGTGGCTGACTGGCGACCCCGTTTACTGGGGCCCGAGTCGCTGCAGTTGCCTTGAGCCCGGTTGCCGGAATGTCATCACCTGGCTGCATTCCGGTAAACTCGTGCTTAAAACGCTGAATAGTTGAGCGAGCAGCACTTTTTTTCCCTTTTAATGCAAAAAAGGCTTGTGTCGGGTCGGGGCTTTCGGTAAATTCCCGTCCCGCAGACATCGGTGTGTAGCGCAGCTTGGTAGCGCACTTCGTTCGGGACGAAGGGGTCGGAGGTTCGAATCCTCTCACACCGACCACATTTGAAAAGGCCGCTCAATGAGCGGCCTTTTCGCATTTCTACTCTCCCCCTTTTCTTCTCTCTGCCAGCCGGCAGCTTCTCTTTCCTGACGTAGCTTGGGCCATCTAGTTCCGCATCCGGAATATCTGGGGTATTCCCGGGCCGAGCACTGCCGATGATGGCTGAGTCGTGACTGTATTTTGCGATCACAAGAAGTGGACGAGTGCTGAGTGGCAGGGGGGATTGCTGCAGGCATGAAAAGGGCCACCGCCCGGTGGCCCATGGGTGGAGTCTGATCCTGACTCCGGCACTCTCAGATTGTGGCAATCTCGCTATGGGTCTTGTCTATAGTGCCCTCCTTGCGCGCCAGGCGCTTACTCAGATATGCCAGTGCTGATGCCGCAATGCCTTGAAGCTGTGCTGAGGTTGCAAGGCCGCGTGCTTGGGGTACTCACTAATGAAATGTTCAATTCCCTCCATCAGTTGTGCACGTAATGAAATCACGGGCTCATGCCAGGCTTGCAGGCATAGATGGCCGGGGATCAGCTGCTCCTGATAATCTTCCAGCAGCTGTTCTGGCCAGGGCTCAATACCGGAATTGCGTTGCAGCAAATAGTGGGCGGCGGGTTCACGGGCATAGATGAACTGAATTTGGGCCAGATCGCGTTGGCATAGCGTTTGACTGTTGATATGACAGGTCAAATATTTTCCCGTCTTCAGATCCAAAAAGTGACCGCGTTGCCGGCAGGGAACGATGCGATACCAAGGCAGGGGCGAGGAGAGCGCATAGCCCTCAAGCTCCTGTTCCAGCCAGTGACGACACTCGGGTGTCTGCACCTCGTCGAGCATGGACTCGATACGCATCAACAAGGCTCTGGATGGTGTGGTCGCCAGTTTCGCACTCATCGCCTGCAATCCTCCCTCTGCAAACAATCCCGGATCTCAGTATGGCTCTTTATCGGGCGGAGGGGGTAAGGAATCTAATGATTAAAAGTGGATTAACAGAGTGGTTTTTATGCATTAAGCGGGCTCATCCAACCAGATAGGTACCGGTTCCGAAGGCGATATGGGTCCCCTCCTCGTTGTGCAGCTCCATGCGGGCAACGGCGACCTTGCTGCCAGCGCGGATGATGTGGGCGGTGGCGATGAACTCGTTGCCGCGCCCCGGGCGCAGATAGTCCACCCGCAGATCGATGGTGCCAAGGCGGGAGAAGCGCTCCTTGAGGTAGCTGGGGGAGAAATCCTCCAGCTCGTCGATGCAGGAGGCGGCGACTATCATGCCGCCCGCCACATCCAGCAGGCTGGCGGTGACGCCGCCGTGCAGAATGTTGTGGAAGGGGTTGCCAATGAGCTTCTCGTCCATCCTGATACGCAGCTCCACCTTGTCGAAGTCGTAGTGGGTCACCTGCATGCCGATCAGCTTGTTGAATGGCATCTTCTCGGCAAACAGGTTGGCAATGCCACTGAGCGCCATCTTCTTGAGCATCTGTTTCATCCTTGATCCCGATCCTTGTCAGCAAAGCCGAGTAAAAACTCCAGCCAGTCTGCAACACTTCCTTAACAGTCGCAATGGCAGGTTTATTGTGGACGGCGGCTGCTTTAGAATGGCGACCCCAAAGGAGAGCCCATGACTGCGATTGCCGAAACCCTGCCTGACCCTCAGCCAGAGACACCGCTAGCCCTGCTGCAAGCGGTCTTCGGCTATCAGCAATTTCGGCCGGGCCAGCTCGAGATCATCGAGCAGATAGTGGCGGGGCGTGATGCCCTGGTGCTCAAACCCACCGGCGGCGGCAAGTCGCTGTGCTACCAGATCCCGGCACTGCTGCGACCGGGGCTTGGGGTGGTGGTCTCCCCCCTCATTTCGCTGATGAAGGATCAGGTGGACAGCCTGCGTGCCAACGGCGTGGCGGCGGCCTATATCAACTCGGCCCTGAGCCGGGAGGAGATGATCCAGAACTTTGCCGCCATGCGGCGCGGCGAGATCAAACTGGTTTATGTTTCCCCCGAGCGTCTGCTGCAGCATGAGTTCATGGACCGGCTGGCCGAACTGCCGCTCGGTCTGTTCGCCATCGACGAGGCCCATTGCGTCTCCCAGTGGGGTCACGATTTTCGGCCGGAATATGCGGCGCTCGGACGGCTCAAGCAGTGGTTCCCCCAGGTGCCCGTGGTGGCGCTCACCGCCACCGCCGACGAGGCGACCCGCAGCGACATGCTGCACCGACTGGAGCTCAACGATCCCTTTATCCACACCGCCAGCTTCGACCGGCCCAACATCCGCTACAGCCTGGTGGAAAAGTTCAAGGCGGCCGAGCAGCTGCTGCGCTATGTGCAGAGCCAGAAGGGCAACTGCGGCATCGTCTACTGCTCCAGCCGCAACCGGGTGGAAGAAGTGGCCGAGCGGCTCTCTCGACACGGCTGCAAGGCGGCCCCCTATCATGCCGGCCTGCCGCTCGAGCAGCGTCAGCAGACCCAGGAAGCCTTTCTCAAGGATGACATCGAGATAGTGGTGGCGACGGTGGCATTCGGCATGGGCATCGACAAGCCCAACGTGCGCTTCGTGGTGCACTACGACATCCCCAAGAACATCGAGTCCTACTATCAGGAGACCGGCCGCGCCGGTCGTGACGGCACCCCGGCCGAGGCGCTGCTGCTCTACGATCCCGCCGATATCGGTCGGGTGCGCCGCTTGCTCGACAACATCGAAAACCCCCAGCAGCTGCAGGTGGAGCAGTACAAGCTCAACGTGATGGCGGCCTTTGCCGAGGCGCAGACCTGCCGGCGCCAGGTGCTGCTCAACTACTTCGGCGAGTACAACGACAAGCCGTGCGGCAACTGCGACATCTGCCTCGATCCGCCCAAGAGCTATGACGGCACCGAAGACGCCCAGAAGGCACTCTCCTGCGTCTGGCGGGTGGGCCAGAACTTCGGGGTAGGCTATGTGGTGGAGGTGCTTCGCGGCTCGCTCAATCAGCGCATCAAGGATCACGGCCACGACAAGCTCTCGACCTACGGCATCGGCAAGGATCAGAGCCACGAGTACTGGATGAGCGTGATCCGCCAGCTGATCCACAAAGGCCTGCTGACCCAGAACATCACCCGCAACCTGGTGTTGCAGCTGACCGAGGCGGCCCGCCCCGTGCTGCGCGGCGAGGTGAAGCTGGAACTGGCGGTACCCCGCCTGCAGCCCATCTCCAGCCGCAAGGAGAAGCGCAACGGCCTGCTCGACAACGCCAACTACGACAAGCGGCTGTTCAAGGAGTTGCGCGCGCTGCGCAAACAGATTGCCGAGGATGAAGAGGTGCCGCCCTACGTGGTGTTCAACGATGCGACCCTGGTGGAGATGGCACAGCTCATGCCGATGACGGAAGACGAGATGCTGGCGATCAACGGCGTCGGCCATCGCAAGCTGGAGCGTTTCGGTGAAGCCTTTATGGACCTTATCATCGACTACTGCCGGCGCTAGGATCGATTAGCGAAGCATCATCGACCGTGGCAGATTCAGACCGGCACATCAGGGGGAAGGCGCCCATTATCCGGACGCCGTGAATTATTTCAGGCTGGCGTAATAGGCCGCCAGGTTCTCCATGTCGGCATCGGTGAGCGGGGCCATGAAGGGAACCATCAGTGGCTCCTTGCGACTGCCATCCTTGAAGGCTTTCAGCTGTTTCAACAGATAGGCCTCCTGTTGGCCTGCCAGGTGAGGATAAACCGGCACGCTCGCTTTGCCTGCGACGCCGTGGCAGGCTGCGCACACCGCAGCCTTGGCCTTGCCAGCCTCAATATCCGCCGCCCTGGCGTTGTGTCCCCAGGCCAGAGCCAGCAAAGGCAGGGCATACACCCATTTCTGCATCTTCTTCTCCTTGATATGAAATACGCGATCGCCTGTTAGCCGGAAATGGCCGGGGGCGGTATAAAGAGTGACACGAGCATACGCAGGGACGACCCGCATCACCATGAAGTTGATCAACACTTTTGCCACCGAACTGCCCTGGGCCTGCGAGCCCGTCGCCCCCCAACCACTGCATGCCCCCGGCCTGCTGCACCTCAACCGTGCGCTGCTCGGCGAGCTGGGGCTGGGGGCGGTGAGCGAGGCCGACTGGCTGGCCTGCTGTGGTCATGGGCAGCCTTTGCCCGGCATGCAGCCGGTGGCCCAGGTCTATGCGGGCCACCAGTTCGGCGGTTACAGCCCGCGCCTTGGTGACGGACGGGCACTGTTGTTGGGAGAACAACTGGCGCCGGATGGCCAGCGCTGGGATCTGCATCTGAAAGGGGCGGGCAAGACCCCTTTCTCCCGGTTTGGCGATGGCCGTGCCGTGCTGCGCTCCAGCATTCGCGAGTATCTGGCCTCCGAGGCGCTCCATGCCCTCGGCATCCCGACTACCCGGGCGCTGGTGCTGGTGGGTAGCCAGGAGCCGGTCTACCGCGAACAGGTGGAGACAGGGGCGACCGTGCTACGCACCGCCTCCAGCCACCTGCGCTTCGGCCACATCGAGTATTTCGCCTGGAGCGGGCAGGGGGAGAAGATCCCGGCCCTCATCGACTATGCGCTGCGTCATCATTTCCAGGAGCTTGCGAACGGGGCCGAGCTGTTTGCCGAGGTGGTGCGCCGCACCGCGCGGCTCATCGCCAAGTGGCAGGCGGCAGGCTTCTGCCACGGGGTGATGAACACTGACAATATGTCGCTGCTCGGGCTGACCCTGGATTACGGTCCCTACGGCTTCATCGACGCCTATGTGCCGGACTTCGTCTGCAACCACTCGGATCCGGGCGGTCGCTACGCCCTGGATCAGCAGCCGGCGGTCGGCTACTGGAACCTGCAAAAGCTGGCCCAGGCGCTGGCGGGTCATGTCGAGGGAGACGCCCTGGCGTCGGCCCTGGCTCAGTACGAGCACCAGCTGATGCTGCACTACTCCGAGCTGATGCGGGCCAAGCTGGGGCTGGTGGTGTGGGAGGACGATGATCCGGCGTTGTTTCGCGAGCTGTTCCGACTGCTGGCGGCGCACAAGGTGGACTACCACCTCTTCTTGCGCCGGCTGGGCGAACTGACCCGACAGGGGGAGTGGCCCGCCTCCCTGCTGGCCTTGTTGCCGGATCCTGCCGCTTGGCAGGGGTGGTTGACGGACTATCGTGAGCGCCTAGCCCGGGAGGGGAGCGAGGACGCTGTCCGCAAGACGAAGATGGATGCGGTCAATCCGAAATATGTGCTACGCAATGCCTTGGCCCAGCAGGTGATAGAGGCTGCAGAGCGAGGGGATATGATGCCGTTTGAGCGGCTGTTTGCAGTCTTGCAAAACCCCTTTGATGAACAGCCTGAATATGAGGAGCTCGCCACGCCGGTTGTCGCTTGGTATTGCGGTGGCGAGCTGTCGTGCAGCAGTTGAGAGGCAAGGAATGAACTGGCGAATTACACAGACAGATACGGACGCCGGCGTGGTGATGCTGGCGTGTGATGGGCTTGAGTGGGACAACTTTCCCGCCCGTGCCGAGTCGTTGCTGGCCGCGTGGGAGCTGGTTGTGATCGAACGGGAATGGGGGGCAGACCGCCACAGCTGGCTGCTGGAATTTGAAGGCAGCCGGCTGCGACTCGAGTATGAACACTACAGCGGTTGCTGGCTGACCGCGGTTCACCCGGCCGATCAGGAGGTGCTGTTCTGGCTTGCTGAACAGCATAAAGATTGAACTATCGATAGGGGGCGGTATAATGCCGCCCCTCAATTATCGCCAATGGTGGCGGTATGGGTTCCCTAACCCCATTAACCAAAAAGGTCACAATATGAATCTGACCCCTGCTCAGCACCAGACGGCGCTGGTGCGCCTCTCGTTGTTCCACATCCTGATCATTGCCAGCAGCAACTATCTGGTGCAGCTGCCGATCACCATCTTCGGCTTTCACACTACCTGGGGTGCGTTCAGCTTCCCGTTTATCTTCCTGGCTACTGATCTGACGGTGCGGATCTTCGGTGCCGGCCTGGCGCGCAAGATCATCCAGACCGTGATGCTGCCCGCGCTGGCTATCTCCTATGTGCTCTCGGTGCTCTTTTTCGAGGGGAGCTTCCAGGGGGTCAGCCATCTGGCCGAGTTCAACCTGTTCGTGGCACGCATCGCCCTGGCCAGCTTTATGGCCTATCTGGTGGGGCAGTTCATGGACGTGGTGGTGTTCAACCGGTTGCGGCTGCTCAAGCACTGGTGGATTGCGCCGGCTGCCTCCACCCTGTTTGGCAATCTGGTGGATACCATCACCTTCTTCAGCATCGCCTTCTGGCGTAGCACGGACCCCTTCATGGCCGAACACTGGGTCGAGATCGCGACCGTGGACTATGTATTCAAGCTGCTGATAAGCCTGGGGTTGTTCGTTCCGCTCTATGGTGTATTGCTGCGTTACCTCAGCCGTAAGCTGGTGGGCGAGGCTGGATTGGCCAGCCTGCAGACGGCCACACGACAAGCCTGACGAAATTGACCACCCTTAGCGGTGGTCAATTTTTTTGCTTTTTTGGCAAATAAGGGTTGCACAGTTAAATGAGAATGATTATTGTTAACTTGTTTTCCGGGAAAGACTTCATTTGTTCCAACGTGATGGACTTCTTGTGAAGGCACGACATTGCTCACATTGCTTCCAGTTAAAGGGCCAGTTTTTACTGGCCCTCTTTTTTTGTCTGCGTCTGGCGAAAAGCGGCCATAAAAAACGGGAGCCTTGGCTCCCGTTGTCATTCTAGTTGCGGCTTACTCGATATCGAGCGCCTCGGGGGAGAGGATCACCCCGGTCGTATCCGCGTAGAGATGGTCATCCGGCAGGAAGGTGACACCACCGAAGTTGACCGGCAGATCGGTTTCACCAACGTCCTTGCTGTCGGCACCCACGGGAATAGCCGCCAGTGCCTGAATGCCGATATCCAGATCTTCCAGGATGTCGACTTCGCGCACGCAGCCGTAGCAGACGATCCCTTCCCATTCGTTCTCGGCAGCCGTGGTGGCGATCTCGCTGTCTATCAGGGCGCGGCGCATGGAGCCGCCGCCATCGATCAGCAATACGCGGCCGACGCCGTTTTCCTTGACGATTTCACGGATCAGGCCGTTCGATTCGAAGCATTTGACCGTGGTGATGACGCCGCCGAAAGAGGCGCGGCCGCCGAAGGAGCAGAGCATGGGTTCGAGCACATCCACCATGTCCTGATAGATGTCGCACAGTTCTGAAGTGTTGTATTCCATTGTGTCAAATCCACCGCCGGAAACAGGTGGATCCAGTATAAGGAGTGAGCCCGGCATTTCAATGAATATTCCTTGAACAGGTCGGCACGCTCCCGCTTTTGTGCCAGCACCTGCACCATGTTGCCAGCCGGTGTCGCTTTCTTGTCTGGCCGACCAATATTGGCGGGGAAGGGGATTTTCATCATATCCGTAGGTCTCTTCCCACAAGGTTTTTTCCCCAGAGTGGCCAGGATTTGATCCTGATGGCTGTTATTGACGGGATTCGCTCATATAATCGCCGCCACTATGATGATTCGGAAGGATTCGATGGCAAAGTTGCTGGCGGCCGTGCTCGGGCTGCTCTGCTCCTGTCTGGCGTTGGCAGGGACAATACCCGGGAATGGTTCGCCCACGTCGAGCATGGAGCCCTTGCTTTCCTGGTTCAGCGGGGAGTTCTCGAGCAAGGAGCAGGCCAGCTATGATAGCCGCTTTACCAGCGCCGAGCTGCGGCTGATGGAGATCTGGCGCGGCCGTCAGGGCTATCGCTGGGTATATGCCGAGCAATATCTGACCCAGCGTGCGGTGCGTCCTTTTCGCCAGCGCATCTACCGCTTCTCGCCCGCGCCCGACGGACGCATCCTGATGGCCGAGCTGACCATGCCGATGGCGACCGATTTTGCCGGAGCCTGGCACAACCCTGCCTTGCTCGATTCTCTGACCCCGCAACAGCTCTCTTTACGCCAGGGGTGCGAGATCTGGCTGGCACGCACCTTCGCCGGCGAATATGCCGGCCATACCCGGGTCGGGCACTGCGCCACCAACTTTGGCGGGGCCGCGACCCTGGTGCAACATATCTGGATTGGGCCGAACAGCGTCAGGCTGCTGGATCGGGCATATGATCTGAAAGGCAAGGCGCGCTGGGGCAGCCCGGGAGAGGGATACGTCTATCTGCGCCGAAGCGAGGAACGGGGACAATGATCCGGTTATCTGGTGGGTAAATTTGGGATGTAAAAAAGGCGCCCATCGGGCGCCTTTTTCAGAATTCTTCAGAAGTAAGATTACTTCTTGGTGGTCATCGCACCGAAACGCTTGTTGAACTTGTCTACGCGGCCGCCGCTAGAAACTTCTTTCTGCTTGCCGGTGTAGAACGGGTGGCACTCGGAGCACACGTCCAGGTTCAGATCTTTACCAACGGTAGAGAAAGTGTTGATGACGTTACCGCAAGAGCACTTGGCGGTGATGGCTACGTAGTCAGGATGGATACCAGCTTTCATGGACAACCTCAATTAATAGGCCGTGTCGCCATCCGATCTCTTGTCGGACACCACACGATTGTTGAACACAGTTTCAAAGGCTGCGAATAATATAGGAAATGCCTGAGATCAGGCAAGTGGCTTCGCAGAAAAAATAGGCAACCCCTGGTGAATTCTTCCCAAACGCTGGATCTGGTTCGTGTGGCTGTGCCGGTGCCGTTACGCCGTCATTTCGACTATCTCTCCCCCCTGCCTCTGCCCGAACCCGGTTGCCGGGTCGAGATCCCTTTCGGCCCCCAGACTCTGGTCGGTCTGGTGGTGGATCACCCGGCCGAGAGCCAGGTGCCCCGCAACAAGCTCAAGCCCATCAAGCGCGTACTCGATGCGACGCCGGTGCTGGGGCCGGACATACTGGCGCTGATGAACTGGAGTGCCAGCTACTACCAGCACCCGCTGGGGGAAGTGCTGCCCCACGCCCTGCCGGTGCTGGTGCGCAAGGGAGAGCCCGCCGCCTATCGGGAGCTGGAGTTCTGGTTTGCCACCGAAGCTGGTATGGCCATGGACCTCAACGAGCTCAAGCGGGCGGCCAAGCAGCAGCAGGCCCTCGCCTTGCTGCGCAAGGGGCCACAGACCCCCTCCGCCCTCAAGCAGGAGGAGATCCAGAGCGCTGCCCTCACTGCGCTGGAGAAGAAGGGGCTGCTGGAGAAGCGCAGCCTGGAGCCGAGCCACGACGGTGACTGGGCTACCCATTTTGAGCCGGGCGAGGGGCTGCGCCTCAACGGTGAGCAGGCGCTGGCGGTCTCTGCCGTCACCAGCCAGAGCGACAAGTTCGGCGCCTTTTTGCTGGATGGCATCACCGGCTCCGGCAAGACCGAAGTCTATTTGAGCATCCTCGAACCCCTGCTCAAGGCGGGCAAGCAGGCGCTGGTGATGGTGCCGGAGATCGGCCTCACCCCGCAGACCATCAATCGCTTTCGCCGCCGCTTCAACGTGCCCGTGGTGGCGATGAACTCCGCCATGAACGACAGGGAGAGGCTCGATGCCTGGCTCGCCTGCCGTGACGGGGGCGCCGCCATCCTGATCGGTACCCGCTCCGCCGTGTTCACCCCGTTCAAGCACCTCGGCATCATCATCATCGACGAGGAGCACGACGGCTCCTTCAAGCAGCAGGACGGCTTTCGCTACCATGCCCGGGATCTTGCCGTGATGCGGGCCCATCGTGCCGGCATTCCCATCCTGCTCGGTTCGGCCACCCCCTCGCTGGAGACGCTGCACAACGCCCGCAGTGGCAAGTATCACCACCTCAGCCTGACCCGCCGCGCCGGTAACGCCCAGACTGCTCGCCAGGTGATCCTGGACATCAAGAACGTGCGGCTGCAGGCCGGGCTTTCGCCCCAGCTGGAGCAGCTGATGGGGTCGCATCTGGCGGCCGGCAACCAGGTGATGCTGTTTCTCAATCGCCGCGGCTATGCGCCGGCCCTCATCTGCCATCAATGTGGCTGGAGCGCCGCCTGCGAGCGTTGCGATGCCTGGTACACCTGGCACCAGGCCGGCCGGCGCCTGCACTGTCATCACTGCGACAGTATTCGTCCTTTACCCCACCATTGTCCCGAGTGTGGCAGCAGCGAACTGATCGGCTCCGGTGTCGGCACCGAGCAGCTCGAGCAACTGCTCACCACGGTTTTTCCACAATATCCTGTGGTGCGCATCGATCGGGACAACACCCGCCGCAAAGGGGAGCTGGAGACCCATCTCGGCGACATCAAGGCGGGCAAGTACAAGATCCTGATCGGTACCCAGATGCTGGCCAAGGGCCACCACTTCCCAGATGTCACGCTGGTCGGGCTGCTGGATGTGGATGGCGCCCTGTTCAGCGCCGATTTTCGGGCCGCCGAAAAGCTGGCCCAGCTCTATACCCAGGTAGCGGGTCGTGCCGGTCGCGCCAGCAAGCCGGGTCTGGTGGTATTGCAGAGCCATCACCCGGAGCACGCCCTGCTGCAGGATCTGACCCAGAATGGCTATGGCCACTTTGCCGATACGGCGCTGAAAGAGCGTCGCCTGCTGGGGCTGCCGCCGTTCAGCTATCAGGGGCTGTTTCGGGCCGAGGCCAACGGCCGTGACGAGGTGCAGCTGTTTCTTACCCGTCTCGCCGAGACGCTACGCAGCGCCCGTTATCCCCATCTGCAGGTGCTCGGGCCCATCAGCGGTTTTATGGAGCGCAAGGCGGGCAAGTTTCGCATGCAGTTGCTGGTGCAGGGGCCCAGCCGGGCAACCCTGGCCCAGCTGCTGGATTGGGCGGTGAAGGAGCTGGATAGCTGGCCCGAGACCAAGAAGGTGCGCTGGAGTCTGGATATCGATCCCACCGAGCTGAGCTAAGCTAAGCCGGTTCAAGCGGTCACTGGCATGTCTCGTCAGTGGCCAAACTTGCGATCTTGCATCCGGGTTCAGACCCTCAGATCGATCTGCTGTACCCAGCCTCCCTTGCCTTGTTCGGTCACATAGAGGCCGGACTGGCGCAACACCCCCTGACTGCCGCTCTCGCCAAGGTGGTTGAAGGGGGTATCGAGGGGGCGCAGCAGGATGGCGCCGATCCCCAGCTCCACCAGAGCGATGGGGGCCTGTTCCGGCTGCCAGAACTGCAGCGCCGAGAACTGGCTGTCCCGCCCATCCAGCACCCCGTTGCCATCTTCATCCAGGGCCGCCAGCTCACCGAAGCCGTTGCCGGAGCGGGCGCCAAACAGCTCGCCTCCGTCATCTATGGTGCCGTTGCCGTTGCGATCCAGCGCCACGAAGCCACTCCCCTCGCCGAGGCCAGGCAGGCTGTCCGCCTTACCATCCTGATCGATGTCGAAATTGACCCGGGCGTCGGTCAGAGCGGCTATCTTGCCGTCCAGGCTCAGCACCAGCGGATCCTTGAGGGCATTCAGGGTGGTGCGGCGCTGGCTCACCTCCAGCTGACGCCAGTCGAGCACAAAGCCGAGATCCAGCTGCAGGGTCTGGCCATCGTTGGTCTGGACGCTGGCCGATGCGATCACCTTGAGTTGTTCCTGTTGCAGCAGGGTGTCAGTCACCTCCACCACCTGATCCTGACTGGCAGCCTGGCCGGTTGACCCTCTTTGAGTGGAGGCTGCCTCCTCCTGATGGCTCTGCTGGATAGGGTCTGGCACCTCGATTTCGTGGCCGACCATGGCTTCGATCATCAGCTTGATGAGGCGCTGGCGGTTGTCGAGCCCGTCGTTGGGGATGCCGTCTTGTTCCTCGCTCTTGCCGGTTTCGGCGGGTTTGGCCAGCGCTGGAGTGGGGGTGGCCTGCGGCTGACTGGTGGTGGCGCGGTTGGCCCCTTGCAGTGTCAGGGCGCCGGTCTGTGTCAGCGTGAGGCTGGTGTGCGCCTCGCTGGTGGTGGCGGGCGTTTGCGTGCCTGCCGGATTGATAGCCGCAGCCGCGGGCCCCAGGTTGCGTACCTTGCGGGCCTGCGCCTGTTGCTGCTGGTATTGCACCTCCCCCTGGAGGTCGTAGTGATCGATGCGCATCCCTGTGCCCTCGGCGCTATCCACCTGGTCATTTATCGACCGCATGCAGAAGAGGGATTAACACCGAATCGCACTAAGCGGCGACTCTGTTATCTTGATGTTGCAAAGTGGCCGTCAGACAGCATGATGGTGAGGCCCGCATGCGGGTATGGGGATGGCGTCCTGTATGAGCTCTGCTGACAGCTGGGTGGCGCCTGAATTGAGCGGGACGGAGGTGGTGATGCGTGATTGTCTGGTGATGGGAGCGGCGGGCTACATAGGTTCTTACCTGGTGCCCCATCTGCAAACGCTGGGCTACAGGGTGGTTGCCGGGGCGCGGCGCCCCTGCCGGCTGCCGCCCGGGGTGGAGTTTCGCCTTGCCGACAGCCTCAAGCCCATCACCCTGTTGCCTGCGCTGGCGGGCATCGACACCGTCTTCTATCTGGTGCACGCCATGGGGGCGGGAGCCGATTTTCACCGGTTGGAGCAGCAGGGGGTGAAGAACTTCGCCGCCGCCGCGCGGGCCGCCGGGGTGCGCCGCATCATCTATCTTGGCGCCATTCAGCCGGAGCTGTGCAACAGCCGCCACCTCAACTCCCGCCGTCACTGCGGCGAGCTGTTCCGCGCCGCCGGAGTGCCGACGGTGGAGCTGCGTGCCGGCATCATCATAGGGCCCGGCTCTGCCGCCTTCGAAGTGATGCGGGATCTGGTGTTCAACCTGCCGATGATGGTGACCCCCAAGTGGGTGCGCTCGCGCACGCCCCCCATCGCGCTTTCCAACCTGCTGCACTATCTGGGCGGGCTGGTGGAGGCTGAGGGGGTGGACGGCCAGATCTTCAACGCCGCCGGCCCCGAGCTGCTCAGCTATCAGCAGCAGTTGCAGAAGTTCGCCGCCCACATCGGCAAGCGCTGCCCAATAGTGCCACTGCCGTTTCTGAGCCCGCGCCTATCCGCCTGGTGGCTGCAATTTGTTACTTCGGTGCCGCAGCCGGTGGCCAAGGCGCTGGTGGGGGGGCTCAAGCACGACATCCCGGCGGATGACGGTCCGCTGCGGACCCTGCTGCCGCAGACTCTTCTCAGCTTCGACGAGGCGCTGACGGAGAGCCTGGCGCTGGAGCAGCGACTCGGGGCCGAACAGCAGGGGGAAGAGACGCCGCTCGGTCTGCGCTGGCGCCATCCCGAATACGGCTTCTATGACCGCACCGCCAGCGGGGAAGCCATCTGCCTCGCCGCCCCCGAGGTGGTGTGGCAGGTGTTGCAACAGCTGGGGGGCGAGAAGCGCTACTTCTACATGAACCAACTGTGGGTGGTGCGCGAATGGATGGATCACCTGATCGGTGGCCCGGCCCTGACCCGTGGTCGCACCAATCCGGATCGTTTCGTGAAGGGGGATATGCTGGACTCCTGGCAGATCCTCGGGGTGGACGAGGGGCGCAGGCTGGATCTGCTGTTCAACATGAAGGCGCCCGGTGTCGGGCGGCTTGAGTTCAACATACTGCCGGAGGAATCTGGCCTGACCCGGCTCAAGGTGACGGCCCACTGGCATCCACAGGGGGCCTGGGGACTGGCCTACTGGCTCGCCATGCTGCCGTTCCACCTCTTCATCTTTCAGGGGATGACGGAGGCGATTGCCCGAGAGGCGGAGGCGATGGCGGGGATACCCGTCATGGATTGAAACCATATCTATAACTAAATAGGTATTATTGGCTGGTATGACATGCTGATTACTGGCTTGTCGGCGCCATGATGGCGATACTTTCCTCTGTGAAAGCCCGCCGGTTTTCTTTATGATCCCCAGCCCTCGCCATCGGCGAGCCAATGCACCACTCATTCACATCCGTATCGGGGTCACCCATGTCCGATCAGCGTCACGATCTTCGTCAACAAGCACTCGATTACCACGCTCAGCCCGTACCGGGCAAAATTGCCATCGCCCTCACCAAGCCCGCCGAGACCGCCCGCGATCTGGCGCTGGCCTACAGCCCTGGTGTGGCAGAGCCGGTACGCGAGATTGCCGCCAACCCGGCCGATGCCTACCGTTATACCGGCAAGGGCAACCTGGTGGCCGTCATCTCCAACGGCACCGCCATCCTGGGATTGGGCAATCTGGGTCCGTTGGCCTCCAAGCCGGTAATGGAGGGCAAGGCCCTGCTGTTCAAGCGTTTTGCCGGTATCGACGCCATCGACATCGAGGTGAAGCACGAAACCAGCCAGCAGTTCATCGACACGGTCGCCGCCATTGCCGATACCTTCGGCGGCATCAACCTGGAAGACATCAAGGCTCCCGAGTGCTTCGAGATCGAACAGGCACTGATCGAGCGCTGCGACATCCCGGTCTTCCACGATGATCAGCATGGTACCGCCATCGTCACCGCTGCCGGTCTGCTCAATGCGCTGGAAGTACAGGGCAAGGAGATTGGCAGCAGCCGCATCGTCTGCATGGGGGCGGGAGCTGCCGCCACCGCCTGCATGGAGCTGTTGATCAAGTGTGGCGCCAAGCCGCACAACATCTTCATGCTGGACCGTCAGGGCGTGATCCACACCGGTCGCACCGATCTGAACCAGTACAAGCAGCGCTTCGCCAACGACACCCCGCTGCGTACCCTGATGGAGGTGATCGACGGGGCTGACGTATTCGTCGGCGTCTCCGGCCCGGACGTGCTGCCCGCCGAGGCGGTGGCCCTGATGGCCCCCAACCCGGTGATCTTCGCCTGCTCCAACCCGGATCCCGAGATCAAGCCCGCCCTGGCCCACTCGGTGCGAGATGACCTCATCATGGGCACAGGCCGCTCCGATTATCCGAACCAGATCAACAACGTGCTCTGCTTCCCCTTCATCTTCCGCGGCGCCCTGGACGCCCGTGCCAGCCGCATCAACGATGCCATGAAGATTGCGGCGGTCGAAGCGATCCGCGGTCTGGCCAAGGAGCCGGTACCGGCCGAGGTGTTGACTGCCGCCGGCGTGAGCGAGCTTGCCTTCGGCAAGGATTACGTCATTCCCAAGCCGATGGATGCCCGTCTGTTGCCGCGCGTTGCCCGCGCTGTGGCGTTGGCGGCGGTGGAATCCGGCGTTGCCCGCACCGAACTGCCTGCCGACTACATGCTCTCTTGAGTCAGCGCAAACGGCCCCGTCATCGGGGCCGTTTTTTTATAAGCAGAATTGGGTTGAGGAGGTGAAGGGTGCCTGTGCCGACAGGTCAATCCGGGTGCAGAGGTGGTCAAACAGCGCTCCCCTCTGACACAATGTCTGCATGACGACGCTTACGAGAATCAAGATGCAGCAGCAAATTCACGGCCGTTTGGCCCACGCCCTCTCCTTCTTGCGCCACGATGGCCGCCACTTTATCCAGTTTGTCTGGGGCCGCTTCCAGCAGGACAGGCTGACGGTGACCGCCGGTTATCTCGCCTATGTCACCCTGCTCTCCCTGGTGCCCATGATCGCCGTGGTGTTCGGCATGATGTCCGCCTTCCCGGTATTCCAGAGCATCAAGCAGCAGATGGAGCGGTTCGTCTACCACAACTTCGTGCCCACCGCGGGCGACATGGTCAAGGAGTACATCGACGGCTTCGTGGCCAATGCCACCAACACCACGGCGGTGGGGATCGGCGCCCTGATCGTGGTGGCCCTGATGCTGATTTCGGCCATCGACAAGAACCTCAACTACATCTGGCGCTCGACCCAGAGCCGGCCGCTGGCCCAGGCATTCGCCATGTACTGGATGATCCTGACCCTGGGACCCGTGCTCATCGGGGCCAGCATCGCCATCTCCTCCTACATACTGTCGCTGCGCTTCCTGTCGGAGGAGAGTCTGTTCGGCGCCGGCTACCTGCTGCTGCGCAGCCTGCCGTTCCTCTTCTCGGTGCTCACCTTCCTGCTGGTCTATACCGTGGTACCCAACTGCAAGGTACGGCTGGTGCACGCCTTCATTGGCGCCCTGGTGGCGGCCACCCTGTTTGAGCTGGCCAAGCGCGGCTTTGCCATCTACATCACCAACTTTCCCTCCTATCAGGCCATCTATGGCGCCCTGGCGACCATTCCGATCCTATTTGTCTGGGTGTATCTGAGCTGGCTGGTGGTGCTGCTTGGCGCGGAAACCACCGCCTGCCTCGGTGAATACGAGAAGCCGGCGAGCGAGGAGCTTGCCTAAGCCGTCGCCTTGCCGGCGGTTTTATTGGTAGCATCGACGACCGCCCTTCCCGAAGGGCGGTCGTTCTGTTTTGAGAGGAGAGGGATGTGATTGCATTGATTCAGCGGGTGTCCGAGGCCAGCGTGACCGTCGAGGGCGAAGTAACCGGGGCCATCGGTCGGGGGCTGCTGGTGCTGCTCGGGGTGGAGCAGGGAGATGACGAGGCCAAGGCCGACAAGCTGCTGCACAAGGTGGGCGGCTACCGGATCTTCTCCGACGAGAACGGCAAGATGAACCTCAATGTGGGCCAGGCCGGTGGCAGCCTGCTGGTGGTCTCCCAGTTCACCCTGGCGGCGGATACCGGCAAGGGGATGCGCCCGAGCTTCTCCGGCGGGGCCCATCCGGCGGAGGCCGAGCGGCTTTACGACTACTTTGTGGCACAGGCCCGGGCGGGGGAGAGCCCGACCGAGACGGGGCGTTTTGCCGCCGATATGAAGGTGGCGCTGGTCAACGACGGCCCGGTGACCTTCTGGCTACAGGTCTGATTCGTCGCCCTGGCGCGGCCGGGTGTGGACGATCACGTTGACGAAACCGGGCACCGGATAGGGAGTGGTGGGGCCGACCCACTGCTCCAGCAGCAGCAGGGCCTGGCTCAGCTCGAGCCGGGTGCGGGGCAGCAGGTTGACGATGAGATCCCCGCTCAGGCGGGGAGCCAGTGCCCGATAGATCCGCTCCTGAAACAGCTGCAGCGGGTTGCCATCCTGGCTGAAGAGATCGAGCAGCACCAGGTCGTAGCTGGCCTCGCTCTGCTCGAGGAAGGCGAGGGCATCGGCCTGATGTACCTGGGGCGCGCGGTTATCTTCTTCCCCGGGATGCTGGAAAAACTGGCGATAGAGGGTGATCACCTCCTCGTCCAGCTCGACGCATTCGTGCCTGGCCGCGGGCCAGCGACGCCGGATATGGCGCGTCAGATCGCCGCCACCCAGTCCCAGCTCGAGGATGTTGTCGGCCTGCTGTGGCAGCAGGCAGGCGATCACCTGCTGGTGGGGCAGACAGAGGAGCGCGGGGTCGTTCAGTGACATGGCGGATTGCACCACGCCGTCGATTTCGAGCCAGCGATGGTGGGCATTTTCCTGCACCGAGAGGCGGCGCCGTGGCTGGACGCTGAGGTGCAATAAGTGGTCGGCTTGGTACGCTTGCAGATTGAAGTCCATGAATTTGCACGGCAAGATGGTTTTCGACCAGTGTAACTCAAGGATGGAACTATGTACCGGGTGGTCACCCCCCAGACGGCAGCCGAGCTGGATGCCTATTATCAGTTGCGCTGGGAACTACTGCGTAAACCCTTCAATCTGCCCCTCGGTTCCGAGCGGGACGAATACGACTCCGTTGCCATTCATCGCCTGATGCTGGCACCCGATGGTACTCCCATTGCCGTTGGCCGTCTGTTTGTCGGCGGTGACGAGGCGCAGATCCGCTTCATGGCGCTGCGCCCGGAATATCGCGGCCAGGGGCTGGGCGCCCGCATGGTGGAAGATCTCGAGCAACTGGCCCTGAGCGAGAAGGTCAAACGACTGGTGATGAACGCCCGTCAGGAGGCGGTGGAGTTCTACCGCAGGTGCGGCTTTCTCGAGGTGGGTGAAGGGCCTGTCTCCTTCGGTCGCATTCCGCACCGTCAGATGATCAAGTCCCTGACCCCCATGCAGACCATCCAGTACCGTCCCGAGTGGTGCCAGGACCTCACCACCCGCTGGTCCAGGGGGATTCCCATCAGCGAGAAGATGGGGATGCACATCACCCACTACGACGGCCAGACCTTCCACCTCAAGGCCAACCTGGCGGCCAACCTCAATGTGCACGACACCATGTTTGCCGGCAGCATCTACAGCCAGTGCGTACTGGCGGGTTGGGGCCTGATCTGGCTGCAGCTCAAGGAGGCCGGGCTGATGGGGGACATAGTGCTGGCGGAGGGCAACATCAAGTACTACCGTCCGGTCGACGAGGAGCCGGAGGCGCGGGTCGCCCGGGAGGGCATGCCCGCGGTGCTGGAGCCGCTCAAGAGCGGGGAGTCCGCCAAGTTCAGTCTCAAGATCAAGCTGTTCAGCGGTGACAAGCTGGCGGTGGAATTCGTTGGCCAGTACGTGGTGCAACCCATCAAGCGGCGCGGTCAGGCGCCGGTGCTGTAACCGGTTGTGCGATGCAAACAAGGCCTCATGATGAGGCCTTGTTGTTTACTGCTCTGCCGGCGCTTCCTGCCCGGTCTGGGCTTTTGCCGCGGGAGCCGGTCGCCAGAGCGGGGCGCTGCGACCTTGGGCGGGGTAGCGGACACCCACCTCCCAGTCACATGACGCTTGTTGCTGCGGGAAGGCCCAGGTCAGGGTTGGTGCCGAGAGCGGTCCGCGCCACTGACCGGTCAGTTCGGCGCAGCGCTTGCCATTGAGCACGCCCAGATCCAGCTGCCACTGTTCGTTGACCAAGTCGATCCCACCCTGCAGGGCCAGCAGGTGGGTGATGGTGGAGGCGCCCGCCTGTTCGACGCTCAGCTGGCCATTCTCGATCTTGCCTTGCAGCCTGATGCGGTAGAAGGGGGTATCTCCCTCCTGCATCGCTTGCCACAGCTGCTCCGGGGTGAGAGTGGGCGGGGTCGCCCCCTTGAACCACTCATCCAGCAGGGGATCTATCTTCACCTTATCCCAGAAGGGCTCGTCGGCGTCGAGGGCGAAGCTTCCCTGCAGGGTGCTGCGCCACTCGCCGGCGCTCTTGCCGTGCGTCGCCTGCAGATCGGCGCTGAGATCCGCCTTGCCCGCGAAGGAGACGGGGGAGTGCAGTATTTTGCCCCACTGATCCAAGTCAAGCTTGGCGGCGTTCAGTTGCAGGCGGCTGAGCTGGCCCGGCTTCCGTCCCCACTGGCCATTCAGGGTGAGGCTCCCCTCATCCGGCAGCGAACTGGTGAGTTTGTCGAGCTGCCAGGTGCTGGGGGTCAGCTCCCCATCCAGCTCGCCGTTGCGGGCGCTGAGACCATCCCACACCAGCTCGAACCACTTGCTCTCGACGCGGGCGCGGCCGAACAGGGGGCCGGGCTGGTTGCCTCGCAGGCTCAAATCGGTCAGGTAGAGCTGCCAGCCGGTCAGCGACAGGGGTAGGCTGTCATCGAAGGAGAGCACCTTGAGCTTGTCAAACGTCAGCTTGCGGATGTCGATCTGCTGTGGCCGCCAGCTCTGCCAATCCTGCCACCACCCCTGGGGCAGGCTGATGTCCATGCCGCTCAGGGCCATGTCTTTCAACGTCAGCTTCTGCTGCTGGCTATCGAGGGCCAGCTCCAGGTTGAACTCCCCCTCGTAGGCCTTGCCCTGCAGTTCGCCCTCGATCTGTTGGGGGGAGAAGGCAAGCTTGCCCTTGATGGCTTCCAGCTGGAACAGGCCGCGCCCCATGTCACCCAGGGTGCCGGCCAGATAGCCGCTCGGCTGGCTACCTGTTTGCCAGTTGAAGGCGGTGAGCTGGCCGCTGAAGTTGTTGAAGGCGAGCTCCTGCCTGATGTCGTTGATGCTCACCTCGTCGAATTGGCCCCGATCCAGGCTGACCTGGCGCAGGGGGAAGGGATGTTGTGCCAGATCCCCCAGCTCGACCCGCATGCCGCGTGCTTTGAGATCGCGCAGTTGCAGGCTGCGGGCGGGCCAGTCCAGTACCAGACCCGTCTCCAGCAGGCCGTCGAACAGGTTGGTTATCAGCTTGTCGCTGGACAGTACCTCCCCTTCCAGCCGCCCCTTCAGGTTGAGGCGGGCGAAGGTGAATTGCGGTGTCTCCAGCTGGCCTATGTTGAGGGTCAGGTTAGCCTGTGGCTGGCGTTTGGGGTCGATTAGCTCCCAGTCGCTCAGGGTGGCGTTGAGGCCGCGCAGGGTCAGGGCGTCACTCTGCAGGCTGAGGCGATCTATGGTGCTGTCGGCGATGGTGAGGGAGCGGATCGGCAAGTCTGGCAGCCGGTTCGGCAGCGGCAGTTTGATAGCCGGGCGAATGAGATCGAGATGGGCGATGCGCACGTCCCGGTTGAGCCAGTCGATATCCTCGATTTCCAGATAGAGCTTGTCGAGGGTGACCGCATCACCGTAGCGCACCTGTTCGGCCAGCAGGGTATAGGGGTGGAGCGGATTGAACACCAGCCGGCCTATGCTGACGGGCACCCCGGTCTGCTGGCTGATCCAGCTGGCGATGGGCCCCTTGGCCCGTTCGGCGTCGAACAGCCCGAGGGCGACCCAGACAAACAGCAGCAGGAAGGCGAAGGTGTAGAGCAGGCCGCGTAGCCAGGAATTCATGAGTGCTTTCCTCCTGTTTCTGTTTGCGTGATCAGGCGTTGGAGTAGTGGTCCCGCAGTCCCAGCCAACGGCGGATCAGCGGGTCGACATGGGATGAAACGGATGCTTGTCCACCAGGAACTTTTGACATCATTCCACCTTTTTTCCTCTGCTCAAGCGTTGGAGTAGTGATCCCGTAGTCCCAGCCAGCGGCGGATCAAGGGTTCGACATGATCTGGGTGCTTGTCCATCAGGAAGCGCGCCATCTTCTGTACCTGGGGGATAAGCGGCTGGTCGCGCACCAGATCGGCAATCTTGAGATCGGCCAGCCCGGTCTGACGGGTGCCGAGCAGTTCCCCCGGGCCGCGCAGCTCCAGATCGCGCTGGGCGATCAGGAAGCCGTCATTGGTCTCGCGCAGCACCCCTAGCCGGCTCTGGGCCGTCTTGGACAAGGGAGCATGATAGAGCAGCACGCAATGGGAGGCTACCGCCCCCCGGCCGACCCGGCCGCGCAGCTGGTGCAGCTGGGCCAGCCCGAGCCGCTCAGGGTTCTCGATGATCATCAGGCTGGCGTTGGGCACATCCACCCCCACTTCGATGACGGTGGTAGCGACCAGCAACTGCAAAATACCCGCCTTGAACTCCTCCATCACCCGTTGTTTCTCGACCGGTCGCATCCGGCCGTGCACCAGGCCGATATGCAGACCGGGCAGCAAGTTTTGCAGCTCGGCGGCAGTGTCTTCGGCGGCCTGACACTCCAGCACCTCGGACTCCTCGATCAGGGTGCAGACCCAGTAAGCCTGCTTGCCCTCGGTACAGGCGAGCCTGACCCGCTCGATCACGTCCTGGCGGCGGCTGTCCGGCAGCGCCACCGTGGTGATGGGGGTGCGGCCCGGCGGCAGCTCGTCGATGACCGAGGTATCGAGGTCGGCATAGGCGGTCATCGCCAGGGTGCGGGGGATGGGGGTGGCGGTCATGATGAGCTGATGGGGATGGACTCCCTCCCGCTCCCCTTTCTCGCGCAGGGCGAGGCGCTGGTGCACGCCGAACCTGTGCTGCTCGTCGATGATCACCAGCGCCAGACGCTGGAACACCACCTGCTCCTGGAAGATGGCATGGGTGCCCACCACCATCTTGACGCTGCCATCCGCGATGGCAGCCAGCGCCTCTTCCCGCGCCTTACCTTTCTGCTTGCCCGCTAGCCAGCCGACCTGGATACCGAGCGGTTCCAGCCACTTGGCGAAGTTGATGGCGTGCTGTTCGGCCAGGAGTTCAGTCGGTGCCATCAACCCCACCTGACAGCCATTGCCGATGGCCTGCAGGGCGGCTAGGGCCGCCACCAGGGTCTTGCCGGAGCCCACGTCCCCCTGCACCAGCCGCATCATGGGGTGGCTCTGCTGCAGATCCTTACCTATCTCCGCCACCACCCGGCTCTGGGCTCCGGTCGGTTTAAACGGCAGGGCGCCGAGCAGTTGTTCGACCAGCTTGGGGGCCGGTTTGAGAGCCCGTGCCAGCTGGGTTTGCGACTGGGCGCGTACTTTGAGCACCGAGAGGTTGTGAGCCAGCAGCTCCTCCAGTACCAGTCGCTGCTGGGCCGGATGCTGGCCGTTTTCCAGCAGCGGCAGCGCCACCGAGGGGGGCGGGCGGTGCAGCAGGCGCAGGGCGGCGGCCAGCTCAATCTGATGGGGGTAGAGGCCGGCGGGCAGCAGCTCCTCCACCCCGTAGAGATCGAGCTGGGCCAGCGCCTGATCCGTGAGGTTGCGCAGGGTGAGCTGGCGCAGCCCTTCGGTGGTCGGATAGACGGGGGTGAGGGCCGATTCGGTCTGGCCCGCCTGATCGTCGCCGAGCAGCTTGTACTCGGGGTGGGCCATCTCCAGCCCGTACTTGCCTGGGCGCACCTCGCCGAAGCAGCGCATCAGCCGACCCTGGGCCAGGCTGTTCTTCTGGGCGGCGGTGAAATTGAAGAAGCGCAGGGTCAGGGTGCCGGTGCCGTCGCTGATGCGGCAGACCAGCATGCGGCGGCGCCCCATCACCAGCTGGGTATCCTGGATTTCGCCCTCGACGGCGCCGTGCAGGCCGGGCGGCAGATCGCCGATGGGCCACACCTGGGTGCGGTCCTCGTAGCGCAGGGGGAGGTGGAACAGCAGATCCTGCACCGTGGCCAGCCCCAGCCGCTCGAGTTTCTCCAGCATCTTGCTGCCGACACCCTTGAGGCTATCGAGAGGAATTTTATCCAATTTCATCAATTAGATGCCCGAAAACACTGTAAATATGTCCAGATAATAGGGTCTATTGATGTTGCGGCGCAAGCCGCGTTGCCGTGGCAAGGATGGGATGAAACAGGTGAAAGAGGCTGGTCGGGGCCGTTTTTGAGCAAGGCCTGCCGGGAATGGCAGGCCTTGTGGCAGGCTGCGAAGGGGCGGTAGCGCCTCGCGTCAGATGATGCGCTTGAGCAGCAGATGGGCCTTGACCCTGTGGATTCTGGCCAGCAGCTTGCGCACCTGATCCGGATAGTCCTTGATCTGCTCTACCTGATCGAAGTGGCTGATCCGCTTGGTGTTGGTCAGGATGTTCTCGCGCTCGGCGTTGAACTGGGGACGCAGCAGGTGGTGACGGTCGTGGATCAGCAGGCCGTTCTCCAGATCCAGCGCCCAGGCGCGGGGGTTGAGATTGTTGCCGGTGAGCATGGCCCACTCGTCATCCACGAAGATCCCCTTGAGATGGTAGGAGTTGCGTTCGCAGCACCAGAGCATCAGGTTGAGACGGCCATCATCGATGTGATGCTGGTTGCGCTCGGCAAACTTGCGCAGGTTGGTCTCGTAGAGATAGGGCAGGCCGCCGATGGTGGAGAACTTCTCTTCCGGCGGAATGAAGAAGTCGTTGGCGGTCTTGTCGCCCACCACGATCGTCACCTTGCAGCCGCGGGCCAGCAGCTCCTCGATATCCTTGTTCAACTCCTTGGGCGGGTTGAAGTAGGGGGTGCAGATGAAGATCTCCCGCTCGGTGGCGCGCACCAGGTTGCGGATCATCTGGTTGAGCTGGTTGCCCCGCTTGCCCAGACCGGCCAGCGGCGTGATCGCCACCTCCTGGGTGTTGACCGGGATGCTTTCGAAGCGGTACTGGCTGCGGCGCAGCTGCTGCTTGAAGCGGCGGATCGGCCCCTTCAGCTGCTTGGCGCTGGGGATGTCGGTGCGATCCAGGCGCTGCACCGCCTCGCTCTTCACGAACTGGTCGTCAACATAGTTGACCAGGCTGCGGGCCAGTTCGGGGCTGGCAATCTGGTGGTAACGGTCGAAGCGGTAGCGATCCTGCTGGTGCAGGTAGATGTCGTTGAGGCTGGCGCCGGAGTAGAGCACCACGTCGTCGAAGACGAAGCCCTTGAGGTGGAGTACGCCGAGCAGCTCGCGTCCCTTGACGGGCACGCCGTAGATTTCAATCTTGTGCTCGTGGCGGTCGGCCATCTCCTGATACATCAGGTGGTTGCCCCCCTGCTTGCCCTTGCCGATCAGGCCGCGCTGGGCACGGTGGAAGTCGACGAACACCTTGATGTCGAGAGCGGGGTTGCGTTGTTTGGCGGCGTAGAGGGCGGCGAGGATCTCCCGTCCGGCTTCGTCATCCTGCAGATAGAGCGCGACCAGATAGATGCGGCGGGTAGCGCTGGCGATGAGCGCAAGAATGCGGCGCTTGAAATCCTGGGCACTGTAGAGCACTTCAAACTGATCCGCCGCGACGGCGATCTGGGGCAGGCGTGCAAGCAGTTGTCGATAATGGGCCGATGAATGCATAGAGAAACCTGAAATCACGGGGTTAAGCGTTCCACTCGGAGCGATGAATAGGCGATTCTAACAATCTCGCCCTTCCAGCCAAAGAAAGAATCGTCAGAAAGATGAAAAAGGCCTCACGAAGGAGGCCTTTTTCCGGGGGATGACAGCAACGTTTAGAGGAAGCTGTAGATGATCATCGCCATCACGCCGCCTGTGGTGCCGATGATGGTTTCCATCACGGTCCAGGTCTGCAGGGTCTGCTTCTCGGAGAGGCCCAGATAGCGGTTGGCCAGCCAGAAACCGGAGTCGTTGACGTGGGAGAGCACGATGGCACCACCGCCGATGGCGATGGTCACGGCGGCCAGTTGGGCACCGTTCAGACCCAGCGGCTCCAGCATCGGCAGCACCAGGCCGCAGGCGGTCAGCATGGCCACGGTAGCAGAACCCTGGATGACCCGCACCGCGGCGGCCAGGATGAAGGCCAGGGCGACGATGGGCAGGCCTGAGTCGGCCAGCATGTTGCCAAGAGCCGCGCCCACACCGGAATCCACCAATACCTGCTTGAACACGCCACCGGCACCGGTCACCAGGATGATGACGCCGGCGGGCTGGATGGCGCTGTTGCAGACGTTCATCACCTCGTCACGGGACATGCCGCGACGAATGCCCAGCAGATAGAAGGCGGCCAGACAGGCGACCATGATGGCGGTGAAGGGGTGGCCGACAAATTCCAGCCAGCCGTGCAGGGTGGAACCTGTCTCGACGAAGCGCCCGACTATGGTCTTGAGACCGATCATTAGCAGCGGCAGACCGATGAGGCCCATGGCCAGCCCGAAGGAGGGGAGGGACTTGCTGTCGTCATGGACGCTGTTCTGGGCATCGGCGGGCAGCGGCACGTCGACGATCTTGCTGATGAAGTCACCGAACAGCGGGCCTGCCAGGATCAGTGCCGGCACGGCGGCGATCAGGCCGAACAGGATCATGTAGCCAAAATCGGCACCCAGCTGGGAGGCCACCAGGATGGGGCCCGGCGCCGGAATGAGGAAGGCCTGGCAGGTGGCGATACCCGCCAGCAGGGCGATACCGATCTTCACCACACTGCCGCCGCCACGACGCACGATGGCAAACGCCACCCCGATCAGCAGCACCACGGCCACGTCGAAGAAGAGCGGCAGCGCACAGACGAAGCCGGTCAGCGCCATGGCCCAGTTGGCGCGCTTGACGCCAAACTTGCCAAGCAGGGTATGTGCCACCCGGTCGAGGGCGCCGGTCACTTCCATCACCTTGCCGAACATGGCGCCGAGCGCCACCACCACGGCCACGAAGCCCAGGGTGCCGCCCATCCCTTTCTGGATGGTGGCGGCAATATCGGCCGGGTTCATGCCGGCGGCCAGACCCGCCACCATGGAGACCAGGATGAGGGAGACGACGGCGTGCAACCGGGCCTTCATCACCAGGAAGAGCAGCAGCACGATGGATCCGGCTGCCGTCATGATCAAAGAGATATCCGACATTGTTCTCTGTTCCTTTTTTAGTTGTTCAGTGGCAATGCCGCAGGACTCAGCACCAAACATAACATCATGATTTGTTTATATATATGTTTTGGTCTGTGGCATTTAGCACGAGGCCGGAGAGTATGGGTTACTGTCTGTGGCCGGCTTCACATTTTTTGTAGTTACCGGTAACATGTTACCGGTAACGTGTTAGATTAGAACCCATCAACAGCTGGTTTTTTGAAAAGTGGGACAGAGGTCAAATTATGGCGGGTAAGTGCATTATCGTGATGGGAGTGTGTGGCAGCGGCAAGTCCAGCGTCGGTCTCAAGGTGGCCGAGGCACTGGGGGCCAAGTTCATTGATGGCGATGATCTGCACCCGAAAGCCAACATCCAGAAGATGGCCGGTGGCACCCCTCTCAACGATGAGGATCGCGCCCCTTGGCTGGAGCGGATCCGCGATGCGGCCTACAGCCTGGAACAGAAGAACGAGGTGGGTGTCATCGTCTGCTCCGCCCTCAAGAAACAATACCGCGACCAGATCCGCGAGGGTAACGAGTCGGTCAGCTTCCTGTTCCTGGATGGCGATCAGCCTCTGATCCTGGAGCGCATGCGGGCTCGCAAGGGCCACTTCATGCGGGAAAGCATGGTACAAAGTCAGTTTGATACCCTGGAGCGCCCGGATGGCGAGGCAGGGGTCTTCCATATCGATATAGACGGCACCTTCGAACAGGTTGTTGACCGCGCCGTCACCGCGTTGGAGCAAGCCGAATGACACACAGCGTCATCTCAGAGGTTACTGCCCGCATCCGCGAGCGCAGTGCCAGCCGTCGTCAGGCCTTCCTGGCCCGCATTCAACGTCAGGCCGAGCAGGGCAAGACCCGTGCCGCCCTGGCCTGTGGTAACCTGGCCCACGCCGTCGCTGCATCCAGCTGTGACGAGAAGGGACGCATTCTCGACATGACCCGCGCCAACGTGGGCATAGTCACCGCCTACAACGACATGCTGAGCGCCCATCAGCCCTATCAGGGCTATCCGGATCAGATCAAGGCGGCGCTGGCCGAGCTGGGCCACAGCGCCCAGGTAGCCGGCGGCGTGCCCGCCATGTGTGACGGCGTGACCCAGGGCCAGCCGGGGATGGACATGTCCCTCTTCTCCCGCGATTTGATCGCCCAGGCTACGGCGCTGTCGCTCTCTCACAACACCTTTGATGCCACCCTGCTGCTCGGCATCTGCGACAAGATAGCGCCGGGCCAGATCATGGGGGCGCTCTCCCATGCCCATCTGCCGACCGCCTTCGTGCCGGCTGGCCCGATGGCGAGCGGCATCAGTAACGACGAGAAGGTGAAGGTGCGTCAGCAGTACGCCGCCGGCGAGGTGGGGCGCGATGCCCTGCTGAAGATGGAGTGCGGCGCCTACCATTCGGCCGGTACCTGCACCTTCTACGGTACCGCCAATACCAACCAGCTGGTATTTGAGGCCATGGGCCTGATGCTGCCAGGGTCCGCCTTCGTGCATCCCCACAGCGAGCTGCGCCGGGCCCTCACCGACGAGGCCGCCCGCCGCATCAGCGCCATGATCCCGGGCTCTGCGGCTTATCGTCCGCTGAGCAAGGTGATCGACGAACGTTCCCTGGTCAACGGCCTGGTGGCCCTGCTTGCCTCCGGCGGCAGCACCAACCACAGCATCCACATGGTGGCGCTGGCCCGCGCCGCCGGCCTGGTGCTGACCTGGGACGATATCAGTGATCTCTCCGACGTGGTGCCACTGCTGGTTCGCATGTACCCGAATGGTCCGGCTGACGTGAACGCCTTCGAACAGGCGGGTGGCGTGCCGGGCCTGATGCGCCGGCTGGCCGAGGCCGATCTGCTCAACATGGACGCCGTGCCGGTATTTGGCGAGATGGCGGACTACCTTACTCGTCCTGCACTGGTCGATGGCAAGCTGGTATGGCAACCGGTCGGCGAGAGCCGGGATCCGAGCGTGCTGTCCCCCTCGGGGGCCGTATTCCAGGCCACCGGCGGCACCAAGCTGCTGGCGGGCAATCTGGGCCGCGCCGTGGTCAAGGTCTCTGCGGTCGCCCCCGAATACCGCGTCATCGAGGCGCCTGCCCGGGTCTTCTCCTCCCAGCATGCGGTGGAGGCGGCCTACAAGGCGGGGGATCTCAATCAGGATACCGTTATCGTGGTGCGCCACAACGGCCCGGCCGCCAACGGCATGCCGGAGCTGCACAAGCTGATGCCGGTGCTCGGCAACCTGCAGAAGGCGGGCCACAAGGTGGCGCTGGTCACCGACGGTCGTCTCTCCGGCGCCTCCGGCAAGATCCCGGCCGCCATCCACGTCACCCCGGAAGCGCTGCACGGCGGGGCCATCGGCCTGCTGCAAGACGGCGATCTGCTGCGGGTGGATGCCGAGTCCGGCCGTCTCGACTGCCTGACCGATTTGAGCGGTCGCACCCAGGCCGAGATTGACCTCACTCTGGAGCAAGAGGGATGGGGCCGTGAACTGTTTAGCGTGATGCGTCGCGCGGTATCGAGCGCCGAGTGCGGCGCCACCATCTTTGACTAAGGAAGAACTATGCAGAACTGGAAAGTGACTCCGGCCGAGGTGTTTGCCGCCTCCCCGCTGGTACCCGTGATGGTCATCAACGAACTGGAGCAGGCGCTGCCGATGGCCAAGGCGCTGCTCGATGGCGGCATCTCTGTGTTCGAGATCACCCTGCGCACCCCGGTAGCGCTGGAGGCCATTGCCCTCATCGCCAAGGCGATGCCAGATGCCATGGTGGGTGCCGGTACCGTGCTCAACTGCGCGCAGTTTGATGCCGCCGTTGCCGCCGGTGCCCGCTTCGTCATTTCCCCGGGGATGACCCCGGCGCTGCTGGCCCACGCGGCCAACAGCACGGCCCCGCTGATCCCGGGGGTGGCCACTCCGTCCGAGGTGATGCAGGCGCTGGAAGCGGGTTATGACCACCTGAAATTCTTCCCGGCCGAGGCCAATGGCGGCACCAAGGCGCTCTCCGCCATCGCCGCGCCGCTGCCCCAGGTGAAGTTCTGTCCCACCGGCGGTATCGGTCCGAAGAACGTGGCCGATTATCTGGCACTCAAGTGTGTCGCCACCGTCGGCGGTTCCTGGATGCTGCCGGCCGATGCGGTCAAGAGCGGCAACTGGGAGGAGGTGACCCGCCTCTCCCGCGAAGCGGTCGAACTGGTGAAACGCTAACGGACAATCATGCTTGCCAAGCTGACAGGCCACCCTCGGGTGGCCTGTTCTGTTTATGGCGCAGTGCGGGCTATTTACCCCAGGCTCTCACCAAGATAGAGGGTGAACCCCATGTCCTTGCGGGTCTCCGCCAGGGCTTTGCCATCGAGCCGCGCCAGCAGCATGGTGGCCGCCTCGCGGCCGATCGCCTCGCGGGGGGTGGCGATACTGGCCAGCTTGGGGGTCATGGCATGGCCGATGTCGAGGGCATTGCAGCCGGCGATGGCGATCTGCTGGGGTACCGGGATCCACTTCGCCTGACACTGCAACAGGGCGCCGACCGCCAGGTCATCGTTGGTGCAGAACAGGCCGTCCAGGTCGGGATAGCGCACCAGTGCCAGATCCAGCAGCTCGCCCCCCAGAGTGAAGGTGGAAGACTGCTCTGTCAGCAGGTGGCGCCCCTCCAGGCCGAAATCCGCCATCGCCTGGTAGTAGCCCTCCATCCGCAACTGGGTGCGCACGTCGAGGCGGGCCCCGAGATAGACCAGCTTGCGGCGGCCGCGCAGCAGCATCTCTGTTACCATGGCCCGGGCAGCGGCCTTGTGATCCATGCCGACCACCATGTCGATGGGATCCTGTGGCAGATCCATGGTCTCCACCACCGGAATGCCGGCGGTGGCGATCATCTTGCGAGTGCGCTCGGTGTGCTGGCTGTCGGAGAGGATGAGACCATCCACATGGTAGGAGAGCAGGGAGGCCACTTGTTCCTCTTCCCGTTCCGGGTTGTAGCCATAGTGGGCAAGCAGGGTTTGGTAGCCTGCGGGGCGAGTCACCGACTCGATGCCGTGGATCGCCGCCGAGAAGACCTGGTTGGAGAGGGAGGGGATCAGAATGCCGATCGCCTTGCTGGTGGCGTTGGAAAGAATATCCGGCGCCCGGTTGGGGATGTAGCCGAGCTCCTCCACCGCCGCCGCGATTCGTTCCCGGGTCCCCTCGGCCACGGTCTGGGGATCCCGCAGGTAGCGACTGACGGTCATCTTGGTCACGCCGGTCTGATCGGCGATGTCTTGCAGGGTGGGGCGGCGCTTGCGGGTGGTCGTCATGTCGGTGTCCAGCGTGGATGTTACGTGTAACATTACCGTTTTTACCGGACAAAGTCAGCATATGAAACCGTAGTGGAAGGATTTTCCGATGATCAGAGGCAAACATTTCGAAGGGGTTCGCTTCGAGCAACAGGATGTGGAGGGCGAGCATTTCTCCGGGTGTCACTTTATCGGGTGTGACTTCTCATGACTGGATCTGGGCGAGTGTCGCTTCGTCGATTGCTGCTTCTATGACAGGGAGCGCGAGCTGGGTTGCCAGTTACAGGGCTGCGATCTGAGGGAGGCGAGCTTCCTGCGCTGCGATCTCACTCTGGCGGATGTCAGCCGCAGCCAGTGTCTGGGGCTGGAGATGCGTGATTGTCAGGCGATGGGCATCAACTTTGGTCACGCCAGTTTCGCCAACCAGATCACCGCCAGGAGCTACTTCTGCGAAGCCCATCTGACCGGCAACAACTTCAGCTACGCCAGTTTCGAAGGTTGCCTGCTGGAAAAATGCGAATTGAGCGGCAACCGCTGGCAGGGGGCCAACCTGCTGGGGGCTTCGTTGGCGGGATCCGATCTCAGCGGTTCCGAGTTTGGCCAGATAGAGTGGACCAGTTTCAAGCTGCAGGGTTGTGACCTGCGCCAGTGTGATCTGCCCGGGCTGGATCTGCGGCGGGTCGATCTGACCGGGGTGCAGATAAATGAAGATCAGCAGCAGACCCTGCTGGAGCAGATCGGGCTTGTTGTCTTTCCCTGAGCGGGCCGAAAAAGAGGTAATTTTTCATCACTTTGCCGCCTCTTGTGCCGCACGTGACAAATAAAAAAGCCTGCATTATGCAGGCTTTGTCGTTCCTGGTTCGCCGCTTTCGATGGAAGCGCGAGGCCGGGACCCCTGGTCAGCGTTTGGCCAGCCATTTGGCGGGGTTGATGGCTTCTCCCTGATAGCGGATCTCGAAGTAGAGGCCGGGCCTGTCCTGGCCGCCACTGTCGCCGACCAGAGCCACGGGTTCGCCCTGTTCCACATTCTGGCCGACCTGGCGCAGCAGCGACTGGTTGTGGCCATAGAGACTCATGTAGCCGCGACCGTGGTCGATCACCAGCAGCATACCGAAGCCGTCCAGCCAGTCGGCGTAGACTACCTGGCCCGATGCCACCGCCTTGACCTGGGTCCCTTCGCTGGCACCGATCAGGGTGCCTTTCCACTTGAGCTGGGCGGTACGGGGTGAGCCGTAGGAGATGAGGATGGGGCCCTGAACCGGCCAGCGCAGATTGCCATTGGTCTTGAGGCCGCTGTAGTGGCCGGCGCCGCTGATGCTGGAGCTGGATTCCGGCTCTTTGCTGGCCACTTTCTGCTGATTGGCCTGCTCCTCGGCGCGGCGTTGCTCCGCCAGTTTGCGCTGGCGTTCCTGCTCGGCCTTCAGCTTGGCGAGGCGTTCCCGCTCGCGGCGCTCCTGCTCTTCCCGTTTGCGGCGCAGCTCCTCCAGCCGGGCTTTCAGGGCTTTCTCCGCCTTGACCAGCTTGGCCAGCTTCTGCTCGTCATCCTGCACCGACTGTTGCAACTGGTTGCGCAACTTGGCGCGGCTCTGCTGGCTGGCCAACAGGGCCTGGTGGTGCTCCTGCTGTTCGCTCAGCAAGGCCTGCAGCCGGCTCTCGGTCTCTTTGGTCGCCAGCTGGTTTTTGGCCAGTTTGGTGCGGGTGGCGCGCAGCGCCTCGATGGCTTCGATACGAGCCTTGTTGAGGTAGTCGTAGTAGTCGAGGGAGCGGCTCAGTTTGGCCGGGTCCTGCTGGTTGAGCAGCAGTTTGAGGTAGTCGTGGCTGCCCGCCTGGAAGGCGCTTTCCGCCTGCCTGGCCAGCAACTGCTTCTGATGTTTGGCCTGTTCTTCCAGATCCAGCTTGTCTTGCTGCAGACCGGCCAGCTTCTGCTGGTTCTGCTTGAGTTGCTGTTTGGTTTGGTTGAGCTTGGCGGCAGCTGCCGAGATGGCTTGCTCATCGGCCTTGAGCTGGGCATTGAGCTTGGTCAGCTCCTGCTTGCTCAGCTTGATGGTCTTCTGCTGTTCCTTGATCTGGGTCTGCATGGTACCCAGCTGCTGGTTGGTTGCCCAGGCCTGGCTCGTGCCGCAAAACAGGCAAAAAAACAGCGCGCCGGCCAACAGGCCGACGCGACTGGTTTTCTGTGAAATAACTTCGCATCCCCGCATGGGGAAGGATTATTTCAGAATCATCAGGGGCTTGCCAGTCATTTCCGGTGGCACCGGCAGACCCATCAGGGTCAGCATGGTGGGAGCCAGATCGGACAGTTTGCCACCTTCTACCACCTCGGCTTTGCGACCGAAGTAGATGAGCGGAACCGGCAGGTTGGTGTGGGCGGTGTGCGCCTGACCGGTCTCTTCGTCCATCATCTTCTCGGCGTTGCCGTGGTCGGCGGTGATCAGGCACTCGCCACCTACTTCGGCCAGCGCGTCGGTGACGCGACCGATGCAGTGGTCGACGGCTTCACACGCCTTGACGGCTGCATCGAACACGCCGGTGTGGCCGACCATGTCGCCGTTCGGGTAGTTGCAGATGATGACGTCGTACTTGCCGCTCTTGATGGCCGCAACCAGCTTGTCGGTCAGCTCGCCGGAGCTCATTTCCGGCTGAAGGTCGTAGGTCGCCACTTTCGGGCTCGCCACAATTTCGCGATCTTCACCGGTGAAGCAGGCCTCTTCGCCGCCGTTGAAGAAGAAGGTGACGTGAGCGTACTTCTCGGTTTCGGAGATGCGCAGCTGGGTTTTGCCCTGCTTGGCCAGCCACTCACCCAGGGTGTTGACCAGGGCGGTCGGCGGGTAGGCGCAGGCGGTTTTGATGTCGGCCGCGTACTCGGTCAGCATCACGAAGTTCAGCTTGGGTTCGGCGGCACGAGCGAAGCCGGTGAAGTCGGTATCAACGAAGGCGCGGGTGATTTCACGGGCGCGGTCGGCACGGAAGTTCATGAAGATCAGGGCATCGCCATCAACCATGGGTGCGGCTTCGCCGATGCGGGTCGCCTTGACGAACTCGTCGTTCTCGTCACGAGCATAGGCGGCAGCCAGGGCCTCGGTGGCGGAAGCAGCGGTAAACTCGCCCTTGCCCTGGGTCATCAGGTCATAGGCCTGCTGTACGCGATCCCAGCGGTTGTCCCGGTCCATGGCGTAGTAACGGCCGATCATGGAGGCGAAACGCCCCTTGCCCAGCTTGGCGAACAGGGCATCGAACAGCTCGATGGAGGACTGGGCGGAGCGCGGCGGCACGTCACGGCCATCCAGGAAGGCGTGGAAGTAGATCTTCTCGGCACCACGTTTGGCGGCCATCTCGATCATGCCCATGATGTGCTCTTCGTGGCTGTGTACGCCGCCCGGGGACATCAGACCCATGATGTGAACGGCCTTGCCATTGGACACGGCAGCGTCAACAGCCTTGGCCAGTTCGACGTTGTCGAAGAAAGGACCATCCTGGATGTCTTTGGAGATGCGGGTCAGCTCCTGATAGACGATGCGGCCGGCACCGATGTTGACGTGGCCGACTTCGGAGTTGCCCATCTGGCCATCCGGCAGGCCCACGTCCAGGCCGGAGCCAGAGATCAGGGTGCTGGTGTAGTCACGAGCCAGACGATCGAGATTGGGAGTCTTGGCGGCGGCGACGGCATTGTGCTCTTGCTTGGTGCTGTAGCCCCAACCGTCCATGATGACCAGAACCAAAGGTTTCTTAGCTGTTGACATAAGGCTATGTCCTCTCGGATTGGAAAAAATGCGGGAAATGAAACTAGCGTAATATTACTACATCTGCCGAAATAGTCACCTGATAGCCAAGGCTGCCTCCCATCGCCCAGTAGGGGGCTCTCCGCTCCTCCTGATCGAGCTAGCGCATGATGGGAGCCTGCTCGCGCTTTGCCGCCAAGATGGCTGATCTTAGCCACACCCCCATGTATACTCGGGCCCTTGTCTTGGTCCCTGGATAGTAGAAGATGCAAGAGTATTTGGATTTTGCGGCCCGCAACCCGCTGCTGACGGCAGCTTGGTTGGGCCTGGCGGGCACCCTGGTTTACACCACTGTGCGTGCCCGTTTGTCTCCGGTGAAAACCGTCAACAATCACACTGCCACCCTGCTGATCAACCGTGAGAATGCCACAGTGGTGGATATTCGCAGTCAGGAAGATTATGCCAAGGGTCATCTGGCTGGTGCCCAGCATCTGCCGCTCGCCCAGATCCAGAGCAATAACTTGGGGCCGGTTGAAAAGCATAAAGATGCCCCCATCATAGTGGTGTGCGAGTCGGGAATGACTGCGGGCGGCGCCGGCCGTCAGCTGAGCAAGGCTGGCTTCAAGCAGGTATATGTGCTCGGCGGTGGCATGGCCCAGTGGCGTGCAGAGAATCTGCCGGTCACCAAGAAACGCTGATGTAAGGGCCTGTGCCCACTTATCCATATAAAAAGGAATCAAACGAAATGGCTGACGAGATCAACAACCAGGAAGTACAACCGGAATTCCACATCCAGCGTGTTTACACCAAGGATGTCTCCTTCGAAGCGCCCAACACTCCGCACATCTTCCAGAAAGAGTGGCAGCCGGACGTCAAGCTGGACATGGATACCAAGACCAACATCCTGGCCGACAGCGTCTACGAAGTCGTACTGACCCTGACCGTCACCTGCAAGCTGGGTGAAGAGACTGCCTTCCTGTGCGAAGTGCAGCAGGCTGGCATCTTCACCATCGGCAACCTGCCTGAGCCGCAGCTGGCTCACTGCCTGGCTGCCTTCTGCCCGAACATCCTGTTCCCGTATGCTCGTGAAGCCGTGGCCAACATGGTGAGCAAGGGTTCCTTCCCGCAGCTGAACCTGGCACCGGTCAACTTCGATGCCCTGTTTGCCCAGCACATGGCGCAAGCTCAGGCCCAGCAGGCGACCGCGGAAGCCTGATAATGGCTGACCAGATCGCTATCTCGGTCTTGGGGGCGGGGTCTTACGGCTCCGCCCTTGCCATTTCTCTGGCGCGCAATGGCCATCCGACCCTGTTGTGGGGTCACGATCCCGCCCATGTCGCCGAGCTGGAACAAGATCGCTGCAACAAGGCTTTTCTGCCGGATGTCCCCTTTCCCGCCGATCTGCAGCTGACAGCCGATCTGCAACAGGCGGTGCAGGCCGCGCCCGTTTTGCTGCTGGTTGTGCCGAGCCATGTGTTTGGCCAGGTGCTGGCCCAGGTCAAACCTTTCCTGCGCCCTGACACCCGTATCGCCTGGGCCACCAAGGGTCTGGAGCCGGACAGCGGCCGTCTGTTGCAGGACGTGGCCCGCGAGGTGCTGGGTGATGCCATGCCGCTGGCGGTGATTTCCGGCCCCACTTTTGCCAAAGAGCTGGCCGCCGGTCTGCCGACCGCCATCTCGGTCGCTTCGACCCACGATGATTTTGCCGAGGATCTCTCCCAACTGCTCCATTGCGGCCGCTCGTTCCGGGTCTATACCAACCCGGACTTCGTCGGCCTGCAGCTGGGTGGGGCAGTGAAGAACGTCATCGCCATCGGGGCCGGTCTCTCCGACGGGCTGGGGTTTGGTGCCAATGCCAGAACCGCCCTCATCACCCGGGGCCTGGTGGAGATGCAGCGCCTGGGCGCCGCGCTTGGCGCCGATGGCAAGACCTTCATGGGGATGGCGGGGCTCGGGGATCTGGTGCTCACCTGTACCGACAACCAGTCGCGCAACCGCCGCTTCGGTCTGGCCCTCGGGGCGGGCAAGGATGTGGACACTGCCATGACCGAGATCGGTCAGGTGGTGGAGGGGTATCGCAATACCAAGGAGGTGCATCTGCTGGCGGCCCGCTGCGGCGTCGAGATGCCCATCTGCGAGCAGATCTTCAAGGTGCTCTACGAGGGGAAAAACCCGAAAGAGGCTGCTATCGCTCTCTTGTCACGAGACAAGAAGGACGAGTAATCTGCCGATTGCCCGATGCAAAAGGCCCCGCCAGTTGGCGGGGCCTTTTTTTGCCACTAAGGCAAGGCGTCATCAGTAGTAGGAGTGGTCGCCGCGCTGGTGCTCGGTGGCGTCTTTCACGCCCTTGAGCTCGCCCGGGAACTTCTCCAGCAGCTGCTTCTCGATCCCCTCTTTCAGGGTGTAATCGACCATGGAGCAACCATTGCAACCACCGCCAAACTGCAGGATGGCGTAACCATCTTCGGTCAGCTCGGTCAGGGTCACCTTACCGCCGTGACCGGCCAGCATGGGGTTCACCTCGGAGATGAGGGCGTACTCGATACGTTCGATCAGCGGGGCATCGTCGGCTACCTTGCGCATCTTGGCGTTGGGGGCCTTCAGGGTCAGCTGGGAACCCATCTGATCGGTGACGAAATCGATGGTGGCATCCACCAGGAAGGGGGCACTCAGGGGATCGACCATGCAGTCGAAACCGCTGAAGGGCAGGTGCTGATCTTCCGGATCGACTGCATCGGGCGGGCAATAGGAGACGCCACACTCGGCATTCTGGGTTCCCGGATTGACCACAAACACCCGGATATTGGTGCCGTCAGGCTGTTTTTCCAACAGTTTACGGAAATGTGCCTGGGCGGCGTCGGAAATGCTGATCATCACTATCCTCACAAACCTGAGTGTACGACTAGGGTATTCATGATAACGCGGTTATCCGGGCTTGGGTAGCATGCAGAGGGTTACTTGATGTGCTTGAGAGTACGGCATATTGCCCACACTTCAACCTTTGTGATGCCGCTCTCATGGAGCAGGCGGGTGAGCTGGCCCGCGGTGGCGCCTGTGGTCACTACATCATCAAGCAGGGCGACGTGACGATATTGATGGGAAGAGACTCTGAACGCGCCGCGCAGATTGCGCCGTCGCTGGCCGGCGGTGAGCCGGGTCTGCTGCGGGGTGGCCTTGATGCGCTGCAGCAACCGCTGGTCGAGCGGGATGCCGGTTATCTCGCCGAGTGCGCGACCAATCTCTTCCGCCTGGTTGAAGCCTCGCCACCAGTGACGCCACCAGTGCAGGGGCACTGGGATGATGGCTTCCGGCGGATCGCTTTGATCGAGATGGTCCGCCAACAGGCGAGCGAGCAAGGGTGCCAGCAAGGTCTGGCCTGCATATTTCAACCGGGGGATCAGCAGGGGGTAAGGCGTCAGGTAATCGCCAATAACCTGCAACCGCTCCCAGGGGGGAGGACGGCGCTGACAGCGGCCGCATACCCACAGGCTTTCTTTCATATATTCCTGCAAGGGCGCAGCACACAGGCGGCATCTTGGATGAGGCTGCCGCAGGGCCTCTCGGCACCAACTGCACAGCAAGGGCTCGGCATCACAGGACTGATGACAGAGCAGACAACTCCCTTGCCAGTCACTATGACTGCCGAGCAGCGGACTTGCTTTGACGAGCAGTCGCTTTAACATGCTGACCCCAGAGACATGAACAAGGATCTTGAGTCTAGATGAGCGTATCGGTAGAGCGGTTTGGTCATGGGCCCGATCTGGTGCTGTTGCACGGATGGGGGATGAACGGCGCCGTCTGGCATGGCATTGTCCCGCCATTGGCGGAAAATTACCGGGTACATCTGGTGGATCTGCCGGGGTTTGGCAACAGCCCGCTGGCCGATACGGTCGATTACAGCCTCTCCTGGCTAGCGGAGCAGGTTGCGGCCGTATTGCCGGAAAAATGCCATCTGCTCGGCTGGTCCCTCGGTGGTCTGGTCGCCAGCCAGATTGCCCTGAGCCATCCCGAGCGTGTCGCAAGCCTTATCACGGTAGCCAGTTCCCCCTGCTTTATGGCCCGCGACGAGTGGCCCGGGATTGCCCCCAAGGTGTTGACCGGCTTCAACCAGATGCTGGCAGGGGATTTTCGCCAGACCATAGAGCGCTTCCTCGCAATCCAGGCGATGGGCAGCGAACATGCCCGCGACGATATCCGTCAGCTGCGCCACTGGTTGGCTGAACGGCCGGCTCCGCAACTGGCCGCGCTGGAGGCCGGACTCGGTTTGCTGGCCGACATCGATCTGCGCGATGAGTTGGCGTCGCTTTCACTGCCCTGGCTGCGGGTCTATGGCCGACTGGATTCACTGGTGCCCAAGGCGGTCATTCCCCTACTGGACGAGCGTTACTCCGCCAGTCGCAGCGTGACCTTCAACAAGGCCTCGCATGCGCCTTTTATCTCCCATCCAACGGAGTTTGTTGAAGCCATCAGGCATTTTGTTGGCTAAAAAACAGCCTGAAAGCTTCATTAATCCTCCGAGGTGACGGATAATTAATCTGTTCCCAGAGGAGTTACATCATGCGTATTGAATCTGCCTTCAACAGCGGGGTGCAGGGGTTCCAGCGAGCTGAACAGATCGCCGATCGGGCGTCCAGCCAGATCGCCCGCCTCAATACCCCGAGTGGCGATCAGGTGCAAGTGACGGATGAGCTGGTCAACCTCAAGGTGGCGGAGATCCAGGCCGGTGCCTCCACCAAGGTGATGCAGACCGCCAGCGATATGATGGGCACCCTGATCGATATCCGGGTGTGATATGAACGTCAATGTCAGCCTGCCCACGCTGATCCCTACCCAGCTGCAACCTCAAGTGGAAGCGGCCAGGACGGATAATCGCCGGGCCGAGCTGATCCCGCAGACCCGCTCCGGACAGGCATCCAGCGCCGAAACCGAAGTCGGTTCCCAGAAAGAGAAATCGAAAGCCGGTCAGACGGCCAGCAGCACTTTGCCGGCCCAGAACAATCGTGAGTCAACTCAGCCCACGATTCCCCATGCCCTGGATCACCGTTTTGTCGAGGCGACTGGTGAAGATGGGCAGCGCAAGCAACAGGATCCCAAGCAGCAGGAACAGCAACAACGGCAGGAGCAACAGGTCAAGGAGCTGAGTGACCGAGATCAGGAGGTGCGTACCCATGAGCAGGCGCACCAGTCTGTCGGTGGCGCTTATGCCGGTGCGCCTACCTACCAATTTTCGTTGGGGCCGGATGGCAAGCGTTATGCCACTGGCGGTGAAGTGTCTATCGATACTGGCGAGGTGGCGGGAGATCCCGAAGCCACCATTGCCAAGATGCAACAGGTCCGTGCTGCGGCCCTTGCTCCTGCCGAGCCCTCTGCCCAGGACTTGAGCGTAGCCCGCAGTGCTGCCTCAACAGAGGCCAAGGCCCGCAAGGCACTGATGGCCGAGCATGATCCCGCGACCACGGGCGTGCTGAGTACTTACATGGATCGACGCAACCAGGTGATAGCCGGCCGCTACCAGCAAGCGGTCAGTCCGGCGGCTGGCCACTCCCTTAATCTCCAGGTCTGAATTCCCTGCGCGATACTTTTCTTTGTTCCCCGGTTTTGCAACTAATCTGAAGGTCAGGCCCATCCTATCTAGCAGGAGCTGTCATGCACTTTGATGAAGTCAAACCGGAAGATTTCGCCACTTTCTCCCGCGTTCCTCCGCCACACCTCCAGATGGAACAGTTTTTGATGCAGCTGGGTGGTGGTGGGACCGAGGGGACCCACTTCAAGAAGAAGGTAATGCTGGCGGCGGGCTGGAACCATACCGGCGTGGTCTCCTATGGCAAGTATCCACAGGAGGCCTGCAAGGCATTCAATCGACTGCGGGAAGTGCTGGCCCAGCACCAGGATCCCGAGAGCATCCTGAACACCTTGAGCCAGTAAGCTCGCGCCTGATGCAAAAAGCCCCTCGCGGGGCTTTTTGCATTTTCTGGCTGCGCTTTATTTCTTGGCCTTGGAGAGGGCTGCAGCAAAGGCGTTGCCCATGGCGCCGCCCATAGGGGCATTTTGACGCGATTCGTGTCTGAGCTTGGCATTGCCTCCATGGGAGTGATGCGGCTGTGCCGGTTTGCGCGCCGGCTGGCCGGCCTTTTCATCCAGACGCATGGTCAGGCTGATCCGTTTGCGCGGCACATCCACCTCCAGCACCTTGACCCGCACTATGGCGCCTGCTTTGACCACCTCGCGGGGATCCTTGACGAAGCGATCGGTCAGGGAGGAGATGTGCACCAGGCCATCTTGATGGACGCCGATATCGACGAAGGCGCCGAAGTTGGTGACGTTGGTGACGACCCCTTCCAGTATCATTTCGGGCATCAGATCGCTTAACTTCTCCACACCCTCCTTGAAGGTGGCCGTCTTGAACTCGGGGCGGGGGTCGCGACCCGGTTTATCTAGCTCGCCGATGATGTCGGTCACGGTAGGCACGCCAAACTGCTCGTCGGTGTAGTCGGCGGGCTTCAGGGTGCGCAGCAGGCTGCTGTTGCCGAGCAAGCTATCCACCGTCTGTTCCAGTTTGGCGAGGATCCGCTCCACCACGGGGTAGGATTCCGGGTGCACGGCAGAGCCATCCAGCGGGTTGCTGCCGCCACGAATGCGAAGGAAGCCGGCACACTGTTCGAAGGCCTTGGGCCCGAGCCTGCTCACTTTCAGCAACTGTTGACGGTTCTGGAAGGCGCCATGTTCATCGCGATAGGCGACGATGTTCTGGGCCAGGGTCTGGGAGAGGCCGGACACCCGGTTGAGCAGGGCGACCGAGGCGGTGTTCACATCCACTCCCACCGCGTTCACGCAGTCCTCGACCACGGCATCCAGTCGGCGGGCCAGCTGGCTCTGGCCGACATCGTGCTGGTACTGACCGACACCGATGCTCTTGGGATCGATCTTGACCAGCTCGGCCAGCGGGTCTTGCAGGCGGCGGGCGATGGAGACGGCGCCACGCAGGGAGACATCGAGATCCGGAAACTCCAGGGAGGCGAGCTCGGAGGCGGAGTAAACCGAGGCCCCGGCTTCGCTCACTACAATCTTCTGGGCCTTGGCGGCGGGGTAGCGTTCGAACAGGTCGCTCACCAGGCGGTCGGTCTCCCGCGAGGCGGTGCCGTTACCGATGCTGATAAGCTCGACCTTGTGCTTCTGGCACAGTTCGCTCAGGGTCTTGAGGCTCTGATCCACCTGGCATTTCGGTTCGAACGGATAGATGGTCGCGGTATCGACCAGCTTGCCGGTGGCATCGACTACGGCCACCTTGACCCCGGTGCGGATGCCGGGATCCAGCCCCATGGTGCAACGCATGCCGGCCGGGGCCGCCATCAGCAGATCCTTGAGGTTCATGGCGAACACCTTGATCGCCTCCTCTTCCGCCGACTCACGGATACGACCGATGAGCTCGGTCTCCATCTGCAGTGAGAGCTTGATCTTCCAGGTCCAGCTCACTACCCCCTGCAGCCACTTGTCGGCGGGGCGGTTTTGCAGATTGAGCTTGAGATGGTGGGCGATGATCCCCTCGCAGGGGCTGGCGCTCTCGTCCTCGCCTGTGACCAGCGCCAGGTTGAGCACACCCTCGTTGCGACCGCGCAACATGGCCAGCACCCGATGGGAGGGGGCCTTGTGCAGCGGCTCGTCGTGCTCGAAGTAGTCCTTGAACTTGGCCCCCTCCTGCTCCTTGCCGGCCACCACGCGGGCGCGCAGGGTGGCGTTCTGCCACAGGTAGTCACGCAGCTTTTCCAGCAGGTCAGCCTGTTCGGCGAAGCGCTCCATCAGGATGTAACGGGCACCGTCGAGGGCACTCTTGTTATCGGTGATGCCCTGCTCGGTATTGAGGAAGGCGGTGGCCTCCTGCTCCGGATCCCGCATCGGGTCGTCCAGCAGCAGATTCGCCAGCGGTTCCAGCCCGGCCTCGATGGCCATCTGTCCCTTGGTGCGGCGCTTGGGTTTGTAGGGCAGGTAGAGGTCTTCCAGCCGGGTCTTGCTGTCGGCTTCGTTCAGCTCACGGGCCAGCTCGGGGGTGAGCTTGCCCTGCTCCTCAATGGAACGCAGGATCACCTGGCGGCGGTCTGCCAACTCGCGCAGGTAGCCGAGACGGCTCTCCAGGGTGCGAAGCTGGCTGTCGTCCAGGCCGCCGGTGACCTCTTTGCGGTAACGGGCGATAAAGGGAACGGTGGCACCTTCATCCAGCAGACGAATGGCGGCTTCGATTTGTTGCGGGCGAGCGTTCAACTCGCCGGCGATCTGTCTCTCAATGCTTTGCGTCATGGTATCTGTTGAGCGCCTCTGTTGATCGATTCGCGCCATCCGGCGCCGAGTGTGAGCACTATATGGGGTCGCGCGGGTGGATGCCACCCTATCGCACCGGGGGCAAGCCGCTTCGAGCCGATTGGGGGGGCGTCATCGGCTGGGGGAGGGGAAACAAGGTTGGGGGGAAGTGGCTCCTTCCCCTGCATGCTACTTGGTGTAACTGATCTCGTTGACATACCAGCAGGCATCACCGACCGGCGTGCGTACTATGGCCTCGTCGCCGACCTCTTTCTTGAGCAGGGCGCGGGCCATGGGGGAGTCGATGGAGATGTAATCCTTGCGACCGAAGATTTCGTCATAGCCGACGATGCGAAAGCGCTTGATCTCGCCCTCTTCACTCTCCACCTCCACCCAGGCGCCGAAGAAGACCTTGCCCTCCTGGGCCGGGGAATAGTCGACGATCCCCAGCTCCTCCAGACATTTACGCAGATAGCGCACCCGCCTGTCGATCTCTCGCAACCGCTTCTTGTTGTACTGGTAGTCGGCATTTTCGCTGCGATCCCCCAGGCTGGCCGCCCAAGCGACCTTCCTGGTGACCTCGGGGCGCTCCTGACGCCACAGGAAATCGAGTTCTTCCTTCAGCTTGTTATAACCTTCGCGGGTGATCAGCTTTGTCTTCATGGTGATCCGTGATCTGGTCAAATGGAGGAGGTCGAGTCTAACTGCACGGGAATATTAGCTTTTGTCATCCTGCTGTCGAGGGAAATCGTGGTCCGTAGCCAGGGGGCTGAGTCTACTTTGTCTTGGTGGGGAAGTGGGATCCAGGTAATAACCGGTAACACATTTATGCTTTTCTCCCGTACTGACGGCCCCTAGTATTGAGGCAGATGATATTGAGAGGCAAAGCGATGAGTCAGCAGCAATACAAGATCCTGGTCGTGGACGACGATTTGAAACTACGCTCCCTGCTTGAGCGCTACCTGACCGAACAGGGGTTCGTGGTGCGCGGTGTGGCCAATGGTGAGCAGGCCGATCGTCTGCTGACGCGCGAAAATTTCAGCCTGATGGTGCTCGATCTGATGCTGCCTGGCGAAGACGGCCTCTCCATCTGCCGTCGTCTGCGCGAGGGGGGCAACCAGATCCCTGTGCTGATGCTGACCGCCAAGGGAGATGAAGTAGATCGCATCGTCGGGCTCGAGATGGGGGCCGACGACTATCTGCCCAAGCCGTTCAATCCGCGCGAGTTGCTGGCCCGGATCCGCGCCGTGCTGCGTCGCCACACCATCGAGTTGCCGGGGGCGCCTTCTACCGCCGAAAAAGTGGTCAGCTTTGGTGGTTACCAGCTCAATCTGGCGACCCGGGAACTGAGTCGTGATGGCGAGCCCATGGCCCTGACCAGCGGAGAGTTTGCGGTGCTCAAGGTGCTGGTCAGCCACCCTCGCGAGCCGCTCTCCCGCGACAAGTTGATGAATCTGGCCAGGGGGCGCGAATACACGGCGACCGAGCGCAGCATAGACGTGCAGGTATCCCGCTTGCGCCGCATGCTGGAGCAGGATCCGGCCCAGCCCCGCTATCTGCAGACTGTCTGGGGATTGGGCTACGTCTTCGTCCCGGACGGTGAACGCACATGAAAAAAGCGGGTAGCATGTTCTCCCGCATGCTCTGGTTTCTGGCCGCCGTGCTGGTGGTCTATCAGATCGTTTCTTATGCCACTTTCTACAATTATCTGCTGGCGCCGACCGTCAAGCAGATCAGCCATCTGCTGGCCAACCAGGTCAAACTGATTTTTCCGGTCGAGAGCAACCAGCTGGAGTTGAGCGACGATGCCGAGGCGCTGGTCTATGTGGCGACCGGCAGCGACATCTACACCCAGAGCGAGGCGGAACAACATGGGCTTAAGGAGTCCAAGCCCTATCGTTATCTGGCAGAGAACATCAGCAAGGAGCTGGGTGGCCCGACCAAGGTACGGGTCGAGATCCAGGATCACTACATCATCTGGATCCAGCCACCTCAGGCCAGCAAAATCTGGGTGCGTATCCCCCTGACCGAGATCGAGGATGATGACATAGAGCCGCTGATCCTCTACATGAGCGTCTTGCTGGTGATCACCCTGTTTGCCGCATGGCGTTTCGCTCGCCAGCTGGTGCGGCCGCTGGAAGACCTGGAAGCCGGGGCCGTCTCGGTGGCGAGGGGCAACTTTCCCGATGCGCTCGGGGAGCAGGGATCGCGGGAGGTGCGTCGGCTGACCCGCACCTTCAACCACATGTCCAGCTCCATCAAGGGATTGATCGAGGAGCGCAACCTGATGATGGCCGGTGTCTCCCACGATCTACGCACGCCGCTGACCCGCATTCGGCTGGCGACCGAGATGATGTCGTCCGGGGATGAGTACCTCAAGGAGAGCATCAACGCCGATATCGACGAATCCAACGCTATCATCGATCAGTTCATCGACTATATCCGTCCGGACGAGGTGAAAAATCTGGATCCTGTCGACCTGACCCAGCTGGTGCACGATGCCTTGCTGATGCATGCCGAGCAGGGGCTGGAGGTCGAGCTGGCCCTGCCGGAAGAGGCGGTCAGGGTGGCGTGTAATCCGGTCAGCATGCGCCGGGTGCTGAGTAACCTGTCGGGTAACTCATTGCGCTATGGCGCAACCCGGCTGCTTGGCGAGTTGAAGGATGATGGCCACTGGGTGCGCTTGCGCCTCTCTGATGATGGGCCCGGGATCCCGGAGCAGGACCACTTTCGAGTGCTCAAGCCATTTACTCAGGGCAATTTGGCGCGCACCACAGGGGGGAGCGGCCTTGGGCTCGCCATCGTCGCCCGGATCGTGGCCCAGCATCACGGTACCATCCGGCTGGGGCGCTCGGAGTGGGGAGGGCTGCAGGTGGAGATCCGCTTGCCGAAGCATCAGCCGCAGGAGTGGATGGATTGAAAGAGGGGCGTATCGAGTGATTCGCCCCTTGCATTATCAGGCCTGGGGTTCGCTCGCCTTGCGATAGCGCTTGCCGTATTTCAGCTGCTGGATCAGCAAGGCGGCCACGATCAGCGCCAGCCCGATAGGGGTTGCAGGGTGGATGGTCTCGCCGATCAGCAGGTTGAGCAGCACCAGGGAGGCAAAGGGTGAAATGAAGATGAGGTTGCTGATGGGGGCCGTGTTGGTGGCATGGCGCAGCGCCATCAACCAGAGCACAAAGCCGAACCCCATCTCGAACAGGCCCACATAGATGGCGCCTGCCCATCCCTGCCAGGCGGTCATGGCGAAATCGGAGAGCAGCCAGGTCGCCACGACAATGAACGGCAGGCTGATGATGAAACCGAGCAGCAGGCTGACGACGGGATCCCCCTGATTGCGGGTATTGAGGATCCAGTAGCTGGCCCAGATGAGGGTGGACACCAGTGCCAGTGTCACCCCGAGCGGGCTGTCAAACTGCAGGGAGAAGACATCCCCCTTGGTGGCGATCACCAGGGCGCCGAAGTAGCCGAGCACGATGGCGACGCCATCGCGGCGGCGCAGCTTCTGGCCGAGGAAGGGGACGGCCAGCAGACTGAGCGTAATGGCCCAGGTGTAGTTGAGAGTCTGTGCCTGCTGGGCCGGCAACAGGTCGTACGCTTTGAATAGCAGCAGGTAATAGAGGAAAGGATTCAGCACTCCAAGCGTGAGATAGTAGAGGGGGCGAGCTTTGATGTAATCTCGCAACAGCGCCAACTTGCCCTGCTTGGCAACGATGGCGGTCAGCGTCAGCGTCGAGGTGAAGGCGGCAACCAGCAGCAACTGAACCGGCTCAAAATAGGTGAGAGAGATCTTGAAGGCACTGGCGACCGTCGACCAGAGGGCCACGGCGCAGAGTCCGTACTGATAGGCTTTCTTTTGATCTTTAAGCATTGAAAGTCGTTCCGTTGACGAAGGCGGGGGCCAGTGTATCAGCCAGTTTGCGAGGTTGTCGTGGCTCCCGTTCGTGCGCCAAATGAGCAGGTTAGTGCGAGATCCATCTGTCACATAAAATTGCGCACAATCTGTTCGCTTTCCCTTGCGCAAATTTGAAAAATCCGTATAATCCCCTCCGCTTACCCATGAGGTAAGCCAGACGATATGTCTGCTTGCTGAGTTTCCCCGGTTACGGGCATCAGCCATACAGTCCTCCCGATATGGGAGGAAACGTGAAAAATCACACCTCTGGCGGGAGCAATCTCGGTCGGGCGGTGTTGGTTTATGTTCTTTTATCTATTGGAGCTCTGTCAATGCAGAACCAAAGAATCCGTATCCGCCTGAAGGCTTTTGATCATCGTCTGATTGATCAATCCACTGCGGAAATCGTTGAAACTGCTAAGCGCACTGGCGCGCAGGTTCGCGGTCCTATCCCGCTGCCGACTCGCAAAGAGCGTTTCACCGTTCTGATCTCCCCGCACGTCAACAAAGACGCGCGTGATCAGTACGAGATCCGCACTCACAAGCGTCTGGTAGACATCGTTGAGCCGACTGACAAGACCGTAGACGCTCTGATGCGTCTGGATCTGGCAGCTGGTGTAGACGTCCAGATCAGCCTGGGTTAATTACGGAAAGAGGTTGATAACAATGACAATCGGTCTTGTAGGTCGCAAAGTGGGTATGACTCGCATCTTCACTGAAGATGGCGTTTCTATCCCGGTGACTGTTATCGAAGTTGAAGCTAACCGTGTAACTCAGGTCAAATCTGTAGAAACCGACGGCTACAACGCTATTCAGGTTACCACTGGCTCCAAGAAAGCTAGCCGCGTAACCAAGCCGGAAGCTGGCCACTTCGCCAAAGCTGGTGTAGAAGCCGGTCGCGGTCTGTGGGAATTCCGCCTGAACAACGGTGAAACTTTCACTGTTGGTAGCGAGCTGAAAGTAGATCTTCTCGCTGACGTTAAGCTGGTAGACGTTACCGGCACATCCAAGGGTAAAGGTTTTGCCGGTACTGTTAAGCGCTGGAACTTCCGCACCCAGGATATGACCCACGGTAACTCTCTGTCCCACCGTGTACCTGGCTCCATCGGTCAAAACCAGACCCCGGGCCGTGTATTCAAGGGCAAAAAGATGGCTGGTCACATGGGTGCTGAGCGTGTAACGACTCAGAACCTGGAACTGGTTCGTGTTGACGCTGAACGCAACCTGCTGCTCATCAAAGGTGCAGTACCGGGTGCAACCAACGGCAACGTGATCGTTAAACCTGCCGTCAAAGCGTAACGTCTGAGGAGATAGTAATGGAATTGGTAATGAAAGACGCCAAGAGCGCTCTTGAAGTTTCCGAGACTACCTTCGGGCGCGAATTCAACGAAGCTCTGGTTCACCAGGTTGTCGTTGCTTATGCCGCTGGTGCCCGTCAGGGTACTCGTGCGCAGCTGACTCGCTCTGAAGTGTCTGGTGGCGGCAAAAAGCCGTGGCGTCAGAAGGGTACTGGTCGTGCCCGTGCTGGCTCCATCCGTTCGCCCATTTGGCGTTCCGGTGGTGTGACTTTTGCTGCTAAGCCGCAAGATCACAGCCAGAAAGTAAACAAGAAGATGTACCGCGGCGCTATCCGTAGCATCCTGTCCGAGCTGGTACGTCAAGAGCGCCTGATCGTTGTTGAGAAGTTCGGCATCGAAGCTCCGAAAACCAAAGAACTGATCGCCAAGCTGAAAGAAATGGAACTGTCTGACGTTCTGATCGTGACTGCTGAAGTCGATGAGAACCTGTTCCTGGCTGCTCGTAACCTGTACAAAGTTGACGTGCGTGACGTTGCCGGTATCGACCCGGTCAGCCTGATCGCTTTCGACAAGGTTCTGATGACTGCTGACGCAGTTAAGCAAATCGAGGAGATGCTGGCATGATCCGTGAAGAGCGTCTGCTGAAAGTTCTGAAGGCTCCGCACATCTCTGAAAAGAGCACCATGGTTGCAGAAAAGCAGAACACTATCGTGTTCAAAGTTGCTATTGATGCCACCAAGGCGGAAGTCAAAGCTGCAGTTGCGAAACTGTTCGAGGTCGAAGTTGAGACCGTCCGTACCCTGAACATGAAGGGTAAGACCAAGCGCGCAGGTGCACGCGTAGGCCGTCGTTCCGATTGGAAAAAGGCTTATGTGACCCTGAAAGCTGGTCAGGACATCGACTTCATGGGCGCAGCCGAGTAAGAGGAGTTCTGAAAAATGGCAATCGTTAAGTGCAAGCCTACTTCTCCGGGCCGCCGCCACGTCGTCAAGATCGTCAACCAAGACCTGTACAAGGGCAAGCCCTTTGCAGCTCTGCTGGACAAGAAAGACAAGTCCGGTGGTCGTAACAACAACGGCCGCATCACCACCCGTCACATCGGCGGTGGTCACAAGCAACACTACCGTATCGTCGACTTCAAGCGCGACAAAGACGGTATCCCGGCCAAAGTAGAACGCCTGGAATACGATCCGAACCGTACCGCGAACATCGCTCTGGTGTTGTACGCAGACGGTGAGCGTCGTTACATCCTGGCTCCGAAAGGCCTGAAAGCTGGTGACGCTATCGCTTCTGGTGCTGATGCAGCCATCAAGGTAGGTAACGCCCTGCCGATGCGCAACATCCCGGTTGGTTCTACCGTTCACGCTGTTGAGATGAAGCCTGGTAAAGGTGCCCAGCTGGCTCGTTCCGCTGGTACTTTCATCCAGATCCTGGCTCGTGAAGGTAACTATGTAACTCTGCGTCTGCGTTCCGGCGAAGTACGTAAAGTTCTGGCCGAGTGCCGCGCCACCATCGGTGAAGTTGGTAACTCCGAGCACATGTTGCGTCAACTGGGTAAAGCCGGTGCAAACCGCTGGCGTGGTATTCGTCCGACCGTTCGCGGTATGGCGATGAACCCGGTAGACCACCCGCACGGTGGTGGTGAGGGTCGTAACAAGGGCATGCAGCCTGTGTCCCCATGGGGCCAGAAGGCTAAAGGCTTCAAGACCCGTAAGAACAAGCGTACCGACAAGTACATCGTACGTCGTCGTAACAAGTAATTGTTAACATAGAGGAATCACCATGCCACGTTCTCTCAAGAAGGGTCCATTTATCGACCTGCACTTGCTGAAGAAGGTAGAGAAAGCGGTGGAAAGCGGGGATAAAAAGCCGGTTAAAACCTGGTCCCGTCGTTCAATGATCATCCCGAACATGATCGGTTTGACCATCGCTGTCCATAATGGTCGTCAGCACGTTCCGGTTTTCGTTACCGAAGAAATGATCGGTCACAAACTGGGTGAATTCGCACCTACTCGTACTTATCGCGGCCATGCTGCTGATAAGAAGGCTAAGAAGCGCTAAGGGATAAATGATGGAAGCTATCGCTAAACACCGTTATGCCCGTACTTCTGCCCAGAAAGCTCGTCTGGTAGCCGATCAAGTACGTGGTCTGTCCGTAGACAAGGCTCTGAACATCCTGACCTTCAGCCCGAAAAAGGCTGCTGTTCTGGTGAAGAAAGTGCTGGAATCTGCCATTGCCAACGCTGAGCACAACGAAGGCGCCGACATCGACGCACTGCGTGTTGCCACTATCATGGTTGACGAAGGTCCCTCCATGAAGCGTATCCGTCCTCGTGCCAAAGGTCGCGCGGATCGTATCCTCAAGCGTACCGCTCACATCACTGTAGTGGTATCCGACGCTAAGGCTGGGAGATAAGCAATGGGTCAGAAAGTACATCCTAATGGCATTCGCCTGGGTATTACCAAGCCTTGGAATTCTACCTGGTTCGCGAACACCAAAGACTTCGCTGACAACCTGTACAGCGATTTTCAAGTACGCCAGTTCCTGACCAAGGAACTGAAAAACGCGTCCTTGTCCAAGATCACCATCGAGCGTCCGGCCAAGAGCATCCGTGTGACCATTCACACCGCTCGTCCGGGTGTTGTGATCGGTAAGAAAGGCGAAGACGTTGAGAAACTGCGCAAAGCTGTAGCCGCAATTGCTGGCGTGCCTGCTCAGATCAACATTTCCGAAGTCCGCAAGCCGGAGCTGGATGGCAAACTGGTTGCCGACAGCATCACTTCCCAGCTGGAGCGTCGTGTAATGTTCCGTCGTGCTATGAAGCGCGCCGTACAGAACGCCATGCGCCTGGGTGCCAAGGGCATCAAAGTGGAAGTTTCCGGTCGTCTGGGCGGCGCTGAAATCGCGCGTACCGAATGGTACCGTGAAGGTCGTGTGCCTTTGCACACCCTGCGTGCCGACATTGACTACGCAACTTCTGAAGCCCACACCACTTACGGTGTGATCGGCGTTAAAGTTTGGATCTTCAAGGGCGAAGTTCTGGGTGGTCTGGCTGCTGTCAACGCTGCCGCTGCTCAAGAGCAAGCTCCTGCGAAGCCCAAGCGTGACAACAAGCGCCGCGCTGCCAAGTAAGGAGATTCGGTAAATGTTGCAACCTAAGCGTACTAAATTCCGCAAGACCCACAAAGGTCGTAACCGCGGTCTGGCCAACTCTGGTAACGAAGTATCCTTCGGTACCTTTGGCCTGAAGGCGACATCTCGTGGTCAGCTGACTGCTCGTCAAATCGAAGCAGCCCGTCGTGCCATGACCCGTCACGTTAAGCGTCAAGGTAAGATCTGGATCCGTGTGTTCCCGGACAAGCCCATCACCGAGAAGCCCCTGGAAGTTCGTATGGGTAAAGGTAAGGGTAACGTGGAATACTGGGTTTGCCCGATCCAGCCTGGCAAGGTTCTGTACGAGATGGACGGTGTACCTGAGGCTCTGGCGCGTGAAGCGTTTGCCCTGGCCGCAGCTAAGCTGTCTGTTCAGACCACTTTCGTAATTAAGACGGTGATGTGATGAAAGCCCAAGATCTGCGTCAAAAGAGCGTCGAAGAACTGAACCAGGAACTGCTGGGCCTGCTGCGTGAGCAATTCAACATGCGCATGCAAGCATCCACCGGCCAGCTGGCTCAGACTCACACTCTGAAACAAGTGCGTCGTGACGTCGCACGTATCAAGACTGTACTGACTGAGAAGGCAGGTGCGTAATGACTGACAAAATCCGTACTCTGCAGGGTCGTGTAATCAGCGACAAGATGGACAAGTCCATCACTGTTGCCATCGAGCGCAAGGTAAAGCACCCGATCTACGGTAAGATCATCAAGCGTACTACCAAGCTGCACGTACATGACGAAAACAACGAGTGCAAAGCTGGCGATCTCGTGGAAATCCGCGAGTGCCGCCCGCTGTCCAAGACCAAGTCCTGGACCCTGGTTGCTGTCGTAGAAAAGGCCTAATCGGTACTTTTTTGCCCAAACGGCCCCTTCCAGGGGCCGTTTGTTTTTTAGGCTACCTTTTCTAAAAATCCTGTGTTATAGTTTCGCGCCTTTTGAAGGCAGCCAGATCCCGTTGGGGATAAGAAGTAAACAAAGCGGAGCACTAAGATGATCCAGATGCAAAGTATGCTGGGTGTTGCCGACAACTCCGGCGCTCGCAGTGTAATGTGTATTAAGGTTCTGGGTGGCTCGCACCGCCGTTACGCCGGCATCGGCGACATCATCAAGGTTTCCATCAAGGAAGCCATTCCTCGCGGTAAAGTGAAGAAAGGTGATGTGTATAACGCGGTGGTCGTACGCACCCGTAAAGGCGTTCGTCGTCCGGACGGCTCTGTCATCCGTTTCGACAACAATGCGGCTGTGTTGCTTAACAACAACCAACAGCCAATCGGTACTCGTATTTTTGGCCCGGTGACCCGTGAACTGCGTAATGAGAAGTTCATGAAGATTGTGTCCCTGGCACCCGAAGTACTGTAAGGAGTCGAACGATGGCAGCTAAAATCCGTCGCGAAGACGAAGTGATTGTTCTTACCGGCAAAGACAAGGGCAAGCGTGGCAAAGTCACCCAGGTCCTGATTGCCAAAGGTAAGGTAATCGTGGAAGGCATCAACCAGGTGAAGAAGCACCAGAAGCCGGTACCCGCACTGGGTCAGGCTGGCGGTATCGTCACCAAAGAAGCCCCCATCGATGTATCTAACGTAGCGCTGTTCAACTCTGCCACTGGCAAAGCTGACCGCGTTGGTTTCCGGATTGAAGACGGCAAGAAAGTTCGTTTCTTCAAATCCACCGGCGAACTTGTGAAGTAATTGGAGTTTAACGATGGCGAAACTGCATGATTACTACAAATCCGATGTAGTAAATGAACTGTCCAAGCAGTTCGGTTACAAGACTATCATGCAAGTCCCTCGGATCGAGAAAATCACCCTGAACATGGGTGTTGGTGAAGCGATCTCTGACAAGAAGTTGCTGGAAAATGCTGCTGCCGACATGGCTGCCATTTCCGGTCAGAAGCCGCTGATCACCAAAGCTCGCAAATCTGTTGCGGGCTTCAAGATTCGTGAAGGCTACCCGATAGGTTGTAAAGTAACCCTGCGTGGCGAGCGTATGTGGGAGTTCCTGGAACGGCTGATCTGCATCTCCGTACCGCGTATCCGTGACTTCCGTGGCCTGAACGCTAAAGCGTTCGACGGTCGTGGTAACTACTCCATGGGCGTGCGTGAGCAGATCATCTTCCCGGAAATCGACTATGACAAAGTCGATCGCGTCCGTGGTCTGGATATCACCATCACCACTTCCGCGAATACCGATGAAGAAGGCCGTGCTCTGCTGGCTGCCTTTAACTTCCCATTCCGCAAGTAAGGTTAGGGTTATGGCTAAAACATCCATGAAAGCGCGCGAAGCAAAGCGTGCCAAGCTGGTAGCCAAGTACGCGACCAAGCGTGCCGAGCTGAAAGCTATCATCGTTGACATGAACGCTTCTGAAGAAGCGCGTTGGGATGCTGTTCTGCAACTGCAACAGCTGCCCCGTGATTCCAGTCCGTCCCGCCAGCGTAACCGTTGCAATATTACTGGTCGTCCGCACGGTTTCCTGCGCAAGTTTGGCCTGTCTCGCATCAAGGTGCGTGAGCATGCCATGAAGGGCGAAATTCCGGGCCTGAAAAAGGCCTCTTGGTAAAGAATCTCGGGAGTTAGACTATGAGCATGCAAGATCCGATCGCGGATATGCTGACCCGCATCCGTAACGGTCAGGCGGCGAGCAAAGTTGCGGTTTCCATGCCTTCTTCCAAGCTGAAAGTGGCTATTGCCAAAGTGCTGAAAGAAGAAGGTTACATCGCTGGCTACAACGTAGCTGGTGACGTGAAGCCGGAACTGGAAATTGAACTGAAATATTTCCAGGGCAAGCCGGTTGTAGAACTGATCCAACGCGTGAGCCGTCCTGGCCTGCGTATTTACAAGCGCACTACCGATCTGCCGAAAGTAATGGGTGGTCTCGGTGTTGCTATCGTGTCCACGTCTAAAGGTGTGATGACCGACCGTGCTGCTCGCAAAGCAAGCATGGGTGGTGAGATCATCTGCTACGTCGCTTAATAGGAGGTCGGAAATGTCTCGCGTTGCTAAGGCACCCGTCACTATTCCTGCTGGCGTAGAAGTGACTCTGAACGGTCAGGAACTGTCCATCAAAGGTGGTAAAGGTTCCCTGGTTCGTTCTATCCACGCCGCTGTAGAAGTGACCAAAGAAGACAATGTACTGAAGTTCGCCCCGCGCGACGGCATCGCTGGTGCTGACGCTCAGGCCGGTACTGCCCGTGCATTGGTCAACAACATGGTAATCGGTGTTACCCAAGGCTTCGAGCGTAAGCTGCAGCTGGTTGGTGTAGGTTACAAAGCCTCCATCAAGGGCAATGCTGTCGCGCTGGCTCTGGGCTTCTCTCACCCGGTAGAGCATGAGCTGCCGGCTGGTGTAACCGCTGAGTGCCCGTCCCAGACTGAAGTTGTTCTGCGTGGCGTTGACAAGCAGCTGGTTGGCCAAGTCGCCGCCGATATCCGTGCTTACCGCGCTCCGGAGCCCTACAAGGGCAAGGGTGTACGCTATGCCAACGAGCAAGTGCGTACTAAAGAAGCTAAGAAGAAGTAAGGTAACACTATGGACAAGAAAGCAGCTCGTCTCCGTCGTGCTACTCGTGCTCGGAAAAAGATGCAGGAACTGGGAGCCACCCGTCTGGTTGTGCACCGTACCCCGCGTCATATCTATGCGCAGGTTATTGCAGCCAACGGTTCCGAAGTTCTGGCCTCTGCTTCCACAGTAGAGAAAGCCATCAGTGAAGCTCTGAAATACACCGGTAATGCAGACGCTGCTACCGCTGTAGGTAAAGCTATCGCTGAGCGTGCTATTGCCAAAGGCGTTCAGAACGTATCTTTCGATCGTTCCGGTTTCAAGTATCACGGTCGCATTGCTGCTCTGGCAGCTGCTGCACGTGACGCTGGTCTTCAGTTCTAAGCTAGGAGTCGAAGATGGCTAAAGTCGAATCTCAAGCCGGCGAACTGCAAGAAAAGCTGATTGCAGTAAACCGTGTTTCGAAAACTGTTAAAGGTGGTCGTATCATGTCCTTCACCGCGTTGACCGTGGTGGGTGATGGTAACGGCCGTGTAGGTTACGGTTATGGTAAGGCCCGTGAAGTTCCGGCTGCTATTCAAAAAGCAATGGAACAGGCCAAGCGTAACCTGAACAAGGTTGAGCTGAACAACGGCACCCTGCACCACCCGGTGAAAGGTGTTCACTCCGGTTCTACCGTGTTCATGAAGCCGGCCTCCCAAGGTACTGGTATCATCGCAGGCGGCGCTATGCGTGCTGTTCTGGAAGTTGCTGGTATCCACAACGTGCTGGCCAAGACCTACGGTTCCACCAACCCAATCAACGTCGTTCGCGCTACTGTAGACGCTCTGGTTCACGGTCAATCACCGGAACAGATCGCCGCCAAGCGTGGTCTGCGCGTTGAAGAAATCCTGGGGTAATGTGACATGGCTAACACTGTAAAAGTAACTCAAACTCGCAGCTCTATCGGCCGTCTGCCCAAGCATAAGGCAACTCTGCGTGGTCTGGGCCTGCGTCGCATTGGTCACACCGTTGAGCTGGAAGATACTCCTTGCGTACGCGGTATGATCAACCAGGTTTACTACATGGTTAAGGTGGAGGGCTAAGCATGCGTCTGAATACTCTGTCTCCGGCCGCTGGTTCCAAGCGCGTTAAGCACCGTCCGGGCCGTGGTATCGGTTCCGGTCTGGGCAAGACTGGTGGTCGTGGTGTGAAAGGTCAAACCTCTCGTTCCGGTGGCGGTAAAGTCCGCAACGGTTTCGAGGGTGGTCAGATGCCTTTGAAAATCCGTCTGCCGAAGTTCGGTTTCTTCTCTCGCAAGTCTTTGGTTTCTGCCGAAGTGCGCCTGAACGAAATCGCCCTGGTAGAAGGTGATGTGGTCGATATGAGCACTCTGAAGCAAGCCGGTGTTGTTACCAAAAACATCGTGTTCGCTAAAGTTGTTCTGTCTGGCAACATTGACCGTGCTGTGACTGTTCGTGGTCTGTCCGTCACCAAGGGTGCACGCGCAGCCATCGAGGCCGCTGGCGGTAAAATCGAGGAATAATCAGTACAATGGCTAAGAAACCAGGATTGGATGTTAAAGCACAGGGTGGTCTGAGTGAACTGAAGAGCCGTCTGCTCTTCGTTCTCGGGGCGATTATCGTTTTCCGTGCAGGCTCTTATGTGCCGATTCCTGGTATTGACGCCGCCGTACTGGCCGAGTTGTTCCAGCAACAGAAGGGCACCATCATTGAGATGTTCAACATGTTCAGTGGTGGTGCACTCTCGCGTGCTTCTATTCTTGCGTTGGGGATCATGCCGTACATTTCGGCATCGATCATTATCCAGCTGCTGACAGTGGTTCACCCCGCTCTTGCTGAACTCAAGAAAGAAGGTGAATCCGGCCGTCGCAAGATTAGCCAATATACCCGTTGGGGCACGCTGGTTTTGGGAACTTTCCAGGCCATTGGTATCGCAACCGGTCTGCCGAACATGATGCAGGGGCTCGTGACTAATCCGGGTCTTGGCTTCTACTTCACAGCCGTTGTGAGTCTGGTCACCGGTACCATGTTTTTGATGTGGTTGGGTGAGCAGATTACCGAGCGTGGGATTGGTAATGGTATTTCGCTGATTATTTTCACGGGTATCGTTGCCGGTCTGCCGCATGCCATTGGCGCTACGGCCGAACAGGCACGTCAAGGGGAATTGCACATCCTGCTGTTGTTGTTGCTGGGCTTGATTGTTTTCGCAGTGACTTACTTTGTGGTGTTCGTGGAGCGTGGTCAGCGTCGTATCGTCGTGAACTATGCCAAGCGTCAACAAGGCCGCCAGGTATTCGCAGCGCAAAGCACACACCTGCCGTTGAAAGTAAATATGGCCGGTGTGATTCCTGCGATTTTCGCATCCAGTATCATCCTGTTCCCAGGGACCATCACCTCTTGGTTTGGTCAGGGTGAGGGTAAAGTTGCTGATATTCTGCAGCAGGTCTCTATGGTCCTGCAGCCGGGTCAACCGCTTTACGAGATGCTGTATGCAGCAGCCATTATCTTCTTCTGCTTCTTCTATACTGCGCTGGTGTTCAATCCGCGCGAGACAGCAGACAACCTGAAGAAGAGTGGAGCCTTTATCCCGGGGATTCGCCCGGGCGAGCAGACAGCACGTTATATCGATAAGGTTATGACTCGCCTGACATTGGCAGGTGCACTCTATATAACCTTTATCTGTCTGGTACCCCAGTTCCTGATGACTGCCTGGAACGTACAGTTCTACTTCGGTGGCACCTCGCTGCTGATTATCGTGGTAGTTATCATGGACTTCATGGCTCAGGTTCAGACCCATATGATGTCTCATCAATATGGCGACGTCCTGAGGAAGGCCAACCTGAAGGGCTACGGCCGCTAAAGGTCGGCGTAGTTACGGAGTTAAGCAATGAAAGTTCGTGCTTCCGTTAAGGCAATCTGCCGTAACTGCAAAATCATCAAGCGTCACGGTGTGGTGCGTGTGATTTGCAGCGAGCCTAAGCATAAGCAACGCCAAGGCTAATTTTTTACGGTTAGTACTTGCAACAAATAGTTGTGCTGGCTAATATAGCCAGCCAACTTTTGTTGTGCATTGGTTGACCGCCACGTATCCGCTCACGGGCTTTGTGGTGGTCGTAATCTACTATATGTAGGAGTGAATAGTGGCCCGTATCGCTGGCATTAACATTCCTGACCATAAGCATGCTGTCATCGCTTTGACTGCTATTTATGGCGTCGGTCGTACCCGCTCCAAGGCCATCTGTGCCGCAGCCGGTATCGCTGAGAATGTGAAAATTAAAGACCTGGACGAAGCTCAGATCGAGAGTCTGCGTGAACAAGTAGGTAAATTCACCGTTGAAGGTGACCTGCGTCGTCAGATTTCCATGAACATCAAGCGTTTGATGGATCTGGGTTGCTACCGTGGTTTGCGTCACCGTCGTAGCCTGCCTGTTCGTGGTCAACGTACCAAGACCAACGCTCGTACCCGTAAGGGTCCGCGCAAGGCTATCAAGAAGTAACGGGAAGGTAGAAAATGGCTAAAACTCCGACTCGTGCTCGCAAGCGCGTTAAAAAGCAAGTGAGCGACGGTATTGCGCACGTTCATGCATCTTTCAACAACACAATCGTGACCATTACTGACCGTCAGGGCAATGCTCTGTCTTGGGCTACCTCTGGTGGTTCCGGTTTCCGTGGTTCCCGTAAGTCCACTCCGTTTGCTGCCCAGGTAGCTGCTGAGCGCGCTGGTGAGATCGCCAAAGAATACGGCGTGAAGAACCTGGAAGTCATGGTCAAAGGTCCGGGTCCCGGTCGTGAGTCTTCCATCCGCGCTCTGAACGCGGCTGGTTTCCGCATCACTAACATTACTGATGTGACTCCGATCCCGCACAACGGTTGTCGTCCTCCCAAGAAGCGCCGCGTGTAACGCGTTTAGCTACTTGGTCTAGGATTGTTGGAGAAAGAAGATGGCAAGATATATCGGTCCTAAGCTTAAGCTTAGCCGTCGTGAGGGCACCGACCTCTTCCTGAAGTCTGGTGTTCGTGCGATTGATTCTAAGTGCAAGATTGACACCGTTCCTGGTCAACACGGTGCGCGTAAAGCGCGTCTGTCTGACTACGGTGTTCAGCTGCGCGAGAAACAAAAAGTTCGTCGTATCTACGGCGTATTGGAAAAACAGTTCCGCAACTACTACCGCGACGCTGCCCGTCAAAAGGGTAACACCGGTGAAAACCTGTTGCAGCTGCTGGAAGGTCGTTTGGACAACGTTGTTTACCGTATGGGCTTCGGCGCTACCCGTGCTGAGTCTCGTCAGCTGGTGAGCCACAAGGCCATCATGGTCAACGGTCGCGTTGTGAACATTCCTTCTTTCCAGGTTTCCCCTGAGGACGTGATCTGCGTTCGTGAGAAGGCTAAGAAGCAAGCGCGTATCAAAGCTGCCCTTGAGGTTGCTGGTCAGCGCGAGAAGCCGACTTGGGTAGAGGTTGATGCCGCTAAAATGGAAGGTGCCTTCAAGCGCCTGCCGGAGCGTTCCGACCTGTCTGCCGACATTAACGAACAGCTGATCGTCGAGCTTTACTCCAAGTAAAGCTAGCTTCTAAAGAGAGGACACAATGCTGGGTTCTGTAACAGATTTTCTTAAACCGCGGCTAGTTGACATCGAGCAAGTTAGCCCGACTCATGCGAAAGTGACTCTTGAGCCACTTGAGCGTGGCTTTGGTCACACGCTGGGCAACGCCCTGCGTCGTATTTTGCTGTCTTCTATGCCCGGTTGTGCAGTTACTGAAGTCGAAATTGACGGGGTACTGCATGAGTACAGCAGCAAAGAAGGTGTACAGGAAGACATTCTTGAAATCCTGCTCAACCTGAAAGGTATCGCTGTGAAGCTGGAAGGCAAGGACGAGGTAACTCTGTCCCTGACCAAGTCTGGAACAGGCCCCGTTACCGCTGGTGATATCACTCACGGTGATGAAGTCGAGATCGTAAACCCGGAGCACGTAATCTGCCACCTGACTGGTGCCAATGCTGAAATCAGCATGCGCCTGAAAGTTCAGCGCGGTCGTGGTTATGTGCCTGCTTCTGCTCGTGTTCACAACGATGATGAAGAGCGTCCTATCGGTCGCCTGCTGCTGGACTCCGCGTTCAGCCCCATCGTTCGTATTGCCTACAATGTTGAGGCAGCACGGGTTGAACAGCGTACCGACTTGGACAAGCTGGTCATCGACATGGAGACCAATGGTACCCTGGATCCTGAAGAAGCCATCCGTCGTTCTGCCACTATTCTGGCCGAGCAACTGGAAGCCTTCGTGGATCTGCGCGATGTCAGCGTGCCCGAGAAGAAAGAAGAGAAACCCGAGTTTGATCCGATTCTGCTGCGTCCTGTCGATGATTTGGAGCTGACAGTTCGTTCTGCGAACTGTCTGAAGGCAGAAGCTATCCACTATATTGGTGATCTGGTACAGCGTACCGAAGTTGAGTTGCTTAAGACTCCTAACCTCGGTAAGAAGTCCCTGACTGAGATCAAGGACGTGTTGGCCTCCCGTGGTCTGTCTCTTGGCATGCGCCTTGAGAACTGGCCGCCCGCCAGCATCGCTGACGAGTAATCCAGATTACGGGTTTCACAGATTTAGTTAGAAGGATAAGGTCATGCGCCATCGTTTGAGTGGTCGTCAACTGAACCGGAACAGCAGCCATCGTCAGGCTATGTTCCGCAACATGGCCAGCTCCCTGGTTCGTCATGAGATCATCAAGACGACTCTGCCTAAGGCAAAAGAGCTGCGTCGTGTAGTTGAACCGCTGATCACCCTTGCCAAGACTGATAGCGTTGCTAATCGTCGCCTGGCATTTGCCCGTACTCGCGATAACGCGATCGTGGCTAAGCTGTTCAATGAACTGGGCCCGCGCTACCTGGAGCGCGCCGGCGGTTATACTCGCATTCTGAAATGCGGTTTCCGTGCTGGCGACAACGCCCCTATGGCTTATATTGAGCTGGTAGACCGTCCGGCCGCTGCTGAAGCAGCTGCTGAGTGATAAAAGAAAACGCCGGGCTTGTCCCGGCTTTTCTTTTAGTGGATTCTGATACTGCCTCAACTGCCTCAACTGCCTCAACTGCCTCAACTGCCTCAACTGCCTCAACTGCCTCAACTGCCTCAACTGCCTCAACTGCCTCAACTGCCTCAACTGCCTCAACTGCCTCAACT
>NZ_JBGLRE010000013.1:0-142518 GCF_041403185.1 Aeromonas sp. S9(2024)
GAGTGCCCACACAGATTGCTTGATTCAAATTGTTAAAGAGCGATGCAGCTTTTGGCTGCTGCGGGAGTGGCATTCTACTCAACCGCCTTCTCGAGTCAAGCCTTATTTTCAAAGGCTTTTCGAGGCTATCGACCGGCTTGTTTGCGTTGCCGCTTGCCGTGTCGATGGAGGCGCATTATAGGGCCGCGAATCAGCTTGGCAAGGCGTTTTTTGAAGATTATTGCCAACATCGACTCAACCGCTCAAATACCAACCAAACCATGCGTTTTTCGATGGTTTTTACATCAAGGCATCATCAGCACTGATTTAAATTGAACATTTCAAAAGTCACTTTATAATTGACTTTTGAAATATTTATTTGAGATTGTCGTCATGCATCAGATTCTGGATAGCCGCAAGGAAGAGCGGATACTCCCCCTGTTTCGTTTGGGGTTTCGGCCTTTCTTCCTGTTGGGCGCCCTGTTTTCTACGTTAGCCATGCTGGGATGGATAGGACAGCTCAATGGCTGGCTGTCGATGCCCGGTATCGGCAATCCTGTCTGGTGGCATGCCCATGAGATGCTGTTTGGGTTTGGTGCTGCCATCGTCGCGGGATTTCTGCTGACCGCGGTACAAAACTGGACGGCTCATCCAGGCGTGCGAAGCTGGCCACTGGCTCTGGTTGTGAGTCTGTGGGCGTTGCCTCGGCTACTACTACCCTGGCTTGGAGAAGAAAATACCCTCTTGATGATGGCTGATCTTTCCTGGCTGCCACTTTGCGCTTGGTTCCTCGCCAAGCCCATCATAATCACCCGACAATGGCGCAACCTCTTCTTTGTTCCATTACTGCTGGTATTGACGCTGCTCAACGGAACAAGCTGGGTATTGCATGGCGAGTGGGCCACCCTAGAACATTTGTTGATCACCACGGTATTGTTGTTTACCACCCTGATTGCCGTGATGGGAGGACGGGTCATTCCCTTCTTTACCGCCAGAGCCACTGGTTTGGATAAAGCGGTTCCGCTGGTATGGCTGGAACGTGGCGCGCTAGCCTCTTTATGGTTGCTTTTGTTGATCTGGCTACTCTTTCCAAACCAATGGACGACCAGCGTTTATATGATGCCTCTATATATAGTGGCGGCAAGTTTGCACCTGTGGCGCCAGCTGCGCTGGCGGTTGCCTACAACCCTAGGTCATCCCCTGCTCTGGTCGTTGCACCTCGCCTATCTGTTTATTCCTCTGGGCTTGCTCGCGCTCGCGGCTCAAGCTGCCGGGATGTCCATTACCCTTTCCTTGGCCAGCCACCTGCTTAGCGCAGGCTGTCTGGGCACCATGATCCTGGGCATGATCGCACGGGTTTCTCTCGGCCATAGTGGTCGCGCCTTGCAGGTGGGACGCCGTATCCGCAGTGCTTTTGTCCTGACCATTGCGGCAGCGCTGTTGCGGGTGCTCGTTCCGCTGCTTTGGCCTGCTTACACCCTGCATGGCTGGAACTTGAGCGGCCTGGCCTGGAGCCTAGCTTATGGCCTGTTTGTCTGGGTGTATGCCCCCATCCTGACCAGCCCCAGAGCGGATGGCCGCCCGGGGTAATCACCCGGAAGATTGTTCATGACCGATTAACCGGATAGTGGATCAGGTTATGAAAGATTGCGGGAGCCACACCCAGATTGCGATAACCGTGGGGGGAGTCGGCTGCAAACCGAACCGCCTCCCCTTGGGTCAGCGAGCGCCACTCCCCTTCCACCAGCACCTCCATCACGCCACTGATGACGATGACATGCTCGGTCACCCCTGGCTCATGGGGGTCGGATTCACGCTGATAGCCAGGTAACAGAGTCAATTCAAGCAACTCGAAACCAAACCGGCTCTCATAAGGAAAGAGAGGAGCAACCTGCATTCCCTCCCCCGCCGGCTGCTGACGGATGGCATCGGCAGTACGATAAAGCGCCTCTCCCAGAGTAACTGGAGCAGGTTCGATAAAACTGGAGAAGGAAACCCGAAAACCGGTGGCAATCTTCCACAGGGTCGCCACCGTGGGGCTGGACTCTCCCCGCTCGATCTGCCCCAGCATGGCCTTGCTAACCCCTGTCTCCCGCGCCGCTACATCCAGACTCCAACCCAGCTCACTGCGCAACCCTCTCAGGCGATGAGCCAGATGCTGATTTATCTCTTGCATGGTTACCCCTTTATCGAGCCTGCGTAATTCGATTGTGCACTATAACGCACAGCGATATAGTTGGTGGCATATTGTACGCTATAACGCACAAACCGACAGGAGTCACCCATGCCCTTCGCGCTTCCCCATATAGTGGCAGGCTTTATTGCCGTGATGGTCGGCTATACCAGCTCCGTCATCCTGATCATTCAGGCGGCAACGGCAGCCGGGGCGGATGCGGCTCAGGTCGCGTCCTGGCTATGGACGCTCGGTATCGGCATGGGGAGTAGCTGTATCGGTCTCTCTCTTTATTACCGCATACCCGTGCTCACAGCCTGGTCTACCCCGGGGGCAGCCCTGCTGATCACCAGTCTCGGCGACTTTAGCCTGGCTGAGGCCATCGGTGCCTTTATCATATCTTCTCTGTTGATCACCCTGTGCGGCATCAGTGGCTGGTTCGATCGGCTGATGCGCCATATTCCAGCCCCACTGGCCGCCGCCATGTTGGCCGGGGTATTGCTCAGATTCGGTCTGGATCTGTTCAAGGTTGCTCCGCAGGATCCCTTGCTGCTTGGCTCATTGTTGCTGGCCTTTTTGCTGGGCCGCCATCTTTGGCCCCGTTACACCATGGTACTGGTACTGATGAGCGGGATAGCGATCTGTGCTCTGCGAGGAGAGCTGCAACTTGGCGGCGTGCACTGGCAACTGGCCACTCCGGTCTGGATCTCGCCGACTTTCTCCCTCGATGCCCTGCTTGGCATCGCTCTGCCGCTGTTTATCGTCACCATGACCTCCCAGAACATGCCCGGGATAACTATCTTGCGGGCTCATGGCTATCAACCAGCGACCTCTTCTCTTATCAGCTGGACTGGCCTGACCGGCCTGCTGCTCGCCCCCTTCGGGGGTTACGCTTTCAACCTGGCAGCCATCACGGCCGCGATTTGCATGGGAAAAGAGGTGGACCCGGATGCCAACCGCCGCTGGCCGGCTGCGGTGTGGGCGGGCTGCTTCTATCTGTTGACCGGTTGCTTCGGCGCCACGGTCGCGGCTCTGTTTACCGCCTTCCCTGCGACACTCATCACCTGCGTGGCTGGCTTGGCGCTGCTTGGCACCATAGGCAGCAGCCTGCACACTGCGCTGCAACAAGATGAGGCACGAGAAGCGGCTCTGCTCACCTTCATCATCACGGCATCCGGCATCAGCCTGCTCGGTGTCGGCGCAGCCTGTTGGGGACTGCTCGTCGGGTTTGGCCTGCACCTGATCCAGTCACGACCGAGGGGGCGCGCAAAGCAGTAAACCAGGCAAAACTCACGGACACACCTGGTAACCCCAACCAGCCGGGTTGATCTCAGGAGTCCAGATCATATCTTCATAGCCCCTGCCGGATGGTGGCCGGCCGCCATAACAAAAACAGCCAATGAGAAACTCATTGGCTGTTTTGATCTTGCACCTGTTGTATCAGGCTTGTCCTTTCGGCCTGACCCCAAGGGTATGGCAGATGGCATAGGTCAGTTCGGAGCGGTTCAGGGTATAGAAGTGGAAATCTTTCACCCCTTCCTGACTCAACACCCTGACCTGGTCGATGGCGATGCTGGCCCCGACCATGTTACGGGTAATCTGGTCATGCTCCAGCCCCTCGAAACGCTGGTGCATCCAGCGCGGGATCTTCACGTTGGTAAACCCGGCAAACTTGGCCAACGTCTGGTAGTTGGAGACCGGCAGGATCCCCGGCACGATTTCGGCGTCGATGCCGATGGCAGCACAGCGATCGCGAAAACGCAGGTAGGTCTCCACGTCGAAGAAAAACTGGGTGATGGCACGGTTGGCCCCCGCATCTATCTTGCGCTTGAGGTTGAGCAGATCCGACTGCGCACTTCTCGCTTCCGGGTGCCCTTCCGGATAAGCCGCTACCGAGATATCGAAATCGGCCTCGGATTTGAGCAGGGCAACCAGGTCGGTGGCATACATGTCCGGCTTGTCGACCCCCTGAGGCAGGTCACCACGCAGCGCCACTATGTGGCGGATGCCGCTATTCCAGTAATCACGGGCGATAGAGCGCAACTCATCACGGCTGGCATCGATACAGGTCAGGTGCGGCGCCGCGATCAGACCGGTCCGCTCCTTGATGTCCTTGATCACCTTATGGGTGCGATCCCGAGTGCCGGAGTTGGCGCCATAGGTCACGGAGACGAACTTGGGTTCCAGCACTTTCAGGCGCTCGATGGATTGCCACAAGGTATTTTCCATTCCTTCGCTATTGGGCGGAAAAAACTCGAAGCTGACCGATATATCGCCATTCAAATCCGCCAGACTCTGGTTGAGCGCCTCAACCTGACGTGCACTGTGAAATCCCATCTGCTCTTCTCCCTGTCCTGCAATCCATCTGTGTACGTCAAAACGGATGTTTGGACGTCTAAACGTCTCTATTTTTATGAGCAAAGCGTCCCAAAGTCAACTCTGATTTGTCACTCTTCCACTCGGGCCGTCCCATATTTACAAAATTAACGGTAAGTAACCCCCTGACCCCATCCCAAAATCACCAAGGTCGAGTTATGATGAAGCCGGATCGTCCTGGACGTTCTGAATCTGCGTGTGATTGTTTGGCCGGAGATTTCTCCGGCCCCTTTTCTTCCCCCCACTCTTGCCGATAACAGATTGAATCTTTGCAGGAGTATCACCATGGACACCCACCCCGGCTTTGCCACGGATCTGCTGTTCGACCGCTATCAGGGCGAAGTCACTCGGCATGACGAGTTCTGGGCCGTGCGTACTCCGGATGCTCCCGACTACTACTTTGGCAACTATCTGCTGCTCCCTACTCCCCCCAGCGACAGGGACAAGGGCTGGCTCGAAGCCACTTTCGATCAGCTGATCGGCCAGGATCCCAGGATCCGTCACCGCACTTTCCAATGGCCGCTGGCGGAAGGACAAAACAGCCGGATAGCCGGATTTGTAACAACGGGTTATCAGTATCTGGAGTGTGTGGTGCTGGCGCTCGACGAGCAGAGCTGGCAACCAGTGATGCTTTCTCATCCGGGTCAGGAACTTCGTGCATTCCGGGCAAGCGACTGGCAGACGTGGCTCGACTTCGAACTCCATGAGCGAGACATGAGTCATAACGAGGCCAGCTATCTCGCCTATCTGCACTCACGGCAACGGCTTTACCAAGCCATGATCGCCGATGGACTCGGCGATTGGTGGGGGATCTGGCAGGAGGGCCAGTTGATCGCCAGCTGTGGCCTCTTCTTTACCGATACCATGGGGCGTTTCCAGCTGGTGCGCACCCACAGGGCGTGGCGCAACAGAGGGCTATGCCGCCGGTTGCTCAGCCATGTGGCACGACAAGGGCTGAAGCGGGTAGAACGGCTGATCATAGTGGCCGATGAGCACTACCACGCCCAGCGGATTTATCGCTCGCTCGGATTCACTCCCGTGGCCCGTATCGGCAGCCTCTGCCGCTGGCCCTCCGATACCTGAACCGTCAGACTCGCCAATAAAAACGGGAGGCTGATGCCTCCCGTTTTCTGCACAATCAGAATCTACTGGCCATGCTCTACTGTTGCGGTGTTTCCAACTCGCTGGAAAGCGCCTGCTCGACGGCATCCTGCGCGGCAGGTTGCGGCGCCGTTTGCGTCGCAGTAACGGCACTTGTCTGAGTCACGCCGGTATCACACTGGCACTCCTGCCCTGTGGACTTGCTGCCCTGATGGGGGGCATACCAACCTTTGAGCCCTTGTTCCAGTCGTTCGGCCGCCGCTTTGGGCTCCATCTTGCCCAGCAATACCGCCTGACTCACCTCGGCCAGCTCATCTCCCAGTTTGGGTGCGCCGCGAGAGAGGATCTGGGTGGCCACCCGTATGGTGGAATCGCACTGATCCCGCCACTCCATCATCTCTCTGGCCGCCGGATTGGTGACCTCGAAGAAGTGGTTGGAGAGGGAGAAAAAGCCCGGCAGCGCGTTGGTGTAGAGCTCGGCAAACTGGGGCGTAGTCAGCCACTGCAGGAAGGCCATGGCGGCCTCCTTGTTTTTGCTCGCCGGGTTCATCCCCATGCCGATGTCGGTGTGATCGGTGAAGAAACAGCCAGAACCCTGCTTGGCGACCGGCGGGCGCATGACGCCAAAATCGACCTTGCCGGCGAAAGGTGCTATCTCCCAGGAACCGGCCACATAGAAGGCGGCCTTGCCCGAGGTGAACAGCTCGTTGGTGGCAGCATAATCCCGACTCTCACCCCCTTCACCCAGATAGGGGCGCCAGCGAGCCAGCTCCTCGAATACCTTCACATAATGCGGGTTGTCGAACCGCTCGTTTCCGCCGATCAGCGCCAGGCGCCCGTCTTCCCCTTTCCAGTAGTTGGGACCAATGTTCTGGAAACCCAGTTCCGAGGAGACCCAGCTCTCGCCGCCGCTCATGGCCAGCGGCACATAACGGCCATCGGCCTTCACCTTGTCGAGCGCGGCGAAGAACTCATCACGGGTCTGCGGCAGGGTCAGCCCCAATTCACTGAAGATCTTCTTGTTGTAGAAAAAGCCGTGAATAACGGACGCCATGGGTACGCAAAACGTCTGGGCACCGGAGTCGGTCTGCCAGGGCGACTGGGCGAAGCTCGGGAAGTTTTCCATCCCCGCCATCTCGGTCAGCTCGGCCAGATGACCGGCCTTGAACAGAGCGAGGGAGTCATCAAACGGGCGGCAGGTGATGAGATCCCCCGCCTTGCCGGCCTTCAGGTTCTCCAACAAGGTAGGCATATAGTTGACGTTTTGCACCGGATGAAACGTCACCTTGATCCCCGGATGCGTCGCTTCGAACGCCGGGATGATCTTTTGCTCCCACAACGCCTTGTCATCGGCACGCCAGCTCTCGATCACCAGCTCGCTGGCCATCAGCTGGCCACACAACAGGAGACTCAGGGCTCCAATCCACTTGTTAGCCATAAGCCCTCCTAGACCTTGAAATGTGCGATAAGTTGTTGCTGCTTGGCGACCAGATCCGCCAGCACTTCACTGCTGCTGGCCGACTCTCGTGCCTCCCGTTCCGTCTCGTAGGCCACATCGGCAATGCCGGCGATATGGCGAGCCACCCCCTGGCTGACGGAGATCTGCTCCTGGGCGGCATTGGCTACCTGATCCGCCATCGATTTGATGGCGCTCATCCGATCGGCGATGGATTGCAGTGCCGCATCCATCTCGCGGGTCTGCTCAACGCAGTTATGGGTCTGCTCCTGGCTGCGCCCCATCACTTCCACCACATGCTTGCTGGAGCTCTGCAAGTTTTCGATCATGCTCTGGATCTCCTCGGTCGAGGTCTGGGTCCGGTTAGCCAGTGCCCGTACCTCGTCGGCCACCACGGCAAAACCGCGACCGGCATCGCCAGCCCGGGCCGCCTCAATGGCCGCGTTCAACGCCAGCAGGTTGGTCTGCTCGGCGATGCTGCGGATCACGTCGAGAATGCTGCCGATGTTGTTGCTGAATTCCCCCAGCTTGTAGGTGATACCGACCGCCTCCTCCATGGCGCTGGCCAGCTGTTCTGTGATGCGACGGGTGGTCGCTACTTTCTGGCGGCCGCTTCTGGCCTCCTCATCGGCCAGATCCACCTCATGTTTGGTACCATCGGTGGAACGGGCCACCTCGGTGGCACTTACCTCCAGCTCGGTGATGGCAGCTGCCACCTGATCGGTCTGGCTCTTCTGATCCTGTACCCGGGACATGGCCCGTTCGCTGATTTCGGCGGCGCGGCTCGCCTCCTCCACCAGATGACGGGAACCCGCATTGATCTGGGAAAGCAACTCTCCGGTCTTGCCCGCCAGCGTGTCGATGGAGCGAGAAAGGCTACCAAACTCGCAACTGCTGCGGTAATTGATACGGCGGGTCATGTCCCCGGCCGCCATGTACTCCAGCTCCCGGTTGATCATCTGCAACGGACGCTGAATACTGCGTGCCGTGGTGTAACCGATGAGCAGCGCCGCAGCCGCCGAGACGGTGGCCACGATCAGGATCCAGACACTGGCGCTGCTGACGGCGGCATCGGCATTGACGCGACTCTCGCTGGCAATGGAACCGGCCGACTGACCCATTTCGTCAAGCAGGCTCAGGCTGCTGGCCAGGCTGGCATCCAGCTGCTGGTTCAGGCTGACCAGCGCCAGCTCCAGTTGTTGTGCCTGACGCATGGTGGCCAGCAAGCCTTGCGGGCCCAGTGCCAGCTCCTGCATCCGATCCAGATTGGTCACGAAACGCTGCTTCACATCATCCGGCACCAGCACGCGTTCCAGGCGCTTGCGGGCCATCTCAATGTCCTTGCTGAGCACCTTTTCCAGCTCATTGAGATCCGTCTTGGCATCGGCCCGGCGAATATTCTTCAGATCCCGTGCGATCCCCGAGGTGATGAGCTCGGCCTTGTTGCGCATGGAGCGCTTGCTGGCACTCTGCTGCAACAGCAGATCGGCGGCCCACTGATAGGTGTCCTCGAGCCGGATAAACTCCAGCTGCAATTTGTGCCGCTGCGCCAGGGCATCGACCCACTTGCCATGCTGGGCCAGCACTTGTTCCGCCAGGCTATAGAACTGGCCGGTCGCACTCTCTACCTGCCGGAAGCGGGCACGCGCCTCCGCCACTTCGGTAAACTTGCCCATCTCCTGGCTCAGCTGGGTGAAGCGGGCTTGCTGCTCCTTGAACTGGTTGGCGAACTGCGGCAGTTGAGCAGCATCTTCACTGGTGCGGTAAACCAGCACCCAGCGATTGCTCTCTTGCAATGCCCCCTTGAGATTGGCCACCGCCACCACCAGGGGGGTCGCCCGATCGGAGACGGCGGAGAGGCCGTCATTGATACCCTTGATTTTAAAGGTGCTGATCACACCAAGCAGGATCAGCAACAGCAGCATCAACACAAATCCGGCGATGATCCGCTGCACAATAGATAAACCCATGGAGACATCCTCGCTCGTGGGGAAAGGTAAAGTGAACATAGTCACTATCGGCAGAAACGGCGCATTATAGAGGGAGGAGAGGAGCTATTTTATTGATCTGCCGAGGCTAATTAATCATTTTGTAATTAATGGCAGACATAAAAAAGCCCGGACCGAGCCGGGCTGAAAGGAGACGTGCTTAGCTATATATCTGCGGCATTACGCCATCAGAATCCGGTTATTAGAAGCGGTAGCCGACGCCGACCATAAAGACCATGGGATCGATATTGGTCTTGAAGGTGCCGACACCTTCAACATTGACATCAGTATCAATATCCATGATCCAAGCCGAACCGTTTACAAACCAGCGGTCGGTAATCGCCATATCAATGCCGACTTGACCAGCCAGGCCCCAGGAATCGTCAAGGTTGATATTGGCGCCATCAAGAGCCCCTACTCCTTTCTCATCAAAGAAGGTGGTGTAGTTCACACCAACCCCGATGTATGGACGAACTTTGCTCTGGGCATCGCCAAAGTAATATTGGCCCATCAGTGTCGGAGGGAGATGTTTAACCTTGGCTATCTCACCCAGGCCAGGAGTGCTGACCTTGTGGGAGAAAGGAGTAGCAGCCAGCAACTCGACGCCCCAGTTGTCAGTGATCATATAGCTCAGAGTCAGTCCCAGCTGCGTGTCATTCTTGATGTCAAATTCACCTTTGCCCAATACGTCATCGCTGCTCTCTTGAGGAGAAACTACCGCGACACCACCACGCACCAGAATATCGCCAGCCTGGTGTGCCATGGCGAAGGGAGAGGTCAGGGCTGCTGCAATCATCAGAGGAAGAATCTTTTTCATCACTAAGTCCTTTTTTTGTTGTCATTCGATGCTGTAAGCGTGCTGACTATAAAAGCTTGTAAGTGCAGGGTTATTGATTTGGGACAAATGTTAAGCAGAAATAGATTGATTGGCATGGCATCTTTATTGGCAAATTTTCGTTGCCGTCACACTATTTGCGACACACCAGCCATCACTCACACGACTTTATTTCGCCCGTCTGATTGCGACTAAATATGCCGAATTGAGGCATCTTATCCATTTTGCGGAATAAACAATTAACAGTTGTGTGCAAGGCCTGACGAGCGTATTTTTGTGGCACGCAAGTTACTGGAAAGTAATTATTTATTTATGAAGAATGAGTCGAGATGGCAAAAGGTGGGGGCATTTCTCGCCGCCGTGTGGGGGATAGGATCCTTTCTCTTTATCCTGATCGGTTTTATCGTCGCCATGGCTTATCTGGTACTGGTGCGACAGGGCTGATCCCGGAACTCCAGCCTGTTCAGCTGCAGATGATCACCATCGACAATCTGCTCGGGAGTCAGCGCGATCGCATCTGGTGGCAAGGTTCCCGTGTAACCCTGCCACTGGTTGCGCCCTTCCTGCTTGGCACGATAGAGAGCCATATCCGCCAACTTGAAGCTATGGCTCCAGAAGCTGTCGACCATCGAAGGGTGTAACGGATAACGGCAATATCCCAAGGAAACCGTCAGCCAGAGCGGTGTCTCTTCCCTGCCGAAACGATGACTGGCAACGCGCAGCCTGAGTCGTTCCACCCACAGCGCAATCTCGCATTCGTCTTCGACTTGCAACAACAGCAGAAACTCTTCTCCCCCCAGCCGGACGATCGGCCCGACATCGGTTGTCACCAGTTTTCTGAGCAGCTCTGCCAACTGTTGCAGCACCATATCCCCGACGTCGTGACCAAATTTGTCGTTGATCCGCTTGAAGTGATCGAGATCCAGCAGCAACAGCGTACAGGGTTCAGCCCTGTGATCCTGTAACCACCCCTCAAGGTAACGGCGGTTGAAACAGCGAGTCAGGGGATCCGTAAAGGCCGCCATCTCCATAAGGTTGGATCTGGCCAACAACTCATCGTGTTGCTGACTCACCTTGCCAGCCATTTCACGCATCTTGCTGCTGAGAGTCGCCAACTCGGTACTGCTGTCGATATGGGGGATCAGCGCCACATCCGGCTTGTCGCCAAAACTCTGCAACGCCGTCATCAACTGATGCAGGGGAGTCAGCACTATGCTCTTCAACCTGTGCATGGCGAGCAGCATGCACAGCGCACTCACGACCAGCATGCCGGCAAACGTCAGCAAGGCCCCCTCCAGGGTAGCTTGCAGCACCTTCCGCTCCTCTTCCAGCACCAGGGTCACCACCGGCTGGCCAGCATTGTTGAGCAGACGCCCCTCACCACGAACCCGTTGCAGGCCGAGATCGATGAGGCGATAGGTCATCTGCGCCTGCAGTGGCTGAAAACCCGTCTCCCCCTCACCCTGGCGAGCGGGGGCAATCATGATCGGCAGTGCGGTACGTTCGGAAATCTGCTCGATGTAGGGACGATCCAGCCAGCGCAATGCCAGCAGAAAACCGTTGGGCGTACCGCTGCCATCGCTGAGGCGGATAGGCTGCCAGGAGAAGATGAGGGGCCCCCACAGGGAATTCCGGATCCCGTGCAGATTGACCGTGCCTTGCGCCAGGGAGTCCTGACGCAGCTGACGTTTCAGATCATCGAGGAAATTGGGCAACTCGGTCGCCGTGGTACCGGAGTCGTTATTTTCCGGCAACTGGGTGTGGGTCCAGATCTCATTCCCCTGAAGGTCCATGTAGCTGATCAGGTTGAGACCGAAATCCCGCATCGGCATGTCGCTGAGCAGATTGGCCTCGATATAGTCACGGTTGTGATGAGTGATGAAGTAGTAACTGTCATCCCAGATCCCCCAATCCCGGGTAAAGGCATCCACCGCTCTGATATCGAGTTGAATCGCCTTGAGCACTCGCACCAGATGCTCTTTCACCCGCTGCTCTTCGATACGGGTGGCAGCCGGTACCTGCGTCAGCGCGATCAACACCAGCAACATCAAGATGGCCCCGACCCAGATGGGGATCATGGAATATGCCAGCAGATGATCGAGGGAGCGGGGAGATCTGGTCATACGTCACCATGTAGTTGCCAATGGCAGTTCAGTAGCCTGTCGGCATTGAAATGCCTCTTTCAATCTAGTGGATTTGATAGCAGAGAGGAGCCGATGGCCCCTCTCTCATTACGCAGTTTATTTCGCCAGCATCGGCCCTAAAAAACGTGCCGTGTGGGATTCCTTGTTGGCGCAGATCGCCTCCGGCGTGCCGGTGACCAGGATGCGGCCGCCCCCCGAGCCCCCTTCGGGCCCCAGATCGACGATCCAGTCGGCAGTTTTGATGACGTCCAGGTTGTGCTCGATGATGACGATGGTGTTGCCGCGATCCCGCAGCTGGTGCAGCACCTTGAGCAACTGCTGAATGTCATGGAAGTGCAGCCCAGTGGTCGGCTCGTCCAAGATGTAGAGGGTCTGGCCGGTGTCGCGCTTGGAGAGCTCGCGCGCCAGCTTGACCCGCTGCGCCTCGCCCCCCGACAGCGTGGTGGCCGACTGGCCGAGGCGGATGTAGGAGAGGCCCACGTCCATCAGGGTTTGCAGCTTGCGCGCCACCGCAGGCACCGGATCGAAGAAGGCGCGGGCATCTTCCACCGTCATCTCGAGGATCTCGTGGATGTTCTTGCCCTTGTACTTCACCTCCAGGGTCTCGCGGTTGTAGCGCTTGCCCTTGCAGACGTCGCACGGCACGTAGACGTCCGGCAGGAAGTGCATCTCCACCTTGATGACGCCATCCCCCTGGCACGCCTCGCAACGGCCCCCTTTCACGTTGAAGGAGAAGCGGCCCGGCTGATAGCCGCGCGAGCGCGCCTCCTGGGTGCCGGAGAGCAGCTCGCGGATCGGGGTGAACAGGCCGGTGTAGGTGGCCGGGTTGGAGCGCGGGGTACGGCCGATGGGGCTCTGGTCGATGTCCACCACCTTGTCCAGGTGCTCCAGCCCCTCGATGCTGCGATAGGGAGCCGGGGTCGACTCGGTCGCCTTGTTCAGTTCACGGTGGGCGATGCGAAACAGGGTGTCGTTGATCAGGGTCGACTTGCCGGAGCCGGAGACCCCGGTAACGCAGGTCATCACCCCGATTGGCAGATCCAGGTTGACGTTACGCAGGTTGTTGCCGCTCGCCCCTTTCAATTTCAACCACTTGCCGGTGAGCGGCGTGCGCTCGGCCGGGATGGCGATCTGCTTGCGACCGGAGAGGTAGTCACCGGTGAGGGACTCGGGGTTGGCGATGATCTCCGCCGGTGTGCCCTGGGCGACGATGGCGCCGCCGTGCACCCCGGCCCCCGGGCCGATGTCGAGCACGTGGTCGGCGAGGCGAATGGCGTCCTCGTCGTGCTCCACAACGATCACCGTGTTGCCGAGATCCCGCAGGTGAGTGAGCGTCTTGAGCAACCGTTCGTTGTCGCGCTGGTGCAGGCCGATAGAAGGTTCATCCAGCACATACATGACCCCCACCAGGCCGGCACCGATCTGGCTGGCCAGCCGGATCCGCTGGGCCTCGCCACCGGAGAGGGTCTCGGCGCTGCGCGACAGGCTCAAATAGTTGAGGCCGACGTTCACCAGGAAGCCGAGCCGCTCGACGATCTCTTTCAAAATCTTCTCGGCGATCTGGGCGCGCTGGCCGGTCAGGGTCAGGCCGGCGAAGAAGGTGAGGGCATCGCCGATGGAGTCCTCGGCAATGGCCGGCAGGTTGCGGTTCTCGATGAAGACGTGGCGCGCCTCTTCCCGCAGCCGGCTACCGCCGCAGCTGGCGCAGGGCTTGTTGGCGATGTATTTGGAGAGCTCTTCACGCACCGCGTTGGACTCGGTCTCCCGGTAGCGCCGCTCCATGTTGTGCAGGATCCCCTCGAACGGGTGCTTGCGCACCACAACATCGCCGCGGTCGTTCATGTAGCGGAATTCCACATCGCCGCGCCCGGAGCCGCGCAGGATCACCTCCTGCACCTTGGGCGGCAGATCCTCCCAGGGCGCCTCCAGATCGAAGTCGTAATGCTCGGCCAGGGATTTGAGCATCTGGAAGTAGTAGAAGCTGCGCTTGTCCCAACCGCGGATGGCGCCACCGGCCAGGCTCTGGCCCGGGTCGTGGATCACCTTGTCCGGATCGAAGTACTGCTGCACCCCGAGACCGTCGCAGGTGGGGCAAGCGCCGGCCGGGTTATTGAAGGAGAAGATCCGCGGCTCCAGCTCCGAGACCGAGTGGCCACACTCGGGGCAGGCGAAGTTGGCCGAGAAAGTCAGGGTCTCCCCCTCCTCTCCGTCCATGGGCGCCACCAGGACGATGCCGCCGGAGAGAGTCAGCGCCGTCTCGAACGACTCGGCGAGGCGTTGCTGCAGATCGTCACGCACCTTGAAGCGGTCCACCACAACCTCGATGGTGTGCTTCTTTTGCAGCTCCAAGGTCGGGGGATCGGAGAGATCGCACACCTCCCCGTCGATGCGGGCACGGATATAACCCTGGGCCGCCAGGTTCTCCAGCAGCTTGACGTGCTCCCCCTTGCGGTTGCGCACCACGGGGGCCAGCAGCATCAGTTTGCTCCCCTCCGGCTGGGCCAGCACCTGGTCCACCATCTGGCTGATGGTCTGGGCGGTAAGCGGGATGCCGTGGGTCGGGCAGCGCGGCTCGCCGACCCGGGCAAACAGCAGACGCAGGTAGTCGTAAATTTCGGTGATGGTGCCGACCGTGGAGCGCGGGTTGTGGGAAGTGGACTTCTGTTCGATGGAGATGGCCGGGGAGAGCCCCTCGATGTGGTCCACGTCCGGCTTCTCCATCAGGGAGAGGAACTGGCGGGCATAGGCGGAGAGCGACTCCACATAGCGGCGCTGCCCCTCTGCATAGAGGGTATCGAATGCCAGGGAAGATTTGCCCGAGCCGGAGAGGCCGGTGACCACGATCAGCTTGTCGCGGGGCAGGGTCAGGTTGATGTTCTTGAGGTTGTGGGTGCGGGCACCCCGGACCACGATCTTTTCCATCTTGTTGCACGCTCGATACACAGACCAGAGCGAGCCAGTATGGCACAGAGACTACTGGATGAATAGACAGGCATTATCTATCGCGGTTATCCTTTTTGACGATAAGCGGCCACGCCGGAGCGGGTTGTCAACAGAGACCATTCACCCGCCGCCTGACCTGCGAGTACGCTCGCTGGAGGATGCGCAGGGGCGCATCAGCTGTTACTATTGTGCGCTAAACCTGTGCCAGGTAATCAGCGATCATCAGCCTGACTGCTACAAGGGTTATAGAAAACCATGTTGTTCAATGCGATAACAGCATGGCACAGATAAAAATCGCGGAACTCATTTGGTTGGCCCAGGCTTGCTGCCTGGCCGGAATATAAAGGTGGAAGAGAGATTATGGCCAGTCGAGGCATCAATAAAGTCATTCTGATCGGTAACCTCGGGCAAGACCCGGAAGTACGCTACATGCCGAGTGGCGGTGCTGTGACCAACATTACCCTGGCCACCTCTGAAACCTGGCGCGACAAGCAAACCGGCGAGCAGAAAGAGCGCACCGAATGGCACCGTGTCGTCTTCATGGGCAAGCTGGCCGAAGTCGCCGGTGAATACCTGAAAAAGGGTTCCCAGGTCTATGTGGAAGGCAAGCTGCAAACCCGCAAATGGCAGGATCAGAGCGGCCAGGAACGCTACACCACCGAAGTGCTGGTCGACAGCTTCAGCGGCGTGATGCAGATGCTGGGTGGCCGTCCGCAAGGTGCCGGTCAGGGTATGGGTGGCCAGAACCAGGGTGGCTGGGGCCAGCCGCAGCAGGCCATGCAGCAGCCGATGAACCAGCAGCGTCCCGCTCCGCAGCAGAACATGCAGCAGCAGGGTGGTTACGGCCGTCCGGCTCAGCAGCCCCAGTCAGCTCCGCCGGTCTATAACGAGCCGCCGATGGATTTCGACGACGATATTCCGTTCTAAAATGAAGCAATGCAAAGCCCTGCCTAGCCAGGGCTTTTTTTGAGCTGCCAGTAAGCAGAATTTTGCCAGTTTAAGGCACTCCAACCAGATTGATGTATCGACAGGATCGTTCGTACGAGGTGCGATGAAGCTGATTATCCATGTCCTGCTGTTGCTGATCGCCCTTGCCCCCGGATGCCTGCTGGCAAAACCTCTCAGGGTCGGAGTCAGTTTTGCCATTCCTCCCTATGTCATCGAAGGGGAAAAGCGAGGCATAGAACTGGATCTGCTGACGCAAGCCTTTACCGGCACCCGATACCAGCTTCAGTTCGAATTTCTGCCGCTGGAGCGCACCTTTCGCATGTTCAAGTCCGGCAAACTGGATGCCATCATCAACGTCAAACCCGGCATGATGGATAGCCGCTTCCTGACCCAGCCTGTCATCACCTTTCATAACCGGGTTTTTACCCTGTACGACCACCCCGTCACCACCCTGGATGAGCTGCGACACCTGAGAGTCACCTCTTTTCAGCGCGCAAAAGTCATCCTGGGAGAAGACTTTGCCACCATGGTCAGCCAGAATCCCCGCTATGAAGAGGTTGCCAAGCAGCAAGGCCAGGTACACCAGCTGCTGCGTGGCAGAGTCGATGCCATCGTGCTGGAAGAGCGGGTGTTCTACTACTATCTGGACCAGCTGATCACCCATCCCCATTCCGGCGAACGCTATCAACGAGCCCAGATCAATCAGGCGGATCTGTTCCCTCCCACCATCTATCACTTTGCGTTTCGCTCACCCGACACACGGGAATTGTTTGACCGCCAGCTCGCAGCCATGAAGCAGGATGGTCGCTATCTGAAAGTATTCGAGACATACGGCGCCACGCCCTGACGCACAAACATAAAAGCCAGCCCATCACAGGCTGGCTTTGTACTGGCTCCGGAGGAACAACAGCAAGAGGAGCGTTACTTCATTGCGCTGCCATTTTTCAGCTCGGCTTTTTGCCGCTTGGCTTCGCGTTTTTCCTTCAGTGACATCTGCGGTTTTTTCTTGGCATCTTTGCCGTTGTGATGTTCTTTGTTACTCATCATCAAACTCCAAAAATGTTACCCAGACAGTTGGTCCCGTGAGGGCGCCAGCATGTCATCCGAATCATCAACATCAGTACGCTTGGTGCGATGGCGCAAGGCCATCACCAGAGCCAGCATACCCCCGCCATGCCCCGGGATCCAGCCCGGTTTCCGCGCAAACTTGCCGCTGCGACAATTTTCCGATCGATCTGTTCTGGCAATAAAAAAACGCGATTAACGATCGTCATTTTGATATGACACCGCCAAATAATTTATATGCATTTGCCAGATGAAATATATGTGACTGCAAAGAACAATATTTTAATAAGCATTCTCACTATCACCGGAAACATAATATTACAAAGTGGCACGGGTTATTTGGTGGCTGAAATATATAATGCACCACTTTGCAAATGCCGTTATTGAGTCAGGAACCCGAATCATGTCCCGAAAATCTCGCGCAGCCCTGGTCTCCGTCTGTTCCAATATCAGCCTGATCATCATGAAGCTGGTGGCCGGTCTCATCAGCGGGTCGGTCAGCATCATCTCGGAAGCCATTCACTCGGCCATGGATCTGGTCGCCGCCCTGATCGCCCTGTTTGCGGTGAAGAAATCGGATCTGCCCCCCGACGAGCACCACCCCTATGGTCACGACAAGATTGAAAATGTCTCCGGCGTCATTGAAGCGCTGCTGATCCTGCTGGCCGCAGGCTGGATCATGGTTGAAGCCATCGGCAAGCTGCTCAACCCCTCCCCCATAGAGAGCATCGGCTGGGGTGTGCTGGTGATGGTGATCTCGGCTCTGGTCAACAGTGTCGTCTCGGCGTACCTCTACAAGGTGGCCAGAGAAGAGGAGTCCGTCGCCCTAGCTGCCGATGCCCTTCATCTCAAGGCCGACGTGCTCACCTCGGCCGGCGTGGCTGCCGGGCTTGGCGGTATCTGGCTGGCCAGCCTGTTTGGCTACTCTCTTGCCATCCTGGATCCCCTGGTGGCCATCGGTGTCGCGCTGTTTATCGTCAAGGAAGCCATCGCCATGCTGATGGAAGCCTTTCACCCCCTGATCGATCGCAGCATGAGTCCCGAGGAACTGGCGATGACCAGCCGCATCATCACCGACTGCTGCCCACCGGGTGCCGATTTTCACGATCTGCGCAGCCGCCGAGCGGGTCGTCGTCGCCATATCGATTTTCATCTCACCCTGCCGCCCGCCATGAGCATCGGCGAAGCACACACCATCTGTGACCGGATAGAGGAGGCCATCATGCAGCAGCTGCCGCACGCCATCGTGTTGATCCACGTCGAACCTGATGAACAGAGCGGGGCTCTCGCGGCTAGCCCCTGCTGATGACCCCGTCAGGCGGAGCTGGGTTTCTCGCTGCCTGCTCCTGCCTGTTCGCCCTTCGACTTCATTTCTGCGCAAATGATCCGCCACTCCCTTTGACAGGAAAAATGAGATGCGATGGCATTTCTCGAAAATGCAAGAACATTACCCATTGTCTCTATGCGATTGAAAAATATCATCTTTGTGACGCCACCAAGGAAAACTTGCTGTTACATATGTGCGATTTCAAGATAAAGTTTGCTTTAGAAATGGGAGAGTGTTCTAATCCTTCACGATGGTTCGGCAGTTCAGACCTGTTTATGTTAGGCAGACATTTTAGTAAAGCAGTGATTACAATAGGCATTATCTTTATAATTCCTGTCAAATAATTCTCCTTCTTTAGTGCTCCCCATACGTATTGCTGACGAATAATCACCGACTGCCGTAATGGCATTTCAAACACTATTTAAAGAGAAATTATTATGTCTAACAAAGTGACTGGTACTGTTAAGTTCTTCAACGCCGAGAAAGGTTTTGGTTTCATCTCCCCGGTTGACGGCAGCAAGGACGTGTTCGTTCACTTCTCCGCCATCCAGTCCAACGGTTTCAAAACCCTGGAAGAAGGTCAGCGCGTAGAGTTCACCATCGAACAAGGCCAGAAAGGCCCGGCAGCTGCCAACGTCGTTGCCCTGTAATTCAGGTCAAACCGTCTGGCGATGACTCATGCCATTGGCTGAGTACACTGCAAGCATTGAAAAAACCCGCCTTGGCGGGTTTTTTGTTATCCATATGTCACTCCTTTAACCTCTCACCAGACAACCAGCATCACACATGCCTCTCCTGCTCGAGTCGCTTTAGCTCGAAAAGAATCCCGAATGGCTCCTTATGTGGAGATCTTGACGAAAATTTCAGGTTATCCGCTGCTTTTGCCGCGATTTCTTGCTATTTTGCGCGCCACCAACGCAAACGATTTCCTTCACACTTTCAGGATTAGTTATGGCAAAGCAAGATATGGCCGCCCAATCAGGGAACGGCGGCTTTCTGGACTCTTATTTTTCCATTTCTGCGCGCGGCAGTAGCGTGCGTCAGGAGCTGGTCGCGGGGCTGACCACCTTCCTGGCCATGGTCTACAGCATCATAGTGGTGCCGAACATGCTGGGTGCCGCCGGCTTCGAGCAGGGTCCCGTCTTCGTGGCTACCTGCTTGATCGCCGCCTTCGGCTCCCTGCTGATGGGTCTGTGGGCCAAGCTGCCCATGGCCATCGGTTGCGCCATCTCCCTCACCGCCTTTACTGCCTTCAGCCTGGTACTGGGGCAAGGGCTGAGCATCCCGGTCGCCCTCGGCGCCATCTTCTTGATGGGGGTGCTGTTCACTCTGATCAGCGTCACTGGCGTACGCCAATGGATCCTGGATAACCTCCCCTCCGGCATCGCCCATGGCACCGGTATCGGTATCGGCCTGTTCCTGCTGCTGATCGCCACCAACGGCGTCGGCATGGTGATCAAGAACGAAGGGGCCGGCCTGCCGGTCCAGCTCGGTGAAGTGACCGCCTTCCCCGTCATCATGACGGTGCTGGGTCTGGCCGCCATCTTCGGCCTGGAGCGCCGCAAGGTGCCGGGCGGCATCCTGATGGTGATCATCGCCATCTCTATCCTCGGCCTCATATTCGACCCGAAAGTGACCTGGCAGGGCTTCTTCGCCATGCCGAGCCTGACCGGCGAGAAAGGCTCTCTGGTAGGCAGCATGGATCTGCTGGGCGCCCTCAACCCGGTGGTCATCCCCACCGTGCTGGCGCTGGTGATGACAGCCGTGTTTGACGCCACCGGCACCATCCGTGCCGTAGCTGGCCAGGCCGGCCTTATCAACGAGCGCGGCCACATCATCAGTGGCGGCAAGGCCCTGACCGCCGACTCCGTCAGCAGCATGGTGGCCGGCGCCGTCGGTGGTGCACCGGCCGCCGTCTACATCGAATCGGCCGCAGGCACCGCCGCAGGTGGCAAGACCGGCCTGACCGCCACCCTGGTTGGCGTGCTGTTCCTGCTGATGATCTTCCTCTCTCCGCTGAGCTATCTGGTGCCGGCTTACGCCACCGCACCGGCCCTGATGTACGTGGGTCTGCTGATGCTGGGCAACGTCACCAAGCTGGACTTCAGCGATTCGGTCGATGCTCTCTCCGGCATGCTGTGCGCCGTCTTTATCGTGCTGACCTGCAACATAGTCACCGGCATCATGCTGGGCTTCGTGGCGCTGGTGATCGGCCGCCTGTTTGCCGCCGAGTGGAAAAAACTCAACATCGGCACCGTCATCATCGCCGTGGCGCTGGTGATCTTCTACGCCGGTGGCTGGGCCATCTAATACCTTCGGTTATCGGAAAGGGCTCCTGCTGGGGCCCTTTTTCGTGGTTGTGACCCGGCTAACATTTCCCCTCCATTCCCCCCGTCTGCGTTTCAGTTTGAAACGACAAGTGCCCTCAGGCTGTTTCAGATCCGAACCGGAACGGCCGTCATTTTTCTCCCGCTTTCTCTCGCTAGACTGGCTCTACCAACCATTTGCCCACCATGCGGTGGCAAGCCAAGGAGTGAGCCATGAAGAAACTGATCAATGCCGTCGATGCCGTGGTCCGTGAACAACTGATGGGGATGGCTGCCGCCCATCCCGAGCTCAAGGTCCGTATCGAACCCCACTACATCACCCGCGCCGATGCCCCCGTACAAGGCAAGGTGGCGCTGGTCTCCGGCGGTGGCAGCGGCCACGAGCCGATGCACGGCGGTCTGGTGGGCAAGGGCATGCTGGATGGTGCCTGTCCCGGCGAGATCTTTACCTCTCCCACCCCGGATCAGATGTACGAGTGTGGTCAGGCGGTCGACGGTGGTGCCGGCGTGCTGTTTCTGGTGAAGAACTACACCGGCGATGTGCTCAACTTCGAGACCGCAGTCGAACTGCTGCACGGTGACGGGGTCAAGGTGGGCTTCGCCCTCATCGATGACGACGTAGCGGTCAAAGACAGTCTCTACACCGCGGGCCGTCGCGGCGTCGCCACCACAGTGCTGTGTGAAAAACTGGTAGGTGCCGCCGCCGAGGCGGGCTATGACCTGGCGCGCTGCGAGGCCCTGGCCCGCCGCGTCAACAATCAGAGCCGCACCATTGGGGTGGCCATGCACGCCTGCACAGTGCCGGCCGCCGGCAAGCCCTCCTTCACCCTGGCCGACAACGAGGTGGAATTCGGGGTCGGCATCCATGGCGAGCCGGGCATCGAGCGCCGCCCCTTCACCGACCTCAACGCCCTGGTGGATGACATGTTCAAGGAGCTGACCGACAACCGCCCCTATGGCCGTACCCTGCGTCACTGGGATCGCGCCAGTGGCAGCTGGCAGGAGGAGCACACCTTCATCGAGCCGCTCAACAAGGGCGACCGGGTCATCGCGCTGGTCAACAGCCTGGGGGGAACCCCCATCTCCGAGCTCTACGGCGTCTATGGCCGGCTCGCCACCCTGTGTGAAGAAGCGGGCATTCATCTGGTGCGCAACCTGATCGGTCCCTACTGCACCTCTCTCGACATGACCGGCATCTCCATCACCCTGCTCAAGGTGGATGACGAGCTGATGACCCTGTGGGATGCCCCCGTTAACACCCCCGCCCTGCGTCGCGGCTGCTAAGGAATGTCCATGTTAAGCAAGCATCAAATCGTCAACTGGCTGCTCGACTGCGAGCACATCTTCACCGATCAGCGTGACTATCTCACCGCGCTTGATACCGACATCGGCGACGGGGATCACGGCCTCAACATGCAGCGCGGCTTTGTCAAGGTGGCCGAAAAGCTGCCAGCAGTGGCGGACAAGGACATCGGCCAGGTGCTGAAAACCACCGGCATGACCCTGCTCTCCTCCGTGGGGGGCGCCAGCGGCCCCCTCTACGGCACCTTCTTCATCCGTGCCGCGGCCAGCAGCGATGCCTGCCAGAGCCTGAACCTGAACCAGCTTTGCAAGATGTTGAGCGACGGGGTGGAGGGGATCGTCTCCCGCGGTCGCGCCGAGCCGGGCGACAAGACCATGTGCGACGCCTGGTGGCCCGCCCTGGCTGCACTGCAGCAGGCCGAGCAGCAGGATCTGCCGCTGCCCGAGGCACTGGACAAGGCGGTGGCAGCCGCTACCGCCGGCACCGAGGCCACCATCCAGATGCAGGCCCGCAAGGGGCGCGCCAGTTATCTCGGCGAGCGCAGCATAGGCCATCAGGATGCCGGGGCCACCTCGACCCTGTTGCTGTTGACCGCCCTGCGTGACAGAGCGAGGTTGTAAACATGATAGGAATCGTAGTTGTCTCTCACAGCGCCACCCTGGCGGCCGGTCTGCAGGAACTGGCCGGTCAGCTGGGTAGCCCGGCCCGGTTGCGGCTGGCGGCCGGGGTCAATGACCCCGACCACCCCATCGGCACCGATGCCATCGCCGTGATGAGTGCGATCGAAGAAGCAGATGACGGCAGCGGCGTGCTGGTGCTGATGGATCTTGGCAGCGCTCTCTTGAGCGCCGAGACCGCCCTTGAGCTGCTGCCTCCCGAGCTGGGCGCCCGGGTGCGACTCTGCCCTGCCCCGCTGGTCGAGGGCACCCTGGCCGCCGTGGTGGCAGCCGGCTCCGGCCTCAGCCTGGACGAGGTGGCCACCGAGGCGCTGGGGGCCCTGGGCCCGAAACAGGCCATGCTGCCGACCAGCGCGCCCCAAGATACTGCCGACCCAACCCCGGCCGCCGAGCAGGGCTGGCTGCACTGCGAAGTGGTGGTAGAGAATGCCCACGGTCTGCACGTGCGCCCTGCAGCCCGTCTGGTGGCCAGCCTCAAGCCCTTCACCGCCGAGTTGAAACTGCAAAAGGGAGAGAAAGAAGCCAATCCCCGCAGCCTGACCCGGCTCGCCATGCTCGACGTACGCCAGGGGGATCGCCTGACCCTGCTGGCCCGCGGAGAGGATGCCGAGGCCGCACTGGCCTGCTTCCGGCAGCTTGCCGATGAGCGTTTCGGCGACTGACCGCCGCTCACCGGTCTGCTGTTTCAGGCGCCGTATCGGCCCGATTCGCCGCACATTTGGCGCCTTTTCAAGACGAGGTGCTCCGGGGTTATCCCCGGACACTTCGCCCCGATTCTCACAGAAAGAGGGATAGAAAATGGATCGCATCATCATCAGCCCCAGCAAATATGTACAAGGCAACGGGGCCCTCGCCAATCTCGGCAACTACGTCAAGGCGCTCGGCAGCAAGCCGCTCATTCTGGCCGATGCCTTCGTCACCAGACTGGTGGGTGACACGGTCGCCACCAGTTGCCACGGGGCCGGGATCCAGCCCGAGTTCGACTGCTTCAACGGCGAGTGCTCACGCCCCGAGATCGACCGGCTGCTGGCCCGCTGCAGCCAGACGCCCTTTGACGTCATCATCGGCATCGGCGGCGGCAAGACGCTCGATACCGCCAAGGCTGTCGCCTTCTACCAGAAACTGCCAGTGGTCATAGTGCCGACCATCGCCTCCACCGATGCACCCACCAGCGCATTGGCGGTCATCTATACCCCACAGGGGCAGTTCAGCGAATACCTGATGATCCCGACCAACCCCGACATGGTCATCATGGATACCGGCGTGGTCTCCCGCGCGCCGGTGCGGCTGTTGGTCTCCGGCATGGGGGATGCGCTCTCCACCTACTTCGAGGCGCGCGCCAACAAGGTCTCCGGCTGCCAGACCATGGCCGGTGGCGCCTCCACCCTGGCGGCCCAGGCCATCGCCGAGCTCTGCTACCAGACACTGCTGGCCGATGGTTACAAGGCCAAGCTGGCGGTGGAACAGGGGCTCTGCACCAGAGCGGTGGAGAACATCATCGAGGCCAACACTTATCTCAGCGGCATCGGCTTCGAGAGCAGTGGTCTCGCCGCCGCCCACGCCATCCACAACGGTTTGACCCAGCTTGATGAGTGCCATCACCTCTACCACGGCGAGAAGGTGGCGTTCGGTACTCTAGTGCAACTGGTGCTGGAGAATGCCCCCATGGCGGAAATCGAGACGGTGCTGGGTTTCTGCCGCTCAGTGGGTCTGCCGACCAACCTGCACATGATGGGGGTCAAGGAGCTGGATATGGCACGCCTGATGGACGTGGCCAGGGCCTCCACCGCCGAGGGCGAGACCATCCACAACATGCCGTTCAAGGTCACTGCGGAAGATGTGCTGGCGGCCATCGTCACCGCCCACCAACTGGGGCTGTAACGACACTCTGGCCATATGAAGAGGCCCCGCCATTGCGGGGCCTTGTTGTTTTGCGCCTTTTCGGTGGCACAGACCGATGCACAGCCGTTACCCGTGGTAGTCGGCGGGATCGATACCGAGGGTTTTCAGCCGCCGCCAGAGGGTAGTGCGGCCTATGCCAAGCTGCCTGGCCATCAGACTGACCTGCCCCTTGCAGGCGTGAGCGGTGCGCAGGATGGCCTGGCGCTCCAGCTCGGCCAGGGTAAGCAGCGGCTGCCCCACCACCTCGTCTTCAACCAGCCGATAGCCATGACGAATGGCGGCCGGCAGCGCCTCCGGCGGGATCTGCGCCTGGCTGGAGTGAAGCAGGGCATGCTCGATGGCGCTGCGCAGCTCCCCCAGATTGCCGGGCCAGGAATAGGCCAGCAGACAGTCGAGGGCCGCCGGGCTGAAGTGGCGCACCGGCTCACGCCCTTGCGCCGCCAGTTGCTGGCTGATAAGCCCGGGCAGATCTGCTGTGCGCTCGCGCAGGCTCGGCAACCAGAGCTCGCACGCCTGCAGGGCATAGAGCAGCTGACGACCGAAACTCCCCTCCTGCACCTTCTGCTCCAGCGGCGCGCTGCTGGTGGCGATGATCCGCACCTTGAGCGGCAACACGCGAGCCGAATCGAAACGCTGGATGCGACCTGTCTTGAGCAACTGCAGCAGGGCTGCCTGCATCGGGGCAGGCAGAAATTCCACCTGTTCCAGCACTAGCGTGCCCCCATGGGCCAGCTCAAACTTGCCGGCCCGCTCCTGCCCCGCCTCGTCGGAGCCCATCAGCTCCAGCGCCATCCGCTCGCTCGGCAGTGCCTGACAATTGAGGGTGACGAGGGGACCGGCGGCCCGATCGCTGCCGAAATGAATGGCCTCGGCCAACTGGGCCTTGCCCACCTCCTCTTCACCGCGCAGCAGGATTGGCCCCTGCCCCTGAGCTGCCTGACGGGCGTAGCGCAGCAGCTTGCGCATGGCGCTCGACTCCCCCACCAGCGCCGACAGCTCGGGCACCGTCTGGCGCAACTGATGGATGGCGCGCAGCCTGTCGACCGGATGGAGCAGGACGATAAAGCTGACCCCATCCGGCCCGGGCAACGGCTTGAGGCTCACCAGCGCATTGATGAACTCCCCTGTGCCCGTGCGCTCCAACGTCACTTCCACGTGGCTGAGCGGCGTCTGCCCCTTGATGGCGAGTTGCAGTCGCTGGGGCATCAGCAAATGCTGTTCCAGTGGCTGGCCGAGGCAGAGATCCGGCTCAAGCCGCAGCCGCCTGGCCGCCAGGGCGTTGAGGTAGCGCAGCCGGCCCTGGGGATCCCAGGCCAGCACGCCGTCATCCATGCCATCAAGCAGGGCGTAAAGCTCGCTCAGATGGTGCTGGGACTCCTGCATCAGGCGCTCCGCCTGCAGCAGATGGGCCAGTTCGCGGCCGGCGCTGACGGTGAGCGCCAGATCCCCGGCCGTCGCCGCCTCCACCTTGCAGATCAGGGCAACGATGGCGACCTGGCGGCCATTGCTGTTGTAAACCGGGCTGGCACAGCAGTGCCAGGAATGCAGGGTGTGGTTGAAATGCTGGGAGCCGCTGACGCAGAGCGGCATCCCCTCCAGCGCCGCCAGATTGATGGCATTGGTGCCGATGCGCCCCTCGCTGAAGAAGGCGCCGGGGCCAAAACCCAGCGCATCGAGCGCCTTCAGGGTCTCGCCGTGGCCGGTGCGGGCCAGCAGGCAGCCGCTCTCGTCGGTGAGCAGCAGAGCGCAGGGGCGCCCCTCCATAAATTCGTAGAGATCTTCGAGGGCCATCTCGCCGGTGGTGAGCAGCTCCCGCTTGCGCTGACGCAGGCTTTGCAAAGTTTGCCCCCTGGCGCAGTGAGGCGGGTGCCAGAGTGTCGCGCTGGTCTGGTGGGCACAGCGCAACCAGGAGGCCTGCAGATAGTCAGGCCAGGGCTGCAGTGGCTGAAGGTCAGATGGCATGGTCACAGCAATATCCGGCAAGATGTTAGCCGACCATTTAACCACTCTTGCAGGCCCGATTCAGTGACCTGCCTCAGAGGGTGGCAACCCCGTCCTTATCCCGATCGGGCTCGCCCCCAAATATGGCGACAGGATCGCCACCGGTGGCGGCGGCATGCACTGCATCACCCTCCACCAACCCGTCTGACCCTCATCTACCCACTGATAACCCGAGGCATTGCCACGCCCCGGGTTATTTATCCATGCTCATTTCCGTTGACCACAAGCCCCTGACCCGCCTCAGCCCTGGATTGTGATCCGTGATGCCATATTTTTTGTAACCGCGCTCACACTTTTGACCTGTTCACAACACCGAAGCAGTGAGGCACTTTCCATTGCTGTTCTAGGCGTGTATTTTTGCCCAGCAGAAAATAAGACCCAAAAGAAAACGCAAGACGAACTCAGCATCAAAAGCTTATTTATAGAATTTTGATTTAAAGTCTCCTTTTCGTGGTAGATATCCGAAAGGTTCTGGATTTTATGAATGGCACTATAACCCGATGACATCTAGTCACTGTTAACTTATCGAGAACATTATGAACAGATATTTGTATAAATATATGTCTTTACGGGATGGTTTTTTTGATGAACCGATGATACGAGCGACTCCTGTATTTGCATTAAATGATCCTTATGAGGGCAGATTTAATATTAAGCAAGTGCAAGATGCAGATCGAAACCATACTGAATACTATAGAGAAAATGGTCAGGATGTTTATGACACCGATGACTATATGTGCAAAGAGATTGCAGGTTGTATTCAAAGTGATTTTTTTGATTTAGGTGTAATTTCATTCACTGAAGACCATAACAATCCATTAATGTGGGCCCATTATGCTGATGAGCATAGAGGTTTAGTGGTCGAATTTGATTTTGAAAAACCATTTTTTATGGACTCTATTTTCGAGCTGAACGGGCGAAAAAGTCGCTTTGGAAAAACTTACCTTGGGGATGTTTTTGAATTTCCAGAAAAGGTGAGCTATAGAAGAGAAATGCCAGAATTTTCAAGGCCAGAGCTTTCTGCACCAGATGATATGGATGAATTTCACTGGAGTAAGTTTAATCGAACGATCTTGTTTACTAAATCCAATGACTGGATTTATGAAAAAGAACTGCGTTCAGTTGTACGCTTGAAAGATGCAGACTCTGTTATTTGCAATGACAATGAGCATGTAAGAAGAGAGTGCAGTAAAGACCCATCAATACAGCTGAGAGAGTTAGATGGTGGTAAAATTCAAGTAATTTTCCCTTCGGAGTATGAAATGCATGAAGATATGGGCGATAAAAGTATAAAGAGTGAAATTTATTTTTTAACTAAGATGTTAGATGAACCAGCCATCCATTTGTTCAGAATCAACCCTGAATCTATTAGCGGCGTTTATTTTGGCTGTAAGTCTGACAACCATTCAGCCTTGCATGAAATAAAAAACAACCGTTTGTTATCCAGTCTAAAACAGTGTTATAAAATTGAAGTTAATAGTTATTTTTACCAGCTTGATAAAAAAGAAATAAACTAATAAAAACCACCAAAAAATTTAAGAAAAATTCAAGCTGATTTGTGCAAAGTGAAACCAGGATACCCACCTGTTAGGGTGGAGTTTGTACAGCCCTAGTTATAACCTCGCACCAACCGACCTGACGCAATCTCCATAAACAAAAGAGCCGCCCATTGGGCGGCTCTTGGCATCAGCGATGGTGGCTGAATCGTCACTCAGCCTTGGGCGGTTCAACCACAGCGGTCGCCTCTGGCAGGTGATCTCCTTCCTTTATCCAGGCATCCAGCAGGGTGTAACCCACCGCCAACACCACGGGGCCGATAAAGAGACCGATGATCCCCATGGTCAGCAAGCCGCCGATAACCCCCACCAGAATGAGGATGAGGGGCAGGTCGGCACCGCGCTTGATAAGGAAGGGGCGCAGGAAGTTGTCCATGGTCCCCGCGATCAGCGACCACACCAGCAGGAAGGTGCCCCAGGTGGTATCACCGCTCCAGTAGAGATAGCCGATACAGGCCAAGAGCACGGGGAAGGGGCCGATCTGGGCGACGATCAGGATGAACATCACCACCACCAGCACCATGGTGTAGGGGATGCCGGCGATCCACAGACCCAGACCTGCCACCGAGGATTGTACAATGGCGGTCACCACCACCCCCATGGCCACGGCGCGGATCGCCTGGGAGGCCAGTACGGTGGCATTGTCGCCGCGCTCCCCCGCCAGACGATGGGCAAAGCGGCGGATGCCGGTCGCGACCATTTCCCCCGAGTGATAGAGCACACCGCAGATCCCCACAGTCAGCAGAAAGTGGACAAACAGCAGGCCCAGATTGCCGGCCTGGGAGGCGAGCCAGCGGGCAGTCTGGCCAAAATAGGGGGCCAGCTTGGCAAACAGCACCTGACCACCGCTGGCCAGGATCTGCTGCCAGAAATCATAGAGTTTGGTGCCCACCAGCGGGATCTGCTGCAGCCAGAGCAACTCGGGCGGCGGCGAGTGGCTGATACTGGTGCCCAGCTCGATCAGCATGGGCGCCTTCTCCGCCACGTTCGCCAGGGTCATGAACAGCGGGATGACGAACATCAGCAACAAGCCCAGCGTCATGGTCAGCGCCGCCAGCGTGCGCTTGCCCCACAGCAGGCGCTGCACCATCAACATCAGCGGCCAGGTCGCGATGGTGATCATGGTGGCCCACACCAGCGCGGGCAGAAAGGGGCGCAGCACCATGAAACAGGAGATGATGAGGATGCTGATAAACAGCACCCCCAGGGTTATCTTGGCCAAATCCACTTTTTTCATATTCATAGCGTTCCCTTATCGGGGCCCATTCCCCGGGGTAGAGAGTCAGTATTCAGGAGAGACAGTATCCACCAGAGACCGGCGCTCAGCCAGAGCCCCAGTCCGAAAAAGAGCGACAGCTGGCCGAGCAGGATCCCCAGCGAACTGCTGGTAAGCAGCGGCAGTGCCCACAGGCCGGTTCCCAAAAGCGCGCCACCTGCCAGCGTGACGATACCGGTCAGCACGGGAGGGTGGCCATCTCGCGCCAGCGAAGCGGTCCCCCCCAGCCAAAGCCCGAGGGCAACCACGCCAATCCCGGCCAAATGAGTCGACTGGGCCCAACCAGCGCTGACCAAGGCAAACGTGGCCAGCACCAGCCAGCCAGCGGCTCGGGCGTCATAGCGCCAGGCGCTTCGCATCGCCAGCACCAGGGCGCCAAGCAGCAGCCCGACTGCCACGTCCGAGATAAAGTGCACACCGAGCCAGACTCGCGCCAACCCGGTAGCAAGAGCGAGTACCAACGCCAGCAGGGTGGCACGCCAGCGGTGCGCCGGCCACAACCAGCCGAGCAGCGCCCCCCAGAACACCATGGCCGAGGCGGTGTGGCCGCTCGGCATGCCGAATCCCTGGGCACTGCTGGCCGCAAGCTCCGGCAACAAATGGAAGGGACGTGGCCAGCCAATGCTCGCCTTGCCCACCTGCACCAGCAGGCCGAGCCAGAGCATGACAAACAGCAGTCGGCGCAACCGTGGCCAGCCCAGCAGAGGCAGCAGCAAAGGTATCAGGGCCAGCTGAAAGCCGCCTGAACCGAACAGGTTGCAGACCGAGAGCCACCATACATCAGGCCCCAGCCACTGCTGCAACCGCACCATCAGGGGGATCTCGGCCCGGTGCAAGCTACTTCCCTGCGCCACGAAGTCCGATTGCCAGCTCACCTCGCTCTCGGGCACCTCGTCCAGCCGCCCCTGCAACCAGTCGAGCTGATCCGGAAAGCGGCGCTCTGCGGCGGGCAGCTTATCGATGGCAATCAGACGGGCGTTGAGGATCTCCCCCCCCAGATTCGGGGCCCGCAGGAGGGAGACAAATCCCGAGCCTTGTTGCGCCACTATCGGCGCCAGGGTGCGGCAGGCGAAGATCTCCGCCCGCTGCCAGCGCCCCAGCGGTTTAATCACCTCGCCCGAGACTCCGGTCTCTTCATAAAGCTCTCGCAGCGCCGCCTGGACCGGCGTTTCCCCTTCGTCGATATAACCGCCACTGAGGCTATAGCGGGAAGAGATGCGATCCTGCACCAGCAAGACGTCACCCTGGTGCCGAATCGCGCAAACGGCAGCACTTGGCGCCGTTTGCGGCGGCAATTCGGCCCCCTGAACCGGCAGGCCGGCCCCCAGGGCAATCAACAGTAACAACAGGATTTTCAACATGATCCGTCACTCAGACAAGCTGGGTGACAAGCCTCCCAGAAATCCGTCAAACGGGCAATGCCATCGCACCGGTCGCCCCTTGCCAGCCCGGGCTTGCCCCTCACTCCTGCGCCGCCACGATTGCGGTCAGAGGAGTGACTCCCTACTATTGAGGGCTAACCTCAATGTCACACAGCAAATGCTGGAGCCCTTAATGAGACAGTTCGGCTTTTTCCTTGGCATCTCCCTCGGTGTCATCCTGATCCTGTTTGGCAGCATCGTCATCTTCCAGGCCCTGCCCGCCGCCCTCGACGTGCTGGAGATGCCGAGCCGCATCCCCTTCGTGCGCGAGGTCTACACCTGGCTGATGAGCAGCGCCAGCGGCCTGACCGCCAATCTGGAGCAGAACTTCCTGGAGGCGTTCCAGACAGTGCTCAAGCTGATCCTGCTGATCGCCTTCATGTGGGTCTGCGTCAAGCTGGTCAACATGGGGGTGCTGATCATCCGCGCCGGGGTGGATCTCATCCGTACCGCCATCGAACACAGCGAAAAAGAGCAGGGCAACAAGCCGGAGCAACAGGATCGTTTCTGATCCCGGCCCCGCCGCCCCTTGATGCCGCCCCACCAGGCGGCATTTGTATGCCTTCGACACCGTGTTGCGCCAAGCCCTGACGTTTACCCAGTCTGGCAATATTTCTCCTTTCCGATCAGCAGGCTGCCAACATGATGGTGACACGGATGCCCGCCGATGCCGGCTCCCCTGTCGCCCGGTTTCTATCCCGGCCATCGCCTCTGGTATAATCGACCGCCTCTTTTCCCCGTTATGGAGCCCGTTCATGTCCAAACATGCAGAAAGCACCCTCGAGGTTCGTCTCGACAAGTGGTTGTGGGCGGCCCGCTTCTACAAGACCCGCTCGCTGGCGCGGGATCAGATTGACGGGGGCAAGGTGCACTACAATGGTCAGCGCAGCAAACCGGGCAAACATGTGGAAGTAGGGGCACTAATCCGCTTCTGGCAGGGCCAGGATGAACGGGAAGTGCGAGTGCTGGCCCTCAGCGAGCAGCGCAAGTCGGCACCGCTGGCCCAGCAACTCTATGAAGAGACGGCTGACAGCCTGAAGAAACGGGCCGAGAACAGCGAGGCCCGCCGTTTCAACAGCCAGTTTGCCCCGAGCCCGGAGCGTCGCCCCGACAAACAGGAGCGGCGCCAGTTGCTCAAGGTCAAGCAATACTGACCCGACCCATTTAACGACGGGCTGGCCACCGCGAGGCAGGAGCCAACCCGACCGATTGACCTCACCGAACAACCCAGGAATACATGATGAGCAACCAAGATCTGCTGTATCGCTATCTGTTTGAAGAGTACGAAGTACGTGGCGAGCTGGTCCAGCTGGATCACACCTATCGCCATGTGGTGGAAGCCCAGAACTACCCGGTGCAGGTACAAAAGCTGCTGGGTGAACTGCTGGTGGCCACCAGCCTGCTGACCGCCACCCTCAAGTTCGAAGGCTCTATCACGGTGCAGCTGCAGGGGGACGGCCCGGTCCGTCTGGCCGTCATCAACGGCGACAACAACCAGCAGTTGCGTGGCGTGGCCCGCTACGAGGGCGAGCTGCCGAACGACGACAAGCTGCAGAGCCTGATCGGCAACGGCCAGCTGGTGATCACCATCACCCCGGAGCAGGGCGAGCGCTATCAGGGCATCATTGCGCTGGACGCCGACACCCTGGCAGGCTGTCTGGAGCACTACTTCGCCCAATCCGAACAGCTGGCGACCAAGCTGTGGATCCGCACCGGCTACCACGAAGGTGCCCCGCGCGCAGCCGGCATCATGCTGCAGGAGCTGCCCGCCCAGAGCGAGGATCACAGCAATGACTTTGACCACCTGACCCAGCTCACCAGCACCATCAAGGATGAAGAGCTGTTCGGTCTGGAAGCGGAAGAGATCCTCTACCGCCTCTACCACCAGGACAAGGTACGGGTATTCGATCCGCAGGTGGTCGAGTTCCGCTGCACCTGCTCCCGCGAGCGTTGCGAAGGGGCCCTGCTGCAGATCGAGAAGGAAGAGGTCATGGATATGGTGCAGGAGCTAGGCAAGATCAACATGCACTGTGATTACTGCGGCGCCCAGTACCAATTTAATGGGATCGACGTCGAAACCCTGTTCAGCAGGGCTCCCGGCAATGATGCAAACAAGTTACACTAATTAAAGGCGGGCAAAACCCGCCTTTAACTTTAATAACAAAAAAACACCCTATTTTATAAAGTTTGATGGCGATCGCTAAACTCTACCACCTAAGTGATAGGATGGACGCCAGATAGAACCCTACAACCTCTGACCCCAGGAGAATACAATGACAATCGTGGCAGAACCCACCCTGGCCCAACAATTAGGTCTGGACCAGTACGGCATCAAAAACAGCCAGGAAATTGTACGCAACCCCTCTTACGAGCAGCTGTTCGAAGAAGAGACTCGCCCAGACCTGGAAGGATTCGAGCGCGGCGTAGTAACCGAGCTGGGCGCCGTCAACGTCAACACCGGTATCTTCACCGGCCGCTCCCCGAAAGATAAATATATCGTCAAAGACGCAACTACCCAGGATACTGTGTGGTGGTCTGACCAAGGCAAGAACGATAACAAGGCCATCACCCCGGAAGTGTGGTCACATCTGAAATCCTTGGTAACCAAGCAGCTCTCCGGCAAGCGCCTGTTCGTGGTCGACGGCTTCTGCGGCGCCAACCCGGACACCCGCCTGGCCGTGCGCATCATCACCGAGGTGGCCTGGCAGGCGCACTTCGTGAAGAACATGTTCATCCGCCCGAGCGAAGAAGAACTCAAGACCTTCAAGCCGGACTTCGTGGTGATGAACGGTGCCAAGTGCACCAACCCGAACTGGAAGGAGCAGGGCCTCAACTCCGAGAACTTCGTCGCCTTCAACATGACCGAGAAGATGCAACTCATCGGCGGCACCTGGTACGGTGGCGAGATGAAGAAGGGCATGTTCTCCATGATGAACTACTTCCTGCCCCTGCGCGGCATCGCCTCCATGCACTGCTCCGCCAACGTGGGTCAGGACGGCGACGTGGCCATCTTTTTCGGCCTCTCCGGCACCGGCAAGACTACCCTCTCTACCGATCCCAAGCGCCAGCTGATCGGTGACGATGAGCACGGCTGGGACGACCACGGCGTGTTCAACTTCGAAGGGGGCTGCTACGCCAAGACCATCAAGCTCTCCGAAGAGGCCGAACCGGACATCTACCACGCCATCCGCCGCGATGCGCTGCTGGAAAACGTGACCGTGGCTGCCGACGGCACCATCGACTTCGACGATGGCTCCCGTACCGAGAACACCCGTGTCTCCTACCCCATCTACCACATCGAAAACATCGTCAAGCCGGTCTCCAAGGCGGGTCATGCCACCAAGGTGATCTTCCTGACCGCCGACGCTTTCGGTGTGCTGCCGCCGGTCGCCAAGCTGACCAAGGAGCAGACCAAGTACCACTTCCTGTCAGGCTTCACCGCCAAGCTGGCCGGTACCGAGCGCGGCATCACAGAGCCGACTCCGACCTTCTCCTCCTGCTTTGGCGCGGCCTTCCTCTCCCTGCACCCGACCAAGTACGGCCAGGAGCTGGTGAAGCGGATGGAAGCGGCGGGCGCCGAGGCCTACCTGGTCAACACCGGCTGGAACGGTACCGGCAAGCGCATCTCCATCAAGGACACTCGCGCCATCATCGACGCCATCCTCGATGGCTCCATCGAGAAGGCGCCGACCAAGGTTCTGCCGATCTTCAACCTGGAAGTGCCGACCGAGCTGCACGACGTGAACCCGGCGATCCTCGACCCGCGCGACACTTACGCCGACAAGGCCGAGTGGGATGCCAAGGCTCAGGATCTGGCCCAGCGCTTTATCAAGAACTTCGAGCGCTTCACCGACAACGACGAGGGCAAGCGCCTGGTGGCGGCTGGTCCGCAGCTGTAATAACTCCTCGCGACGAGTGAATCATGCCGGTCAGCCTTGCTGACCGGCATTTTTGTTTTTTACACAGGCTCCGAACGCTGCTGGCATTGGGCTGGACGCCCGTAAACCTTGCCTTGCTCGCCCCAACGGGGTAGATTCAGCCAAACTTTATACAATATACAATTTCGTAACGCGCTATCGTGACCCTGCCATGACCCCACCCTACAAGACCCGAACCCAGATGGTGATGGAAAACCTCCGTGGCCGGATCCTCCGTGGGGAAATTCCCGCCGGCGCCCCCTTGCGCCAGGATGCCATCGCCAAGGAGCTGGCGGTGAGCCGCATCCCGGTGCGGGAAGCCCTGATGCAGCTGGAGGCCCAGGGGCTGGTGAAGTTCGAAGCCCATCGCGGCGCCGTGGTCACCATGCTGGACGCCTCGGCCATCGAGGAACTGTTTTATTTGCGAGCGTTGCTGGAAGCCGATACCCTGTTTCATGCCGTCGACAAGATGACCGAAGCCACCTTCGCGCAAGCGGAGGCGATCCTCGCCCAGTTCGATCACGCCCTGGAGTCAGGCACCCAGATCGAACACTGGGCCGAGTTGAACCACAGCTTTCACGCCACCCTCTATCAGGCTGCCGGCCGCCCCCAGGCACTGGATCTCATCGCCCAGATCAACCTGAGCTGTGACCGTTATGTCCGCTTCGAGCTGCTGTTTGCCAGCGATGGCGTGGACAAGGCGGAGCGTGAACACGCCCAGCTGCTGGAGCTATGTCGCGCCCGGCGCAAGCACGAGGCGGTGGTGCTGCTCAAGCAGCATATCGAGGCCGCAGGCCAGTCGATCAAGCGGATCCTGGACAGCAGCCACAACAACTGAACACTCATATAGCAACCATCTGGCATAACGATATGAATAATTTCGAGTTGATTGAAACCCGCGTCGCCCAAGTCAGGGCCGAGCTGGCCATGCAGGAGCTGGACGCCTTTATCATCCCCCACGATGATGAGCACCTGGGCGAGTACATCCCCGCCTACGCCGAGCGACTGGACTGGATCACGGGTTTCAACGGTTCCGCCGGCGTCGCCATCATCATGGCTCAGCGCGCCGCCCTGTTTGTCGATGGCCGCTATACGGTGCAGGCCCGCATGCAGACCCCCGCCGAGCTGTTCGAGTTTCTTCACCTGAATGACAATCCCCACGTGCAGTGGCTGACCGAACAGTTGCCGTCCGGCGCCCGGGTCGGTTTCGATGCACGTTTGCACAGCCTGACCTGGTACAAGCAAGCCAAGGCGCTGCTGGCCGAGCGCGGCATCGAGCTGGTGCGCGTCGAGCAAAACCCCATCGACCTGCACTGGACCGATCGCCCCGCGCCGACCAAGAGCCCGGTCATTCTCTACAGCGAGGAGCTGGCTGGCCAGTCCAGCCAGTCCAAGCGTGAGCTGCTGGCGGCGGATCTGCGCAAGCGCGGTCTGGATGCGGTGCTGCTGACCCAGGCCGAGCCCATCAACTGGCTGCTCAACCTGCGTGGCCGCGACATCGAGCGCTTGCCGGTGGTGCTGGGCTTTGCGGTGCTGTACGCCAACACCACTGTGGATTTCTTCGTCGATACCGACAAGATCGACTGCTTCGCCTTCAGCCAGCACGTGGGTCAGGACGTCTCCGTCTACCCCATCGACAAGCTGGGTGACGTGCTGGTACGCATCGGTGAGGATCAGCAGAAGGTGCTGGCCGACCCGGACAGCGCCAACGCCTGGACCCAGCTGGTGATGGAAGAGGCGGGCGCCATCCTGGTCGCCGGCCAGGACCCCACCATGCTGCCGAAAGCCTGCAAGAACGAGGTGGAGCTGGCCGGCATGCGCGCCGCCCACCTGCGCGACGGCGTGGCCGTGACCCGCTTCCTCGCCTGGCTGGATCGGCAGATCGCCGCAAGCTCCTTCGAGGGCATGGACGAAGGCACCCTGGCCGACCAGCTGGAAACCTTCCGCCGCGAGCAGGAACACTATATCGAGCCGAGCTTCGATACCATCTCGGCGCTGGGCCCCAACGCCGCCATGTGCCACTACCACCATGGCAACGGCACGCCGCGCCCCTTCGGTCAGGACAGCCTCTATCTGGTGGACTCCGGCGGTCAGTATCTGGACGGCACCACCGATATCACCCGCACCATCAAGGTGGGTGAGGTGACCGACGAACAGAAAGCCATGTTCACCCGGGTGCTGCAGGGCCACATCGCCCTAGATCAGGCCCGCTTCCCGCGCGGCACCGCCGGTATCCAGCTCGATGTGCTGGCCCGCATGCCGCTGTGGCAGGCCGGCTACAACTATGACCATGGTACCGGTCACGGGGTCGGCCACTTCCTCAGCGTGCACGAAGGTCCGCAGCGCATCTCTCCGAAAGGGAGCATGGTCCCCCTGCAACCGGGCATGGTGCTCTCCAACGAACCGGGTTACTACCGGGAAGATGCCTTCGGCATCCGCTGTGAGAATCTGGTGGTGGTGACCGAGCAGGAGCAGGTTGGCGAGCTGCCGATGCTGGGCTTCGAGCGCCTGACCTATGTGCCGTTCGATATCCGCCTCATCGATCGCAACCTGCTGAGCCCGGACGAGTTCCGCTGGATCAACGAATACCATGCCGAGGTGTTCCGCCGCCTGAGTCCGCTGCTCGACGGGGACGATCTCGCCTGGCTTGAGCAGGCAACCAGCCTCATCTGATGACACAGGGCCCACGGGCCCTGTTTTTTTGCCCCCCCTTTTGACCTGTATCAACACCCTCGGCGGGCGGGTCAGGAAAATGGCGCCCATGAAAAGTCATCATGCCAGCCCAGCCGGGGGCTCACACGCTGCTACCCACAGCGAGACGAGTGACCACCCCAGACTGATGCGCGAGCAAAAGACGGTCAGCGCCATGATCCGCCTCTACTGCCAGCATCATCACCAGGATCCCCATTGCCAACGCTGCCACCAGCTCAGGGATTTTGCCTACCAAAGGCTCAATCGCTGTCGCTATGGCCACGATCACAAACCGACCTGCGCCAACTGCGGCATCCACTGTTACGCCTCCGCGATGCGCAAGCAGATCCTCCAGGTCATGAAATGGAGCGGCCCGCGCATGTTGTGGCATCACCCCTGGCTTACCCTGCGCCACCTGCTCGACCGCTTGCGCAAGGCGCCCAAACTGCCCCACAGTCGCCCGCTGCCGCCCTGAATGCCCCCTTGCATCGGGCAAGGGATGGCCAGTACCCTATGGCTCCTTTGTTGCCGTTGACCTCCCGCTCAACGGCGAACTACTGCAACCATGGAGTCCTGATGCACCACACCCCGCCCGTTTTGCGCACCGCCACCCATGCCGACATGCACGGGATCTGGCAGATCGATGCCAAGGTCTTTGGCGAGGATCTCTATCCGGCCTTTTTCTTCCGCCAGGCCATGGATCTGTGGCCACAGCTGCTGCTGGTGGCAGAGCATGAAGGGCATCTGGTGGGCTATGTGCTGGGGGGATTTGGCCAGGATCGCGCGCAAGGCTGGGTGCTGTCGCTGGCGGTGCTGCCAGAGGCACGCGGATTCGGCCTGGCCGAGCGGATGATGCGCCAGATGGAGGTGAACCAGCGAGCCCTGAATGTCGACGAGCTGCGGCTCACCGTCGATCCCGCCAACCCGGCCCAGCGTCTCTACTACCGCCTCGGCTACCAGCTGATGGAGGAAGTCGCAGGCTACTTCGGCCCGGGAGAAGATCGCCTGGTACTGGCGAAAAAACTCTCTGGTACAGGCTGGATTCAAGGACAAAGCCACCCTCAGGACACATAATTGGTTACATTTTGCCAATTTCATGTGCAACCGGGTTGGAGTAGAGTGCGACTCACCAACCAGATTGTTCAAATTGCGTGCAGTGCAGGAGAACCACCATGTTTAAACGTATGACCATCATTGCCATGCTTGCCGCCACCACCATCACTGGCTGCGCCAATAGCGATGTTTACTCCGGCGATGTCTACACCAAGGATCGCGCCAAACAGGTACAAACCGTCAGCTACGGCACCATCATCTCGACCCGCCCGGTCAAGATCCAGGCCGAAGAGAACGCCCTGCTCGGCACCATAGGTGGCGCAGTGGTCGGCGGCCTGCTGGGCAGCACCATTGGCGGCGGTACCGGCCGTGACCTGGCTGCAGCCGGGGGCGCCATCGCCGGTGCAGCCGCAGGCAAGGCCGCCGGAGACAAGTTCAACCAGGTTGATGGCGTCGAGCTCGAGATCAAGAAAGAGACCGGGGAATCCATCGTGGTGGTCCAGAAAGCCAGCCCGACCTTCGTTCCGGGCGCCCGGGTTCGCATGACCCAGGGCAACGGCACCATCAACGTCGCCGTGGTCAACTAAGCAGCTCGCCCTCTCTCGATAACAATGAAAAACCGCCGGTCTCCCGGCGGTTTTTTTGTGGTCTGGCAAAACCAGGATCACATGCTGTAGGCCTTCTCGCCGTGGGTGGTGACATCCAGCCCCTCCCGCTCGGCATCGTCCTTCACCCGCAATCCGATCACCATATCGATCACCTTGTAGGCCACCGCAGCCACGGCGCCGGACCAGAGGATGGTGACCCCCACCCCGATGGCCTGAACCTTCACCTGGGCCAGGATGGAATAGCCGTCGGCCACCTGGTTGGAGACATAGTCCCACACCCCGGTACCGCCCAGATCCGGGCTGGCAAAGACGCCGGTCAGCAGGGCGCCGAGAATGCCGCACACCCCGTGCACCCCGAACACGTCCAGGCTGTCGTCAGCGCCCAGCCAGCGCTTGAGACCGTGAACCCCCCACAGGCCGGCCACACCGCTGATAAGGCCCATCACCAGACCGCCACCGACCCCGACGAAACCGGCCGCCGGCGTGATCACCACCAGACCGGAGACGGCACCGGAAGCGGCGCCCAGCAGGGAGGGACGTCCCTTCATCACCCACTCGGCCAAGGTCCAGGAGAGGGCCGCGCCCGCCGGTGCCACCCAGGTGTTCACGAAGGCCAGCGCCGCCGTGCCATTGGCCTCCAGAGCCGACCCCGCGTTGAAACCGAACCAGCCAAACCAGAGCAGGGAGGCCCCGATCATGGTCATGGTGAGGCTGTGGGGAGTCATGGGATCGCGACCGTAACCCAGGCGTTTACCCACCAGATAGGCGCCGACCAGACCGGCCACGGCGGCGTTGATGTGCACCACTGTGCCGCCGGCAAAGTCGAGGGCCCCATGCTGGAACAGATAACCCGCGGTGGCGTTGGCGGCATCAGCCGCGGCGGCGTCCGTGTAGGCATCGGGGCCGGCCCAGTACCACACCATGTGGGCCAGCGGGATATAAGCGAAGGTGAACCAGATCACCGAGAACAGCAGCACGGCGGAGAACTTGATGCGCTCGGCAAAGGCTCCGACGATCAGGCCGCAGGTGATGGCGGCAAATGCCCCCTGGAACACCACGTAGATGAATTCGCTGATGCCGACCCCCTTGCTGAAGGTGGCGGCGATCGAATCAGGTGTGACCCCCGCGAGCAGCACCTTGCTAAAGGAGCCGTAGAAGCTGCCTCCTTCGGTGAAGGCCAGCGAATAACCGTAGATCACCCACAGCACGCAGATGAGGGCAAACAGGGTGAATACCTGCATCAACACGCTCAGCATGTTCTTGGCGCGAACCAGGCCGCCGTAGAAGAGCGCCAGACCGGGGATCGACATCAGGATCACCAGCGCCGCCGACAGCAGCATCCAGGTATTGTCCCCCTTGTTGATGGTGATAGTGGCCGCAGCCTGCACCTGAGCGACCTCTTCGGCCCAACTTGGGGTAGCCAGCAAGGCAGACAGTATTGGCAAACCCGCCATCATCCATTTTTTGACCATAGAGCACTCTCCTTCCCTGTCGTGCCGGTCCATGACCGGCTCCGTTTCCTTGATTGAATCCGTGGCGGCCGCAGCACTGTTCACGGCTTGCCAAAATCACGCCCGTGCCCGGCACGGGGAGGAGTCTGCACAGGAGCGCCATCATGACTGCTGTCACCGATGGCCGCAGACACCACCTGACAGATAAAAAGCATAAAGTGAGCCAAAAATTAAAATTCAATAAAATCAAGCAATTGACTTATAAGCAAGCATCTGTCGCACCAAGTTGGCGCACGAGATGCGCCATCCAGCCCTCGACCGCCCCGTGACAGGGCAGGTCATGGCGGGCGCACCAGAACGGCGCAGCCAAACCAGGGACGCCTCTTGGCCGCTGGCGAGCCAATATCGGGAAGATCCGTCATCACCAGGAATGATCTGGCTGCGATATGACAAGAAAACGGGCGTGCCCCACGAACAGGAGAGATCTGGCTGGATATGAGCGCAGGCATTCGGCAACTAGCGGAAGGAAAGAGTGCAGCGAGAGCTCACTGACACCGGGCATAGGGTCAGGCTCATCCCCTGGCGAAGGGCATCCCTCCCCTGATCATCTGCGGATAAGAGACATAAGAGACATGGCTGGCACTAAGCGACCTAAGTCGCATCCTGCTTCTGTGCCAGCAACCCGGCGTTGGCAAGAGCAAAGTCATGCATCTGTTGCAACAGGGGCAGCAGAGCCGTGCCCAATTGTGTCAGGGCATACTCCACGCGGGGAGGCACGCTGGGATAGAGGGTCCGGCTGATGACACCGTCACTCTCCAGCTCCTTGAGCTGGGCGGTGAGCACCTTCTGGCTGACGGCGGGCAAACGGCGACGCAGATCGCCAAAACGCAGGGTCTGGCTTTGCAGATGAAACAGGATGGCCGGTTTCCATTTTCCGTTCAGCAGTCGCAACACCTCATAGGCAGGACAGAGGGGCGGGTTCAAGGCGTACCTCGCTAATGGTTACTTCAGGGTAACTATGCCACGAAAATGTGCTTTCTTGCAGCCCAAATGCCGGCTTCCTATGATGCGACGAGTCGTATCATTCAACAGGAGAAGCCGTCATGCCCAGTTTGCTGCAAATCCATTTCACCTTTCCCGCCGAGCAGATGGGGCCGGCACTGACCGAGGCCGCCGTGCCGCTGGCCGAGTCCATCACCCGCGAGCCCGGTTTTATCTCCAAGATATGGACGGAGAACCCGCGCACCGGCGAAGCAGGTGGCATCTATCTGTTCGAGGATGAGGCGAGCGCACGGCAATACGTGCAGATGCACGAACAGCGAGTGCTTGCCATGGGCGCCAGCGACGTGCAATACAAGCTGTTCGACGTCAACGAGCCCCTCAGCCGCATCACATTCGGCATCAAATGAACCGCTCGCCCCGCCGCCAGATCGGGGCGGCGCTTCGCTATCTGCTCCCCCTATTCATCCGCTATTAACCTTGCCCCCGTATTCTGACGCGCAACCGGGTCATGGTGACCCTCAGCACTCATCAGAAGGACATCAGGCATGGTTGCCGCGCAACTCAAAGATCCACAAAGCACGCTCTCGGATACCCTGCGATCCACGGCACACGCCATCGACGAGAGCCACATCAGCCTGCGCCAGATGCTGACCCTGGTGGGAGAACAGGGCATGCTGCTGTTTTGCGTGCTGCTCACCGTGCCCTTTCTGCTGCCGGTCTCCATTCCGGGCGTCAGCACTCCGTTTGGTCTGCTGATCCTGTTTATCGGCATCGGCATCACTCTCAACCGGGTGCCCTGGTTGCCTGCTTTTCTGATGGAACGTCGCTTCGCTGCGGATCAGCTCAAGCCGACCCTGCACAAGGGGGCGGATCTGCTGGCCCGCATCGATCGCTTCATCCGCCCGCGCCTGCTGTTGCTGACTGGCAGTACCACCATCAACCGCTGCAATGGCCTGCTGATCATGCTGGCGGCCCTGCTGCTGATGCTCCCCCTGGGTGCCATCCCCTTCACCAACGCCATGCCGGCCTGGGCCATTTTGCTGCTAAGCACCGGCATGCTGCAGCGCGATGGCCTGTTCGTCGCTGGCGGTTATTTGCTGGTCACGGCGACCCTGGTCTGGTTCAGCGCCCTGGCCATCGGCCTGCTGATGGCGGGACAAAATATCTCGACCCTGTTTGGCTGACAGCCAGAAATATGAAAAGGGCGGCCATGGGCCGCCCTTTTTGCATTGTGCCGGATCCGGTTCGTCAGAACAGATCGTAGATAAGGGCCGAGATGGCAAGCAGCCCCATCACCAGCACAAACAGGGTGCTCGCCCCGCGATAGCGCCTGAGCGCGGGCAAGCGATAGATGGAACAGGCAGGCAGCAGAAACAGGATCACGGCGATGAGCGGCCCGCTGATGCGCTCTATGATGTCGAGCACGTTGGGATTGAGGTAAGTGATGACCCCAGTCACGACGAACAGGATCAGGGAGGAGACCCGGGTAATGGTCGACTCCTTGAGGGAGAGCCCGAGCCCCTGGCAGGCGCCACTCACCATGCTCACCGTTCCTTCGCTCACCCCCATGGAAGTGCCGAGGAAGGATTTCGACATGGCCAGGATGGCGATAAGCGGCCCCACATAGGCAATCAACGGGTTGGAGAACTTGTTCGCCAGCGCCGACAGCACGGAAATATTGTCGGTACGGGCCAGCGCCATCTCGGCCTGGCTCAGGCTCATCACGCAGCTCACGACAAAAAACATCACGCTGCCGCAGATCAGCAGGCTGCTGCACTTGATGATGCGTCTGCTGAGCTGGTCCGCATGCTGATGATCCCGCTTCTTCTGGGCCGCGCTGAATGAGGAGATGATGGGAGCATGGCTGAAAGAGAACACCATCACAGGCACGATAAGCCAGAGGGATTTCCAGAAGGCGGGATCATGCCAATCCACCGCCTGGCTCTCGGTAAAATAGGAGAGGCTCCACTGGGGCAGCAGATAGAAGGAGAGGCCAAGCAGAAACGCCACCATGGGCAGGGCCAGCACGCTGATGGCCGATACCACTATATGCTTGCCCGCCAGCAGGATCAGGTGCAGACCCAGCATGACCCCGAGTACCAGCCAGCCACGAGGGAGCGCGGCACTCCCCAGCTGGTTCACCAGGAAGCTCTGGATCGCATTGGTGATGGAGATGCTGTAGACCAGAATGATGGGGTAAAAGGCCATCAGGTAGACCAGCATCAGCAATTGGCCGGCTCTGGCGCCAAAGTGCTCCACCACCACATGGGTGATGTCTCCCTCCCGATGGGAACTGGAGAGCACAAACCGGCTCAGCGCACGGTGAGAATAATAAGAAAGTGGAAACGCCAGTAATAAAATAAACAGCAAGATAACCGAGGAGTTACTGCCTACGGTAATCGGGAGAAATAAAGTGCCGGCCCCCACAGCTGTGGCATATAGCCCCATGGTCCATACCGAATCACTTTTCTCCCATTTCAACTTTGAAACAGTATTACTCTTTTCTGCAATAGCAAGACTCATTGCGATACATACCTTATTGTTCTGTCATCATTATTTTTATTGGCCAGAAATAACTGGCAAGCGATATTCAATAAAATATCGAATACTTCGTACCATAATAAATCCACCGACATTCAATAATGCACGCCGGGGCAATACGAAAATGCCGTTTTACCATCATTGAAATCATCATCAAGGTCAAGGTTAATAATTCATGACCGTTTAAACCGAGATGTTTCAAAAAACAATAAAATGTATCATTCCAGTCTTGTCAGGGCTGTGCGACAGCGCCCTGATAACATAATGGTAAAACCACGGCTTTTTTCTCAACAAGATTAATGAGAACTAGCCGACCTATTAATATTAACATGATGGCGTAAAAAACCTTCAATAAATAAAATGAGCTTAATTCCACCTCAATGAAATAATAGCGAAGGTGGACGATATTATTAATCACTGATGGCCGGCCGTCAGCGCGATGGGCAGTGAGCCACCCGGTTGCGCCCTGCCCGCTTGGCACGATAGAGCCACTCGTCGGCGCGCGCCAACGCCAGATTGATATCCTCACCCGGTCGCACCAGCGTCGTACCCAGACTGACGGTCAGCGTAACAGGGTCGGCGGCCAGGGCCGCCACAGCCGCACGGATCCGCTCCGCAATGCGCAATAACGTCAGTTCGTCCAGCCGCGGCAGCAAGATCAGAAACTCCTCGCCGCCGCTACGAACAAAGAGATCCTCGCTGCGCAACTGGGTCGCCACACACTCGCAGAAACGTTGCAGGGTCCGATCGCCTTCCTGATGGCCGAAACGATCGTTGACCTGCTTGAAATGGTCGATGTCCAGCATGATAAGGCCATGACCCTCCCCCTGCTGCAACCGGGCCCAGTGATCGAAGAAGAATCGCCGGTTGTAGAGACCGGTGAGCTGATCGGTTTCGCTTTGCAATTTCAGTCGCTGCTGCAGCTCGTGCTGGCAGGTAATATTGCGGGTTACCCAGACGACCGCTCGCTTCCCCTCATACAGAGAGGGCAAGGGGGCAATCTTGCCCTCGAATCGCTGCATCCCTTGCGGCCCGACGGCTGCATCGATCCCTGCCACCTCAGTGGCCGCAAGATCATACTCCACCACCTGGATCTGGCCACTATCCAGCGCCAGCATCACCTGTTCCATCACCCATTGCGCCATCACCGCAGGCAGTACGTCGAACAGTCTCTTTCCCGTCAGGGGGTTGCCGTCCTGATAGGACTGCTCCTCCATCCCGCCCAGGTATTCGATGTAGTAGCCATCTTCGCTCAGGATAAAGAGAGGATCCGGCAGTTGGGCCATCACTTCATAGAGTTGCTTGACCGAAAGCTCCATTCCGTCTCCTCCTGCGAGTCTCAGACAGCGAAAGGCTGGCTGACTGTCAAAATATCGTACCGTGCCGGACCCGGAGCGAACATCAAATTCAACCAGCGATGAACTTTGATGCGCAAATAATGTTCAACCTGGTAATCAACCAAGCTCTTTGCCGGTATTCAGCAACACCAGCATGAGAGGCTCTGATTCATTTTGGCATCAGCCATGAGCTGACAGCAGATTGTTTGAGTCTCCAGGTTCCATTAGGCTGATACCCCAGAGCGCCTTCTGGTCCCCGGCCAGGGCTCATCAAGCCTGTACCCACCAACGGAAAAGGAATATCCGGATGAAGAAGACCCTAGTCACCGCCAGGTTCGATGTCGTCAGCCCAGAGGGTGAGCAACTTCGCCTGAAGATTGCCATCCACAGGCCCAGACCTGACACCAGATCCGCCAACGGTGACCATCGCTGCAAGGTGAAGCTCGCCGGCCTGCGTGACAAGACCTTTATCCATGGTATCGATGCCCTGCAGGCTCTGAGCCTGGCGCTGGCATTTGTCGAGAGCGAGCTGCGCGCCTTCTCGGACGCCGGCTGGCAGTTTTATCAACCGGGTTGCGCGGATCAGCCCGTCGATATCACCGCCTGCTACTTCCCGATGCTCTGAGACAAGGTGGTGTGCCACCGACTGCCATGGCGGCTCTGGTGTGAGGAATTGTTGATGATGGCAAGCGAGCAATCACTATCGGCCTCGCTGGCCATAGCGTATGCGCAGGGGCAAGGGTAAAGGAACGCGACAACCGGTATCTGTTGAAGGGAGGCTGCCATCCCCCCACCGGCCCGCAAGGGTCACCTCTGGCCTGGTGCCGTGGTGACCCCGACAAAGTCCAAACTATCGGCTGGCGAAGCGGCTCGCATTCCAGAGCAGTTCGCCACTGCGCAGATCCATCAGGCTCATGGCAAGCCGATAACGTCCCCCCTGTTGCACCAGATCCCCGTAGAGCATGTAACCCGCCCCGGTCTGGCGTCCCAGGCGGACCAAAGAGGCAGGATTGACTCCCCCTTGCTGATATTCGAGCTGGCTGGTGATGGCCGCGACCTGGCCCGGGTCGACGAAGCGAAACTCGCTTTTGGACTGGATCCGCTTGATCATGGCCGCCGCCATGGGGCGTGTGTCGAGAGATTCCCCCGTTCCATTCTGGGGTGGCGTGAGCAGCAGCACAGGGTTGCCATTGGCCAGCTCCCGCACCTCGGGGGCCTGGACGAAGGCATCCGCCATGGCCACGGCCAGCGCGGTCGGTGCCACCGGTTTTTGTACCGGCGGTTTCACCTCGGGTTGAGTCACGGGAGGCTGGGTGACTGGCTCGCTCGGGGCAGGCGTCTGGGGCTCACTGCCGGGCCAACGATAGGGATTGACGCTACACCCGCCCAGCAGCAGGACACTCAGCAACAACAGGGGACGCATTTTCATCTTGTGGATTCTCTCGACAGTAAGGTAACGGCGGCATGTTTGGCTCGCCAAAGTTTCCATGCTAGGTAAATTTTCGGGGAAGATCGATGCCCGCAGCATTGCGGGCGACAGGGCCTGCCCCAGCGATTCGTCCACCTTCGCAGGCCAGTACAGAAGTCCGTTACAACTCGAAGATTACCCTGTTCTTGCCGGCACTCTTGGCTTGATAGAGCGCCATGTCCGCTCTTCGCAGAAGATGTCCGATCTCGACATCCGCAGGGGTGGAGACTGACGCCCCTATGCTGGTCGTGACTTGAATGGTGTATTCGCCATATTCGATAAGCAACTCTTCAATCAAGGCTCTTATTTTTTCAAAAATATCATCGCTGTCATCATGGGAGGCCCCGGCAATAATCAATGCAAACTCTTCCCCGCCAATGCGGGCAAATACATCATGCTCCCGGACGACGGTGCAAACGGCAGCAGCCAACTGCCTGAGCACGAGGTCTCCCGCCTCATGACCATAGCGATCATTCAACTCCTTGAAATTGTCGATATCAAGAATCGCCACGGTACAGGGAACCCCCGTCAATAACGAATGGGCGACCCGGCTCTGCCCTTCTGCCATGAATGCCCTGCGGTTGTATATGCCGGTAAGATAATCGGTAGAAGCCAGCACTTTCATTTCATCGACTTGCAGATAGAGCTGGATATTGAGGGCAAGCCAATGGGCCAGACACTGTAAAATGACAGCGTCTCTCGTTGAGTAAAAAAATTTATCCTGATGCGCCACATTCAGGGTGCCGATACAGTTGTCACCTTGCAGCATGGGGGCATCCATGCAACAGCCCATCCCCTTGTGATACAACATCTGGCAGTCCAGCTTGTCAGACATGCTCAAATCATCACAGATGGCCAAACGACCCGATGAAAATACACCACCGACAAATGTATCTTTAATGGGCATAAGAAAATCAAGAGGAATGGCCCGATTACCGGAAATGGAATAAAGCTTCAGGAAATGTTCATTTTCTTTAATTGTAATACTGACTCGTTCGGCTTTAAATAAATGGTGAATCCAGTTTGCCACCACATTCAACACATCTTGCAGTGATTTGGAACGAGATATATCAAGGATAAATGATACTGGCATGGTTATATCACCGCCGGAATTTAATTTATCCAGTTCGGCTGTATCAAGATAACGTTCATTATGCATAACATTCCCCATATATCTCATCAAATAGACTGCATTTAATTGTTCTATCAGCTATAAAATGAACTTCAACTGCATAACAAAACAACCATTCAAATAAATATAGAACAGATAAACCGCATTGTAAATGTCGATTATAAAGTAATTAACTTTATTATTTACTATAGCCAGTCATCTGCAGATTAATAATGAGGAAGCGATATTCTCCGGCCATCCAAGCCCCGTATCTCCATAATGGATCAAGGTGGAACCCTGTTTGCGGATGAGATGGCTTGACGCAACAAACAGTCAACGCCCGGCGACAGATGGTGACGGTCGACGACGGCAACAAGCGAGCCGCTCGTCACCATGACGAAACGGATAAAAAAAAGCCCAGCTTTTCAGCTGGGCTTTTGTGTTGGCTCCTCCTACTGGACTTGAACCAGTGACATACGGATTAACAGTCCGCCGTTCTACCGACTGAACTAAGGAGGAATTGTAAGTGGTGCCCAGAGACGGAATCGAACCGCCGACACGGGGATTTTCAATCCCCTGCTCTACCGACTGAGCTATCTGGGCAAATGGTGCCGGCTACCGGAATCGAACTGGTGACCTACTGATTACAAGTCAGTTGCTCTACCTACTGAGCTAAGCCGGCACACTTCAAACCATTGCGCATGAACGAATTTTTATTTCATGACACCAAAATTTGGTGCCCAGAGACGGAATCGAACCGCCGACACGGGGATTTTCAATCCCCTGCTCTACCGACTGAGCTATCTGGGCGTGGGCGCTATTAAACGGATTTTAAGGCTGGTGGTCAACGGGAAATTTCACTTTTTGTCTCGTTCGTCTCTTTTTTGCTCAACGCGCCCCATTTCCTCCACTTCCCCCTCACTGGCCCTGCGCTTGCGCCCCCACACCCTGGGTTCTTCTCCCTTGAGCAAACGGGCAATGTTCTCGTGATGGCGGATCAGGATGAGGCAGGAGAGCAGCGAAACCGGCAAGGTATATTCGGGTTTGAGCAGGTAGGTAAAGAGCGGCGTCAACAGTACGGTAATGATGGAAGCCAAAGATGAGTAGCCACTCACCAGCAGTACCAGCAGCCAGGTACCTATCACGGCGCCTCCCATGCCATAACCGATGGGCAGCATGGTTCCCAGCGCCGTCGCCACCCCCTTGCCTCCCCGGAAATGGAAGAAGAGGGGATACATGTGGCCAAGACAGGCCGCCACGCCGATAAAGCCGAGGTAGACGGGTTTGATTTGCAAAAACCAGGCGAGATAGACGGGGGCCATTCCCTTGATCACATCGAGCAGCAAGACCACCAGAGCCGCCATCCGGCCACCGAGGCGCAGCACATTGGTCGCCCCCGGATTGTGGGAGCCATGATCCCGCGGATCAGGCAGACCGGTGAAGCGGGAGACCAGCACAGCACTGGATAGTGAACCACCCAGGTAGGCCAGAATAATCATCAAAATCGTCAGGGCCGTCATCTTGGTCGTTTTTACCACGATATGAATGGGGTATGATGCGGGCCACATACGCTGGCTTGGACCCTTTGCCCAACCAGACAGCCTCGGCAAGCATGTCGCCCGGCCAGCATCCCTGCGCTGTCATCACAGCCCATCAAGAGTAAAGAAGAAGTACAGTCATGGACAAGGTGTTTATTCGCGGACTCGAGGTTTTGACCACCATAGGTGTATATGAGTGGGAGAAGGGCATTCGCCAGAAACTCCGGTTTGACCTTGAGATGGGGTTCGACAACCGCCCCGCCGCCGCAACCGACGATATCAAGCTGGCACTGGATTATGCCGACCTCTCCAACCGGATCTGTGAACATGTCAGCGGCAAGGTAGTCGAACTGGTCGAAACTATGGCTGAGCAGGTCGCCACCCTGGTGCTTGCCGATGAGCGGGTACTGTGGGTCAAAGTGACTCTCACCAAGCCCGGTGCCGTACCCAATGCCGAAGGCGTCGGCGTCGAGATCCTGCGCCATCGCACACCGGTAGCGAGCGCCAACTGATGACCACCCTCTATATCAGCCTGGGCTCGAACATAGAGCGGGAGCGCCATATCCGCGCCGGTCTTGATGCCCTGTACGGCGAGTTTGGCGAGCTGCTGGTGTCACGGGTATTCGAGAGCGAGGCGGTGGGCTTCAATGGTCGCCCCTTCTACAACCTGGTGGTGGCGGCGCAGACCGATCTTCCACTGGCGGCCGTCTGCCAGCGCCTGCGCGCCATGGAGTTTGCCCACGGCCGCGAACCGGATGCCAAGAAGTTCGCACCCCGCACCCTGGATCTCGACCTGCTGCTCTATGGCGATCTGGTTTGTGACACACCGATCACCTTGCCCCGCGGCGAGATACTCACCAACGCCTTCGTATTGTGGCCACTGGCCGAGCTGGCACCGGCCCTGCGTCATCCGCTCGATGGCCACACCATGGACGAACTGTGGCACGCCTATGACAAGGCCTCCCAGCGGCTCTGCCCCATTCCCTTTCACTGGGAAGCACCGGCATTGCAGCACAGCTGATCGACAAGGGCACCTCGGTGCCCTTGTCGCTTATGACAGATTAGAAAGCATGATTGGCCCTTGCCCTGTACTGCTGGCAGGATAATTCCCATGAAAAGGAGGAGTAGATGCCACTCGATACCATCCATCACTTCAATTGCCAGCTGCTCGCCGATCTGCCCCATCAGCGTTATCAACACGAGCCCATCCTCGATTACGCCACCGACGAGCAGGTCAAGGCACGCCTTGGCTGGCAGGCGGAGTTCAGCAAGACCCTGTTTCTCAAGTTCAAGGATGGCCGTTTCGCCCTGTTGCTGACCCACAGGGACGGGCGGCTCGACAACAAGGCTGTCAAGGCCACCCTGGGAGCCAAACCCTCCATCTGCACGGCCGAGGAGATGCAGGCGCAGATCGGCTGCCTGCCGGGAGCCGTCTGCCCCTTTCTGCCGCGCGCCGACATCCCGCTGCTGATAGATCCGCAACTGCTCGCCCATCACGCCTTTACCTGGACCCCGGGTCACCCGGAACAAACCTTTCTGCTGGAAACCGCCCACCTGCCCCGGGTGCTGGCACAGCTGCCCTGTGAGGTCAGCTATCTGCCCGTGGCAACGACCTGAGTCAGCCCCACTTCTGTGGACCGAAGAGCCGCGTCACCGCTCCGGGGGGCGGCCTTATGCCACGTTCACGACAACCATCCCCCTGAGGACTGTCTTCCCTCTGCCATAAGGAAGTACTTCCTCACTTTGTGGGCGGCTAGCCACCAACAAAACAACTGCCTGATCCCGAACGAGATTGTCTGTCCTCCTCACAAACTGTCAGGTGACAGACGAAGCGGCAACTTATTGACAATAAACATAATATTAAAGTTTTTGCTCGACTGAACGATAATGACGGGTACTTCCCCTGTTGCTGTGAGGCAGTAATGAGCGTCAAACAGAAGTTACTTTGGTCCGCCTTCCTCATCACCCTGATCCAGCTGCTGCTGGTCGGAGGCCTATCCTACTTCTCGGAGCGAAACGAGCAGCTTGCCATGGCACAGCGACTGACCCAGCAGCTTGACTCCGAACGCACCCAGCTGGCGCTCGACGAGAAGCTATACCTGCTGCGCAAGGATCCCTCCCTTGTCACCGAGTTCGCCGCCCAGAGCCAGCGGATCCGGGAGACCATCCAGCTGCTCCAAGGCTACCTGCCAGCGGAGATGGACGCGCACCTGACCGTGCTCGGTGGTGCACTCGATGACTACCAGGCTGAATTCAAACGACTGCAGAGCGAGCAGGAACGGATCGGCCTCACGCCGGAAGCAGGCCTCTACGGCAAGCTCAGAGCTGCTACCCATGCGCTTGAGTCGGCCCTCAAGGAGCACGACGATCCCCGCCTTGAAGTCATCTTGTTGCAGCTTCGCCGCAACGAGAAGGACTTCATGCTGCGCCGGGATGCACGCTACCTGGATCAGCTGGAAGCCAACGCAACGCCGCTGGCCGAGGCGCTGGCCGCCAATCCGGAACAGGCCGAGCTGCTCCAGCGCTACCGCCAGTACTTCAAGGAGCTGGTTAGCGCTGAACAGCAACTGGGTCTGACCGGCAAGGATGGCCTGCGCGCCAGCCTGATCCAGAAAGAGCAGAAGATGGCATCGGCAAGTGCCACCCTGCTCAAGGAGCTGACCACCTACGTCAATGCCCAGCATGATCGCCAGACCTGGATGATGATCATGTTGTGTGCCGTTGGCATCATCACCGCCCTGCTGCTCAACCTTGCCATCGGGCGCAGCATCATGAGCGGCCTCGACAAGCTGGCCGACGTGATGCGTCGGGTCACCAGCAACAACGATCTCACCCTGCGTGCCAGATTGACCGGCAAGGACGAACTGGCCGCCATGGGCCGTGACTTCGATACCATGCTGGATCACTTTCACGCCCTTATCGAACGGGTTAAAGGCTCGGTCGGGCACCTGGAGTCCCAGACCCGGCTGCTGAGCCAACAGGCAGAGCTGACCCAGCAGGCCTTGTCAAAACAGCTTGAGGAGAGCGATCTGGTGGCCAGCGCCGCCACCGAGATGGAATCCACCATCGCCAATATTGCAGACAACACAGAAACCGCCGCCGCCAGCGCCCGCGACACCCACAGCGCCGCCGAACAGGGCCGCGACAGCGTGCAGCAGACCGGCCAGACCATACGCCAACTCTCGGAGCGGCTGGATGAAACCGGCCATGAGGGCGAAGCCCTGTCGCAGGAGAGCCAGACCATCAGTAGCGTGCTGGACGTGATCCGGGCCATCGCCGAACAGACCAACCTGCTGGCCCTCAACGCCGCCATCGAGGCGGCCCGGGCCGGGGATCAGGGGCGTGGTTTCGCCGTCGTGGCCGACGAGGTTCGCAGCCTGGCGATGCGCACCCAGCAAAGCACCACGGAGATCGCCACCATCATAGGCAGCCTGCAGTCACGCACCGCCAGCATGGTGGCGCAGATTGGTGAGTGTCGCGACAATGGCGAGCAAAGCGTCTCGGCGGCCCAGCTGGCCGGAGAGCAACTCAATCTCATCACGGAGCGGATGGAGGCAGTGCTCGACATGAATACCCAGATCGCCACCGCCGTGGAGGAACAGAGCTCTGTCGCCGCCGAGATCAACCGCAACGCCGTGATGATCCGCGACATCGCCAACCAGGTGCGTGGCCAGGCCGAAGAGTCCCTGTCCGCTACCCTGCAGGTGGAGCAACAGGCCAGCGAGCTGGCCAGCGCCATCGATCAATTCCGGGTCTGAGGCCGCTCCAGCTGGGCGAAGATGAGCGCCGCCAGCATGGAGAGCAGCCCGACACAGAGATAGGTGAGGTGAAAACCCGCCAGCCACTGCCCGCCGGCGGCGTCAGCCCCGGCGGAGAAGAGCCCAAGCAGGCTGGCGGCAATGGCGACCCCCAGGCTCATGGAGAGCTGCATCACCACCGATAGCAGGCCGTTGCCACTGCTGGCGTGGGTCGGACCGAGATCCTGCAGGGTCAGGGTATTCATGGCGGAAAACTGCAAGGAGTTGAGCGCGCCAAAGAGGGCCAGCCAGCCCAGCAGCACTTCGTAAGGCAGCTGGTTGTCGATAAAGTAGAAGCTGGCGATCATGGCCCCCAGCGCCAGGGTGTTGCCGATCAGAATGCGGCGATAGCCGATACGCGGAATGAGCTTGTTCACCAGCGTCTTGGTCAGCATGGCCCCCAGCACGGTGGGAATCATGGTCATCCCCGCCTTGCTCGGCGAGAATCCCAGTCCCAGTTGCAAAAACAGTGGCGTGAGAAACGGCATGGCACCACTGCCGAGGCGGGCAAACAGGTTGCCCCAGATGCCGATGGCGAAGGTGTTGGTCTTGAACAGCGCCAGGCTGAACAGCGGTTCCTGCGCATTGGCCGCGTAGAGCCAGTAGCTCGCCATGGCCGCCAACCCGAAGATAAGGGCAAACAGCGCCCAGCCGGTGGAGAGGCTGTGCTCCCCCAATCCCTGCAAACCTACCGACACCAGCACCATGCCGATGCTGAACATCACAAACCCCTGCCAGTCGAATTTCGCCGTCTCCTGGCGCAGATCGGGCATGAAGTGCCAACTGGCGATAAAACCGAGTACCCCCACCGGCAGGTTGATAAGAAACACCCAGTGCCAGCTCGCCACCTCTACCAGCCAGCCCCCGAGCGCCGGCCCCATCAAGGGGCCAAGCAGTCCCGGAATGGTGACGAACGACATCACCCGCAGCAGTTCGTGCTTGCTGTAGACCCGCAGCACCGCGAGCCTGCCCACCGGCATCAGCAGGGCGCCACCTATCCCCTGCAACACCCTGGCCGCCACCAACATGGGCAGGGTATTGGCGGCAGCACAGGCCAAAGATCCCAGGGTAAACAACAGAATGGCAGTCAGATAGATACGACGGGTGCCGAACCTGTCCGCCAGCCAGCCGGAGGCAGGGATGAGCAGCGCCACCGTCAACATGTAGGCGATGACCACGGACTGCATCTGCAGCGGGCTCTCCCCCAGCGCCTCGGCCATGCTGGGCAGGGCAGTGTTGAGAATGGTGCCATCCAGCGTCTGCATGAAGAAACCGACCGCCGTCAGCAGAGGCAGCCACTTGCGCTGGGCCGGGGTAACCATGTGTGTGCTATCGGGCATGAGCAGCCACCTCCTCTTCAGACAAAAAAAGACCCGCACAAAAGCGGGTCACATCAGACTATCAGGCATCCGGCTGGCCGAGCATGGCTCTGAGCTGCTCTTCCAGACTGGGTTCGGGCGCCTTGAGGGTATCCAGGAACAACCGCTCTATCCCCGTCTTGTCCTGGCTCTTCACGATGAACACCAGCCGCGACTGGGCCTTGCCCTCCGGCCAGTCCCCCAGAGCCTGCAGCGGATAGAGCTGACCGTGCACCCCGTGGATCACCACCGGCTGGCTCTCCCCTTCCAGCTGCAGGATCCCCTTGAGCCGCAGCAGGGCATCGCCATAGTGCGCCTGCACCGCATCGATGGCCGCCAGCAGGCGGGAGGGCTTGAGCGGCTCGCCGATACGCAGGGAAAAACTCTCTATGTTGCCATGCTCGAAATGGGTCGGCGCAGCCGTCCCCACCTTGGCGGCGAATGGCTTCATCTTGGGTTGCATCGGCGAGGCCAGCCCCTGTTTGGGGGACTCGGTGCGCAGCCAGGCCAGCAGCTGACGCACGTCGCGCCCGGCCGTCTCGTTGTAGGCGCCCAATTTTTCCAGCACGATCGGTGACAATTCGCCATTGATCACCCGTTCGATGGGCGCCGCCGGATTGAGGGCCGCCAGCTGGCTCTCGACCCGTGTCAGGGTCTCCTCATCCACCAGGTCGCCCTTGCTCACCACCAGCAGATCCGCCAGCGCTACCTGCTTCACCGCTTCATACTGTTGGATAAGCTGCTGCTCGATATGACCCGCATCGACGACTGTGACTGTGCCGTCGAAACGATAGCGCTGGGCGATAAAGCCCTCCTCGCGCAGGGTAAACAGCACGGGGGCCGGATCCGCCAGCCCTGTGGTCTCGATGATGAGTCGCTTGAAGGGTTTAATCTTGCGCTGGATGGCCTTCATAAAGAGCCCCTGCAGCGCTTCTACCAGGGAGCCCTGCACCGAGCAGCAGATGCAGCCGGAATCGAGCAGCACCACCTGTTCATCCACCTGCTGTACCAGATGATGATCCAGCCCCACCGAGCCGAATTCGTTGATCAGCACGGCACACTCGCCGAGCTCGGGCTGCTTCACCCAGTGGTTGAGCAGTGTGGTCTTGCCGCTGCCGAGAAAGCCGGTCAGCAGGGTCACTGGGATGCGGGTATCTTGCATATCTGTCATATCAAATCCTTAAAACCTGGCGTGATGAGAGGGACAGCCACCCTCACTTGTTGGCAAACAGATCCGCCAGCCAGCGGTTTTCGAAGCGGCCATGGGGGTCAAGCTCGCCCTTGAGGGCCAGGAAGTCGTGCCAGCGCGGAAGCAAGGCAGGGAAGTCGTAGAGATCCATCGCCAGGTGCTTGCCAAAATGCGGAATGCCGCCGAGGGGCACCAGCAGTTGTTGCAACTCGCGCATCTGCTCCATGGAGCCGTTGACGAAGGTGCCGTCCGCCGCCAGATAGACCAGGAAACCAATCCAGCAGACCGACTGGCCATAGGCCGCGCTGAGCCAGGCCTCGGAGGGGCCGGTGCAGCGCAGGATAAAGGGGTAGTGCAGCACGCCGGGGTTGGCCTCCTGCCACGCCTGCAATATCTCCAGCGCCTCCTGCATGCGATGCAGCGGCACCGCCACCTCGCAGTTGATCTGGGGGGCCGGGATCCCCTTGCAGAGGATCTGGTAGACGTTGCCCACCAGGTCCGAGGCATCCTTGAAGCGACGCACCGTCTCGAAGTGCTCCCCCGCCAGCGCCTCGTCCTTGGTGTCCTTCGCCATCTTCTGCAGGGTAGCGTCGATGGTGGCATTCATGCGGGCGTCGATGTCGCCATCCAGCAGCAGCGGCTCGCTGCCGGCGGCCCGGTAGCGGGCCACCTCCTCCTCGCTGGCGGGATCCACCAGCCAGATGTGGCTCTCGCCGGTCCAGGCGAACCACCAGCTCTTCACGAAACCGTGTTCGCAGTTCAGCCGCTCGTTATGTTCCAGCAGGAAGGGATAGTCGGTGGTGAACTTGGTGCAGCGCATGATGCGGTTGGGCACGGTGCGCAGGGTGACGTCGAGCAGGATGCCGAGCATCCCCATCCCCATCACGAAGGCGCCGAAGCGCGGGTCGGTGCGATCCACCCGGATGATGTCGCCACTGGCCAGCATCACGGTCATGGCCGCCACCGCATCACAGAGGGCGGACTGGTGCAGCCCCTGGCCGTGGGTGCCGGTGCTGAGCGCACCGCCCAGGGTCTGGATGCCGATGACGCCGGGGGAGGCCGGCAGCATTCGCTCCATGGCAATCAGTTCGGCGTAGACGGTGTCGAGCGGTGTGCCTGCCTGGTAAGTCACCGTATCGGCAGTCTGTGCCAGCTGGCCGCGCAAGTGGTGCAGGTCCACCAGCAGCGCCTGATTGCCCTCGGCATAGACACTGTGGATGGGTTCGAAAGAGAGGCCGGAGCCGATGAGCCGCAGCTTGCGCTCGGGGTATTCGCGCAGCAGCGCCTGCAGTTCGTCGCGATGTTTCGGGCGCCACACCTGCTCCAGCGCCCCGAGCGGATTGGTTCTGGACCAGTTGAACAGCACCTCCCGATTGTCGATCGCCTTGATGCTGTGAAATGCCTGGAACTGAACCGTCATACCGCGCCTCATCTCTATCTGACGTCAAAATGAGCGACGATTCTACCGAAAAGTCCGCGCCAAGGCATGAAAAACAAGCCCTTGCGATCAGGAGGGGATATGCGTCGTGGCGACCATTCAAGCACCTTTCGTCATTCGATGAGGAGGAAGTGCGGACACTTATTTACGCCACAACAAAATAATTGTTTGCTTTTTATTCATTTCACGGCGAGAATGCGCGCCGGCTAGTTAATCAGCCCTGTTTATGTTTACCCTGCAATGCTTCACCTCACGATGAATCCTGTCAGTACCCGCATAACCTTCTTCTGATTTACTCGCCTCGAGAACCGTCAGGCTGTCCGCCTGCGTTGCCCGGCTCTCACGGCGCAGACCCGATCTGCCCACCCATGTGAACCATGCATCCGCATATTCCTTGGCATATTCCTTGAAAGTGCAGACGCCCGTGAGACGGGCTGGGTATTCCTGCGCGCCTGTCAGCCATCCGGGCTGACCGCGCCCATTGACCTGTCATTTGCCAACACAAGGAGCAAACATTTAATTTATATAGAGAAATACCATGATGAAAGCAGTAAAAACACACAAGCCCCTGCGTCGCAGCAAACCCATCAGCCTGCCTGTGCAAGAGCACGATGACGATGGGTTTCTGATCCAGTTCAGCACCCGCTTCAGCGGCGGTTTCGCCATCTCCTGTGATGGCATCGCTGGCGAGTTCTCCATCGAAGACCTCCACTGATCCTGCCTGCCACACGGCAGCGCCCGATGCAGACAGGCCGCAACTCACGGCGGCCTCTTTGCGACAGCCATCTCCCTTACAACCGAATAATCAGCCTCTCCGATCAGAGAACCGCTCTCAGATCTGGCACGGCTCGACGTCCGCCGCCTCCAGCAGCAGGCACTCGTCGGCATCTTCTGCGAGCTTCACCAGACGGCTGCGCACCAGCCCCAGCTTGGTCAGCAGACCAATGGAACGCTCGTTGCCCGGGGTGACGATAGCGATGACCCGCTCGATCCCGAGCCGCTCACGACCATCCTGCAAGGCGGCATGTGCGGCTTCGATGGCATAGCCCTGCCCGCGATAAGCAGGCAAAAAGGCATAGCCGATATCCTCGCAGGGCAGGCTGTCGCGTCTGATCAGGCCGCACATGCCGAGCCTGGTGCCATCTTCCTGGCGTTCCACCAGATAGAGGCCGTGACCGTGACGGGCATAGCTGACTGCGGGCCCCTGCTGGATATACTCCTGCGCCTGCTCCAGGGTACGAACTCCCCGGTCGCCGATGAAGCGGTAAAAATCGGCATCGTTGAGCAGCTCGAGGATAAAGGGGGCATCGGCGAGATTCATTTCACGCAGGGTCAGACGGGGTGTGAAGATCATGACAACGGCTCTCAAAACAAGGAGATAGAGAGCAAAGAGTGCTCCCCTCATCCCGTACTGGCAAGCCCGCGTGGCTGTCGGCATGAAAAAGGGGCCGTTTTCGGCCCCCTTTGCAACCCCGTAGCGTCAGGCTGCCAGCAATCCGGCGTAGCCATTGCCCTGCTCGCGCAGTGCGGTGAATTCGGCCGCGCAGTCAGCCCAGGGCAACCCCAGCTTGTCGGCCACCTTGTCAGGCCACTCTGGGGGCGCCGCCTCCCCCACATCCGACTGGGCCGCCAGCACTATGGCCAGGTGAATAAGTCCTGCCTCGGTAGAAAACTCCTTGGCCAGCATGGGGTTGTAGTGGTACTCCACCGCGCTGCAGATGGTGTCGGGAAACTTCCACAACTTGGCCATGGCCGCTCCCACCTGGGCATAGTTGAAACCGACCACCAGCTCCTCAGCCTTGGCCCGCCCCTTGTGCAGTTCCAGATCCTTGATGTGCAGCACAGTATTTTCCGGCAGTCCCACATGCATGATGAGGCGCCCGAGATCGTGCAGCAGGGCGCAGGTGAAAACCTCCTCTCCTTTCATCCCTTTTCGCACCGCCAGACGGCGCGCCAATTCGGCCACGTTGAAGACGCAACCCCAGAAGTGCCTGAGGTCGAGGCCGGGCACCGCCTTGACCGACTCGGTCAGGCCGCAGGCCAGTACCATGTTGCGCACCATGGCCAACCCAAGCCGGACCGTGGCTTCGTTGACAGTGGCAACCTGGCGACTGCCGCCGAATTTTGCTGAGTTGGCCAGGCGCAGCAACTTGGCCGAAATGACCGGATCCTTGGCGATCTGCTTGCTGATCTTGCTCAGATCCGGCTCCCTCTCGTTGAAGGTCTGGATCAGTTCGCGCATCACTTCGGGGATCTGGGGCAGGTTGTGTGGCTGTGCCAGCAGGGCATCTATCGTAGGCATAGGCTTATCCATCCATCTGGTATGTGTGCAAACCTGTTTGCGGGGCAAACGCCTACTAATTATGAGTAACAAGCCAGCGCTATAACGGATTCTTTATTTGCCCATGACTCAAGGTGTTAGCAAGCATTCGGGCTATACTGGCCGCCACATTCACTGTTGCGGATATCCCATGAACGACGACTCTCAGGAATTTTTCGACGAAGCCGCCCTGCTGGAGATGGTGGACAACCAGCTCGCCGACGGCCAGCCGCCCCAGGTGAAGGCGACCCTGATGCGGCTGGTGATGACGGGCACCCCGCGAGAAGAGGCGTTGCAATACATCGCCTGCGCCCTCGGCGCCGAGCTGATGGCGATGGAAGCCGAACAGGGCCCCTTCAACCTGACCCGTTACGGCGAGTTTCTCGACAGCCTGCCCGAGATGCCCTGGGCCGACTGAACCACGTCTCCGTACGACGAGCAAACAGAAGGGCGGGTGCCGATGGCCCCGCCCTTCTTTCATGAATCAGCTTTTGACCGATCAATACTGGGAGTTGATGATCACCTCTTCCCCCAGCGCCCCCGCCAGCGGCAGTGGCCGGTAAGTGGAGTTGGCTGCCCGCAGCAGGCGGATGCCGCGAATACCCGCCGCCTGCGCCGCCTTGATGTCCCCGTCGGCATCGCCGTAGAAGACCTTCATTTTTTTATCCTTGAGCCACTGCACCTTGGTGTTCTGCCCAGGCTGGTCACCGGCAAAGATCACCGGATTGAGCCGATCGGCCGGGATCCCCATGGTCTGCTGCAGGGTTTGGGTCACCGTCTCGGTGCGGGTAGCCGAGCGCCCGGTGACGAAGTAGATGCTGTCGCCTCGCTTGAGGTGCATGGCGATCAGCGCCTTGCCCACCTGTTTTGGCACACTGAACGCATCCCAGCCATTGTTCATCTTCTCCCAGAAGGCGGGGTTTTTGAGATAACTCTCGTCTTTCGGGGAGAACTCCTGCTTGCCGCGATAGAAGCCGGGACTCGAGAAGAGCAGGGTGTCATCGATGTCAAAGCCCACCGCCATCGGCGGCAGACCATCCAGACTGGCGGCAATCTGGGCCAGTGACACCCAGTGAACGGGCGCCTGCTCGGCCAGCGAGGCGGTGGTCACGCCGGCAGGGGCCGGTTGGGGTGTGGCGGTAACGTCGGCAACGGCCGGGAGAGAAAGGACGGCGGCCAGCAGGGAGGCGAGCAGCACGGGACAGGAAACAGATTTCATCGCACGTCTTCTTCTTCAAACAAAAGAGAGGGCTCATGGTGCCCCCATCCCCTTGTCCAAACTGTGAGTTACCCTACAGAAGGGAGCGTTTGACGCCCAATAATCAATCGGTGACTGGCAGCAGGTCGGTGAAGATGAAACCGTCCCGTTCCACGGTTTCCCCCAACCGGATTGCCAGCGGGCGCCGGAACATGGGCCCGTCGTAGGCCAGGGTGTGAAACTCGCCGTTTTCGCCGCATGGGTCCACTCCCTCGGGCAAGGCGGCGAGCAGGGCCGGATCGAAATCGTGGCCACCCAGACCGGCATCCAGCTTCTTCGGATCCAGCGTGCTGATCCTGGCCTTCATGCCCGCCGCCATCATCTCCCGCGCCAGCTCGGGCGTCTTGCTGCCCCACAGCGGAAACAGCGGCTCTATGCCGGTTCCCGCCAGCTGCCGCTCGCGATAGGCCCGCACATCCTCAAGGAAGAGATCACCAAACGCCATGTGATGGATCCCCTGCGCCAGCACATCGGCGATGAAGCCTTCCATGATGCGGGCATAATCCTCGTTGCTGCAGGGCCAGGGCAGATCGATGCAGATGATGGGCAGCCCCACGCACTCGGCCTGCTGCAACAGCAGTTGCTTGCGCACACCGTGCATCGCCACCCGCTCGAAAGCCTGATTGAGGGTAGTGAACAGCCCCACCACCTCGATGGCCGGATCCTGGCGCAGGCGATGCAGCGCCCAGGCGCAATCCTTGCCGCTGCTCCAGGAGAGCAATACCCGTTTCTTTTCCATGATTCTTCCCCCTGACGGGCGTCAATATGCCCCAAAAAGATGCAAGACAGTGTTGCGAATTGCGCGATTTACATACCGGGATGCAAAAGCATACCCTCGAAGAGGAGCGTGTCCCCGGCAAGGATGGGGAACAATAACTAAAAAAAGCAATGGGAAACATAAGGATATGACGACAGCCACACAACACTACGATCACAGTCGCCCCCTCAACCGACAGGATTACAAGACCCTGAGCCTGGCGGCGCTGGGCGGCGCGCTGGAATTTTACGACTTCATCATCTTCGTCTTCTTCGCCGTGGTCATCGGCGAGCTCTTCTTCCCGGCCGATATCCCCGAATGGCTACGCCAGTTCCAGACCTTCGGCATCTTCGCCGCCGGCTATCTGGCCCGCCCGCTGGGGGGCATCATCATGGCCCACTTCGGCGATCTCATCGGCCGCAAGCGCATGTTCACCCTGAGCATCATCATGATGGCGCTGCCAACCCTGTTGATTGGCCTGCTGCCCACCTATGCGGCCCTCGGCATCGCCGCCCCGCTGCTGCTGCTGCTGTTGCGGATCCTGCAAGGGGCCGCCATCGGTGGTGAAGTGCCAGGGGCCTGGGTATTTGTGGCCGAACACGTGCCCACCCGCCGGATTGGCCTCGCCTGCGGCACCCTGACCGCCGGGCTGACGGCCGGCATTCTGCTCGGCTCCCTGGTCGCCACCGCCATCAACCGCAGCATGAGCCCGAGCGATGTGAGCGAGTGGGGCTGGCGCCTGGCCTTCATCCTCGGCGGGGTATTCGGCATCGTCGCCATGTACCTGCGCCGCTGGCTGCACGAAACCCCGGTCTTTGCCGAGATGCAGGCCAACAAGTCCCTGGCCGAGGAGCTGCCGCTCAAGACGGTGCTGCGCGAGCACAAGGGCAGCGTCGTCGTCTCCATGCTGCTGACCTGGCTGCTCTCCGCCGGGATCGTGGTGGTGATCCTGATGACCCCCACCTACCTGCAGAAGGTGTATGGCATCACTCCCGCCGAGGCGCTGACCGCCAACTCCCTGGCCATAGTCGCGCTCACCCTGGGCTGCATCGCCTATGGTCGCCTCATCGACAGCCTAGGCAGCGGTCTGACCTTCATGCTGGGCTCCCTGCTGCTGGCGGGTTCCACTTATGCCTTCTACCACGGTCTGGTGGCGGGCACGGCCCAGCTGGTGCCCCTCTACATGCTGGCGGGATTTGCGGTCGGCATCGTCGGCGCCGTACCCTATGTGATGGTCAACGCCTTCCCGGCGGTGGTGCGCTTCTCCGGCCTCTCCTTCTCCTACAACGTGGCCTACGCCATCTTCGGCGGCCTGACCCCCATGCTGGTCACCCTGTGGATGAAGAACGACGTGCTGGCCCCCTCCCACTATGTGATGAGCCTGTCGGCCCTTGGCTTTGTCATCGGCCTCTGGCTCTGGGTACAGCAGCGCAGCCAGCGCCAGACGCTGCCCCAGGCAGCCTGATACCCACTCTCAGTTCAGCCCCGACCCAGGTCGGGGCTTTTTGTACGGCCTGGGTTCAGTTTGCAGGGCATAATATAACCACCCTTTCGAAATCGGCTTGGTGCCGGCTTCATCCATCTACCCCTGTTCATCCGAGGCAATACATGTACTTTCAGGTCGTTCTGCTCGCCTTGCTGGCGTTGCTGCCCATGGTCAATCCGCCCACCACGGCCACCCTGTTGCTGGGGCTGAGCAAGGGAATGTCGCGGGAACATGTCCGCCGCCAGATCAATCTGGCCGCCATCTACCTGTTCTGCACCCTCTGCATCACCTTCTTCATCGGCTCTTCCATCCTGGATCTGTTCGGGATCTCCATCCCGGGCCTGCGGCTGGCGGGAGGGCTCATCATCGGCTTCATCGGTTTTCGCATGCTGTTCCCGGCACCGAGCCAGGCCGACGGGGTGGATATCAACCAGAGCATCGCCTTCGTGCCGCTCACCATGCCCAGCATGTGCGGGCCGGGAACCATGGCGCTGGTGATCAGCGGCGCCGCCCAGATCGCGGAACTGCCCGATGACTACAACCGCATGACCATCTATGCCGCCATGGTCACCGCCTTCGCCCTGATGAGCCTGCTCAGCTGGGGCGTGCTGAAGCTGGCGGATCCTGTCTGCAAGATCCTGGGCGCCACCGGCATCGACGCCATGACCCGGATCATGGGTTTTCTGCTGGTGTGCATGGGTATGCAATTTTGTATCAATGGAATCAAGGAGGTAGCGCAGGACCCGGTATTCCATGAAGCGCCGGCTACCCAGGCGATCACGGCTCCCGCGCCAGCTCCCGTCAATCTCGAGCAACTGCCGGGTGCCCGCCAGCACTGAGTGAAAGCGTTATCAAAACAGGCTGACGATCTGCATTGATCTTGTCCCTGATCATGTTATTGACACACAAATGAGTTAGTCTGTTTTTCATACAGACTCTATTCAGAAGGACGCTGGTAGGTTTGTTGGTGAATACCCATTCAATTTCAGGAGAGTATGCTGATGGACAAGATGCTGACCGAAATAGGGAGCCATAGCCTGTTTCACGAGTACCTGAATGTGGTTGGGATCACTAGCCCATCCCTTGCCAAGATCGAGCAGCGCTGGGAGTACAAGGATCAGGAGCACCTGGTCGCCAAGATCCAGATCGACAAGCAGGGCAATGCCCGCTACTTCATCGACGCCCGCGCCATCTCGGTCAATTGATGCCAATGATTGGATCCGCCCCGGCCAGCTGACCGGGGCTTTTTGTTGCCCGCCGCCAACCCGCCAGCAAAAACCCCGGCACAAGGCCGGGGTTTGAGTTTGCGCTCACCGCATCGATTGACGCCGTGAGCTGGCCAAACCGAGTTACGACGTGCCGCCCACGGTGAGCTGATCCAGCTTGAGGGTGGGCTGACCCACTCCGACCGGCACGCTCTGCCCCTCCTTGCCGCAGACACCCACCCCGCGATCGATCGCCAGATCGCAACCTACCATGGAGACCTGGCTCATGGCCTCGGGGCCGTTGCCGATCAGGGTCGCCCCCTTGATGGGCGCAGTGATCTTGCCATCCTCGATGAGGTAGGCCTCGGAGGCGGAGAAGACAAACTTGCCGGAGGTGATGTCCACCTGACCGCCGCCGAAGTTGGGGGCATAGATCCCCTTCTTCACCGAGGCGATGATCTCGGCCGGGTCGTACTGACCCGCCAGCATGTAGGTGTTGGTCATGCGCGGCATCGGCAAGGCCGCGTAGGATTCGCGGCGGCCGTTGCCGGTGAGCGGCACGCCCATCAGACGGGCGTTCTGCTTGTCCTGCAGATAGCCCTTGAGAATGCCGTTCTCGATCAGCACGTTGTAGCCGCCCGGTGTCCCCTCGTCGTCGATGGAGACGGAGCCGCGCCGACCCGGCAGGGTGCCGTCATCGACGATGGTGCAGTGTTTGGAGGCGACCTGCTCGCCGATGCGCCCGGCGAAGGCGGACGACCCCTTGCGGTTGAAGTCCCCCTCCAGGCCATGACCCACCGCCTCGTGCAGCAGCACACCCGGCCAGCCGGAGCCCAGCACCACCGGCATGGTACCGGCCGGCGCATCGATGGCCTCCAGATTCACCAGCGCCTGGCGCACGGCTTCACGCACATAACCGAAGGCGCGGCTCTCCAGCCCATCCAGTTCGAGGAAATAATCGTAACCGAAGCGGCCACCGCCGCCGGCGCTGCCACGCTCGCGGCGATCGCCCTTTTCGGCGATGACGGTCACCGAAAGGCGCACCAGCGGACGCACGTCGGCGACCAGGGTGCCGTCGGTCGCGGCCACCAACACCTCTTCATAGACCCCGCTGATGGAGGCCATCACCTGATTGATGGCGGGATCCAGGCTGCGGGCGAACTTGTCCATCTGCTCCAGCAGGGCGATCTTCTGCTGCTTGTCGAGGGTCTGCAGGGGATCCAGCGCCGGATAGAGCAGGTTGGCCTCGGTTCTGGCCCACGCCTTCACCTTGCCCCGGGCGCCGGCGGCGGCGATACCGCGGGCGGCAGTCACCGACTGCTGCAGCGCCAGCAGGCTCAGCTCGTCGGAGTAGGCAAAACCGGTCTTCTCGCCGCAGACGGCGCGCACCCCGACCCCCTGATCGATGTTGTAGCTGCCATCTTTCACGATGCCATCTTCCAGCATCCAGGACTCATGCCAGCTGCGCTGGAAATAGAGGTCGCCGAACTCCACCTGATGGCTCATCAGGCTGCCGAGCAGCTGTTGCAGGCGTCCTTCGTCGAGATCGTTCGGGGCCAACAGGGAGGCACTAACCTGGCTCAATAGACTCAAATCTTTCTCTCCAATCTCGATGCGAGATGTCGTAACAGTTAATTCGTGCGAATCGACCAGAGGGTCGATTGGCGAAGCGTAATCGGACGTCAAAGACACCATGGGGTTTGCGAGCGTCCGCTCCCCCCGCCACAGGGCGGATCGAACCTGCGCATGTTCACAGCAACCAGGCGTGTTGTCGCACCGGCAAACGGCTGCGTTTCAGTTCTTCACCACACCATCAGAGCAAACGGGTGTGTTGCAGCACCGGCAAACCGCTGCGTTTCAATTCTTCACCACACCATCAGAGCAAACGGGTGTGTTGCAGCACCGGCAAACCGCTGCGTTTCAGTTCTTTACCACAGCATCAGAGCAAACGGGCGTGCTCCATCACGGGCATGGTGCGTTTCAATTCATCGACAAGCCCGTCATCCATCTTCGCCAGCACGGTGGCACGCCCCGCGCTCTGGCAGGCCAGCACCCGACCCCAGGGGTCGATCACCATGCTGTGACCCCAGGTCTGGCGTCCCGTCTCATGGGTTCCCCCCTGGTTGGCGGCCACCACATAGCACTGGTTTTCGATGGCACGGGCCCGCAGCAGCGGCTCCCAGTGCGCCTCGCCGGTCACGGCGGTGAAGGCGGCGGGCACCAGCAGCACCCGGGCACCGGCACGGGCCAGCTGGCGATAGAGCTCGGGAAAGCGCAAATCATAACAGATGGAGAGGCCGAGGGGACCAAAGGGGGAGTCCACCGTAACGGGCGCATTCCCCGGGCTGAAGGTCTCCGACTCCCGATAACGCCCCTGATTGTCGGCCACGTCCACGTCGAACAGGTGGATCTTGTGGTAATGCCCCTTGAGCGCGCCAGCCGGATCAAACACCAGCGAGCTGGTGTGGATATGATCCGATCCCGGGATCCTGGTCGGCATGGCCCCGGCTACCAGCCAGATGCCATGTTCGCGGGCCCACGCGGCAAGCTGTTGCTGGATCGGCGCAGCTCCGCTCAGATCGGGGCCGATCGTCTCGGCCCCGTCCAGATAGCCCTGGCGCTCGCCAAACAGGGCAAAATTCTCCGGCAACAGCACCAGCAGCGGCCGTTCGGCCGGCAATGCCGCCAGCTCGGCGGCAATCTGCGCCCGGTTATCCAGCCAGTGACGGCCAGACACCAGCTGTATTGCGGCTAACCACATGACTCACTCCTTGAGATTGGGGGCACCATCAACGCTGATCCGGCCCGCTGTGTTTGGGGGTCAGCAGGAAGGGGCTGACCTCGTTGGCAGGCAGGGTGGGCGCGACCTCTTCCACCGCCTCTTTCTGCTGCTGGTTGAGCTTGATCCTGGCCCTGTCACGCCCCGCTTCAACCAGTTTGGGAGCGTCGAGGGGGCCGGAGATCCAGAAATCGATCCGGGTCACCACATCCACCACGGGCTCCAGCAACTTGGAGAGAGCCAGCACATAGAGGCCGGTCACCGGGGTGAGGGAGAAGGCCGCCACCACCGGCAGGGTTCCTCCCAGATTGGGGGAGAAGCTCAGCTCGTAGTCGAGCCGCCAGCGCACCAGATCGGCCACCCCTTCCCCGCGCAGGTTGCCTGCGGCGCCCTTCATGTAGAAATCGTCGTTGCTCACCTGCCCCTGCTTGATGTTGACCGAGGCAGACATGGATTCGAAGTAGAAGCCCTTGTCGAACACATCGCGAAAATCGAGGCGCAGCTTGCGGATCAGGGAGTCCAGGCTCAGCAATGAGAGCAGCCGTGCCCCCTTGTCGCTGACCTCTCGCACTGTCCCCCCCTCCAGCTGGTAGTTGGCGCTGCCCGCCAGGGTGGGCAGGCTCAGACGATAGGGAGCATCCTGCCAGTTCACATCAAACGATAGTGAGCCCGGCGCGTCGCTGATGGGGGAGGTATAGCCAAGGCGCTTGACCAGCAACTCACTGTTGTTGCTGGTCAGCTTGCCACGGGCCCGGGTCTGCATCCGCCCACCATTGTTGCGCCAATCGACGCTGCCGGTCAGCTGGCTGCCCGCCAGCCGCATATCCAGCCCCTTGAGGGTCAGCCTGTCGGCACCAGGCAGCAGCTCCCCCTTGACCTCGCCCAGCGGCAACTCGCCGAAACGGCAATCCACGCAGCTGAAGGTGAGCCAGGGGATGGCGTCCATGATGGCCTTGTCCTGTTTCGCATCGGGCTCGGGGCGCAGATCCGAACTCTTGCCCGACCAATAGATGCGGGCAAACTTGGCATCGACCGGCTGATTGGGGACGACTGGCAGGCGGATCACCCCCATCACGTCGGGGCTGTCGATCATCACCTCGGTGGCCTGCTTGACCGGCCCCACGGTGAAACGGGTCGCCTTGAGAGTGGCGCTGCCGATATTGGCGCGAGCCAGCTGGCCATCCACCCACCAATCCTGCGGCAGGAAGGAGGGACCGACCACGGCGTTGCCGCCCTTGCCCTGGGCCGGCAGCCACTGCTTGAGCCGGGCCAGCCAGCCTCCCACATCGGCCTCCTGCTGGTTGATGGCCAGCAACATGGGCACATCCCGCAATATCCTGGCACCGGGCTGCCCCACATCGACCCGCACCCGGCTGAGATGAGGTTCCCCCTCGCCGTACACCAGCCGGGTCTGCATATCCACATCGGCCCCCAGCACGGCGCGAATGTCGGCACGGCCGTCGCGCCCGCGCGCAGTCACCTTGAGCGGCAACCGGTCCGGCGCCGCCTTGGTCAGCGGTTTGGGCAAGTCCAGCCCCATCCCCTGCAGGTTGGAGTCGAGCGCCAGATGGAAGCTGAATGGCTTGTCATCGGGCAGGGCCAGATCGAGCTTTCCACTCCAGTTGCTGCGGCCGGCGAGGATGCCGTACGAGGCGATGGCGGGGGGCTGGCGACGGCTGTCCCACTCCCCCTTGAAGCCGAGGTCGACCTGATAGCGATCCGGGTGCTGACGGCCCTGATAGTTGAGGGTCAGCGGCTGGTTCCACAGGGTCGCCTTGAGATTGCTGAAACGGGTCTGTTCGTTGTCATACTCAAGCTTGCCCTGCACCTGCTCCAGCGGCAGATCCAGGCTGGCAACCCGTACCTTGTTGTTGTTGAAGGTGGCATCGCCGCTCGCCTTCACCTCGCTCTCGCCATCGAGGGGGATATCCAGCTTGACCGTCCCCTTCAAGGGGCCGCGCACCTCGACCTCCCGCAGCGCCTGCCCCACGGTCCCCCCCAACGGGGAGTCCTGCAGGTAGTCGCTGATGGCCTTGCCCTCGCCCGCCACCCTGGCATCCACATAGAGATGGGCCCCCGGATAGAGATCCGGGATCCAGGCATGGACCGAGTCGGAGCTGGCCTTGCCGAGGCGGGTGGAACGGCTGCGCATGTCCAGACTGGCGTTCTGGAACAGGAGATCTATCTGCAGGTCGGTGAGCGGTTGCCAACCGGGAAAGAACTCGTAGGTGGCCTTCTCCAGCGGCACCGCCACCTGGAAGATCCCCTCGCCCTTGCTGTAGGGGAAATCCCGGAACTCGCCGTACCAGAGCAGGTCAGCCCCCTTCGCCTTGCCCCCCTTGATGGCACCGCTCAGGTAGTCCACCAGCTCCTTGTCCATCGCCTGCAGCGGGAAGTAGCGATCGGCGTTGCCCGCATTCTTGACGTCGATGCGACCGGTCAGGGCGAGGAAGGGGTGTTCGAACAGATCGAGCCGAAAACGGCTGGCGAGGCGCAGATCCGGGTTGTCCAGTGCTATGTCCTGGCCATAGAGCACCCAGCCCTGCGATTCGCGCCACCAGTCGAGGCGGGCCGAGAAGCTGTCGATGGGGATCACTTCCTTGAAGTGACGGGCCGGATCCAGCTTGTCCTTGCCGAGAGTCAGCCTGGCGCTGCCGCCGCTCGGGGTGAGCCAGAATTCGCCGTTGAGGTCCTGCACCCCGGGCACATCCTGCCAGGCATTGACCTTGATGTGCGAGAAGTTTCCGCTCAGCGACAGCCCCTGCCAGTCGGCCTTTGCCTGCAGGACGAGATCCTGGATCTTGCCGCTCGGGCTGGTGCGCTTGAGGGTCTCGGCCAGCTCGGGATAGAGGCCTGAGACCAGCTGGCTCAGGTTGGTAACCTGATCGAGATCGATCTGTGGCACATAGCCGCGGATCCGCGAACTGACCCGCTCGAGCTGCAACCGGCTGCGCAGCCAGGGCTTGTCATCGAGCTTGAAGGTCATCTTGTAGCTGGCCAATTGCCAATCCTCACCATCCCGGCGCAGCTGGATCTTGCCGCCGTCGAGGGCGAGGCGATGCAGTTTGCGCTTCTTGGGATCCTTCCAGATCAGGTAGTTGTTGCCAAAGGCCAGCAGGCTATCCCCCAGCTGACCATCGGCAAACTCGCTCCAGAGCTGGAAGTCGAGCTGACCCGCAATCCTGGGCTCACCGGCATGGATCCGCGCCAGCAGGGGGGTGATGTCGAGCTGGCTGGCCCCCAGATAGAGCCGGCCCTTGAGGGTATCGAGCCTGGTACTCGACGCATCCACATCCAGGATAAGATCGAGGGTGCTCTCGCCGACCCCGTTGATGAGATAGGCCTTGCCGACCCCCTGATGACGCTTGCCCCGGTTCTGCCAGCGCAGCTGGGCGATATCCAGCGCCCGCAGCTCGCCGAGAGCGGTGGTGACGTTGAGCCGGGTATTGAGCACATCGAAGGTGGAGAGCTGGGTCAGCAGGAAGCGCAACAGCGCCCGCTGCTGGGGATCGTGGTTGGATGGGGTCTTATCGGCCGGCTGGCTGAAATCCAGGGTGATCTCCCCATCTCCCAGGATCAACTCGCCAAAGACCGGCTTGAGTTCGTTGAGGGAGCGCCAGAAGTCGAGATGGGCCCAGACCTTGCCCAGTTTGACGGCAAAACGCCCCGAGTCCGGGGCGATGGAGAGTTGCTGCAGTTCGAGGGCAGGGCCGGCACGGGTCCAATCCAGCCCTACCTCTCCCACACTTACCTTCAGCTGGCTGTCGGCCAGCAGGGTATCGATCAGTGCCTGACGGTGCTGATTGAGCAAAGGACCCCCAACCCGTACCAGCGTGACCACCATGGCCAGCAGTACGAACAGGATCCCCAGGGCCAGCCAGCCCCGACTCAGCCAGCGATAGACCAATTACATCATCACCACGTCAAACTGCTCCTGACCACAGAGAGGTTCGCTCACCACCCGTACCTGTTTGCCGATGAAGACTTCCAGCTCCGCCAGGCTGTGGGACTCTTCGCCGTGAAGATAGTCGGCCACCGCCGGGGCAGCATAGACAGTGAACTGATCCGCATCGTAGGCGCGGTTGACCCGGATGATCTCCCGCAGGATCTCGAAGCAGACCGACTCCACCGTCTTGACCCGGCCGCGCCCCTTGCACTCTGGACACTCGGAGCAGAGCACGTGCTCCAGGCTCTCGCGGGTGCGTTTGCGGGTCATCTCCACCAGGCCGAGCTGGGAGAAGCCGTTGACGTTGGTCTTGGCTCTGTCCTTGGCCAGCGCCTGCTCCAGGCTGTGCAGCACCCGGCGGCGGTGATCTTCCGACTGCATGTCGATGAAGTCGATGATGATGATGCCGCCGAGGTTGCGCAGCCGCAGGTGACGGGCGATGGCCGCCGTCGCCTCGACGTTGGTGTTGAAGATGGTCTCTTCCAGGTTGCGATGGCCAACGAAGGCACCGGTGTTGATGTCCACCGTGGTCATCGCCTCGGTCTGGTCGATGATGAGATAGCCGCCGGATTTGAGCTCCACCTTGCGCTCCAGAGCGCGCTGGATCTCGTTCTCCACGTCGTAGAGATCGAAGATGGGAGACTCGCCGGGGTAGTATTCCAGCTTGCCGGCGAGCTCCGGCACATACTCCTCGGTGAAGCGCTTGAGCTGCTCGAAGCTCTGGCGCGAATCGACCCGGATCTTGTCGAGCTCGGTGCCGACGAAGTCGCGCACCACCCGAAAGGCGAGGCTGGGATCCTCATAGAGGATCTTGCAGGGGGGATACTTCTGCTTGCGCTCGAGGATCTTGCGCCACAGGCGTTTCAGGAAGGCGGCATCCTGCTCCAGCTCCTGCTCCCCCACCCCTTCGGCGGCGGTGCGAATGATGTAGCCACCCAGCTCGTCCACATAGCCGGCCACGGTGCGCTTGAGGCGCTCCCGTTCCGCTTCGGACTCGATGCGCTGGGAAACCCCCACGTGGGCGCTGCCCGGCATGAACACCAGGTAGCGGGAAGGCAATGTGATATCGGTGGTGAGGCGCGCCCCCTTGGTGCCCAGCGGGTCTTTGACCACCTGCACCATGATGTCCTGCCCCTGGCGCACCAGCTCGGCGATGTTGCCGACCTGAAACTGCTCCTTCTCCTTCACCGCCACGCACTCGGTGTGCGGGACTATGTCGGAGGCGTGCAGGAAGGCCGCCTTGTCCATGCCGATATCGACGAAGGCCGCCTGCATGCCGGGCAGCACCCGGCTGATCTTGCCTTTATAGATATTGCCGACGATGCCGCGCTTGGCCTGACGTTCGACGTGCACTTCCTGCAGTTGGCCGTTTTCGACCAGAGCGACCCGGGTTTCGGAGGGGGTAACGTTAACCAGTAGTTCTACCGACATAAGTAACCTTGCCTGTTCCAGTTTTGAATTCTATGAAGCCAATCCGGCACAACTCGCGCAAGGAAGACGCAGCAGAGCCCAGCTGACGGGAAATTATTTGAGCTGTTCCAGATGGTGTTTGATCAGCAGATCCGTCTCCAGCAGGGGCAGGCCGACCACGGCGCTGTAGCTCCCCTCCATGCGGCTGACGAACTTGCCCGCAATACCCTGAATGCCGTAAGCCCCGGCCTTGTCACAGGGCTCGCCGGTTTGCCAATAGGCCTCGATCTCGGCCTCATCCAGCTTGCGGAAGGCCACGTTGGTGGTGACCAGTCGCACGTCGCAGCGCTCCGGAGTGGCCAGCGCCACCGCCGTCATCACCTGATGCACCTTGCCGGAGAGCGCCTCCAGCATGTCTTTGGCATCCAGCAGATCGGACGGTTTCTCCAGCACCCGGTCGCCCAGCACCACTATGGTGTCGGCCCCCAGCACCGGCAACGCCGTCGGCGCACACGCCAGTCCAGCCATCGCCTTGTCACGGGCGAGGCGGCAGACGTAATCCTGCGCCTTTTCCCCCTCCTCGCGCTGTTCCGGCACATCCAGCCTGAGCACTTCGAAGCGGTAACCCAGCTGGGTCAGCAGTTCATGACGGCGGGGCGAGCCCGAGGCGAGATAGAGTTGCGGTTCGTTGTTCTTGTTCATATTTACCTGATATTGAAACGGCGCCGCACCTTGCGCAGCACCAGAAACACCCAGGGCCATATTAGCATCGTCGTCAACGTCGACCAAAAATAGGCGAAGTTGAGGCTGGCCCGGCTGAACAGGTGTTCTGCCCAGAATACCGTCACCTTGCCCACCAGTGACAGGCCGCCGATGATCAGCGCCTGTTGCCACAGTGAAAAGTTGCGGATCTTCTGGAACTGGAAGGCCGCCAGATAGGTGGTGATGGCCATCGCCATGGCCCGCACCCCGAGCGTGCTGCCCAGCAGCACGTCCAGCAGCAGGCCGGCCACCCAAGCGGTGCCGACGTTGGTTCGGTGCGGCAGCGCCAGCGCCCAGTAGATCAGCACCATGGCCAACCAGTCGGGGCGGAAAGGATCAAATTCGAAAGGAAGCGGCAGGATCGACAGGCTCAAGGCCAGCAGGATGGAAATCCAGATCCAGACCCTGCCGCTGGCGGGTTGTAACATCAGCGGGTGGCTCCTGCGGCGGACGCTGCCGGTGCAGCGCGTTCGCCTTCCTCATCATCTCGTACGTCAGGTTTCTTGTCAGTCCACAGCAACAGCAGGTAGCGCAGGCGATCCAGCTCCACCAGCGGCTTGGCCTCGACCTGGGCGAAGGGCTTGCCCTCCACATAGTCGGAGCGGGTCACTGTGGCCACCGGGTAGCCTTCCGGGAAGCGTCCGCCAAGGCCGGAGGTGACCAGCAGATCGCCGACCTGCACGTCGGTATTGCGCGGCAGGTTGCGCAGCTCCAGCTTGTCCAGCTCACCACTGCCGGAGGCGATGGCGCGCAGATCGTTGCGCAGCACCCGCACCGGAATGCCGTGGCTGGAGTCGGTGATGAGCAGCACCCGGCTGGTTGTGGAGCCCACATGCAGCACCTGACCGATAACCCCCTGATCGTTGATCACCGCCTGGCCGTTGTAGACGCCATCCAGCGCCCCCTTGTTGATCAGCACCTGGTGGCTGAAGGGGTCGGAATCCACCGACAGCAGCTCGGCCACCATCTTGCGGGAATCCTTGTGCACCGGGGAACCGAGCAGCTCGCGCAGGCGCTGGTTCTCATGCTCCAGATGATCCATCTTCAGCAGGCGCGAGCGCAGGGTGAACAGCTGCTGCTCCTGTTGCTTGGTCTGTTCGATGAGATCGGCCCGGGTCTGCACCTGGGTCGACATGGTGTCGAGCAGGGTACCGGGGGCATTGGCCATGTATTGCAACGGACTGACGAGTGAACTCAGGTAGACGCGGACATGGGTGAACACACCGAAGCGGGAGTCCGCGACGATGGCTGCGATGGAGATGATGACGGCGAGAAACAACCGTAACTGAAGCGAAGGGCCTCTACCAAAAATGGGTTTCATGGGTCGTCAAAAAAGAGCCGGCACGCTGGCCGGCTTTGGGTCTTATTCGTAGTGGAACAGATCGCCACCGTGCATATCGATCAGCTCCAGCGCCTTGCCGCCACCACGGGCCACACAGGTGAGGGGATCTTCGGCGACGACCACTGGGATGCCGGTCTCTTCCATCAGCAGGCGGTCGATGTCTTTAAGCAGGGCACCACCACCGGTAAGCACCATGCCGCGCTCGGAGATGTCGGAGGCCAGCTCGGGCGGAGACTGCTCCAGCGCCACCATGACGGCCGCGACGATGCCGGAGAGCGGCTCTTGCAGCGCTTCCAGGATCTCGTTGGAGTTCAGGGTGAAGCTGCGCGGTACCCCTTCGGCCAAGTTGCGGCCACGGACTTCGATCTCGCGCACCTCTTCACCCGGATAGGCGGAGCCGATCTCGTGCTTGATACGCTCGGCGGTGGCTTCACCGATCAGGCTGCCGTAGTTGCGACGGACATAGCTGATGATGGCTTCGTCAAACTTGTCGCCACCGATGCGCACGGACTGGGAGTAGACCACACCATTCAGAGAGATGATGGCTACTTCGGTGGTACCGCCACCGATGTCCACCACCATGGAACCGGTCGCTTCGGAGACCGGCAGGCCGGCACCGATGGCGGCCGCCATGGGTTCGTCGATCAGGTAAACCTCACGGGCGCCGGCGCCCAGTGCGGATTCCTTGATGGCGCGACGTTCCACCTGGGTGGAGCCGCACGGTACACACACCAGCACGCGCGGGCTGGGGCGGAAATAGTTGTTGTCGTGAACCTGCTTGATGAAGTGTTGCAGCATCTTCTCGGTCACGTAGAAATCGGCGATCACGCCGTCTTTCATCGGGCGAATCGCGGAAATATTGCCCGGGGTACGTCCCAGCATCTGCTTGGCGGCATGGCCAACGGCAGCGACCGATTTGGCGTTCCCGCGCTCTTGGCGAATGGCGACAACTGAGGGTTCGTTAAGGACGATCCCTTGATCTTTTACATAGATCAGGGTGTTGGCAGTTCCCAGGTCGATCGACAGATCGTTGGAAAAAACGCCTCTGAGCTTTTTGAACATGGCTACGGGAAATCCTAAGAATTGGGAGGTGCAGAAAATCGGCTAACTTTACCAATGCCCACCCCAATGGGCAAGCGCTCAAACTGTCGCCAATCAATCACGCACGACAAAAATGCGAGTCGTCACTCACTGCCCCGGGCTTATAAACGCTCATAAACCGAAAATCAGGGGAAAGGTACTCACCTGTTCCCCCTGTCGGATTCTGTCAGTTCAAAACCTCGCGTCGATAAATAATCCGGTCATTGCCCCGCGCCGAGCCAAAAATGGCCTCCCCCTGCAGGGAATCGGGATCGCTCAGCCAGAGGGGTGCCGCAGGTTGCCTGGCCAGATCGATCCGGTAGGGAATGCGCACCGCTATCCCGGGCGGGGCGAAGTGGAACAGAAGCTCGCCATCGCTGGCGATGGCAGATACGCCACCTGGGGCCGAGCGCCCCAGCCCCAGCCTGATCTTGCGGTTATCACCCAAATCGAGATCCCGGCTGGCGTCATCGAAGTGCTGGCCCGCGCCAGGGAAGCTGAATCCCCCATTGGCCAGCGAGAGCGCGGTACATTGATCCTGCGTGTTCAACCGCCAGTTACCGGCTTGGTAATATTGCATCTGCTGGACAATGGCGAGGGGGGCCGAGGCAAGTCCCGCCTCCGTACCCGCACTCACGCGACCAAAATAGGCGGTCATGGCGGCAGAATCGATCAATCTGGCATTGCACTGGCCGCCGCTGCATGCCCCCTGCAACGCCTCGTTGAAATCCGGATCGGCAATCAGGGTATGGCCACCATCGTTATCCTTCATATAAAGACCGAATAACAAGGATTGGTAAGGGCCATCCGGCTGTGTCTCCGATAGGCGTAAAAACGCGCTCACTTCATCCAGCCGGGCCAACCCGTTTTCCCAGGGAAGGGCCGACAAACTTTGTAGCCGGGTTGAAAGGGAGTGACCATCCCTGTCATTGGCCGTGGTCAGATAAGCGCTGCCCTTGGCAAAGGCGTCCTTGTAGTTTTGGGTCAGATCCCCGGCTTTATTGCGCGCCATGATCTCCAGCTGGACACCAAAAGGCTGACCCATATAGCTGAACTGGCCACAGGCCGGGATGATATCCCCGCGAACCAGATTAAAATCCCAGGGCACAAAGCGCCCAATGGGACTGCTCCAGCGCAGAGGCACCTCCAGTTGTGGTGACTCGGTCTGATAACCGGGATAGGGGATAAAATTGCTGACACCCGCTTTGAGCACCCCCACCTCATCCCATTGCGCAGCGGTAAGACTCATACCGTTAGCGACAGATAGAGATGTCGGTGACGGTGTGCCACTGACCCCTGAGCTCGGAGCCAAGGTCGCCCACTGCAAAGGCAAGTTTGTCGCCCCGAAGCCGGCCGTGGTCACGCCCTGTCGATTGATCGCCTGAGCCAGTAGTGTGTAGGTTTCCCCCGCCTTGCGATATACGCCACAATTCCCCATATAGCTGGCATCATCCGAACCACTACAGGCCGGTTGATCCTGACCGCGCAAGAGAATGGCACTTGGCAACACGGCCACCGTATCGCTGCCGGTCAGGGTCAGGGAACCGGTGGTATCGCTCTTCTGGAAAGTAGCATCCAGCCGCAACACGCCGGCATCCGGATACTTCAGTGCCAGCTGGCCCACCCCGTTGCCATCGAACAGCACGCTTACGCTGCCAGTTGGCGTCAACGCACTGTCATTGATCGACGGGACTGAACTGCTGGTCGGCTCGGACACCAGCTTGGCGTGGCCAAACTGAAGGGTCTGGTTACCCGTCAGCAGGGGGACGCAGACCCGGGTTGCTCCGGCATCGTTGGAACGGATAGCCCGGATCGTCGTGCTGGCCGTGTCACCCGCATAAAAGGTAGAGAAATCAAAACGCAGGGCCGCATCGGTAAAACTCATGGAACAACTGTTATCAAGCACTCCGTCCCGATAGCAGCGCAATGGTGCACTCGGGGCGCTGCTCGTCAGTCCCAGGGTGACATTCCCGCTGGTCAGGCGGGAGAGGGCCAGCGCAGCCTGGCCAGACGAGTCAACAGTCACAGGATTGCTACTCCAGCCACTGGCAGGTGCAAGTGTCACCTCGGCGCCATCCACGTAACGCTGGCTGCAATTATTATCCTGGCAAGCCAACAGCTGGATCGATGCCCCTTCGCAGGTCAATGACTGCGAAGGGTAGTAAAGCTCGTAGTGATCCGGCCCCTGCTGGATGGATTCACACTCATAACCGCTGCTGTCTATAACGGAGTGGTAACCCATAACGACGCTGGCTGAGCTGACTCGCCCATGCCAATAGGAGTTGGATCCCATATACAGGGAGCTCCCCTCTATCTGATAAAGCAGACCGCTGATGGTATCCAGGTTATCCATCACCACCTGGCCATAACTGACCAGCAATAGCTGGTTGATATCCCCGCGCCGGTTTACCCCGGGACTGTTGATCAGGTTTGCCGAATCCATGACCAGAGATTTGACAAACAATCTGACCGGCCCATCCAGCACGATGGAAGTGTCGGAATCCATCCACAGCTCTTCAATCCAGTAATCCCCGGCCGCCAGACGAACCGTGTAGGGCTTGCCTCCTCGCCCTCCATCCAGCCGCAAGTTTTTGATGTAAAGACCGGCCTGCTGGATATCCAGCGATGCCATATAGGACGTTTCAATAAGGCCGAAACGGTTGCCATTGGCCGCTGTCAGTTGGTAATGAGTGTCATAGGGAATACGCAGATTAGACCCGCCAGGAAGCGGAAAACGGGATGCGGGCAACGAGAGCGATGAAGTGTTTCCTGCTGGCAAACACTGGTCACGATCACAGGCTTGCAGATAGGAACCTTTTATCATGCCGCTGTTGTAATACCCCAAAGAGCCGTTTTTTGTTCCCCAAATAAATCCATTGGGAGGTCCATTATGAGAGCCCCCCAGATCAAGATAGTGATTAACGTTTCGCCCCTGCACCGGATAGGGAAATGCCTGCTGGCACAATGCAGCAAAATCAGTCACGGCAGGAATGGGGGTATAGCGCAGGATAATATCATCCCATGAGATATCATCACGATCCGCTCTGCTCAATGTCTCAATCCAGAGTTCATAGTTGCCGGCAGACAGTTCGTAATTGATATCCCAATTCACATCACCATTGCTGTTGAAATAAAACACCAGCGGAGTGTCCACAGAACCCTGAGTGCGGATAAACATGCGGCTGCCATTGGCTATAGACCAATCACGCAAGTTATAAAGCGTCAGGTTATCGAGGCGGGATTTCTCTGGCAGGGTAAATCCTAATTTTACATAAGTACCTGATGGGGCCGGCGGATACCAACGATTGGCATCCACGTTGTCACCAATATGGGTGCGTTCGATGAAATGCACCGCATTGCTGCTGCCACTGGAGACCAGACGAATACCGCTAAAACGAAAATCATCCCAATCCTGGCAATTGTTCCAAAATCGCCCCAAGTAATATCCATTGGAATAACAGCCACCCCACACAGCCATCCGGTATTCACCAGCAGGCAGATTGATCAGCCCGGTGACCCGGTCCGGAGTCATCAGGGAAGCTTGTGCATCAACCACCACGGAACCGTATGCATTCCAGATAACAATATTGACGCCACCGTGCAGTCCAGACTGCCCCTCCACCCGGATCTCCGAAATCGCCTGTGACTCGGAGAGAGAGAAGTGGATGGGGGCAACGGGGAAAAAACTGCCACCGTAATTGCCAACCATCGTCGTAGGGCGCAGCGCATCGTTGCGGTTGTCGCCGACATAGAATGAGCCCGGCAACCATACATCTGCCCACAACACCTGAGAATACAACAGACAAACCAGCAGGCAAAGGTAGCGAACAAGGGACATCATGGTGTGGCTCCGCCATAGGCTTCAATGGTGACCGTCCGACTGACGGCAAAATCCGGGTTGGCACTGGCCAGATCGTCCTGGCCGCAGGTCCCCGTGCTGAGCAGACGGTAGCCGTTTACTGTCTCTCCCTGATAGGTGATGGGCAGTTGCACACACTCGACTCGAACCTGACAGCTGGCCAGGCCCTGATCGCTGCCAAAGGTCGGGGGCACATTGACCAGGTCGCAGAGGTTGGCCGGGGCTGGTGCGGCTGGGAGCTTGGGGAATAGTTGAGACAAGGCCATCTCCAGCCCGCTCTGTGCCGCCAGCAAGGCACGCACGCTGCGCACCTCCACGGTATTTTTCTCGCTGCTGTCCGTCAGCATGCGACCGAGCGCCGCCGCCAGCAGGGCCATCACCACGATGACAAACAAGGCGATCATCAGGGCGCTGCCCCTTGCGCGGGTCGGCCTTCTCACGTCAGGGCACATTGCTCACCCCTATATTGTGGTTGAAAGTGACCGACTCCCCCTTGCGCTCGAATACGAACCGGATACCAACCTCCCCCGAAGCATTGAAGGCGGCAGGTTCCCGATAGAAGCTGCCGACACGGATCCACTCCGCCATCAGACTCGGTGAAGAGAGCTCCCCGTCAATCGGCCCGCTGCTGCGAAACAACCGGCTTCCCTCCACGCAATAACGCACCTGCTGGCGCGCGAAGTAGACCCGGTTGGCGGGGGAGAGGCCATCTAGCTGCTCGGAAGCGGCATAATGGACCGCCTGTACGCCGGTCACCGGTGCCTGTACGGCGTTCACCCTGGCCACGCAGCTGCCATAGACGCATCCCTGTGTGAGGGAGTCGCCATCGCTGCGGGGGATGGGAAACACGACCAGCAGATCACGGTTTGCCGCCACGGCACCGCCATCATCCTGCAACGGATTAGTAGCCGAGGCTGGGGTCTGCATCAAGAGTTCCAGGGTACCGGCACTGCCGGAGACGGCACGGTTCAGGGTGAGATAACGACTGGTGGCACTGATGGGCCAAAAACGCAGGCAGGAGCCGCTATCCACCCAGTCACCTGTCGCCGTTTCAATGCGCATCGAACCTGGCACGGCATCGCGCACCTCGCGATTGAGCCGCTCCATGGCAAAGCGGGCATCACTCATCAGCTGCTCGCGACTGCTGGCATCGCCGTAGATCTGGCTGCCGATACCGATAAACTGGCTGCTGAAGGTCGCCATGATGCCAAGCAGCAGGATCACCATCACCAGCTCGACCAGGGTAAAGCCGCGCACAAACTGCCGGGGGGCGCCAAGTCTGCACGACCCGGTTGCGGAGTGTCTCGTGAATATCGGGTTGCCCATCAGTAGTTCCCCCGATAGAGGGAGAAGTCGAGTACGCTGCGATCGGGCAGCCGTACTTGCAGCTCGATACGCTTGCCCACCGAGCAGGGTTCGCTACAGCTTTTAAAGCTGCCATCGCTGAAATCGACGCCGCTCACCGCGATCTTTACCTGATAGTTGGGGTACTCGTCGCCACTGACGCCCGCCGAGGTCTGGGTGAAGCGATTGGCATCGACCCAGTTGCCTGCCGTATCGAAGTCATCCACATCGTTGTAGGCGTAGGGCGCCGGCTCACCGTCCGGGCCATAGCTGGTCGAACAGGCCGGGATGGTGACACCGGTGACCGTCTCGCCACAACGGTAGCGGCCACCGTTGTGATCCGACTGCTCATCGAATGACTTTTGCAGGATCTCGCCGGCAAGGCGCTGGGCCAGTTGGGCGGCGCGCACCTGCTGTACCGGATCCACCGCCCTGGGGGCCTGGTTGATAAGCAACCCGAGTATGCCGGTCAGCGCCACCGCCAGCAGCACTATGCCAACGATCAGCTCAATCAGGGTAAAACCGCGCTCAGGGGATCTCATGGATATACCCCTCGGATTCAATCTGGATACGACCGGCTTCCCGCCCATCACTGACCTGCACTATGCACCCATTGCTGCAAACCCCCAGCGGGCGCCCCATCCGATCGAAACGCAACACGAAACTGCTGTTGTTATTCAAGGAGATCGTCATGCCGGCTGAGGGGATGACAGGGCGGCCTCGCGTACGCAAATTGTCGCTCCAGCCAGCAATAGAGCCAGGCGCAGGGCAAGTAGTGCCGGCCATGGACTGGGTGATATGGGCGAATCGGGAAGCGTCGACCACCAGCTGGGTACAACGGTTGGCGGGTTCATGCATATTGACTGTCTGTACCAGCCGCAGCCGGGTCAGCAGTTCATCGCGCAGGCTTTGGGTTTCAACGCCGCCTTTGCCCAGCCATTTGGGCACGGCAAAGGCGGCCAGAATCCCGAGCAGCAGGATCACCACGACCAGTTCAATCAGGGTAAAGCCCTTGGTTGCAGCCATGGGTCTTCTCATCATGTAAAAGAGAAAGCGAGGCCGAAGCCTCGCCTTGTCACATCACTGTGTCACAATAGCACATTGGCTGCTGGCATTGATTTTGCCAAGTGCCGATGTCGCCGGAGCACTGGAAGTTGCTTGTGTATAGAGCACACAGTCAGCCTTCTCCTTGGCATCGGCTGGTGCAAAGCTGAAAGTACTATTTGCCCCGGAGGTACCTTTCCAGGAACTATCAATGGTCACAGCCTTGACAATGCCATCGTCAGAGGCTTTGGGATAGCCATACACCACGGCGATCGCGGTACCATCAGCGCTGGACACGGAGCCAGTGGCAGCAGCCTCAATGCCTTCCAGAGCGGATTTGCTGTATACCAGTTGGGAAGAGCTCTGCACGGCTGCCAGTACGCCACTGGCTGCGGCCGTTTTGGCATCATCCTGCAGATTCAGGAACTTGGGTGCAGCAGTCACCGCCAGAATGCCCAGAATGATGATCACGATGACCAGCTCGATCAGGGTAAAACCCGCCTGTTTTTTCATTTCATTTTCCTCTGTTAATTGATGTTGGTGGTCACCTGGCCGGAGGCCGGACGGTAACTGAAACTCATAAAGGCATCCGTGCTGCCCTGCGGATCCTGATACTTGCCATCGCTGCCCTTGCTCAGACTGTTGACCAGATAGTAACGACAGACCGAATCCAGGCCGTTATTGGTCACGCTGACATAATATTTCAGGTCATTGCCACTACTGCGCACTTCACTGAAACTTGCCGTCGCCTTGGGCGGGTTTTGCAACAGCCCCTCCCAAATTTTGAGGCAGCGCTGGGCGCTCAGGTTGGCCGGATCCACATCGATGCCACCCTCGGCGGACGTATCCATGGGATAGCCTGGCGAGAGCTCGCCATTGCTGATCTGGGTCTCGGTCGGCGTGGTCAGGTAGAAGCGGGAACCGTCATAGAGCACGGTATTGAGCCCGTCCTGCTTGGCACGCCCCTCGGCCTCCCACTGGGCCCGTACCAGCGACACGCCGGTGGCAAAGCCGCCAGAAACCCCTTCCACGCTCGCCTTCTTGGCCTCGTCGGTCACGTCGAGAAAGCGTGGCAACGCCGTCACCGCCAGGATCCCCAGGATCACGATGACGATCACCAGTTCGATCAGGGAGAAGCCGGCAGCCAGCTTCACCATCCCTCTGTGCGGGATTGTTGATGCCCTTGATTTCATTGCCATACTCCCTCCGAAATGGGCGTTATTATTTCATGTGAGTTCAAAAAAATCATGTAGTTGACCCATTTATCAGGCCTCATTCAGAGCGCTTCGTCACACGCCCGTCAGAAAATTGATACATCAGCCAATAACCGTCCCAACCAATTTCGCATCCGCTACCATCCGGACGGGCCAGAAACTGTAGAGGCGGCATGCCGCTCTCCGCCTCCCCGACCAGTGTCAACCAAAGCTGACGGCAGTTGCCGGAGGGAGATTGCGGCGGCATCACCGCAAGCGGCCAACCCCGCTCATCAAACTGCCACGCGAGATCACCGGCATGGAGCAGTGACGGCCGCCGCTCGTCGAGCCAGAGACCGTGCAAGCGCTGTACCCGCTCGGCAAACTGTTCCCCGAGCAGGGTGAGGGTGACCCGCTGCGCCTCCTCCCGGTTGCCCTGATAGCTCTGCACCAGGGTGGCGACGATGATCATCAGCAGGATCAGGGTGATCCCCAGCCGATAGCCGCTCAACCAGCGTTCATCCTGTTGTGACTGCCTGCTCATCTTGTCCCGCACTCCCCCAACCGGCCTGTCCGTTATCGGTTGCTCATCACTTACCGCAAACGGCACGCATCATGTCTCACCATATGACCGTGAAGATGCGGCTTATTGACCGCGAACGGCCCGCATCATGTCCCACATGGGCGTAAAGATACCGAGCGCCAGGATCAACACCATGACCGCCACTATCCCGATCAGGATGGGTTCGATGCGGGCGGTGAGGCTCTTGAGGTCGTAATCCACCTCCCGCTCGTAATACTCGGCTGCCTCGTGCAGCAGATCGTCCACCTGACCTGTCTCCTCCCCCACGGCGATCATCTGCATCACCAGCGGGGTGAACAGGCCGCTGCCACCGGCGGTGCGCAGCAGGCTTTCGCCCCGCTCAATGCCGGCCCGCATATCACGGATCCGGCCCGCCATGTAAGCGTTGTCCACCGCGTCGGCCACCAGAGTCAGCGCCGTGTTCAGCGGCACCCCGGCCTTGAGCATCATGGAAAAGCTGCGGGCAAAACGGGCCAGCAGGGAGCGCTCTATGATGGTGCCGACGATGGGCAGTTTCAGCTGCCATCTGTGCCAGGTCAGCTTGCCCTTCTCACTGGCGGTCCAACGTCGCCAGCCGAATACCATGGCACTGAGGATGGCGATCAGCAGCCACCAGTAGTGCACGAAGAAGTGGGAGGTGGCGAGCAGGATCCGGGTCGCCAGCGGCAGCTCCACCCCGAACTTGGCGAACATGCCGGCAAACACCGGGATCACCATGACATTGAGGATCACCATGGCAATACCGATGGCAATCAGCACGAAGCTGGGGTAGCGCATGGCGGTCTTGATCCGCTTGCGGGTCTCCAGCTCCAGCTCGAAATAGGTGGCGAGCTGCAGGAAGGCCTCTTCCAGCTGACCCGTGTTCTCCCCCACATGGATGATGGCGACGAACAGGCTGCTGAATACCTTGGGATGGGCCTGCATCGAGCTCGACAGCGGCCGGCCGTTGCCCAGATCCTCCCCCAGCGCGTGCAGCGCCCGCTTGAGGGGCTTGTTGTGGGTGCTCTCCTCCAGCCCGGCGATGGCGCGCAGGATCGGGATCCCCGCCCGGGTCAGGGCATACATCTGGCGGCTGAAGATCACCAGCTCCTCGAGCCGCACGCCCCCCTCCAGCAGCAGTGACCAGTCGATGGACGCCGATTTGGCCTTGCCCGGTTTGAGCTCGGTGGGCATCACCCCACGGCGCATCAGCTGCTCGGCAGCCGCCATCTCGTTGGCGGCCTCCACCACGCCGCTGGTGGCATTGCCCTGGCTGTCGCGTCCCTTGTAGGCAAAGTTGGCCATCGCTTACCCCAGATCCTCGGCCAGCCTCAGCACCTCATCCACCGAGGTGATCCCCTTGCGGGCATAATCGAGCGCAGTCAGGGCCAGCGGCCGATAGTGTTCATGCTGGCGGGCCGCTTTGGCGAACCCTTCCGCATCGTTGCGACGCAAGGCATCCATCATGGGCTGATCCAGCTCCAGCAGCTCGTAGACCCCGATCCGGCCGGAATAGCCGGTGAAGTTGCAGCTCTGGCAGCCACGCCCCTTGTGATAGAGATACTGGCCAGGCGCTTCGCCGGAGAGCACGGTAAGCCAGGTGGTCTGTCCTTCGTCCGGCGCCTTCTCCTCGACGCAGTGTTCGCACACCCGCCGCACCAGGCGCTGGGCCACCACGGCCCGCAGCGCGCTCGCCACCAGATAGCCAGGAGCCCCCATGTCGATGAGGCGCAAGGCGCTGGTGACCGCATCGTTGGTGTGCAACGTGGTCAGTACCAGGTGACCCGTGATGGCGCCGCGCAGACCTATCTCCACCGTCTCGTTGTCCCGCATCTCCCCCACCAGCAGGATGTCCGGATCCTGACGCAGGGTGGAGCGCAACACATGGGAGAAGGTGAGCCCTATCTTGGGATTGACCTGCACCTGACTGATCCTCGGCAGGCGATACTCCACCGGGTCTTCCACCGTGATGATCTTCTGGCTCGCCTGATTGAGTTCGGAGAGGGCGCCGTAGAGGGTGGTGGTCTTGCCGCTCCCGGTCGGGCCCGTCACCAGGATCATGCCGTGGGGACGTTTGAGCTGGCGGCGAAAGCGGGTCAGGATCTCCGGCGGCATGCCGGTCTCGGTCAGCGACAGGATGCCGGAGGATTGATCCAGCAGACGCATCACTACGGACTCACCGTATTGCACCGGCATGGTGGAGATCCGCACGTCCACATCGCGGCCACGCACCTTCATGTTGAAGCGGCCATCCTGGGGCAGGCGCTTCTCGGAGATGTCGAGCCCCGCCACCAGCTTGAGGCGCAGCACCAGCGCCTGGGCGATGCGCACCTCGTTGAGGATGTTTTCGTGGAGGATGCCGTCGATCCGCTGGCGGATGCGCAGCACCTTCTCGTCCGGCTCGATATGGATATCCGATGCCCCCACCTGCACCGCGTCCTCAAACAGGGAGCGCAGCAGCTTGGCTACCGTCGCCTCCCCCTCGTCGGCCGCCCCCAGGTTGCTGGCCCCCAGCTCGAAGCCGGTGTCCTGGTACTCCTCCTGCAACTGCTCGGCGAAACTCTCGATCTCGCGGGTACGGCGATAGAGGCGGTCGAAATACTCCAGCAGCTGACCTTCCCGCGCCACCGCCAGCACCATCTCGCGGGGGCTGAGCAGGGCGGCGATGGCATCCATGGCGCTCAGATCCGCCGGATCCGACATGGCCACCGTCACCCTGTCATCCCTGAGGTTGACCGCCAGCGCCCGATAGCGGCGAGCCTGCACCTCCGGCAGCAGAGCCACCGCCGCCGCGTCTATGGTGAGGTTGTTGAGATCGAAGAAGGGCACATCCAGCTGGCGGGCGAGAAACTGCAGCAACTGCACCTCGCTGATGAAGCCGAGATCGATCAGGGTGGTGCCCAGCTTGCGGCCGGTCTGACGCTGCTGCTGCAGGGCGAGCTGCAACTGATCATCCGAGATGATCTGCTCCTGAACCAGCAGATCGCCGAGGCGCATTTTCAGTCTGGGTTGTGCCATTGAAACTCCGAAGTTGATTGACCCTGTCGCCCGTCAGGGGGCGAGCTGGGCGACGCGCTGTTCCAGCCAGCTGGTGGAAGCCTCACCCAGATTGCCATGGAGCAGGGCGTTGCGATAGGCGTCCAGCGCCCGCTGGCTGTGGCCCTGGCCATCCTCGGCCACGCCCAGCCCGAGCCACCAACGGCCCTGATCCGGCTGCTGGCGCAGCAGCTTCACATAGAGCTCTGCTGCCTCGGCGTTGCGTCCCAGCTCCTGGGTCAGCCCGGCCCAGGTGGCGTAATAATCGAGATTGGCGGCCAGCTCCGGCTGATAACCGGCGAGCCAGCCAAGCGCCTGTTGCCGTTGGCCCTCGCTGATGGCAAGGCGGGCCAGCAGGAGCCGAAAATCCGCCTGCTGGGGCTCAAACCTGAGCCCCTCCTCCAGCAACTGGCGGGCTTCGGCCAGCCGACCCTCGCCATAGAGGAGACCCGCCAGCTGCTCCCGCGCCCCCTGGTTGTGGGGATCGTGTTCCAGCACCTGATAGTAATTGTCCTGGGCATCCCTCAGGTTGCCCTTGGCCATGGCGACAGTCGCCTTGCGCTCGGCCAGCACCGCCAGCTCCTGCGGGGAGAGCTCGACGGTTTCGATCTTCAGCACGCCCGGTTTGCGCGGTGGCTCGGCCACCGCCTGCTGCTCTGCGGCCAGTTCGGCATGCAGATCCGGCTGCAACTCCTCATCGCTGGGCATGGGCTCATCGCCCTCCCCAGCCTCATCTGCCTCATCAAACGCGGGCCCGGACAAGGTATACGGCTCTTCATCCCTATTCTCATCGGCGGCTGAGCGGGGCTGCGGCAGCGTCACCGCCACCTCGGCGGGCTCCGACTCGACGGGCGCGAGCATTGGCGACGGTGCCACCCGGGCCACCACATCGGCCGCCACGGGTTCACTGACCACACTCATAGCCCGGGTCTGCTGCCAGTAGATCCAGGTGCGCCAACCGAGGATCCCGAGGGCCAGGCCACAGAGCAGGGTCAATAGCAGCATCCACCAGCCCTGTTTGCGGGCCGGTGCGACATAGACGGCAGCTCCCGCGGATCCTTGCTGGCGCTGTTCCAGATCCTTGAGCATCTGGTTGATCACGCTCATTGCCAGACTCCATAAGCCAGGGCGCACCCCAGCAGCAGTAACAGGGGCCACCAGCGACCCGGGGCGCCCTTGCGCGCATCATCGGTATCGCGGATGGCGAGGTGCACCAGACGCGGCGCTATCTGCCGCGCCCCCTGACCATAGGCCAGCATCAGGCACTTCTGCGCCAGTACGTTGATAAGTCGGGGCACGCCGCGCGAAGCGCGCCACAGAAGCGTCAGGGCGCGGTGACTGAACAGCGGCGCGCCGCGATAGCCGGAGACTTGCAACCTGTGTTCCAGATAGGCGCGGGTCTCATCCCGGCTCAGGGGCCGCAGGCAGTAAGAGAAACCGATCCGCTGGCGCAGCTGGCGCAGATGGGGCTTGCCGAGCCGGCTATCCAGCTCGGGCTGGCCAAACAGCACTATCTGCAACAGCTTGCTCGATTCGGTCTCGAGGTTGCCAAACAGCCGGATCGCCTCCAGGGTCTCGTCCGGCAGGGCCTGGGCCTCGTCGATCAGCACCACCACCCGGCTCCCCTGCTGATGCAGGGCGATGAGGTGGCGATGGATGCGATCCGTGATATCCAGCTCGCTGCCATCGTGCACCGACAGACCCAGCTCCAGCGCCAGGGCGATGCGCAGCTCGGCCGGAGAGAGATGCGGGTTGGGCAACCAGGCGATGCGCACCGGATGCGCCTCCGAGCCCAGCTCCCCCAGCAACTTGCGGCACAGCAGTGTCTTGCCGGTGCCCACCTCGCCGGTCACCTTGATGAAGCCCTCCCCCTGCGACAGCGCCCAGTTGAGCACCTGTAACGCCTCCTCGTGCGGGGGCAGGCCGTAGTAAAAACCGGTATTGGGGGTGAGGCCGAACGGCGCCTCCTGCAGCCCGAAGTGCTCCAGGTACATGCCGTCAGCTCCCGCGCCCGGACAGGGCGGCCTGCAACAGACCACCCGCCAGCACCAGACCATGGGACAGAGCCGGATCCGCGCTCATGCCATCAACCCTTGGGGGGATACCATTTGTCGAGTAGATCAGCGGAGCGCTGCAGCTCGTTCTGCCAGGTCTCCTTCTCCACCACGGTCGGCTTGAGCAGGATCACCAGCTCCACCTTCTTGGTGCTTTCGCGACGATTGGTAAAGGCCTCGCCGACCCAGGGAATATCGCCGAGCAGTGGCACCTTGCTGACGATCTCCTGCTTGTCGGTCTTCATCAGGCCGCCAATGACGATGATGTCGCCGTTGTTGGCCTGCACCACGGTATCGGACTCCCGAATGGAGCTTCTGGCTAGCGGCAGCTCCAGCTTGCCCCCCGTGGTCCCCATGTCGATCACCTTGTTTTGCTCTTCGGTGTCGATGACGGAGGGGTGGATGTGCAGCAGCACCTTGCCCTCCTCGTCGATCTGCGGCGTCACATCCAGGGCGATGCCGGAGAAGAAGGGGGTCAGCTCCACATTCGGAGTCTTGTCGGAGACGCCGGAGGAGTTGGTGGTGATGGTGGTCGAGGCGTTGGTGACGAAATACTCATCCGTCCCCACCTTGATCACCGCCTTCTGGTTGTTGGTCGCCGTCACCCGCGGGCTCGAGAGGGTATTCACATCCCCCTGGGTCTTGAGCAGGTTGACCGCCACGTTGAAGTTGCCATCCGTGATGGTGAAACCGGCACCACCGCCAATCGCCTTGAATATGGGGTTCGCCGCGCCAACCAGGCTGCTTCCCAGCGAACCGGCACCATTCAGCAAGTTGTAAGCAGGGGTACTGCCCGGCGCAGTCAGGATAGGCTGGGCCACCGTCGGAATGCCCTTGTTGCCACCCCAGCTGGCGGTCAGACCGCTCCAGTCCACACCCTGTTCATAACCCTCACTGAGGGCCACCTCCAAGATCCGCGCCTCCAGCACCACCTGGCGCTTGAGGTGGCTCTCGGACTGGTTGAGGAACTCGCGCACCGCCTTGAGCTCCTTCGGATAGGCACGAATAGTCACCAGACCCGCCTGCGGGCTGGTGATGACGGCGCGGCCGTCGCCGGTGCCGATCAGCATCTCCAGAGAGGTACGCAGATCGGTCCAGTAGTCGCTGTTGGTGTCGGTCTCTATACGGGTGCCGTTGCTGTTGTCCGAATTGCCATTGCTGCCGGACGAGTTGCTGGTGCTGGTATTGTTGCTGTTGGCGCTGTCGAAACTGTTGTTATTGCTGTTGTTATTGTCGTTGGAGGTGACCCCGCCGGTACTGACCGAGGTGCGGGAGAGGCCGCGCCGGGACATCATCAGATAGTTGACCGGAATGGTCTCGGTCCGCAGGCCGGCCGGGTAGATGTGAAACACGTTGCCCTTGCGCTGCACGTCGAAGCCGTACATGTCTCCCACCACCGCCAGCACCTCCTGCAGGGTGACGTCCTTGAGCTCAACGGAGACCAGCCCGGAGACTCCGGGGTGCACCGCCACGCTGTAGCGGGATCCCTTGAACAGGGAGCCGAAAAACTCGACTGCCTCCACGTCATGGGCGGCGATGCGCAGCCGTTTTTCCGGCATGGGAACGGGCGTTTGCGGCCGGTTCAGCTGCAGCAATTCGCTTTGCACCGATTCGGGCAGGGTGGTCAGGGGGGCGGCCTGCTTCTGCTGTTCGCTCATGGCCTGCTTGAGGGCGTCCTTGGCCTGGGTGGGCTCAGGGTGTCGATACGTGGTACAGCCAGCAGCCATCATGGCCACGGCGATCAGACAGAGACGGTGTGTTTTCATGTAATCAATGCACCCTGACTTGCAATTAAATGCGATAAACCCGGCGCCCCAGTGGGGTCGCCAGGATTCAAACCCGAACCTTGCTGGCAAACAGTGTCAGCGCGTGGCGTTTTCCCGCCTTCTCGAGCACAACACCATCGGCCTGGATGGCCACCAGCGTATATCCTTCGATCTGCTGTCCTATCCGGTAACTCTTGCCGTTGAGCACCGCCAGCGAGGGACCGTTGCCCAGCACTATGCTCTGCAATTTCGGCAACCCGGCACTCCCCTGACCACTGGCCGCGGAGCCACCGGCCATCTCCGCCAGCGGTGCCGTGGGATCCTGCAACACTTCGGTCGGCTGCGCCATGATCTGGGCTCCGAACAGGCAGCAACACAATAGGAACCATCTAGCCACGAATGAACTCCTTGCTGGTGCTCAGGGTGTAGATCTCCATCTCCACCAAGGCCCCCGGGTAATCTTTCACCCGGTAGTCGAACCGCTTCCAGTAAAAGTGGCGCGGCAGGGCCTCGAGTGCCTTGAGATACTGATACACGTCGAAATAGCCCCCTTCCAGCTGCAGCCGGATGCCGTGCTTGTAGAGATTGATCTTCTGTTCGCCAGCCATCAATGGGGTCGGCTCCAGGGAACTAAGGGCCAGCATGTGCAGGTTGGCAGAGCGGGAGAGCAGCGCCTCCAGCACCTGCGGCATCTCGCGGGCCGGGATCAGATCCACGGTCTGGGCCTTGAGCCGCTCGTCGAGCCGGGCCAGCTCATCCTCGGTGCGCGCCAGCTGTTCCCGAACGCTCTGATCGGGATCCCGCTTGAGGCGAGCCTGCTTGCCGAGATTCTCCAGATCCATGATCTCGCGATCCCGTTCGGCGGCGTTCAGCGCCATGCGGTCTTGCTGCAGTCGGGTCGCGGCGCCATCGAGCCAGCCATAGAAGCCAACCGCCCCCAACACCACCAGCCCGGTCAGCAGGATCAGCACCCGTTCACGCTGGCTCAGGGCGGCAATGCGCTGGCTCCAGTCCTGCCACTGTTCTTTCAGGGTCATCAGGGTTTCTCCCGCGCTATGCCGCTGAGCTGGAAGGTCAGGCGACCCTCCTTGTCACGGCTCAGGGTCAGTTCGCCAAACTCCTGGCCCGCCAGACTGGGAGTCTGCTTGAAACGATTGACCCAGGCGGGCACATCCTGGCTGCGCCCGGCAAAACCGGAGAGATTAAACCGCCCTTCGTTGATTTCGATACGTTGCAGCGAGAGGTTGCTGCTGCGGATCCGCGACAGATCCGCCATCACGCTGGCATACCCCAGGGATTTTTGCAGGCTCAGGCTGCCCAGCTGGCGCATCAGCCCCTGCTTGGCAGTCAACTCCTCCTGCTGACCGGTGAGCCGCTGTTGCAAGCGGGGGTCGGCCTGATGGCGGGCCAGCTCGGCATCGAGCCTCTGAGCCTCGCTACGTTTGTGCGCCAGCTCGGTATTGACCTGTGCCAACGCCCGACTGACCTGTTGTTGCTGCCAGCCATAGCCGGCAGCCATCAGCAGGATCAGCAGCAGGCCGGCGCCCCAGGCCAGCGCCATCTGGTTGAGACTGGCCCACTGGCGTTTGGGACGAAACTCGGCGCCGTAGAGGTTGATCTGGCGTTTCATCACGCATCCTCCCCGATGGCGGCGGCATAGGCAGACAGATACTCGACCCCCGCCAGCACCGCCTTGTTGGCCATGGCGGAGACAGCCATGCCGAAGGTCTGTTCCATGTGGCGCACCAGGGTACCGATGAAGGAGGAGGCGATGGCCAGCTGCATCTGGCCCAGCTCCGGCAGCTTGAGCTGACCGGTCAGATAGTCGAGGGAACGCTGGATCTCCAGCGCCAGGGTATCGAGCAGCAGGGCATCCGGCTCCTCCTGTTCTCCGGTCAGCGCCCCAAAACCGCGCAGCTGGCGGGAGAAGCAGAGTCCGCCCTGATGGAACACCAGCAGTTGCAGATCCTGCCCCCTGGGTTGCCACAGCAGCATGCGCACCGCCTTGTCGGCCTCGTAGAGGGAGGTGAGTGCCAGCTCGTCGCTGACGATGGCATCCAGAGTGGCGACGCCGTTGATGGCCTCCGCCACCTGCTGTACCCGGCTCTTGGGCAGGCAGATCACATTGATCCGCGGCTGACCGGCAGGGGGCGTGGGCAGGTCGACATAATCCATGGCGAGCTGCAGCACGGGTTCGCTGACATAATCCTTGATGGCCCAGGGCAGGGCGCCGGCCATCTCGGCCTCTGGCACGGCGGGCTTGTCGATCTGGATCTGCTGATAAAGGCTGGCGGCCAGGGCGACACGCACCTTAGACTTGGCGAGGCCATGACGGCTGAACAGTTCATTGACGGCCTGGCCCCACTCGTGCGGTCCGTTGATGGCCCGGGTGGCGAAGACGGGGGGATTGGCGACGGCAGCCAGCATGATCCTGTCATTGGCCAGCAGGAGCCCCACCTGGCGACTTGGCGTTGACCGTTTGAACAGTTGTTTCATGTAAGCCGCCCCGTCATTAATTGGCAAAAAGCATGAAATCTTAACATAAACAGAGAATTAGCCTCCAGCAAAAGACGGACTCACCCTTGCAAGACAGCCTTACACCTCTGGCAACTGAGGGGGACAGCTCCCTGCCATCGCCACTGCAACCCATCCGGCATCCCCTGCTCGCCCACTACGGGGTGGAACTCTGGTGCAAGCGGGACGATCTGATCCACCCGACCATCTCGGGCAACAAGTGGCGCAAGCTGAAATATCACCTGCAGCATGCCAGCGAACAGGGCAAGCAGCACCTGCTTTCCTTTGGCGGCGCCTACTCCAACCACATCCATGCCTTGGCGGCGGCGGGCCACCACTACGGGCTGCGCACCACCGGCATCATCCGGGGCGAACCTGAGGCCATCGGCAACCCGACCCTGACGGATGCCAGCCGCTGGGGCATGGCCCTGCGCTTTGTCGACCGGCAGACCTACCGCAGGCGACATGACCCCGAGTGGCTGGCCCGGTTTGCGGCCGCAGACACCCTGATAGTGCCGGAAGGGGGCAGCAGCCCCCTCGCCATCCCGGGGGTTGCCGAACTGGTCGGCGAAGTCCCCTTCTCGCCGGATCTCTGGGTGCTGCCCTGTGCCAGCGGTGGCACCCTGGCCGGCCTCATCGCGGGCAAGCGGGATCCGGAACAGATCCTTGCCATCGCCGTGCTCAAGGGGGGCAGCTTCATCGCCGACGAGGTGTGCCGGCTCTACCCGGCCGCGGCCATGATGCCCGGCTGGCGGATCGCGCTGGATCACCATGACGGCGGCTACGCCCGTTTCAGCCCGGCGCTCTGGCAATGGGTGCAGGCCTTCAGCGCCGAGACCGGCCTGCCGCTCGAGCCCATCTACAGCGGCAAGGCGATGTGGGGACTGTTTCGCGAGTTGGCAGCGGGCCGTATCCCGGCCGGCAGCCGGATCGTCTTCATCCACACCGGCGGCCTGCAGGGGCTGGCGGGGCTCAAGGAGCAGGGGCGTCTCTGACGGCGGCTCGCGCCGCCCGACTCAGACGCCGACCGGTTCTATCAGCAGCCGCTCCGGCGCGGCAAACCAGGGCCCCTGACCGGCGTGCACCCCGAGGTGGCGCAGCATCTTCCACTCCTCTTCGCTCTCCACTCCCACCGCCAGCACCCGGGTCGGGGTGTTGGCGCAGCCTCCCACCAGGCTGCGCACCGCCATCTGGTTGACCTGGCGGGAGTGGATCTCCCGCACCAGGCTGGGATGCAGCTTGAGGAAGTTGATCTCGAACTCCTTGATGTACTGGGTGCTCACCACATCCTGGCCGGCGTGGTCGATGGCCAAGCGGCAGCCAAGCATGCGCAGGGAGCGCAGCGGCCGCTTGAGCGCCTCGTAATGACGGGTGACCTGGGCTTCCGACAGCTGCAGCACCAGCCGTTCGTTGGTGCTGCGCGGCAGCTGGAACAGGGCGAAGAAGAGCCAGCGCTGGAATTCGCGATGAAGCAGACTCTGGGCGCTCAGGGTCAGGCTGATGGGGCAGCTGTGCTCGGCGCGCTGGCGCAGGAGCTGCAAGGTCTGCTCCGCCACCAGCCGATCCAGTTGCAGCAGCATCCCCACCTTCTCCGCCATCGGCATGAAGACCCCGGCTGGCAGGGCGCGCCCCTGCTCATCGTGGAGATAGGTGAGCAGCTCCTGCTGCAATACCACCTGGCCGCGATCCTGCTGGATCGCCTGGGTGTAGAAGTCGATGCCATGTTCCTCGAGGCGACGACCAATCAGGGTGCGCCAGCGCACCGAGCCCTTGCTGCTCTGCTCCTCCTCCAGTTGCTTCTCGTAAAGAAACCAGCCATTGTGCCCCTGCAGGCGGGCGCTCTTGAGGGCCAGCTCGGCCTCCTCCTGCACCTTGAGCAGATTGTCCTGGGAGTGGTAACAGACGGCGCCGAGATAGACGGCGGTCTCGGGGTTGACCTCGTCCGGCCAATGCAGACGCTGCAGGCTCTTGAGCAGCTGGCTGGCGCTGTCCACCATCTCGCTCTCGGACATGTTGGGCAGCAGTACGGCAAACACCTGGCCGGCGTAACGCGCCTGCAGGGCGCCGCTGTGCTTGCGCACGAAGGCGCCTATGGTTGCGCTCGCCTGAGCCAGCAGGTCGGGACCAAGCTGCTCGTACTGTTCGGCCTCCAGCTCCTCCAGACAGGCGAGATCGATAAGCAGCACGCCGCCGCTCATCACGCTCGCCTCCATGATGGCGCTCTCCAGCCGGTTGTCGAAAAACAGGCGATTGCCGATGCCGGTCATCTTGTCGACAAAGGCGTTGCTGCGAATGAAGTTGTCGAAACGGCTGCGCTCCTTGCGGGCATCGGCCAGCTCGGCCAGCAGATGATCGAGGGCCTGACTGGCGGCCACCGGCCACTCCTCGGACGGGTCATGGCTGAGCTTGGAGAGCTTGTCATCCAGGATCAGCTGGGCACGAATCCCCAGCAACTCGGCCCCCCGCAACTGCTGGCGCAACCAGCGGATGGAGTACCAGAGACCGAACACCACGATGAAGATGCCAAACGAGATGCCCGACATTGCCTCGATGGAGTACTCCACCTCCTTGAAGGGACGCTCGAGCCGGAAATTGGCCTGCATGCCGGCCTGGTGAGGAAGCGAATGGCTGTAGGAGAGCAGCAGCTGTTCATCGACCGGGCGTTGCACATCGCGGAACCAGTAGACCCGCTGATCGTTCTGGCGCACTTCCAGCTCGACCACATGGGCGGCCCGCAGCAGGGTAGGCAGCCAGTTGCTCATCGCATCCACGTTCTGGCTGACATCCAGCTGCTCGTCGATCACCTCGACCAGGGCGTCGACCTTCTTCTGTTGCAGCTCCATGCCCAGTTCGCGAAAGCTGAAGACCCCGCCGATGAGCACGGTCGCCATGGCGGCGATCACGCACAGGGTGATGAATGAGACAAGCTGTGTAGTCAGTTTCATGTGCTTTTCCGTATGCCCGGACCATCCTTGTGGCCTCATGGTAGCAGTGGGGATCACGCCGCAGCTATGGATGAAGATCCCGCTTCTGCAATTTACGCCGCAGGGAGCATAACCAAGGTGCCGGAAGAATACCAAAGATGGTGGGCTGCAGGCCCGGAGAAAGGAGAAGTGACAGAGAGAAAAATGGTCCCTGAAAAGGGACCAAAAGGAACACTCATATCAAAATATCAAAACTAACACTCTGTGCTACTGACAAAAAACAGATACAGGAGTATTGAACACACGGTGAGTCAAACCGCAGGGCTACTTTAATGCGTTTCGGATAAGCCAGGCAATTGTCACTTATGACAGGTCATCGATTAAATCAAACTCAATCAAGTCCTAAAAATCGTTTTCTTACAGTGAGTTACAAACGGCAACCTCAAATCTGATACATCAGTCTCAAGTTGATTCTGCTAATGCGCTAAGATGACGCAACCCATTTGCGTCTCGTCCAATCTGGCAGGTAACCCGTGTTACGCATTTCTCCCCTCTGGATCAGCTTGCTGCTGTTTGCCACCCCCCTCATGATCAGCCAACCCCTCAGCCCCTGGTTCAGCGATCTCGTAGCACGCCACCTGCTCGAGCAAAAAGCCGGGGAGATCAGGGAGGCGATAAGGGCACGCCACCAGGTTCTGGATACTGCGCTCAGCGCCCAGTTGCAGCAATTCCACTTCGATTGCGGCAAGCAAGACATGGCCCTGCTGCGGGATCCCCGCTTTTACAGCACTCACCTGCGCCTGCAGGGACTGGAGCTGGCGTCCGGTGTCAGCTGCTCCAGCCTGGGGCCTGGCCTCTCCCTCATCAGCGAGGCAAAGCGCAGCGGCAAGCTGCCAGGCAAAGCGGGCCTGACCGTCACTGCGGCCTATGACGACACGGAACAGGAGCTGATCGCCTATTACCATGTCAAAGACAACATCGTTTACTGGGTGCTGGATAACAGCTGGAGCCACGATCTGCTGCAACACCCCTGCCCCAACTGTTTCTACCTCGAGTTCAGCCAGCGAGACCCCGCAGCACCACCCATGATCCTCCCCCGCGGCGACAAGTCCATCAAGGCGGAAGCGGACAACCGCAGCCTGAGCTTCCAGGAAACGGGCGCTCTCACCAAGCAGACCGTCTGGGCTGGAAAAACCCTCGCCCACTACGCCCTGCTCCAGACCCGGCAATATGCCCTCTGGCTCGGCTGCGCACTGGGCCTCCTGTTCAACGCCACCTACTGGTTGCTGCGCAGCTACCGCCACTCTCTGAAGGGGATGCTGCAAAACGGTGTGACACGGCGGGAGTTCATCCCCTTCTACCAACCCATAGTGGACAGTCGCAGCCAGCAGGTGGTCGGCTTCGAGGCGCTGCTGCGCTGGCAACACAGGGGAGAGTTGCTGCCACCGGGTACCTTCATCGACTATGCGGAGGCCCAGGGGCTGATCCTGCCGATGACCGAACAACTGCTGGAGCAGGTGCTCCGCGATCTGCCACAGCTGGCCGAGAGGCAGTGGGTCAGCGTCAACCTGGTGGCGGCCCATATCGAACGCCCCCTGCTGCGCAACCTGCTGCTACAGCACGATACCCCCTTTCCCGACCGCCTGCTCTTCGAGCTGACCGAACGCAAACCCATCACCAATATCCAGGCGGCGACCCACGAGATCACCGCACTGCATCAGATGGGTTATCGCTTCAAGCTGGACGACTTCGGTACCGGCTACGGCGGCTTTGCCTATCTGCAACGACTGGGGATCCGCCAGATCAAGATCGACAAGATGTTCGTCGATACCATAGGCACCCACGACCTCAAGCGCAGCGTGCTGGATGCCATCATCGCCTCGGGCCGGGAGTCCGGCATGGAGATGATTGCGGAAGGGGTGGAAACCCAGCTTCAGGCCGATTACCTGAGCCAGAGAGGCGTCTATCTGCTGCAGGGATATCTGTTTGCCAAACCCATTCCCCTGTCGGCCCTGCTGCGCTGGCAGGAGGAGTGGCTGCTTGATCATCCCCAGGGAGGGGAACATGCAGCCTGACCCTTCTTCGTCGGCTCGTGGCTCCTGCACCGCGAGCCACTCTTCACTCCACACAGTTACATTTCGCAACAAAATGATCCCGCTCCAGTGACGGACAGCCTTTATCATACCGGGCCAACTCACGCGCAACCGGCCATTGCGCGCCTGTTTCCCCGGTCATACGACCCCCCCGCAAGAGGACCCTTGCTCATGAAGTCATTTATCCGGCAAGAGATTGCCCTGCCCGTCGGCCTGCTGACCCTGTTCTTTTTCAAGACGGCAGGCAGCGACCTGCTGACAGAGACAACGCCGCTCGGGCTCTATCTGCCGGTGTCACTGGGGCTGCTGGCCGTCGTCACCTGGGCCATCTTCTCCGTAGTGCGCCACTCCGATGCCCTCGCCATCAAGCTTGGCGAGCCCTTCGGTACCCTGATCCTGACTCTGTCGGTCATCTCGCTGGAGGTGGTGATGATCTCCTCGGTGATGCTGACCGGTGAACCCAACCCCACCATGGCCCGTGACACCATGTTTGCGGTGGTGATGCTGGTGACCAACGGTCTGGTGGGTTTCACCCTGCTGTTTGGCGGCTGGCGCTACCACACCCAGAACTTCAATCTGGACGGGATCAAATCCTATCTGGTGGCCATCATTCCGCTGGCGCTGCTCTGTCTGGTACTGCCCAACTTCACCGAGGGGGGCAACGCCGGCAGCCTGTCACGCGCCATGTCCTGGATGCTGATCATCGTCTCCGTGCTGCTCTACGGGGTCTTTCTGCTGATCCAGACCCGCAGCCACAGCCACTTCTTCGTCGATGGCGACCACGCGGATCACGAGGAGCACCATGGCCCGCTGAAGAGCAACGTCTACCACACCCTGCTGCTGCTGGCCTACCTGGTGGTGGTGATCCTGCTGGCCAAGACGCTGGCCATCCCCATCAACCACGGGGTACAGGTGATGGAGGCCCCGGCGGCATTGGGCGGTTTCATCGTCGCCTGTATCGTGCTGGCCCCCGAGGCGGTGGGCGCCATCAAGGCGGCCTTCAACAACCAGCTGCAACGGGCCATGAACCTCTATTTCGGTTCCGTGCTGGCCACCATCGCCCTCACGGTGCCGGCCGTGCTCTTTATCGGTTCCCTGATGGGACAGGAGGTGCGCCTGGGGCTCGCCCCTGCCGACATGGTGCTGCTGGTCACCACCCTGATGGTGTGCAAGGTGACCTTCAGCAGCGGTCGCACCCACGCCCTGCACGGGGCTACCCACCTGGTGCTGTTCGTGGTCTATCTGTTTCTGATGTTCGAGCACGGCTGACACCATGCCCCGGATATGAAAAAGACCGCCCGATGGGCGGTCTTTTGTTATGAGCGGAGTGACTGCTTAGAGGCTGGGCAGCATGCCGGCCGGCAGCAGATCGTTGTAGCTGGCGGTGCCAAGCAGGCTCGCCGCCGCCTCGATGTCCGGGGCGAAGTACCTGTCCTTGTCGTAGAAGGGCACGTGGGCGCGCAGGCGTCCCTTGGCCGCTTCCACCCCTTCACTGGCGCGCAGCGGGGCACGGAAATCCAGCCCCTGGGCGGCAGCCAGCAGCTCGACCGCCAGGATGCCGCGGGTGTTCTCGGCCATATCCGCCAGCCGGCGACCGGCGAAGGTGGCCATGGAGACGTGATCCTCCTGGTTGGCGGAGGTGGGCAGGCTGTCCACCGAGGCCGGGTGGGCCAGGGTCTTGTTTTCGGAGGCGAGCGCCGCCGAGGTGACCTGGGCGATCATAAAGCCGGAATTCACGCCCCCATTGTTGACCAGGAAGGGAGGCAGGCCCGACATGCGCGAGTCGATGAGCAGGGCCATGCGCCGCTCGGACAGGGAGCCGATCTCGGCGATGGCCAGCGCCAGGTTGTCGGCGGCGAAGGCCACCGGCTCGGCGTGGAAGTTGCCACCGGAGAGAATGTCCTCATCCTCGGCAAACACCAGCGGGTTGTCTGAAACCGCGTTGGCCTCGCACACCAGCACCTCGGCCGCCTGGCGGATCTGGGTCAGGCAGGCGCCCATCACCTGGGGTTGGCAGCGCAGGGAGTAAGGATCCTGCACCTTCTCGCAGTTGTGGTGGGACATACCGATCTCGCTGCCATCCACCAGCAGGTGGCGGTAGCAAGCGGCCGCATCGATCTGGCCGCGCTGGCCGCGCACCGCGTGGATGCGGGCATCGAACGGACGGCGGCTGCCGAGCGCCGCCTCCACGCTCATGGCACCTATGGTGATGGCACCGGCGTAGAGATCCTCGGCGTGGAACAGCCCTTCCAGCGCGAAGGCGGTGCTCGCCTGGGTGCCGTTGAGCAGCGCCAGCCCCTCTTTCGGTGCCAGTGCGATGGACTCCAGGCCTGCAATCTTGAGGGCCGTGGTGGCATCGATCAGCTCGCCCTTGTGGCGCGCCTTGCCTTCACCGATCAGCAGGCAGCTCATGTGGGCCAGAGGTGCCAGATCGCCGGAGGCGCCGACGGAGCCCTTCTTCGGCACCACCGGATACACCTCGGCGTTGATGAGGCGCATCAGGGCCTCCAGCACCACCAGCCGGATGCCGGAGAAGCCGCGGGCCAGGGAGTTGAGTTTGAGCACCATCATCAGCCGCACGGTGGCGTCATCCATGTACTCGCCGATACCGGCGGCATGGGAGAGCACGATGGAGCGCTGCAGCTCGTCCAGCTGTTCCACCGGGATCCGGGTGTTGGCCAACAGGCCGAAGCCGGTGTTGATGCCATACACCACGCGATTCTGTTCGATCACCTTGGTGACCACGGCGGCGGAGGCGTGGATCCCCGCCAGGGCGGCGGGATCCAGTGAAACGTGTACCGGCTCGCGGCTGACGCGGCGCAGGGTGGCGAGATCCAGCTCGCCCGGGGTAATAGTCAATTCAAACATGGTGTTACACCTTTCCTTTGACACCGTTGGCGCCGTCAATCATCGGCAGATCCAGTTTCTCATCAACGGCACAGTTGATGGCAATTTCGTAGCCCGCATCGGCGTGACGCATCACCCCGGTGGCCGGGTCGTTGCGCAGCACGCGGCCGACCCGCTTGGCGGCGTCGTCGGTGCCGTCACAGACGATCACCACGCCGGAGTGCTGGGAGAAGCCCATGCCGACACCGCCACCGTGGTGCAGGGAGACCCAGGTCGCCCCGCCGGCTGTGTTGAGCAGGGCGTTGAGCAGCGGCCAGTCGGAGACGGCGTCTGAGCCGTCCATCATGGATTCGGTCTCGCGGTTCGGGCTCGCCACCGAGCCGGAGTCCAGGTGGTCGCGGCCGATGACGACGGGGGCTTTCAGCTCACCGTTCTTCACCATCTCGTTGAAGGCCAGGCCCAGGCGCACCCGATCCTTGACCCCGACCCAGCAGATCCGCGCCGGCAGGCCCTGGAAGGCGATGCGCTCGCGGGCCATGTCGAGCCAGTTGTGCAGGTGGGGATCGTCCGGGATCAGCTCCTTCACCTTCTGATCGGTCTTGTAGATGTCTTCCGGATCGCCGGAGAGGGCCACCCAGCGGAACGGGCCAATGCCCTCGCAGAACAGCGGGCGGATGTAGGCCGGCACGAAGCCCGGGAAGTCGAAGGCATTCTTGACCCCCTCTTCCAGCGCCATCTGGCGAATGTTGTTACCGTAATCGAGCGTGGCGGCGCCGCGGGCCTGCAGGGTCAGCATGGCCTCCACCTGGCGAGCCATGGAGCGGCGAGCGGCCACATTGACCTCTTGCGGCGCGCTCTTCTGCAGGTCGCGCCACTGGGCCACGCTCCAGCCTTGGGGCAGGTAGCCGTGGATCGGGTCGTGGGCTGAGGTCTGGTCGGTCACCACGTCCGGGGTGATGCCACGGGCCACCAACTCGGCGAAGACGTCGGCGGCATTGCCGAGCAGGCCGACGGAGACGGCAGTGCCGCTCTGCCTGGCTTCCTCGACCATGGCCAGCGCCTCATCCAGGCTATGGGCCTTCTTGTCAACGTAGCGGGTCTTGAGGCGAAAATCGATGCGGGTCTCGTCGCACTCCACGGCGATCATCGAGAAGCCGGCCATGGTGGCGGCCAGCGGCTGGGCACCGCCCATGCCACCGAGCCCGCCGGTCAGGATCCAGCGGCCCTTGGGCTCGCCGTTGAAGTGCTGGTTGGCCACGGCGAAGAAGGTCTCGTAGGTGCCCTGCACGATCCCTTGGGTACCGATGTAGATCCAGGAGCCGGCGGTCATCTGGCCGTACATCATCAGGCCCTTCTTATCGAGCTCGTTGAAGTGCTCCCAGTTGGCCCAATGCGGCACCAGGTTGGAGTTGGCGATCAGCACCCGCGGGGCGTCCTTGTGGGTCTGGAACACGCCGACCGGCTTGCCGGATTGCACCAGTAGGGTCTGATCCTCCTCGAGGCGGGTCAGCACCTCGACGATCTTGTCGTAGCAGGCCCAGTTGCGGGCAGCGCGACCGATGCCGCCGTACACCACCAGAGACTGGGGATGCTCGGCCACTTCCGGATCCAGGTTGTTCATCAGCATCCGCAGGGGCGCCTCGGTGAGCCAGCTCTTGGCAGTCAGCTGGGTGCCGTGGGGAGCACGGATGATCCGGCTCGGATCATGGCGGGGATCCTGGTTTTGCAGGGACATAGACACTCCTTGTTTATGGATTCGGTCACTACTTGGTTAACTGGTGGACCAGACGGGCCGCCACGCGGGCGCTGCGGCTGTCGAGATCCAGGTTCGGGTTGTACTCGGCCAGATCGGCGAGCCTGAGCTTGCCGCTGGCCCGGATATGGGCGATGAGTGGTTCGATGACCGCCAACTCCACGCCGCGGGCGGCCGGCGCACTGACGCCGGGCATCACGGCAGCGGGCAGCACGTCGAGATCGATGGTGAGATAGAGGTGATCGCAGCGGGCGATGAAGGCATCTAGCCCCGCCAGCAGGGCAGGCAGCTCGCTCTGGGTCATGGCCTCATCCAGCACGTGCCACACCCCCAACGTTTGCGCTCTGGCAAAAAGCGCCTGAGTATTGGCGGTCTCGGCCACCCCGAGGCAGGCATAGATAAAGGACGAGCCTTGCGCCGCGCACTGCTCGGCGATCTGGAAGAAGGGGGTGCCGGAGCTCGCCTGCTCCTGTTTCATGCGCAGGTCGAAGTGGGCGTCCAGGTTGATGATGCCCACACGACCCTTGCCATTGAGATGGCGGTTGAGGCCACTCCAGCTGCCGAAGGCCACCTCGTGGCCGCCCCCCAGCACCAGCGGGAAGTGGCCCTGTTCGAGGGCCGCTGCAACCCGCTCGGCCAGCCGACTGTGGGCGGCGTCGAGATCCCCGTCCTCACAGCACACGTCACCGCCGTCGTAGACGGGCTGACTCAGGTGCCAGGCGGTGTTGGCGAGCAGCTTGCGAATGGCCAGCGGCGCGCCGGCGGCACCGACCCGCCCCTTGTTGCGGCGCACCCCCTCGTCACAGGCAAAGCCGAGCAACACCACGCCGAGCGCCTCGTCCTGCGCCTGCCAGGGCTGCGCCTCTTGCCAAGGCAGAACTTTGTCGTGCCAGCGCAGGGCCAGGGCGCCGTCTTCCGGGTCCTGACGACCCTGCCATACCTGCATCTCGCTCATGCCAGACCTCCCAGGGTTTCCTGTCCTTTCACTACCCGCGCCACCAGCTGGTCGACGCCGACCTGATAGGCCAGCTCGGCCGGGTGGGCGCACGACCAGACCAGGAAGTCGGCCTCCATGCCTACCTTGAGCTGACCCAGCCCTGCTTCGCCAAGCGCCGTGGCGCCGTGACGGGTGACGCCACACAGCGCCTCCTCCGGGGTGAGACGAAACAGGGTGCAGGCCATGTTCATGGCCAGACGCAGGGAGACCAGCGGCGAGGTGCCGGGGTTGATGTCGGAGGCGACCGCGATGGGCACGCCAGCCTCGCGCAGCGCCTGCACCGGCGGCAAGGTGGTGTCGCGCAGGAAGTAGAAGGCGCCGGGCAGCAGCACCGCCACAGTGCCGCTCTCGGCCAGGGCGGCGATGCCGGCGGCATCCAGGTGTTCCAGGTGATCCACCGAGAGGGCGCGGTAGCGGGCGGCGAGCGCGCTGCCGCCCAAGTTGGAGAGCTGCTCCATGTGCCCCTTGACCGGCAGGCCGTGGGCACGGGCGGCGGCGAAGACTCGCTCGCACTGGGCCAGGTTGAAGGCGATCCCCTCGCAGAAGACGTCGACCGCGTCGGCCAGCCCCTCGGCGGCAGCGATCGGGATCAGCTGGTCGCAGATGAGATCGACCCAGCCATCCGCGTCGAACTCGGGCGGCACGGCGTGGGCCGCCAGCAGGGTGGTGCGTACCCGCACCGGCAGAGCGCGGCCAAGGCGACGCGCGACCCGCAGCATCTTGAGCTCGTCTTCCAGGGTCAGGCCATACCCGGACTTGATCTCGACCGTGGTGACCCCTTCGCGCAGCAGGCTCTTGAGCCGGGCGGCCGCCAGCATGAACAGCTCCTCCTCGCTGGCCGCTCGGGTGGCACGCACCGTGCTGAGGATGCCGCCACCCTGGCGGGCGATCTCGCTGTAGGGGACCCCCTGCAGCCGCTGCTCGAACTCGGCGGCGCGGCTGCCGGCATAGATGAGGTGGGTGTGGCAGTCGATAAGACCCGGGGTCGCCAGGCGGCCCTTCATATCCTGCCAGCTCTCGGGGAAGGGCCCGGTCAGCTCGCTCATGGGGATCAGGGCGTGGATCCGGCCCGCTTTCACGCCGAGGGCATGGGAGGCCAGGAGGCCATAGCCATCGCTCATGGTAGCGGGGATGAGGTTGATCCAGACCCGATCGCAGGCCAACAGTTCCTTGTTCATGCCAGACTCCAAATGTATATACAAATATGTATAGTCGATCGTGGGTGAAAAGGGAAGATCCTTCATCACATTTCTGTAACAGGCTTAACACAAGGGCCGAAAAGAAAAAAGCCCGCACAATGCGGGCAAAACGAGCGCGCTATTTTGTATATACAATCAACCTATCCAGCCCAGAGCAAGGCCAAGGCGACCAGCCAGCGCGGCCAACAGGATGCCGAGCAGGGTGCGCTGCAACCAAATGACCAGCAGCTGCCCCACTCCGATGGGGATGCGGGTGGCCAGGATGCAGGGGATGGAGGCGGAGAAGAACAATACAGTGCTCACCGACACCACGGCGGCCACGTAGCGGGTCAGCAGATCCGCCTCCTTGAGCAGGATGGCTGGCAGGAACATCTCGGCCAGGCCGGCGGCGAGGGCCCGCGCCGTCTCCAGAGGCTCCCCCAGCTGCAGCAGCCAGGTCAGCGGCCAGAGCAGCCAGCCGATGACGTCGAACAGGGGGGTGTACTTGGCGAGCAGCAGGCCAAGCAGCCCCACCGAGAGGATGGTGGGCACCACGGCCGCCGCCATCCGGATGCCGTCGCGCAGGTTGTCGAGCAGCTGGCGGCCGATGGGGTCGGCACCGCGGGTCTGGGCCAGCCCGGTGGCCAGCGCCATCTGCCAGCGATTGACGCCGTCGGGCAGGGGCACCTCGGCCTCCCCCGCGTCATCCAGCCGGCTGATGGGCGGCACCCGGGCCAGGATGGCGGTGATGAGGAAGGTGATGACCAGGGTCGACCAGAAGTAGAAGTTCCAGTGTTCCATCAGGCCGAGCGTCTTGGCCACGATGATCATGAAGGCGGCCGAGACGGTGGAGAAACCGGTGGCGATGATGGCCGCCTCGCGCACCGAGTACTTGCCGGCGGCAAACACCCGATCCGTGATGAGCAGGCCCACCGAGTAGCTGCCGACAAAGGAGGCCACCGCGTCAATGGCCGAGTGGCCCGGGGTGCGCCACAGGGGGCGCATCACCGGCTGCATCAGCACTCCGATGAACTCGAGCAGGCCGAAACCGAGCAGGAAGGTGAGCAACATGGCGCCGAGCGGCACTATGAGGCCAACCGACAGGGCCAGCTTGTCAAACAGGAAGGGCAGACGATCCGGCGTCATCAGCCAGACGGGCCCCGTGCCTGTCACGTAGAGCAGCGCCAACGCAAGACCGAGCAGCTTGAACAGGGTCAGCAGCCGGTCGATGAAGCGGCCACGCCAGCGGCCGTCAAAAAAGGGGCGAGCGGCGCCATAGGCGATCAACGCCAGGATCAGACCGACGGCCAGGGGTCGCTGCCCCATCAGGGCGCCAGCCAGGTGATCCACCAGTATGGTGCTGCGCCCCGCCAGCTCGAACGGCACGAAGAAAGCGCCGATGCCGAGCACGCTGGTGAGCAACAGCTTGAGACCGGCGCCGCCACGCGCGGTCGAGTCGAGAGTGTGTTCCGGTTCCATGATTTCCTCCCTGAGTGAACGGGCGTCCTCCGGACGCCAAAATGTATATACATTTATAGCGCCCGATAGCAGGAAGGAAATGAAAAGTTACCTTTGTGTTACAACTTCTATCCGATCCGTGTCTTGGATCTCAGTTTGTAGCGGGATCCCGGCGACAGCAGGCGGGCGTAGGAGACCAGTACGCCGTCCGACCAGGTGCGCCGGTGCAGCAGCAGGCAAGGAGTATCGACCCGCACCTGCAACAGGGCAGCCTCGCCGGCGCTCGGCTGCACCGCCTCGACCACGTGCTCCATCTCGGAAAGGGGGCAGACCTGCATCAGGTAATGGTTGGGGGTCAGGGTGGTGAAGTCCTGCTCCCCGTAGCCCGGCAGGCGCTCGGCGTCGACGAAGCGCTCCTCGAGCTGCAGCGGCTCGTCGTCGGCCTGATGGACGATCAGGCTGTGGAAGATGGGGGCGCCGACTCGCAGACCAAGCTGCACCGCCACTTTCTCGTCCGCCTTCTGCCGCTCCAGCCGAATAACCCGGCTGCCGTGGCGGGCACCGCGCTCGGTGATCTCGTCCGCGATGTTGCGGATCTCGAGCAGTGGCGACTCGGTGCGCCTGTCCGCCACAAAGCTGCCGGATCCCGCGGTGCGCACCAGCCACCCCTCGGCCGTCAGCTCGCGAAGGGCCTTGTTGACCGTCATCCGGCTGACGCCGAACTGATCACACAGGGCCGCCTCGGTCGGGATCTTGTCTCCCGCCTGATAGTGGCGTTCGCGGATCCCGTCCAGGATGTGTTGCTTTATCTGCAGGTAGAGGGCTGGAGCCAAGGTCGGATCCTCAGCGGCGGCGGTGGGGCGGACGCATGTCCGGCCAGGCGCGATAGACGTCCGGGATCTGCTCGGGACCGCTGATGCAGAGATCGAGATCGTGCAGCAAACCGTCCTTGATGCCGTAGATCCAGCCATGTACCGCCAGCTCCTGACCCTTGCGCCAGGCGTTCTGGATGATGGTGGTATGGCAGACGTTGGCCACCTGCTCGGCCACGTTCAGCTCGCACAGATAGTCGAAGCGCTCATGCTCGTCGTCGATGGCATCGAGCTGTTCGCTGTATTTGAAGTAGACGTCCTTGATGTTGCGCAGCCAGTTGTCGATGAGGCCCAGCTCCTGGTTCTGCATCGCCGCCTTGACGCCACCACAGCCGTAGTGGCCGCAGACGATGATGTGCTTCACCTTGAGCACCTCGACCGCATATTGCAGCACGGACAGACAGTTGAAGTCGGTGTGCACCACCAGGTTGGCGACGTTGCGATGGACGAACACATCCCCCGGCAACAGTCCCATCAGCTGGTTCGCCGGCACCCGGCTGTCGGAGCAGCCGATCCAGAGGTATTCCGGCGCCTGCTGGGCGGAGAGGGTGGCGAAGAAATCGGGATCTTCGGCCTTGATCCGCTCGGCCCACTCGCGGTTATTGGTAAACAGATCGTTCAACAGTTTCACTTCTGCTCTCCATTATTTGGCAGTGGCGGCAACATAACACACCCATGGGTAACCTGGGCAAGCCTCAACAGATCCGGCCTGATACAAAAACAGGGCCATCAGGCCCTGTTTTCAATGACGGAGGCATCAGGCCTCCATGGCATCCTTCAATTTCTTGAGGGCGTTCTTCTCGAGCTGACGCACGCGCTCGGCGGAGACGCCGTAGGTATCGGCCAGCTCCTGCAGCGTGGTTTTGCTCTCGTCGTCCAGCCAGCGGGCGCGGATGATGTGCTGGCTGCGCTCGTCCAGAGTGGCGAGGGCGGAACTCAGGCGACGGGTCGCGTGATCGTCCCAGTTGTCGTTCTCGATGGTGGCGGCCAGATCAGAGGATTTGTCCTCCAGATAGTGGACGGGGGCGAAGCCACCCTCTTCATCATCATCGCCGACCAGATCGAACGCCTGATCATAGTTGCTCATGCGCGCTTCCATCTCGGTCACGTCGCTGGCGGAGACGCCAAGATCGGCGGCCACGGCCTGAACCTCTTCGTGGTTCAGCCAGCCCAGACGCTTCTTGGACTTGCGCAGGTTGAAGAAGAGCTTGCGCTGGGCCTTGGTGGTAGCCACCTTGACCATGCGCCAGTTGCGCAGAACATACTCGTGAATTTCGGCCTTGATCCAGTGCACGGCGAAGGAGACCAGGCGCACTCCCACGCTAGGGTCGAAGCGCTTGACCGCCTTCATCAGACCGATATTGCCTTCCTGAACCAGGTCAGCCTGGGGCAGGCCGTAACCGGCATAACTCTTGGCCACGTGAACGACAAAACGCAGGTGCGACATAACCAGCTGACGAGCAGCCTCGAGATCGCCATCCTGCTGCAAACGCTCAGCCAGCTCACGCTCTTCCTCTGCGCTCAGCACCGGAATCGAGTTAACTGCCTGGATATAGCCTTCCAGACTACCTTGCGGAATCAAAGCCATAGTGCGCTGCAATGAAGTTCCCATCTGTTACCTCTTACTTTTCAATCAAATCAGTCTAACACCCTGAGAGGGTCTGTCTACTGACCGGACGTCATTCTGCGGCTTGCATCATACATCAAACCCAGTTTCAGACTGGGTTATCTTAGGCTGGCAGGATGAATCATGAATGAACAGTCAAAAAAAGGGGGTCACAATCAAGGACCCCCGAAAAGTAGCATGCTAAGTCCATTGTTGCGGAGCTCGCAACCTTCACATGCTTGCCAAGTCAGACGAGCAAGGCATAGGGGCCATACCCGTATAAATGCTTCAGCTTGATAGACCGTTTATAGTGCAGAAGGTTCACTGGATCCCGCGAAGATCCCGGGGATCATTATTACCCAGAATACTCTGACAATGCGGTCCGAGCCAGAAAAGGCCACTTTTTTACTTGATCCAGTTCGCAAAATCCAGTGATTTACTTTGATGATAAATTAATCAGGACGGTTCTATGTCGCGAATGTGGCGATGAACCGAGAACCAGGAGGCGATCAGCCCCAGCAAGGCCCCGAGCAGTATGAGGTTGAAACCGTCAAACGCCCCCATTCCCACCAGCCGGAAGTTGCTGTTGTAAAGCCCCGCCAGCTCCTTCACCACCCCTTCGCTCCAGATCACCATCACCTCGGTCAGCCACCAGGCCAGCATGCCGCCAATGACGCCGAACCAGATGCCGGTATAAAGGAAGGGACGATGAATAAAGGAGTCGGTCGCCCCCACCAGCTTGAGCACCTCGATCTCGGATCGCTGGTTGAGGATATTGAGGCGCAGGGTGTTGCCGACGATCAGCAGCACGGCGGAGAGCAGCAGCACGGCGATGCCGGTGATGGTGTGGCGCAGCAGGTTCATGATCCCCTGCAGCCGGGTCAGCCACTGCAGATCCAGCTTGCCCTGCTCCACCCCGTTTTCGTTGTTGAGCTTGCCGAGTAGCTCGGCGGCCCCTTCCGGATTCTGCCAGCGGGGATCCGGGATCACACTCAGCACCGGCGGCAGCGGATTGCTGTCGAGGTAATCAAGCGCATCGCCGAAACCGGAGATCTCGCGAAACTCCCTGAGTGCATCATCCCGGCTCAGATAGGTCACCGAGTCCACCTCGGGATAGAGCAGGATCCGCTGCTGCAGATCAAGGATGCTCTGCTCCGGCAGGTCCTTGCGCAAATAGAGGGAGATCTGGGAGCTGTTCTGCCAGCTTCCCTCTACGATCTCGGCGTTTTTCAGCAGCACGTGGAAGCAGGAAGGCAGCGCCAGGCTGACCCCCAGCACTGCCAGCGTCATCAGGGAGGCGAGCGGATTGCGCCACAGCTCCCCCAGGCTGGCGAAAGCCTGGCGCACATGATCCACGCCATACATCATCAAGCGGCGAAGCGGTGGCTGTTTATGACGAACGATGGCCATATCAGAGCTCCTCCCCTTGCGAATACATGCGACCCGCCTTGAGGGTCAGGGTACGGTAACGCATGCGGGCGATGAGGCCGAGATCGTGAGTGGCAATCAGCACAGATACCCCGAAGCGGTTGAACTCCTCGAACAGCCGCATGATGTCCATGGAGAGCTGGGGATCCAGGTTGCCGGTCGGCTCGTCCGCCAGCAGCAGTGGTGGCTTGTTGACGATGGCGCGGGCGATCCCCACCCGCTGCTGCTCACCACCGGACAGCATGCGCGGCTGGTAACGCTCCTTGCCGAGCAGCCCCACCTTGTCTAGGGCTGCAGCGACCCGCTTGTTGATATCGGCGTGGCTGTAGCCATCGATCACCAGCGGCAGGGCCACGTTGTCGAACACGGTTCTGTCCATCAGCAGACGATGATCCTGGAAGATCATGCCGATCTGGCGGCGAACATAGGGGATCTGGCTGCGCTGGATATGGCTGACGTCATCGCCATGAAAGAAAACGCGACCATCGGTCGGTCGCTCCATCACACTGATCAGTTTCAGGAGGGTGCTCTTGCCTGCGCCCGAGTGCCCGGTCAGGAAAGCCATCTCCCCCTTGCGCAGGTGAAAGCTGACCTTCTGCAGCGCCTGATGACCGCCGCTGTATACCTTGCTGACCTTGTCAAAACGAATCATAACGGTTCCCTGACATTGACAAGCCCCGACCTGGGCCGGGGCATGCTGCGGTTACTCATCGCGACTGAAGAGCGCCTCGATAAAATCGTTGGCCACGAAGGGACGCAGGTCGTCAATCCCTTCGCCGACCCCGATATAGCGGATCGGGATCTGGAATTTGTCCGCCACCGCGAAGATGACACCCCCCTTGGCGGTGCCGTCGAGCTTGGTGAGGGTGATACCGGTCAGGCCCACCGCCTCGCTGAACAGCTTGGCCTGGCTCAGGGCATTCTGGCCGGTGCCTGCGTCCAGGGTCAGCATGATCTCGTGAGGGGCCTCCTCGTCGAGCTTCTTCATCACCCGCACCACCTTCTTGAGCTCTTCCATCAGGTTGCTCTTGTTTTGCAGGCGACCGGCAGTATCGGCGATCAACACGTCGGCACCACGGGAGCGCGCGGCCTCGATGGCATCAAAGATGACGGAGGCAGAATCGGCACCGGTATGCTGGGCGATCACCGGGATATTGTTGCGCTGACCCCACACCTGCAGCTGCTCGACGGCAGCGGCCCGGAAGGTATCACCGGCGGCCAGCATCACACTCTTGCCCTCGGCCTGGAACTGCTTGGCCAGCTTGCCGATGGTGGTGGTCTTGCCGACCCCGTTCACGCCCACCATCAGGATGACGTAAGGCTTCTTGTCGGTGTCGATCACCAGCGGCTGCTCGACCTTGGCCAGCATGGCGCCCATGTCCTGCTTGAGCAGACCGTAGAGCGCCTCGGCATCCTTCAACTGCTTGCGATCCGCATGCTGCACCAGCCCTTCGATAATACGGGTCGTAGTATCCACGCCAAGATCGGCGGTCAGCAGCTGGGTCTCCAGCTCTTCAAACAGATCGTCATCGATCTTCTTGCCACGGAACAGGCCGAAGAAGCCGGAACCAATGTTTTCCTTGGTGCGCACCAGGCTGCGCTTGAGACGGGCAAAGAAGCCTTCGCGCTGCGGTTTTTCCTGGGTGTCATCCTCTACGGCAGCGGCCAGTGGCAAGGTTGCCAGCGCGGCGGCTTCAGCCTCGGCGGCAATACGCGCTTCTTCCGCAGCCAGCGCCTCAGCGGCGATCCGGGCCTCTTCCGCTGCCTTCACTTCGGCGGCGATTCGCGCCTCTTCTGCAGCCTTCGCCTCGGCGGTGATACGGGCCTCTTCCGCTGCCTGCGCCTCAGCGGCGATACGGGCCTCTTCCGCAGCCTTCGCTTCGGCGGCGATGCGGGCTTCTTCCGCAGCCTGCGCTTCGGCGGCGATACGGGCTTCTTCCGCGGCCTGTGCCTCCGCGGCGATGCGGGCCTCTTCTGCAGCCTTCGCCTCGGCGGTGATACGGGCCTCTTCCGCTGCCTGCGCCTCAGCGGCGATACGGGCCTCTTCCGCTGCCTTCGCTTCGGCGGCGATGCGGGCTTCTTCCGCAGCCTGCGCTTCGGCGGCGATACGGGCTTCTTCCGCGGCCTGTGCCTCCGCGGCGATGCGGGCCTCTTCCGCAGCCTGCGCTTCGGCGGCGATACGGGCCTCTTCCGCGGCCTTCGCTTCGGCGGCGATGCGGGCCTCTTCCGCGGCCTTCGCTTCGGCGGCGATGCGGGCCTCTTCCGCGGCCTTCGCTTCAGCGGCGATACGGGCCTCTTCCGCGGCCTTCGCTTCGGCGGCGATACGGGCTTCTTCTGCGGCCTTCGCTTCGGCGGCGATGCGGGCCTCTTCCGCGGCTTTCGCTTCAGCGGCGATACGCGCCCCTTCCAAAACCTTCGCTTCGGCGGCGATACGGGCTTCTTCTGCGGCCTTCGCCTCGGCGGCGATGCGGGCCTCTTCGGCCGCCCGGGCTTCATCTGTCATCAGTGATTCATTGACGATCACCGGTTCCAGATCGGAGGTGCACTCCTCCACCACCAACGGCCCTTTGGCATCGGGTTCGGCGGGTTGGCAGCATTCATCATGCTCGGCAGAGGACGGCTCGCTGGCGGACACCTCGGGAGAGACAGCCGGCACTGTGTCAGCGGCTGGGGTAGCAGGAACCTCAGGTTCAGCGGTAACAGGGGTGGCTTGCGGTGTCTGTGGTTGGACAGCCTCAGCCTCTTCTTTCTTGCGGCCGAAACCCAGCCAGGAAAACAAACCTTTTGCCATCTAAAAAATACTCACATCGTTGGCTGACTGCTAAGATAGCCGTCCCGGGAGGGCCGGCATAAAAATGAACTGCCTTATACTACCACTTTATTTTCTGACGATGAAACGCGATGCCCAGAGTGAAATCCAGCCGTAGCAACCCCAATAAACGCCCAGCCCAGCAAGGAAAATCGGGCTTTGTAAGAATCATCAGCGGCCAGTGGCGTGGCCGTAAATTGCCGGTCAGGGATGTAGAAGGGCTCAGGCCTACCACGGATCGCGTCAAGGAGACCATCTTCAACTGGCTGGCCCCCCACATCCGCGGTACCCGCTGCCTCGATCTGTTCGCCGGCAGCGGTGGTCTGGGTCTGGAAGCGCTGTCGCGCTACGCCGAACAGGTCACTCTGATCGAGATGGACAGAGGCGCCGCCGAGCAGATCAGACAGAACCTGACCACCCTCGGCAGCAGCCAGGGCCAGGTGATCCAGGCCGATGCGGTGAACTGGCTGCAAGGCCCGGCTACCCCGTTCGATCTGGTGTTCCTCGATCCCCCCTTTCGCCGCGAACTGCTGCCCCAGGTGTGCGATCTGCTGGAGCAGCGAGGCTGGCTGGCTCCGGATGCCCTCATCTATCTGGAGCGGGAGAAGGAGATGGCAGATCTTCCACTGCCTGCCAGCTGGCAATTACTCAAGGACAAGCAGGCCGGTCAGGTCTGCTATCAACTCTATGTGCGGGAGGTAAACGATGAAGCGGATATTTAATCTGTTGGCGATGGGGCTCATTCTGTTCTTCTGGTTCGGCGTACTGATGAGCCTGATCCTGCCCCTGCCAGGCAAACTGAACGGCTTTTTGCCGGTCTGTGGCGTGATAGTCGCCCTGCTGCACTGGGTGCAAGCCAGCATGATCAAGGCAGCCTGCAAACGCTACTTTGAGGTGACCCGGGGTGAGTTCATCGGTGTGCTCATCTTCGGCGTCTTTGGCATGGTAGACATTCGCCAGCGCCTGCAAGGGATCGTTGAAGCAGCCCAACGCGCAAACAATCCGGACAAGCAATAAAAGAAAAGGGGACGGCGGTGGCCGTCCCCTAGAGTCATGTCGTCCTGTCCCTAGAACTGCAATGCTCCCTGCAATCCCTGACGTTATCCTAATCCCTTGGAATATCCCCTTTCCAATCCATTGGCGTGTCCAGCAGCCTTCCTGGCTTGGCAATTCATCCTGAACCGCTTCACTGTCTCCATCCTGGAGGTGTCCATTACCACGTCCTGTGGGGGTCCTTGCGTCTTCCTGACCGATAACCATCCGGGTTATCTCGCTTCGTCCTGAAGCGTCCTTCTCGCATCCCGCGAGGTCCTGTTCATCCTGAAGAACGATATCCGGTTCGTTCTGCTCTCGTCCCGAGAGTGTCCTGCCGCATCCCGCGGTGTTCCCTGTTCATCCATGACGATAATCATCCTGACTATCGTGCTCATCCTGAGGTGTCCTTGCCCACATCCTGTGGACTATTCCATCTTTATTCGCTGCTCTGCATCCTGCCGAACCAGCTTCGTCCTTGTGAGACCCATACTAAGGCAATGGACTCTCCGAGCAAGGGCCATCCGTGGAGAAATATCCGCTGCCATATAGATGACAAAAAACAACCTTAAAAACTATTCCTTTAAAAACAAGCAATTAGTTAGTTTCACTAGAAAGGTCACCTTTTCTGGCATGGCTTCGCGTACGGCTTAAAGCGTTAGCGTCGCACACACCCTATGGCAGATCTCTTACATGGTTTCCCCGCCCCGAAACGGCCCGCGAAAACGGTTCAATCCAGCGAATAAAGCTTAAAAATTTGTTGAATAAATATGCTCAAAAAAGAGACAAAAAAAGAGTCGAGACCAGGCTCGACTCTTTGTGATGCAATCCGTTTGCTGTTATCAGCCTTGTACCATCAACTCACCCGGTTGGACGGGTTGAGGTAGGCCTTGCGCAAGGATTCCGGCGCCAGCACTTCCAGCTCGCCACCAATGTTGTTCAGCCAGCTGCGAAACTCGGGGGTATCCTGCACCTCGGTCTCGACCACCACGCTGCGCTTGTCATAACGCGTCATGCGGGGGTTGTTGCCGGGGATCTGGTTGTCCACCAGCGACTGGCTGTTGGCATCGATGCGGCCGACAAAGCGGATCGGACCACTCACATCCTGATAGCCCTGATCGCGGATCAGCTTCTGGATATTGAAATCCTTCGGCTGGGTCGCGCTGAAATTGGTCAGCTCCACGCTCTTGATGTGATCGAACGGGATGCCATACACCTTGGGATCCAGCTCGGACAGAGTGCAGAGCAGAACCGGTCCTTCCGGCTGGTTAAGGATCCCGAGCGGATTGATGCGGTCATAGCAGAGCCACACGGTTCGCTCTTTGATCACCCGCTGGATCTCGGCGCTGAACTTGCGGCCACGCCACAGGGCGTCGCGGATCAGGGTGCTGCGGCGGATCTCCGGGTTGCCGGCAAACGGACGCGGCGATTGATGCACGCTCTCGAGCCAGCGCTCGGCCAGTTCGCTCTGGCTGTCGCGGATCACCTGGCTGGCCTTGTCGACCAGCGGGTTCAGTTCGGTCAGCACGCTCGCCGGCAACAGTTGGCTTGCCTGATCACTCCAGGTTTTCAGAGCCACCGCCAGGGAGAGCGGCATGATATTGGCAAAATCGTTAAGCCCGTGGCGCTCGAAGCACCAGCCATGGGGCTTGCTGCGCTCGTCCGAGGTGAGATCGAACAGTCCCATGCCGGACATCTCTTCCAGGTCCCGTTGCACGGTACGCAGACTGACATGAATGCCTTCCTCTTCCAGTTTTACCTGGAGTTGGCTGGCGGTCAGCTTGTAAGGGCGGTGCGGGATGCAACGCGCCAAGGTCAGTTGTCGTAACAGCTTCTTACTCATGGTGCATGCCTTCACTGGGTTAGTGTTGACTGAATGCTAGTCGTGACCTGCGACAGTCTATGACGCAAGTTTTGCCGAGACAACTGTCTCCATTTTCATACAGTCAGACTTATCGACATGATTTATAAGAAAAAAACAAACCAGAAAGGTGGCAATTGAGGCTTTTTTGATAATAAAAAAGATAAATTTGACATGTCACGAACAAGGTCGCAGGAAGGATAAAAGAGAGAAATTATCGATTTTTAAAGCAGATTACATGGAGAGGAGACCTGCCTCCCCTCCATTTCTCTGATCAAAACAGCCAGGACCAGGGGGACTTGGTGATGGCGGCACCGACCATATAACCAAATACCGCCAGGGCGGCGACACCGGCCACCAGCTTCTGGCCCTGCGCCGGTCGTTTGAGCGCCATGACACCGAGCCCGATGTAGACCACCAGCGCCACCAGCTTGGCCATCAGCCAGGGTTGCTGGCCCGGGCTCATCTGCAGGGCAACCGCCAGCAACACCCCGAACAGCAGCAGAAAGGTGTCGTTGATATGGGGCAGCACCTTGAGCCACTTCTGTTGCAGCCGCGCACTGCCCGCCAGGGCCAGGCCCCAGCGGTAGAGGAACAGCAGCAGGCTGACCAGCGCCAGCGTCATATGCAGGTGTTTGAGCATGGGGTAATAGGCAATCATCTTGCTTCCTTGTCGTCGTTGGGTAGCCCGCTGTTCCAGTTGTGGGCATGGATGCGCTCCTGCCCCTCCTCGTCGTCTTGTAACAGATCGGAGAGGATCTCCCGGTATTGCAGGCTCTTGTTGATATAGGTGTGTTCGTCGTCGAGATAGTTGACCTGTTCGCGCAGCAACCAGTTGTCATGCTGCTTGAAGGTCTGCCCCGCCCGCCAGGCCTGGTTGGCCCGAAAGCCGAGCTGGGTCAGGGCTTCCACCCCCAGATCCACCGCAGATCCCAGAGTCTCCCGATAGACGCTGTCGACCCCGTGACGCAGGATCTCGTGGGCATGGGGACGATCCTGGGCCCGGGCGAGGATCTTGAGGTGCGGGAAGTGTTTCCTGGCCATCTCGATCACCGCCAGCGAGGTGGCGGTATCGTTGATGGAGAGCACCAGCAGCTTCGCCTTGTGGGCGCCGGCGGCATGGAGCAGATCGATCCGGCTGGCGTCGCCATAGAAGACCTGATAGCCATATTTTCGCAGCATCTCGATCTGGCTGGCATCCTGCTCGAGGATGGTGGTGCCTATGCCGTGACCGTGCAGCAGGCGCCCCACTATCTGGCCGAAGCGACCGAAGCCCGCGATGATCACCGGGTGCTCCACCAGCTCGGGCTGCTCGTGTTGCGGCACATCCCCCTGGTTGCGATAGTCGAACCAGGGCTGGATCACCCGATCGTTGAGGATCAACAGCAGCGGAGTCAGTGCCATGGAGAGCGCCACCACCAGGGTCAGCAATGAGATGGTGTCACCGGGCAGTACCCTGTTCTGGGCCGCGAACGAAAACAGCACGAAGGCAAATTCCCCGCCCTGGGCCAGTGCCAGCGCGAAGGTCCAGCGCTGACCCGGCGAGATGCGGATGGCGAAGCCAAGGGCCATCAGCACCAGCCATTTGAGCACCATCAGCCCGATCACCAGGGTCGGGATCAGGAAGGGGTGTTCGGCAAACAGACCGAAGTCGATCCCCGCTCCCACCGACATGAAGAAGAGGCCAAGCAGCAAGCCTTTGAAGGGCTCAATATCCGCCTCCAGCTCGTGGCGATATTCGCTGTCCGCCAATACTACACCGGCGAGGAAGGAGCCCAGCGCAGGCGAAAGCCCCACCGACTCCATCAGCACGGCGATGGCGATCACCAGCAACAGGGCCGCGGCGACGAAGATCTCCCGCATATGGGACTGGGCGATAGCGCGAAACACCGGCCGCATCAGGTAATGGCCACCCAGCACTATGCCGGAGATAGCGGCCACCACCAGCAAGCCATGCTGCCAGCCAGCCAGTTCGGTGCCACCGTTGCTGGCTACGGGCGCGATGGCCAGCAGCGGCAAAATCGCCAGGATGGGAATGACGGCGATATCCTGGAACAGCAATACGGCAAAAGCGGAGCGGCCGCTCTCGCTCTGCATCAGTTTTCGCTCCTGCAGGCTCTGCAGCACGATGGCGGTGGAAGAGAGCGCCAGTATGAGACCAATAGCCAGCCCCTGCTGCAGCGGTAGACCGATGAGATAAGCCACGCCGGTCAGGGCGCCGGTGGTGAGCAGCACCTGCAGGCCACCGGTGCCGAGGATTGGCCCCTTCAGCTGCCACAAGAGGGCCGGGCGCAGCTCCAACCCGACCAGAAACAACATCAGCACGACGCCAAACTCGGCGAAGTGCATCACGTCTTTTTGCTCACCCACCAACCCCAGCAGGAAGGGGCCTATGATGATCCCCGCCAGCAGGTAGCCGAGCACGGACCCCAACCCCCAGCGCTTGGCCAGCGGCACGGCGATCACCGCCGCCGAGAGATAGATGAAGGCATCAAACAGCAAACCATGTCCCATCAGCGGCTCCTCCACGCGATGGCAGATCCCAGGGAGGGAATACCGGGGCAACGACCTGATCGAATTCGTGTCATGAGTGCTCCTCCAGCAGATCCCGCAGATAGGGCCGCCCGGCCAGCTGCTCCGGGGTCAGCTGCTCATCGCGCAGGGCGCACAAGAGCTGACGATAATCCTGGCCGCAGCGGCGCAACGCCTCCGGATCCCGGATCTTGTGAAAAGAGTGGAGTACGAAGGGGGGCAGCCAGTGCATGCCGCACAGGGTGGCGGTCTGCTGGAAGGGCAGCAGGAAATCGAGCAGAGGACGGCTGTTGTAGCCCTCGCTGCAGTAGGATTCGGGGGCACCGCCCGTGGTGATGGCGCTGAGCCACTGCTTGCCCTTGAGGGCGTGAGCCTCGGGGCCGTAGGCGTAGCCATACTCCAGCACCAGATCCATCCACTCCTTCATGATGGCCGGGCAGGAGTACCAGTAGAAGGGGTGCTGGAAGACGATGATGTCGTGCTCCGACAGCAGTGCCTGCTCCCGTTTCACATTGATGAACATGTCGGGATAGTGGTGATAGAGGTCGTGCAGGGTTACGCCTTCCAGACCGTCGATGGCCTGCAGCAACTGCTTGTTGGCCCTGGAACTCTGCAGGGCAGGATGTGAAAAAATGACCAGAATGCGTTTCATGACAAGCCCACCGGGAAAGAAGCCTCACTGCGCATGGCGCGATCGATAAAAAGGGGCGCGACGACAAGGTGCATCCTGAAGATGCATGGGAAAGCGACCTTATCAGGAAGCGCCATATCCTGCCAACTCGGGGATCAGTTCACGCATCGCCGGGTTCAGGGTCTGGTGGGCAGGATAACAGAGCCCGATCCGGCGAAACATCCGCGGCCCGTTGACCGGCAGGGTCTGCAACCCGGGTTCATCCTCCACCAGCCCATCGGGCAGAAAACTGATCCCCACCCCCGCCAGCACCAACGACATCACCAACCCCTTGCTCTCGGCCTTGGCCACCAGGTTGAGGGTGAGCCGGTCACAGGCCAGCAAGCCTATGGTCTGCTGATGAGCCTCGCAGGGGGGGCACTCAATAAAATCATGGTGTTGCAGCTCTGCCAGCTCGATGCGCGGACGGCTGGCCAGCGGGTGGCCGGTGGGTACGCACAGTACATAATCCTCTTCCCACAGCGGCAGGAAGATCTCGTCTTCCCGGCGCAGGGCATCTAGGGTCAGACGACAATCGGCGGGGCTATCCTGGTCGGAGAGGGTGAGAGCCAGCTCCGGCAAGACCCCCTGCACCCGCTGTAGCAGAGCCGCCACCCGACGTCGGCTCAGATCCGGCATGATGGCAATATTGAGTCTCGCCCGCGTCGCTTTCTGGCGAAACAGCTCGGGCAGGCGGCGCGCCTCCTCCACCAGCTTGACCGCGTGGGGATAGAGATAGTGGGCCGGCTCCTTCGCCTCCACCCCCTTCTTGCCCCGGATAAAGAGGCTGTCACCGAGCACCTCTTCCAGCTGGCGCAACCCCGCCGAGAGGGAGGGCTGGCTAACGTGGCAACGCTCCGCCGCCGCCGTGATGTTCTTCTCTTCATAGATGGCGATGAAGAAACGCAGCAATCTCAGATCCAGCATAAGCCCAACCATAGTTTTTTCAGATGATAACCAGCGGAAAACAATATTTATCACTGATGGATGCGGAGACTATAGTGACTCCACTGCGTGCTGGCCAGCCGTCTGTTTGCCCAAACCGACTATCGAATCAGAAGGAAACATCATGTCCAAGTCCCTCGTCGTGATCACCGGTGCCTCAGCCGGGATCGGTGCCGCCATTGCCCGCGCCTTCTCCGCCGCCGGCCACCCGCTACTGCTGCTGGCCCGCCGGGTCGAGCCCATGCAGGCCCTGGGCCTGCCCGATACGCTCTGCATCGGGGTCGACGTCACCGATACAAACGCCATGAAGGCGGCCATTCAGCAGGCCGAGGCGCAATTCGGTCCGGTCGGCTGCCTGGTCAACAATGCAGGTGTCATGTTGCTGGGTCAGGCCGACGTGCAGGATCCCGCCGAATGGCAGCAGATGCTCAACATCAACGTAATGGGTGTGCTGAACGGCATCCATGGGGTGCTGGCCGGGATGAAGGCTCGCCGCAGTGGCACCATCATCAACATCAGCTCCATCGCCGGTCGCAAGACCTTCCCGAACCATGCTGCCTACTGCGCCACCAAGTTCGCGGTTCACGCCCTGACCGAAAACATCCGGGAAGAGGTGGCCGACCTGGGGGTGCGGATGGTGACTATCGCCCCGGGAGCGGTGGAGACCGAGCTGCTCAGCCACACCACGGATGAGAGCATCAAGGCCGGTTACCACGACTGGAAAGAGCAGATGGGCGGCGTGATCGCACCCGAGGTGATCGCCGAGGCTGTGCTCTATGCCTGGAACCAGCCTGCCGACGTCTGCGTGCGTGAAATCGTGCTGGCGGCAACTCGTCAGCAACCTTAATCCAGCCTGACCGGAACAGCGGGGAGGGCTTGACCCTCCCCCCTGGCACAGGGTTACCATAACGCCCCAATTTCGTCAGAGTCGTTCCATGGTTCTCACTCGTCGCCAACTCGCTCATGCCCGTCGCTGGCTCCCCCTGTGGAGTCTGGTGCTGGTATTGATGTCGTTTGGCAGCCGGGCCGCGACCGACCTCTGTACCCTGAGCAGCCACTGCAGCCAGAGCGAGCGCACCCTGGAGAAAGCCATGCCGTGCGGCAGCTTTACTTCGGCGCTCTCCATGACGGTGCTCGGCAATGACAGCCTGACGGTGGCTATGCTGGAACCCGATACCCCGGATTTCCTCCCCCCCTCCCTGTTCATGCCGGACGCTCCGGCAGAACGGCTGGAGCGCCCTCCCCGCACCCGGACTTGAGTCAAAATCCCCCGCTTTTGGGCATGTTTTATTCAATCTGAGGTGAGTTATGTACAAATCCCTGCTGCTGGCCCTGCTGGCCGGCACCGTCAGCTTTTCCGCTCTCGCGGCCGAGAAGATGACCGTCTACAAATCCAAATATTGCGGCTGCTGCCAGGCCTGGAACAAGCACATGGAAGAGAATGGCTTCGAACTCGAGGTCATCGAAACCGAGCAGCTTGAACCGGTCAAACAGAAATACGGCATCGCACCGCAACTGGCCTCCTGCCACACCGGGGTGGTCAACGGCTATGTGATCGAGGGACACGTGCCCGCCGCCGATGTGAAGAAGCTGCTCAAAGAGAAGCCGGCGATCCGCGGCCTGACCATTCCGGGTATGCCACAGAGCGCACCCGGCATGGACATTCCGGGCCAACCCTACCAGGTGCTGAGCATCAGCAACGAGGGCACGACCAGAGTCTGGTCGAGCTATCCCGGCTGACGGATACTGGCCATGAACCGGCACTCCCCCATCATGTGAGGCACACCTGAGCGGACCCTTGTCGCTCATGGCCAGAGAAGAGGCCGCTATCGCGAGATAGCGGCCTTTTTTGATGGTTTTCCTGCGATAACAAGGGACTACTTGCAACCACCGGCGACAAGGGGCAGATTGTTGGCCAGTTCAAGGAGCCGATACGCCGGTTCACCAACCCTGTTAACGCGCAAAGGATGCGACATGTTCCCCTTTTCTCGAGGGATACTGCTGCTAGCCTGTCTGACAGCCGTTCCCTGTTCCTATGCCAACCAAGAGTCTGCCATGCCGAGAAGCGAAATCCCTGTCCAACCCCCCGTTGCCGCCAAACACCCGCATACGCTGAAGAAACACGGGGATATCCGGGTCGACAACTACTACTGGCTGCGCGATGACGATCGTCAGGATCCCGAGGTGCTGGCCTACCTCAAGGCCGAAAATGCCTACACCGAGGCCATGCTCAAGCCGACCAAGGCGCTGCGTGAAACCCTCTACAAGGAGATGGTGGCCCGTATTCCCCAGCAGGACGAATCCGTCCCCTACGTGAAGAACGGCTACCGCTACCAGACCCGTTACGAGCCGGGCAAGGAGTACGGCATCTATTCGCGCACCAAGCTGGGAGAGCAGGAGTCCAAGCTGCTGCTCGACAGCAACCAGCGGGCCGAAGGGCATGAATTCTACGCCCTTGGTGCGCTGGAAGTGAGCCGCAACAACCGCTGGCTGGCGGTGGCGGAGGATTACCTCTCCCGCCGCCAGTACCGGATCCAGTTCCTCGATCTGGAGAGCGGCAAGTGGGCCGCGGATACCCTGGAGAACACCTCGGGCAACCTGGTGTGGGCCAACGACAGCAAAACGGTGTTCTACGTGCGCAAGCACCCCAAGACATTGCTGCCCTATCAGGTCTATCGCCACACCCTGGGCACGGATCCGGCCAGGGATCAGCTGGTCTATGAGGAGAAGGACGACACCTTCTACGTCAGCCTCTACGCCACTACCTCGGAAGACTTCATCGTCATCAATCTCTCCAGCACCACCACCGGCGAGGCGCGCCTCATCGATGCCAACGTGCCGGAGCAGGCACCCCGTCTGTTCCTGCCGCGCAAGGTAGATCACGAATACACCCTGGATCACTACCGTGGCCGCTTCTATGTGCGCTCCAACAAGGACGGCAAGAACTTCGGCCTGTACGAGACCAAAGAAAGCCCGGTCGATCGCTGGAAGCCGGTGATCACCCCCAATCCCGACGTGCTGCTGGAGAGCTACGCCCTGTTCCGGGACTGGCTGGTGGTGGAAGAGCGCAACCAGGGGCTGACCCGGCTGCGCCAGATCAACTGGCAGAGCGGCGAGCAGAAAGAGATCGCTTTCGACGACCCCGCCTATGTCACCTGGCTCGCCTACAATCCGGAGCCGGAAACCAGTGCACTGCGCTATGGCTACTCCTCCATGACCACGCCCTCATCCACCTATGAGCTCGACATGGCCAGCGGCAAGCGCACCCTGCTCAAGCAGCAACCGGTGGCGGGCTTCAAGGCGGAGCTGTACGCCAGCGAGCGACTCTGGGTGACCGCCCGGGACGGCGTGGCCGTGCCGGTCTCGCTGGTCTATCGCAAGGACAAGTTCAAGAAAAACGGCCACAACCCACTGCTGGTCTATGGCTACGGCTCCTATGGCGCCAGCATGGATCCCGATTTCAGCAGCTCCCTCCTGAGCCTGCTGGATCGGGGCTTCATCTACGCCATCGCCCACATCCGTGGCGGTGAGGAGCTGGGCCGCCACTGGTACGAAGATGGCAAGCTGTTGAAAAAACAGAATACCTTCAACGACTTCATCGACGTCACCGAGTCACTGGTGGCACAGGGCTATGGCGCCAAAGATCAGGTCTATGCCATGGGCGGCAGCGCCGGCGGCCTGCTGATGGGGGCAGTGATCAATCAGGCGCCCCAGCTCTATCGCGGCGTAGTGGCCCAGGTGCCGTTCGTCGACGTGGTCACCACCATGCTGGACGAGTCCATCCCCCTCACCACTGGCGAGTACGACGAGTGGGGCAACCCGAACCAGAAGCGCTACTACGACTACATGAAGTCCTACAGCCCCTACGATCAGGTCAAGGCCCAGACCTACCCCAATCTGCTGGTCACCACCGGGCTGCATGACTCCCAGGTGCAGTATTGGGAGCCTGCCAAGTGGGTGGCCAAGCTGCGGGAGCTGAAGACGGATGATAACAAGTTGTTGCTGAATACCGACATGGATGCCGGCCACGGTGGCAAGTCCGGCCGCTTCAAGGCCTATGAGGATATCGCCCTGGAGTACGCCTTTATTCTGGATCTGGCCAACCCGGCCCCCTGAGTCCATTGCACGGTAGCCCTTGCCACGCAAGGGCTACAAAAGAATCCAGACTCTCTTTTTCTCTCTTCCATTTCGCGTCGACTCCCCTTAATCTGCAACAGGGAAATGAATGATCGCGGTCATGTTTCTCGAGATTTAACTCCGTTAGTTTGCCATTTAGTTTGATTTATGTTGGCAAAATGTGCTTAATCGGAGTGCTTACAACTTTTTATCCGGCCTGCTATTGGCCAAACACCCCCGGTGGCAGGACGCCACAACAGTCACCGCAGGACGCGATGACCGCAGGCAAGGGCACCCAGGATCCCGCCCTTGTCATGCAGCACACATGAAACAATGGCAAACCCGGCGCAGAACGGGCTTACCATCAATTTACCCGCGGATCGGGTAAACCAAATCCAAGAAAAAGGGAGAAAAAATGAAAGGATTATCCTTGGCGTGCGCACTGTCGGCTGCTCTGGTCGGCGTATCATTTGGTGGTCCGGTACAGGCGCAGGAGCGCTTCGTGACCATCGGCACCGGCGGTCAAACCGGCGTCTATTATGTGGCAGGTCAGTCTATCTGCCGCTTCCTCAATCGTGGTTCCACCGAGCATGAGATCAAGTGCAACGCCCCGGCCAGCGGCGGCGGTGTTGCCAACGTCAACGGCATTCGCAGTGGCGAATTCAACTTCGGCATCATGCAGTCCGACCACCAGTACAAGGCGATGAAGGGGCTGCCCCCGTTCCAGGCCGAAGGTGCCATGGACGACATCCGTGCCGTCTTCTCTTTGCAAAGTGAAGTGTTCACCATCCTGGCCCGCAAAGATGCCAAGATCGCCGGCTTTGATGATCTGAAGGGCAAGCGCGTCAACATCGGCAACCCTGGCTCCGGCCAACGTGACACCATGGAAGAGATCATGGCGGTCAAGGGCTGGAAGAAGAGCGACTTCGGTCTGGTCTCCGAGCTGAAACCGGCCGAGCAGGCTTCCGCACTGGGTGACAACAACATCGACGCCATGAGCTACTTCGTCGGTCACCCGAACGGCGCCATCCAGGAAGCCTCCACTACCACGGATGCGGTACTGGTACCGGTCACCGGCGCTGACATCGACAAGCTGCTGGCCGAGAAGAGCTACTACACCAAGGCCGAGATCCCGGGTGGCCTCTACAAGGGCAGCGACAAGCCGACCCCGTCCATCGGTGGCAAGGCGGTGCTCTCCACCAGCGCCAAAACCGATCCGGAAGTGGTCTACCAGCTGGTCAAATCCGTGTTTGACAACCTGGACCGCTTCAAGCGCCTGCACCCGGCCTTCGCCGACCTGAAGGAAGCCGACATGATCAAGGTGGGGCTCTCCGCTCCGCTGCATGAAGGCGCTGCTCGCTACTACAAAGAGCGCGGCTGGCTCTGATTGAAGGCCCCAGGGCCTTTGTCACTCCTTCGACACCCGTTGGCTGCGCGGTTTGCGGCGGCGGGTGTCGTTTTTGTTGTACTCGATGGCACAAGTTGACCCTATGCAAGACAAACAACTCTCTACCGAGGAACTGATCGCCCAGGATGTAGGCGCCCGCCTGCCGCTGGGAGCCATGGGCTGGCTCATTACCGCCCTGGCACTGGCCTGGTCCCTGTTCCAGCTCTGGATCGCCTCGCCGCTCCCCTTCATTTTCGGGGTTGGCGTACTCAATGACACCGAAACGCGCGCCATTCATCTCACCTTCGCCCTGTTGCTGGCCTATCTGGTGTTTCCCGCGTTTCGCTCCTCCCCGCGGGATCGAGTCCCCCTCAGCGATATCGCGCTGGGGCTGATCGCCGCCGGTGCCGCATCCTATCTGTTCGTGATGTACGAGGCGCTGGCCCAGCGCCCCGGCAACCTGACCACCTCGGATCTGGTCACCGCCTGCATCGGCATTCCCCTGCTGCTGGAAGCGGCACGCCGCGCCCTCGGCCCGGCCCTGGCGGTGATCGCCATCGTCTTCCTGGTCTACAGCCTGGCCGGCCCCTGGATGCCGGGGCTGCTGGCACACCGCGGGGTCAGCTTTACCGCGCTGGCCAATCACCAGTGGATCACCACCGAAGGGGTGTTCGGCATCGCCCTCGGGGTCTCCACCAGCTTCGTGTTCCTGTTCGTGCTGTTTGGCGCCCTGCTCGAGCGGGCCGGCGCCGGTCACTACTTCATCCAGCTCGCCTTCAGCCTGCTCGGCCACCTGCGTGGCGGCCCGGCCAAGGCGGCGGTGGTCGCCTCCGGCCTCACGGGTCTCATCTCCGGATCCTCCATCGCCAACGTGGTCACCACGGGCACCTTCACCATCCCCATGATGAAGAAGGTGGGTTTCAGCTCCGAGAAAGCCGGGGCGGTGGAAGTGGCCTCCTCGGTCAACGGCCAGATCATGCCGCCCGTAATGGGCGCTGCGGCCTTCCTGATGGTGGAGTACGTCGGCATTCCCTACGTGGATATCATCAAGCACGCCTTTCTGCCGGCGGCCATCTCCTACATCGCCCTGCTCTACATCGTCCATCTGGAAGCGCTCAAGCTCGGCATGCAGCCCATCGGTGGCCATCAGCCCAAGCCCTGGCTGCGTCGCCTGACCGGCTTTGCCTTCGGCGCCGCCCTCATCAGCGGGCTGTCGATGGCGGTCTACTACGGTCTGGGCTGGCTCAAGCCGGCGCTGGGCGACTATGCCCTGCCGGGGATCTCCCTGCTGCTGGCCGCCACCTATGTGGGCCTGCTGAAGATCGCCGCCAGCAATGAACCGCTGGCAGCCGAAGATCCCGACAAGCCGCTCACCGAGCTGCCCGACACCCGCACCGTGCTGCTCTCCGGCCTACACTTCCTGCTGCCGGTGGTGGTACTGGTATGGTGTCTGATGATCGAGCGCCTCTCCCCCGGCCTGTCCGCCTTCTGGGGCACCGTCATGCTGGTCATCATCCTGCTGACCCAGCGTCCGCTGCTCAACTGGCTGCGCACCGACGGCAAACATGACTACGGCACCGTACGGGACGGCGTCATCGACCTGCGCGAAGGTCTGGTGGCCGGAGCCCGCAACATGATCGGCATCGGTATCGCCACTGCCACTGCCGGCATTATTGTCGGTGCGGTTTCCCAGACCGGGGTTGGCCTGGTGCTGGCCGATCTGGTGGAGATGCTCTCCATGGGCAATCTGCTGCTGATGTTGCTGCTGACCGCCCTGCTGAGCCTGATCCTCGGTATGGGGCTGCCCACCACCGCCAACTACATAGTGGTATCCAGCCTGCTGGCGCCCGTGGTGGTCACCCTGGGTCAGCAGAATGGCCTCATTGTGCCGCTCATCGCCGTGCACCTGTTCGTGTTCTATTTCGGCATCATGGCGGACGTGACCCCGCCGGTGGGGCTGGCTTCGTTCGCCGCGGCCGCCGTCTCCAAGGGTGATCCCATCAAGACAGGTATCACGGCGTTCTACTACAGCCTGCGTACCGCAGCACTGCCGTTCCTGTTCATCTTCAACACGGATCTGCTGCTGATCGACGTGGACTTTGCCCACGGGGTGATGATCTTCATCGTGGCCACCATCGCCATGCTGATCTTCGCCGCCGCGACCCAGGGCTACTTCCTGGTGAAGAGCCGCTGGTACGAGAGCGTGTTGCTGCTGCTGGTCGCCTTTACCCTGTTCCGCCCCGGCTTCTGGATGGACATGGTGCACGATCCCTATCGCGAGACGCCGCCCGCCCAGCTGGCCCAAACCATGGGTGAACTGGAGGTGGAGAGCACCTTGCGGCTGCGGATCCAAGGGGAAGATGCGGTGGGCAAGCCCCGCAAGTTCACCCTGCTGGTTGCCGTGCCCGATGGTGCGAACGGTGAAGAGCGTCTGGCCAATCTTGGCCTGAGCCTCTATGAACAGGATGGCAAAACCCTGATCGACAACGTGGCCTTCGGCAGCCCTGCCGCCGGCATGGGGCTGGAATTTGACCAGGAGATCCTCGCCGTCAAGGCTCCGACCGATCGCTGGCGCAAGGAGCTGATGTGGCTCCCGGGTTTCTTGCTGTTCGGGGTCATCGTCTGGCTGCAACGCCGACGCCTGGCACCACAGCCTGCTTGATTCCAGACAGGGCCGCGTGATGTGGCCCTGTTTTTTTGTCCGGCATAGACCATGACGGCGAAGGCGGCCCAAAAGGAAAAACGGCCCCAAAAAAAGTGGGGTGACATTTCCATGTCACCCCCTCGCAAATAGCATGTTCCATATTGGAGTCCGGCCACGCCGGATGCCTTACCCCACTTCCCCAGAGTCCGCTACCCATCCGAAGTCAGTGTCGATTGCAGCGATGCAGTCGACCGGTCACCCTTTGTTGCCTTCATCCACACGGCAGACGGGCCGCCGTGTTTGTCCTTGCAAATGAAATATTACGCAGACAAATAAAATAAAAAAACGTTTTTATGCCCTGCAGTTCCCGTGTTGATACAAAAAACCGCCTTCACATTAACAATAATTCATTTAAAAACAGCAAGATAAGGAAATGAATAGCTATTCACCCGCACGGAGGATAAGCAAAGGCGTACAAGGCTTTGCGAGATCTCGCACAAAAAACACCCGCCTCACAGCCAGCGCTTCAGGGGCAACCAGTCACTGAGTCGGGCCACCAGTCGCCGGGGCCAGCCATCGATTTTGCGGGGTGCGCTACTGGCCTGCTCCTGCCAATGCATCAGCCACGACCTCAGCTGCTCGCACAGGGTCGGGCAACGCAGGTGCAGCATCAGCTCGGTGTTGAGAAACAGCGAGCGGGGATCGAGGTTAAGGCTGCCAAACAGGGCCCGCTCCCGCCCCAGCAGGATCAGCTTGGCATGCAGGCTGTGGCTGTCATCGCCAAACTCGTGCACCTGGATCCCCTGACGCAACAGCCAGCCGCGATAGCGTCGGTAGGCGCCATAGACCAGAGGCACATCCGTGCTGGCCAGGGAGTTGGTGAGGATATCGATGGTCACGCCCCGCTGACGCAACTGCAACAGGCGGCGGCGAAAGCCACGGGTCAGGATGAGGTAAGGGGTCACCAACGACAATGAGTGCGGATTGTCTGCCAGTCGCTGCCACAGCTGGCGGGCCGTGGCGGGTCGCGAGATCAATCCTTTGCCGGGCCGGTCGAACCACACCTCCGCCACACCGTCGTGCCACTGCAGCGCCAGGGGTTCATCGACAAACAGGTTGGCCGGCAATGAATAGACGGCGGCAACGGCCGGATCCGTCATGGTGAGCAGGAAGTCATTGACCACCCGGGCCTCGGCGGGCAGCGGGGAGCGTCGCAACAGGTGGCGAATGGGATGGCTCCAGCGGCTGTGCCAGAACTGGGCAAATCCCTGCGCCATCTCCTGACACAATGCTCCCCGGCAGGCGAGATCCAGATCAACGAAGGGGGGCTGATCGTCGAGATGGAAGTAGCGATCACCTATGTTGCGACCGCCGATCAGCGCCAGCCTGCCATCCACCAGCAGCAGCTTGTTGTGCATGCGGTGATTGATGCGGCGAAAGCTGAATAGCCCCTCCAGCAGCAGCGCCAGGGGTCGCCAGCCCCGCAACCAGAAGGGGTTGAACAGGCGCACCTCGATCCCCGGCTCGTGGGCCACCATCTCCAGAAAGCGGTTGTCGCCGGCATAGAGATCATCCACCAGCAGCTCGACCCTGACCCCGCGCCTGGCGGCATGGAGCAGTTCGCTGAGCAGCAACTTGCCGCTGCTGTCCTCTTCCCAGCTGTAGTACTGGGCCTGGATCCGCTCGCGGGCAGTGCGGATCCACTGGCAGCGCACCTTGAGTGCCAGCAGGGGATCCGCGATCAGGGCGAAGGATCCCGGGATCATGCTGTCATCCTGTTGTCATCGGGGAGTGTCATAACGCTGGCAAGCCTCTCTGAATAGCAAGCAAGGAGCTGCTGATGGAACTGCACGATACCCCGATGGTGCGCTATCTCGACCCGTCAGGCCAGCCAGATGTCGTTCCGACCACCGACCCCGTGCACTGGTTTTTGCAGCACAGGGATGGCGGCTGGCAACTTCCGGTGACCCTGCCGGCCCAATCCGGCCAGGAATTCAGGGCTGCACCGCCTCGATTGCGGCAGCCTTGCCTTCAATCTGGAGCAGGCTAAAACGGTAGGCGACATAGTACTTGTAGATGGTCCCCACATAGTTGATCGGCCCCTGCCCCACCTCGTTGGCCACCAGCTGATCCACGTTGCCAAACCAGACATCGGGATCCAGCCCCAGTGAGCGGGCCTTGTTGCGCAATGCCTGCACCCGGTTGGGCCCTGCATTGTAGGCGGCCAGGGCAAACAGGTGACGATTGAGCCGATCCAGACCGGGATCGTTGAAATAGGTGTCGAGGATCAACCGCATATAACGGCAGGCGGCCTCCACGTTGCCCTCCAGACTCGCCAGCCTGGCCCCCGTGATCCCCACTTCCCGCCCGGTGGCAGGCAGCAGCTGCATGATGCCGACCGCCCCTTTTGGAGAGCGCACGTTGGGATTGAGACCGGACTCCTTGTACCCCAGCGCCGCCAGCATCAACCAGTCGATGTCATATTTTTCCGCATATTTTTCAAGCACCTTACGGATCTTTGCCAGTCGCCCCAAGGGATCCGGTGCCAATATGTTGCTCATCCGCTCGCTGTGGGCCAGCAAGCGCCGCAGGGTCAGATCGCTGAACAGGCTGTGCTGGCTGACGCTGGCCAGATAACCGTTGACCGCCTTGAGCAGCTCGGGGCTGTTTTTGCGCAGCGCCCAGGCACTGGTGCCATTGCTGCGCAGGGGCACCAGCTTGTGCGCCTTGAGGCCATCGATCATCCCGAGCCAGATCCGCCCCTTGTAGCTGTCAGTCACCGTGAGGGGGATAATCCCGGCCGCCACCATCTCCAGCAGATCGCCATCCTGCAGATATTCGGGCACCGTCTCTATGTAGACGGGGGGCAGTCCCAGTTCGCGAAATAGCCAGTTGAGCTGGCGCAGGCTCTCGTAGTAACTGGAGCTGGCCCGCACCCAGACCCGTCGGCCGGAGAGCTGGGTGATTCGGTTGAAGGAGGGCAGGCTATTTTGGCTCACCACCCACTCCTCAATGGAAGAGATGAGCGGCCTGGAGAAGCTGACCTGCTCCCTTCGGGTCGGGGTGACCGTCATGGTGGCCGCCACCAGATCGCCACGCCCCTCCGTCAAATAATCCAGCAGCTTGTCCTGCCTGACCGGGATGTAAACCACCTTGAGCTTGACCTTCTCCTTGGCGAGATAGGTCTTGTTCAGCCAGCGCTCGAACCCTTGCAGCTGGTTGACCAGGATGCCGTATTGGGCCCCCTTGTCGAGGAAGTAGAAGCCGCGCTCATAGACCACCAGGGCCCTGAGTTCACGCTTTTGCAGGATACTGTCGAGGTCCCCGGGCTGGGGAAGACGCTGCGGCTTGAGATCGGCCGCCAGCAGAGGAAGACACCAGAGAGCCAGCAGGCCCCAGATCCATTGCCGCATGTGTTCGCCTTTTGTTGGCCACTCGCGCCGGTCAATACCGACGGTGGAATAGACTAACTATAGAACTCGACCCACGGCAGAAGGGTCAACGCGGCAGGCGTACCTGCCGCATCATTACAGTGCTCAGATGGCGCGAGCCCGCATCTCGAAAATCAGTTTTTCGGCGGTGCAGGTGAACTGCAGGCGGGCTTTCAGGATCACACCATCGGCGCCCTGGGTCAGCTCGCTGCTCACCTTGGCCTCGTCGGTGACCTGCTTGGCCAGCGCTTCATAGGCAGCCAGTTTGGCGCGGGCAGCGCCCTCTTCAGCGGCCTCGATCACCAGATCCATCACGTCATCACCTTCGCCGATAATGGTGCCGATCTCGGCAAAGCAACCACAGCTGTCGCAGGTTTCGTTCAATTCAACTTTATCGTCTACAGACATACTTCCACTCCTACTCATTTCGGATGATTTGCATCGTCACGCAAGGCTTTACGAAAATCCCTGATGGCGGTACCCAGATCCTCGCCGGCGCTGGCCAGGCGTTTGCTGCCAAACACCAGCACGACCACCAGCAAGAGGATCAACAAATGCCAGATATGAATTCCACCGAGTCCCATAGGGAAACCTCTCATCCAGAGATATCTGCTAGTTGTATCAAATTAACGCGCAAGGATTGTTGGGTAAAATCAAGACGGGTGCAAGTTGGCAAATAAATCGCCCAAAAAATATGGCGGCCCGGGGCCGCCATATTGCTTGTGCTACTTTGTCCCCTCAACCGCTACATCCTGTACCAGCGACCCTGGCGGGCCCGAGACCTCTAGAGGATAAGATCGCCAAGATATGAATACTAATGGTATAAATTCATCCTTGTATTGAACAGGATTCATATCATGCTACTGGAACAACTGGCCCGCATTGACCTCAATCTGCTCATCATCCTGCAGGTGCTGCTGGAAGAGCGCAACGGCAGCAAGGCGGCCCGTCGCCTTCACCTGAGCCAGTCTGCCGTCAGCAAGGCCCTGGGACGGCTACGCGAAACTTTCGACGACCCGCTCTTCATCCGTTCCGCCTACGGACTGGAACCCACCGCCCGTGCCCAGACACTGCAACAGCAGCTGCAACCCATACTGCTGTCGCTGGACAACCTGATCCAGCCCCCCGCGTTCGACCCCGCCAGTTCGGAGCGGGAGTTCGTCATCGCCAGCATGGACAGCGCCTTCACTCTATTCGCCCCGCTCTATCTGAGCGAACTGAAGCGCCAGGCGCCGCGGATCCGCCTGCGCTATGAAGAGTGGACCGAGAACAGCCTGACCGAGATGAGCCAGGGGCAGGTGGATATCGCCTTCACGGTGCGGGAGAACTGCATCAACTCGGATTACCGGCTCGATACCCTGCCAAGCAGCATCTGCCAGCGGCTGCTGGCCATCGACGGGCTGACCTGCCTGGTGCAAAAGCATCACCCCGCGTTGCGGGAACCAGGCTGGGATCTGGACCACTATCTGCGCTACCCCCATGTACAGACCTACTGCGAGGGACGGGATCGCTGGATGCTGGACTACAAGCTGGCGGAACAGGATCTCTACCGGCGGATCGAGGCAACCGTCCCTTCGTTCGAGGCGGCGCTACGGATGGGGATGCACTCCGACATGATAGTGACGCTCTCAAGTCTCTATGCCCGCCATGCGACCCAGGTCTATCCCCTGATGCAGCTCCCCCTGCCCATCGAGCTGGACAGCATCTCCCACCTGTTGATCTGGCATCAGCGCCATGACGAGGATCCGGGCCACCGCTGGTTGCGCGAGACCCTGCTGACCCAGATCATGAGCCAGCTTGAGCCTCACGCCCATGTCGACGATCAGGACTGGGCCGTCACCTGCAGGTAGTGGTGCACACCATCGAGCAGCATCTGCACCGAGATCATCACCAGCAGCATGCCCATCAGCCGCTCCACCGCAGTGAGTCCACGCTCACCCAGCAGCTTGTTGAACACCTCGTAGAACATCAGGATCACTGCGCTGGCTCCCCAGGCCATGAAGAGGGCCAGCGACCAGTCGACCATCCGGGTCGGCTCCTGGTTGGCGAGCAACAGCAGGGAGGCGAGGATGGAGGGGCCGGCGATCATCGGGATCGCCATCGGCACCAGGAAGGGTTCTTCACCCGCAGCAAGTCCGGTCACACCGCCCTCTCCCGGGAAGATCATCTTGATGGCAATGAGGAAGAGGATGATACCGCCGGCGATGCTCACCGCCTCCTGACGCAGGTTGAGGAAGCTCAGGATCTGCTGGCCGACGAACAGGAACAGCATCATGATCGCCAGGGAGAAGAGCAGCTCGCGGATCATCACCTTGCGTCGCCGCTTGGGATCGATGTGACGCAGAATGGAGAGAAAGACCGGCAGGTTGCCCAGCGGGTCCATGATCAGAAACAGCATGACTGCGGCAGAGAAGGTATCCATACAACGCCCTGGCTACGCCTTGAATAGCAAAAAGAGAAGGGGCGAAATATAGCAAAATGGGAGGTATTCAGCGAGCGCCATGATGCGCTCGCAGAGGGTCAACCGTGGTTGCAGATCTTGTCGGCGTGGGTCTGGAAACCGTCGGCGGACTCGATGAACTTGCCGCGGGCAGCCAGGAAGTCGATCAGGGCCTCGGCATCCATCTCGCTGGCGCTGCAGGTATGAAAACGCGCCTGTTCGCCAAAACGCTCGGCCATCGCCTGCTTGAGGCTGGCACGGGTAAACTGTCCGCCCAGCTCCAGCATCATCTCCATTACTTCGTGACCGTGTACCGATTGCGACATTTTTCACCTCATTAATGAACATATTTAATGCTTATTAAATCCTGTCAGGGCGCCGGGGATCTTGATATAGACCAATAAATCACGCATTACCCGGTCAAGAGACTGGTCGTGGCGACTCCTTTGTCGATAATGTGGCAACCCGCATCGGGGATCGCTACACTGGCGCCCCTTTTGCCATTGCAGACAAATTAATAAGGATATTGGCGTCATGCTGTTCCATGGAGAGGCTTTCAAGCCCTGGCAGATCTGGACCCGCCGCCCACTCTGGCTCAAGACCCTGATCGGTATGCTGTTGGGGGTCACCCTCGGCGTTGGCTTCAAAGAGCAGGCCCTGCTGCTCAAGCCCATCGGCGTGCTGTTCGTCAACACCATCCAGATGCTGATGGTGCCCCTCATCTTCTGCTCTGTCATCGCCGGCCTCACCGCCCTGCTCAAGGGCAAGAAACTGGATGCCATCAGCAGCAAGGCCATCGGCCTCTATCTGGGCTCCACTGCCATCGCCATCTGCATCGGCCTGATGATGGGCTGGCTGCTGGAACCCGGCATGGGTGCCGACATGGGCCCTTATGAACGGGTCGGGATGGTGCAGCAACCGACCTTGGGCACAGTGCTCAGCCAGCTGGTCCCCAGCAATCCCATCCAGGCCATGGTTGATGGCAAGATCCTGCAGGTGCTTGTCTTCGCCCTGGCCCTCGCCGTGGCACTCAACGCCAGCGGCCGCCGCGGTCGTCCCGCCATCCGCTTCTTTACTTCGTTGTCGGAGGGGATGTTCAAGCTGACCCAGATGGTGATGGCACTGGCGCCCTACGGCGTCTGTGCCCTGATGGCCTGGATGATCGGCAAATATGGCATCGACCTGCTGTTGCCGCTGTTCAAGGTGATCGGAGCCGTCTACCTCGGCTGCCTGCTGCATGTGCTGGGAGTTTACAGCGCCCTGCTGCTCCTGCTGGCGCGCCTCAATCCGCTGCACTACTTCAAGAGCATCGTCGATGCCCAGGCCGTGGCCTTCACCAGCAGCTCCAGCTCAAGCACCCTGCCCATCAGCCTGGCCTGTGCCGAGAAACGGCTGGGAGTCTCTTCCGCCATCACCGCCAAAGTGCTGCCCATCGGTGCCACCATCAACATGGATGGTACGGCTCTCTATCAGGGCGTCACCGCCCTGTTCGTGGCCCAGGCCTTTGGTGTCGATCTGCATGTGGTGGATTACCTGACCATCATCAGCATCGCGACCCTGGCCAGCATCGGCACCGCCGGCACCCCGGGCACCGGTCTGATGCTGCTGACCCTGACCCTGACTGCCGTCGGCCTGCCGCTGGAGGGAGTGGCGCTCATCGCAGGGATCGACAGGATCCTCGACATGGCGCGCACCGCCGTCAACGTCTCGGGGGATATACTGGTTTCAGTGCTGATTGCGCGCAGCGAGAACGAACTGGATATGGCGACCTATCATGACGAACACGCAGGGGAAGATATCGACTTCCCTCTGCGCTAGCCCGTTCAACCCTCATGGGGATCGTGATGACAACGCCAGCAGACATCGAAGTTAGCGCCGTTTTCCTCCCCGCATTGGCCACAGAGCCAGCCGTTGCCCTGACGCTGTTGGTAACGCTCGATGACTCTGCCGGCCTTGCTGCGATCCTCGGCTCGCACCATCAGGGTGACCTGAAGCAGATCGACTGGCAGCTCGCCCAATGCGCCTGACAGCCCCTCGCCACTGAGGCGCACCATGACCCCCTCCACTTCCAGCGCCCCCTTGAGCGCGTGGGCTTCAAGAGAGTGGGAGGCGCGATAGAGGTTGATCCAGTTTTCCATAGGTCCCCCTTACAGCAGCTTGTCGATGCCGAACTCGACACCGTTCTCCACCATGAAATCGATAAACGCCCGCAACTTGCGCGGCATCAGGCGCCGCTCCGGAAACAACAGATAGATGGGTACTCTCGGCTGTTGCCACTCAGGCAGCAGGGAGACCAGTTCACCGCGTTCCAGCTCCTCCAGACAGAGCATAGCGGGTAACGAAGCGACCCCCAGTCCCGCCTTTGCGGCCTCCCTGGCGCAGGTAATATTATTAACCCGAAAACGGGATGGGGGGTCAACCAGAACCTCTCTGCCATCCTGTTCAAAACACCAGTGGGACGCCAGAAAACCGCTGCTGACCGCCACCCGCTCATGGCGGAGCAAGTCCTCCGGCCGGGCGATCGCCGGACTGCGAGCCAGATAGTCCGGACTGGCACAGAGCAGCCGCTCGGTACTCCAGAGCCGACGCGCCGCCAGGTTGGAATTGCTCATGTCCCCCACCCGCACCACGGCGTCGAGTCCCTCACTGATGGGGTCCAGGATCCGGTTGGTCAGCTCCAGCTCCACCTGCATGGCGGGATAGCGCTGCAGAAATTTGGCGACCATGCGACCGACTACCAGTTGCCCGGTCTCGATAGGCACGGCCAGCTTGAGGGTGCCGGTCACCTCCTGCTGGCGGGCGCTCAGCATCAGCTCGGCCTCCGTCAGGGTATCCACCGCCTTGCTGCAGCGCTGGTAATATTGCTCTCCCTCTTCCGTCAGAGTGAGCTGGCGAGTGGAGCGATAGAGCAGGCGCACACCGAGCCGACGCTCCAGCTCGGCAATGCGTCGGCTTACCATCGCCTTGGTCATCCCCAGCTCCTGGGCGGCGGCGGTAAAAGATCCCTTGTCGACGATACGAACCAGGATTAATGCGGCATTGAGATCCATTGTTTCACCAATGAGACAGTTATTCTCATAACCTGATACTAATCGAAACAGTTGGCCGGTGTTAGCCTGCGTCTCTTAAGTTCAGGAATCCCCCCGATGAGTCAACACAAGAAAATTCCCCTGCTGGCCGCCATGGTGCTGGCCCTGCTTGGCCTGCTGTTTGCCGGTTACTGGTATCTTCATGGCCGCTATTTCGAAAGCACCGACAACGCCTATTTGCAAAGTGAAGTGACCGGGATCAGCTCCAAGCTGTCCGGTTATATCAGCGAGGTGCTGGTGACCGATAACCAGTCGGTCAAGGCGGGTCAGCTGATCGCCCGCCTCGATGATCGCGAGTTCCAAAGCCAGGTAGCAGAGGCACAGGCCGATCTTCACCTTATTCAGGCCACTATCGAGAACCTGGCCGCGACCCGTGTCCAGCAGTTGAGCCTGATCCAGCAGGCCGAAGCCAGGGTCGCCTCCGCCGAAGCCGAGCAACTGCGTGCCCGGCAGCAGGTGCAGCGAATAGGCCAGCTCAACCAGCGCCACTACAGCTCGCAAGATAGTCTGGACGAAGTGCGCGCCAGCCTGCAGGTCACGCAGGCACAGATGCAGGAAGCCAAGGCCGCCCTGCAGGCGGCTCGGGAGCGGCTGCTGGTGCTGGATGCTGAAGCCAAACAGAATCAGGCCAAGCTGGCCCTGAGCGAAGCCAAGCTGGCACAAGCCAGGCTGGAGCTTGGCTACACCGAACTGCGTGCCCCTGCCGACGGCATCATCGGCAAACGCAGCCTGCGGGAAGGGCTCTATGTCCAGTCCGGCATGCAGGTAGCCAGCCTGGTGCCGCTGCAGCAAGTGTGGGTCGAGGCCAACTTCAAGGAGACCCAGCTCGCTCACATGCAACCCGGACAAAAAGTGGAAGTGATCCTGGATGCCTATCCGGATCAGCCAATCGAGGGGATCATCGACAGCCTGGCCCCCGCTACCGGCGCCAAGTTCGCCCTGCTGCCGCCGGAAAACGCCACCGGCAACTTCACCAAAATCGTGCAACGGGTGCCGGTCAAGATCCGCATCCCCGAGCCGGGCCCCTTAGCAGGCAAGCTGCGCCCGGGCCTCTCCACCGAGGTCATAGTGGATACCCGTACTCCCGAGCCTCTGGTTGCGGCCAACTGATGGAACCCATTCCACGCCGCAACTGGATCGCGGTCATGGGGGGCCTTATCGGTGCCTTCATGGCCATCCTCGACATCCAGATCACCAATGCCTCTTTGAAAGACATTCAGGGGGCCCTGTCGGCGACCCTGAGCGAGAGCTCCTGGATCTCCACCTCCTATCTGGTGGCGGAGATGATTGCCATCCCGCTGAGCGGCTGGCTGAGCCGAGGCCTGAGCGTGCGGCGCTACCTGCTGTGGACCACGGGGGCCTTCATCGTCGCCTCCGTGCTCTGCTCGTTCAGCTGGAACCTCACCAGCATGATCGTCTTCCGTGCGCTGCAGGGCTTCACCGGAGGGGCGCTGATCCCCATGGCCTTCTCGCTCATCGTGACCCTGCTGCCCCTGCAGAAGAGAGCCACCGGCATGGCGCTGTTCGGCCTGTGCGCCACCTTCGCCCCCGCCATCGGCCCGACCCTGGGTGGCTGGCTGACGGAACAGATGTCCTGGCACTACATCTTCTACCTCAACGTGCCGCCCGGACTGCTGGTGCTGGCCATGCTGGCTCACGGACTGGACAAGCAGCCGGTGGACTGGGGGGTGATCAAGCGAGTGGATCTCGTCGGCATCGTCACCATGGCGGTGGGGCTGGGTCTGCTGGAAGTGGTGCTGGAAGAGGGCAACAGGGAGGACTGGTTCGGTTCCAGCTTCATCGTGCGGCTCACCGTCATCTCTGTGGTCGCTCTGGTGTTCTTCGTCATCAGTCAACTACTCAGACGCCATCCACTGGTCAACCTGCGGCTGCTGCACAACCCGCGTTTCGCCCTGGCCTGCTTTGCCTATCTGGTGCTTGGCATGGCACTGATGGGCTCCATCTATGTGCTGCCGCTCTACATGACCCAGATCCACAACTACAACGCGCTGGAGATAGGGGAAGTGTTGATGTGGATGGGCCTGCCACAACTGCTGGTGCTGCCGCTGGTGCCCAGGCTGACCCACAAGATAGACCCGCGCTATCTGGTGAGTTTTGGCTTTCTGGTGTTCGCCGTCAGTTGTTTTATGAACGTCAACATGAGCGCCGACTATGCCGGCCCCCAGCTAATCCAGTCGCTCATCGTACGGGCGCTGGGCCAGCCCTTCATCATGGTGCCGCTCTCGCTGGTGGCGACCGCCAGCCTGACCCATGATGAAATCCCCTCCTCTTCTACCCTGCTCAACGTATTGCGCAACCTGGGGGGCGCCTTCGGCATCGCTATCATAGCGACCATGATCGACAACGATACCCGAACCCATGTCAGCCAGATCAGCAGCACCCTGGCCGCCAGTAGCATAGAGGGACAGAACTATCTGCTGCAGCTGACCCAGAGCATGATGGCACAAGGTTCTGGCCCGGAGCTGGCCAGGCAACAAGCCCAGACCATGCTGTCGAATACCATCAGCCGCGAGGCGGCCATCATGGCCTACAACCAGGTGTTCTATGTGATGGGCATCTTCCTGTTGATCGCCAGCGCCCTGATGTTGCTGCTCAAGCAGCCAGCCCCCAGGGCAGCTGATGCCGAACCGATAGAAGCATGATGCACTAATCAGAAACGGGCCCAAGGGCCCGTTTTGTGTTAGCGGTAATACTCAACCCGCCAGCGACCCGGCTATCAGGAATTGCGCCGCAAAATAGCTGCTCATGATCCAGGCCCGAGCCTGGGGAAAGGGGCGACGAAAGCGATCGAGTGCCAGCATAGTATCTGAGAAGAGGAACATCAGTGCCCCTACCAGAGCTGCGGCACTGCCTGCGGTCAGAGAAGCATGCCAGGCACCGGCTGCCACCCAGGCCATGCAGATGATCACCAACATGTAGCAGAAGACAGGGATCCGCATCTCCCCCAGCTTGCTCCACAAGACGCCAAATACCATGCCGGCGACCAGCAACAGCAAAAGCCCATCCACCAGATTGAGCAACAAGGGACCCTGGGCAAAACCGACGATGTAACAGAGATGCGCGACAAGAAATGCCGCCAACCCGGCGATAAAACGGTCTGCCGGCAGCATCAGCAACACGTCACCCGCCAGCGAGAGACAGAGCCCAAGCAGGATCCAGGCGTGGGATCCATCGTGATCATAACCCTGGTAACCGAATGCCAGCGCGATGATAAACAGCATGGTCAGCGGCTTGCTGAGATAAAACTGGCGATAATCAGCCCCATAGGCGGCGCGGATATGCCACCAACCGGATGCGATGATCAAGAAACTCAATAACATGCCCTGCCCCTTACCTGATGCTCGCTGCCATACGGAAACCATTCTATCTCATTGAGTAGATTAACAAATAGTCGTCCGCTGTGGCAGGGGGTTATCAAACGAGCGGACTAAGCCTAAAGTCTAATTGCAGCCCCGAGTCACTCAGGGCATAAGAGACGGGTTCGGAGGATCACCATGGAAGAAGCTATGAAAAACTATCTGCCTGCGATCGATATCATGATGTGCCATTTGGGGATCAGTTTTGAGCAGGCTTGTGAACAACTGGGCCTCAGCCAGCTGGAACAACAGACCCTAAGCGCACTGCAAGAGCAGGATATGCCGGAATAATCCACCTTCAGGCAAGGTAAACGGCACATATCACGTAAAGAGAAAGCCGCCGAACTGGTGGCTTTCTCTTTTACTGATTGCCTCTTGCAACCAAGCCCTTCCAGAACGGACATATCAGGCTCAAGGGCAAGTTTCGCCAGAAAATGCCGCACCGAATCCCTCATCGCGGGGACCATGACTCATACTCCCCGACGCCAACAAGAGGACACGCTCGCTGGCAAAAAAATAGGATACAAACCTGATCCTGAGGCGCCTTCGGGTTATCATCTGGCCTCGACAAGCTGAAGGTGACAGATTTCGTGGGTATTCGCGCTCAACAAAAAGAAAAGACCCGGCGTACATTGATCGATGCTGCATTCAGCCAACTGTGCGCCAACCGTAGTTTCTCCAATCTCAGCCTGCGGGAGGTCGCCCGAGAGGCCGGCATAGCCCCGACCTCCTTTTATCGCCACTTCCGCGATATGGAGGAGCTGGGATTGACCCTGGTGGACGAAGGCGGCCTGACTCTGCGTCAGCTGATGCGCCAGGCCCGTCAACGCATTGCCGGTGGCGGCAGCGTCATCAGCACCTCGGTGCAGACCTTTATGGAGTTCGTCGAGAACAACCCCAACATTTTCCGGCTACTGTTGCGGGAACGCTCAGGCACCTCGGCCGCATTCCGCCAAGCCGTGGCACGCGAGATCCAGCACTTCATTGCCGAGCTGACCGACTACCTTGAGGCCACCACTCAGGCCCCGCGAGAAGACGCCTATATTCAGGCCGAAGCCATGGTCACCATCGTATTCAGCGCCGGGGCAGATGCCCTCGACATGACCAGCGAGGAGTGCCGTGCGCTCTCCGAGCGTACGATTCGCCAGCTGCGAATGATCGCCATGGGTGCCGAGGTTCAAAACCAGAAACGCCATGCCCCTCACTCATAACCATTGGATGGAGAACGATATGCATGAACAGCTAATGATCCCGAAAAAGCCTCTCATACTGGCACTGCTAACTGGCATCTGCGGAGATGCATCGCTGGCTGTGCTGACCAACTCGCAAGTTCCCTTCTCCCTCTATCCTCTCATCGCCTTCTTCCTGGCGGCTTACCAACTGTTCCTGCACTATCGGCAGGAACCCATGGTGGGCAATACCCCGATATGCACCCTGCTTTGCTTCTTTATCGGTGTATTTGGTCATGCCGCACTGCTCAAGGTGCAATACCCGGAAATGGGCAGTAATTTCTTTTCTCTGATCATGATGTTGCTGCTATTGGCCGCCCTTTCCATCAAGCTGGGCCTGAGCTTTGGCAAGAAAGAGAAAGCCTGATAGAACATCTGCATTACCTTGGTGAATGAATATAACAAGCCTTCCATCGGGAAGGCTTTTTTTACAGCTGCAGAGGAGATAGGGAAAAGTCGATGTTTCCCTGAGGCCAGGCAGCGGCAAGCAACTCTCTGACTGGACAGACACCGTCCGGCTCAAGCATAAGAGACTGCAAGCTGGGAGGGTGTTGCCAGTGGCAAGTCGCAGCCCTGCTGTTTTCTCTTCTGTCTTTATTCCCGTTCGCAAATGCCAGAAAACAAAAAGCCTTCCCTATCGGGAAGGCCTTAAAAACGAAAAAAAAGCCCAGTCTGTCGACTGGGCTTCTTGTTAGTGGCGGAGCGGACGGGACTCGAACCCGCGACCCCCGGCGTGACAGGCCGGTATTCTAACCGACTGAACTACCGCTCCGCATTCGGTTAGCT
>NZ_JBGLRE010000014.1:0-124725 GCF_041403185.1 Aeromonas sp. S9(2024)
ACTTAAAAGTTGCTTTGGTCACTTCATCAGACATTGATATCAAAAATTGTTTTTGATGCTCGATGCTGTGAGTGCCCACACAGATTGCTTGATTCAAATTGTTAAAGAGCGCTACGCTTGTCGCGTTGAGGAAGCGCATATTACGCCTCTCACTTCGAAAGTCAAGCGATTGTTTTCGCTTTTCTTTCGGCGCCTGCTTCTTAAGGAAGCTGGCTCATCAGGTTGGCGTGTTCTGCCGTGCTGGTGAGGGCGCATTATAGGGAGCCGCGCCGGGATGACAAGAGCTTTTTGTAAAAAATCGTTCGTTTGCTGAAAAAGCGAACTGAAAGCCCTAAAACCTTCTGTATACTCTCGATTTATGCAGCTTTTTTGCTCAACTCTTCGCTTTGCGCCTGAATATAGTTGACCCAACTGGTCGCCCGCTGTTGCCAGTTGCCTTGTTGTTGCAGCTCGCGAGCCAGTTCCAGCGCCTGGGCATACTGCTCCTTATTGAGGTGTACCTGCACCAGCAGCGCCTTGGCACGATTGCCCTGCTCTCCCTTCACCGACTTCATCGCCATCAGCTGGGCCATAGCGGCATCCAGCTTGCCCTGTTGCAGCAACAGCTCGGCGGCACGCATGGCAGCTTTGGGCCTGGCGTGCTGTTTGGCCAGCAGCTGCCAGCTATCGACAGCCTTTGGCCACTCACGAGCGCCTTCCCACAGCTGAGCCAGCAGTTGCTGGTTTTCGGCGCTCTGCTTCATCTGCCCCTTCGCTATGGCCGCCTCCAGCAGCCGGGCTCCACGATAAGGCAATCCTTGCCAGGCATAGAGACGGATCAACTGGTTGCGGGCAGCGGCATCATCCATCAGTTTTTTATCGATAGCTGTCTGCAACAAGGCCAACGCCTGATCGCCGCGCTTGGCGGAGAGGTTGAGAGACACCGCCTGTTGCCACCACTTGCTCTCTTGTGGTTCATGGCGGATCAGCTCTGCGGCCTGATCGGCAGCAACCCCGTAACGCTGCAGCGCGGTGAGAGCTGAGAGACGAATGATGGCAGCCTGCTTCTGCCAACTCTTTTTAAGCAGTTGTTCGCTCTGGCTGACCGCCTTGCTGTATTGCTTGTTGTGGTAGCAGAGGCCGGCCAGACGCAGGCGAAGAGCATCGTCGGCCTTGATGGCCAGCGCCGCCTTATAGCTGGCGATGGCCCCGGACCAGTTGGATTGCTGGGCCTGGATATCACCGCGCAGTCGCAGCAGCTCGAGCTGTTGCTGCTCTGGCCACTCTTTATAGGCCAGAGCCTGTTCTACATAGCGACTCGCCTGCGCGGTCTGCTGCAGGTTTGCGGCGAGCGATGCCTGCAGCTGGGCGAGCCAGGCACGTTCTACATCTGTGCCTGGCTTGAGTCCGACCGCCTTGCCCTGGGCCTGTTGCCACTGGCCGGATTGATAGAGCTTCATCACGGGTTCAAGCTGGCGAGAGAAGTGCGGGCTCACCTCCATCGCCAGACAGGCTTGGCTGACCAGGGCCAGCAGACAGATCCAGATCCGCAACATGGTTATGACTCCAGTTTGAATTTGAGCGTGATGACTTGCACCAGCTTGTCTCTGGCGCCGGGCCTTGGCTGATAGCGCCACTTGTTGATCGCCTGAATGGCCGCACGTTCGAACTGCCGCTTGGGCTTGGCCTCGACCACTTCCACATCCTGCACCCGTCCCTCGGCATCGACGCTGAAGCGCAAGGTGACGGAGCCTTCGATCCCCGCCTGCTGGGCACGGTAGGGATAAACAGGTTCGACTCGTTGCAGCGGCATCAGCATGTCACCGGCACCGATCCCGGCGCCCTGTTGCTGGCCATGGAAGTTGCCGCTCGCGACCGGTGTGGGGCTGGTCGCCACGCCGGGGGCTGAGACCTGTACCGTACTGAGGCTGGAGACCAGATCCAGGCTGGGTTGCACCGCAGGCAGGGGGGCTGCTGCAGGAAGAGGCAATGGGGTGGATGCCAGGGCAGCAGGGGGCTCCGGCAAGGGTTCTGGTTCCTGGGGAACGGGGCGCTCTCGCACCTGCACCTCGGTCACCTCATTTTGCATGTTGATGACGATGGGCTTTTGTTCGCGCGCCATCTTCTCCCCCTTGGGGGGCTCCACCAGAGTGGCCATAAACAGCAGGATCGCCAGACTGAGGGCAACCCCCAGGCCCAGGCTCATCAGCTTGTATCTCATTTCGGCGCCACCGCTACGGCGATGTTGGCGATGCCCGCCGCCTTGGCCTCATCCATCACCCGCACCACCTTGCCATGGGGCACCCGTTCGTCGGCCTGGATCACCAGGCTGGCATCTGGCTGCTCCGCCAGCAGTCGGGCGATGCTGACCTGCACCCGCTCCACGTCGATCTGCTTGCGGTCGAGGAAAATCTGCCCCTGGGCGCCGATCGCCAACATGATGCTGGAGGATTTCTGTGCCTTGGCCTGGCTGGCCTGGGGTCTGTGCACCTCCAGCCCGGCTTCGCGCACGAAGGAGGTGGTGACAATAAAGAAGATCAGCATGATGAACACGATATCCAGCATGGGGGTCATGTCGATCTGCACTTCATCACGCTGGCGTTTGGATTGCCGTCTCATTGTATTTTCTCTTCTCGCAGGCCGTCCCGGGTCTTGGCCAGCGCTCGCTTGGCCTGGCTCTCGAGCCGACTGAGTAACAACACGCCGGAGAGGGCCACCACCATGCCGGCCATGGTGGGAATGGTGGCGCGGGAGATCCCGCCCGCCATGCTCTCGGGGTTAAAGCGGTTGGCAGCTGCCAACGCATCGAATACGCCTATCATGCCGGTCACTGTGCCGAGCAGACCCAGCATGGGGCAGAGCACAACCAGGGTGCGGATGAAGATCAGATGTCGGTTGAGTGCAAGCTCCGCCTGGGCCAGCCAGCGGCCGCGAATGGCCCTGGCATGCCAGCTGTGGCGCTCGCTGCGCGCCTGCCAGCGAGTGAACAGCTGGTGCTGCCGTGGGCCAAAACCCAGACTGAGGTAGAGCAGCCGCTCGATCATCATAATCCACATCAACACCAGCAGGGCCAGAATGACCCAGAGCACGGGACCACCTCGGCCCATGAAACTCTGCAGCTGCTGCCAGATGTCGAACATCATGCCGCCCGCTCCATCCCTTGCAGATTGCTCTCGGCTCGTTCTGCCAGAATGCCGGCCACCTGTTGCTCCAGCACATTGGATAGTTCGCTGAAACGGGATTGCAGCAGACTGTGGGCCAGGATCAGCGGAATGGCCGCCACCAGCCCCTGCACCGTGGTGACCAGGGCCATGGAGATACCACCGGCCATGATCTTGGGATCACCGGTACCGAACTGGGTGATGGCCTGGAAGGTACCGATCATCCCGGTCACGGTACCGAGCAAACCCAGCATGGGGGCGATGGCCGCGATCACCTTGACCATGCCGATACCGCGCTCGAGACGGGGTGTCTCCTGCAGGATCGCCTCATCGAGACGCAGCTCCAGCGTTTCCATGCTCAGTTCGGGATGCTGATCCGCCACCGTCAGTACCCGACCAAGGGCATTGTCGGCGTGGTATTCACCCTGCTTGAGCTGGCGACGCACCAGGGTCAGCTCGCGGGTCAGAGTCCACAGCCGTACCGCAGCGATGCCAAGGCCGGTGAGGGCCAGCAGCACGATAATGGCGCCAACCTGTCCCCCCTGCAGAACCTTCTGCCAGAAGGTAGGAGTCTGGGCCAGCATTTCGAGCAAGGTGCCGTGGGAAGGATCCAGCGGCAGCGCTTCTCCCTCCTGGCCCTGATAAGACGCCAGCTCGGAGTGTACGCTGCCAGGCAGACCCAGCACCGGGCTCAGTCCCTCTGCGGTCGGTTGCAGGAAGCCCGTATCGCCAAACAGGGCAAAGCTGCCTAGCCGGCTCAGCGACTGCTCGCTGGCATTCCCCTGAGCGTCGAGCACCTTGCCGTTGAACTGGGCTACCCGACCCGATTCACGGATCTCCTGTAGCAAGGTCGCTGGCAACAAGGCGAGGGCGGCGCGATCCGGCACATCCTTGTCTTGTGCCATGGCTTTCAGAGGAGCAAGGCGATCCGGATATTGTCCCTGCACTGCCGATTCGGAGAGCAGCTTGACCGCCTCGCCAGCTCCCTGGCGGACAACCGCGAAGATCTCGTTCATGTCACCGGAGGCTTGCTCCCACTGGCCGTTGAGTTCGACCAGCTGTTTTTCATTGCTGGCAAACAGGCTGGCCAGCTGCTTGCTGAGGTTCTGGGCTTCCTCCAGCCTGGCACGGGCGCGATTCAATTCGCCGGAAACTGCCGCCAGATCCTGTTGTGCCTGCTGCTCGCGCGCCTGTTCCTGCTGTTGCCACTCATCATTGGCAATGGCGGCATTGGTCCCGAGGGAGAGGGCTATAACAAGGGGAAACCACTTCATGGCGACTCTCATGATTGGGCCTCCTGACTACGGCTGACAGACAGGGGGACATTCAACAATTGCGGTACCTTCTTGTCGGCCGCGATATCCAGGGCATCGGCAATGGGGGAGAGCCACTGGCCATCGAGGGCTTGCCACTGTTTGTTCTCGACAGACCAGCGCCAGGCCTGGCTGCGATCCGCAGTCATGGCCAGCAGGGCCACGCGGCCTACCGCCAGTACATCGACCCGGCGCGAGGCACCGTCCAGGGCGATTTCGGTGGAGTAGCTGTCCATCCGGCTGCCATATTCGGCTTCGATCTGGTAGGCCTGCAGCAGCTGGCGAAACTTCTCGGCCTCGCTCACATCGGCTCTGGCCATGGTGGCTTTCAACTGTTCGACTCGCGCTACACGCTCTTCCTTGCGCAGCGGAATATCCTCTTGCACCAGTTGTTCCAGATCGGCCTGCATCTGCAGCATCAGGGGGATCAGGCCCTGACGGGTCTCTTGTACCGCATCCAGCTGGCGGGTGAGCTTGTCCAGCTCATTTTGCTGATCGGCCACCAAAGACTGCATGTAGCGGTTGTAGGCTTCCAGATCCCGCAGTTGCAGCTGGGCATTTTGCAGTTCCAGTCGGGCGGCGACGGCCGCATCGGCGGCTTTTTCCACCCGCTGCTGGGAGGCTTTTCCGGCAGCGATGCTGTTTTTCAGGGAGGGCGCAACCAGATCATCGGCACTGGCGGCGAAGTGAACTGTTAATGGCAACAGGGCCAAACCCCAATACTTGTGCATGATATAATTCTTAACAATGATAACTATTCTCATTGTCTCAGAGAGTGGGGACAGTATCAATCAGAGGATTTCCTTGGCCTTCGACGGCAAAAAACAGGATAATTTTTAAACACGCACGGAATAATGGCATTGGATGCCATCTCAAAAATTATAAATAACTAGAAAAATCTTTTCGGTCAGACGGATAGCTGGTCGAGAGAGGAGAAAGTCATGCTCAACGATGCGATCTGGGAACACATAGACCAGTTCACCAAGGCCACCAAAACCAGCGACATCCAGCAACTGCTGGAGCGTTTTAGTCATCAGATGGGCTTTGATTACTTCCGGCTGCTGATTATTTTCCCCATCAGCATGCAAAAATCCCACGTGGCACTTTTCAACAACTGCCCGACCAGCTGGTTCGATGCCTACAGCGAGAATCAGTATCTGACCCAGGATCCGGTCGTCTATCTGGGATTGAAGCAGACCCAGCCGATCTTCTGGAACAAGCTAGATTGCGACTCTCCCTGGTTACCCAGTGCCAGCCGGGATGTGATGAACCTGGCGGCGGACTTCGGGGTGCGCAACGGCGTCTCCTTCCCGCTACACACTCCGCAGGGGGAACATGGCATCCTCTCATTCATTACCAAGGACAAATCCAATTCCGACCTGATGTTTGAAAACGTTCCCCTGCTCTCTTTCTGTGCCAGTTACATCTTCAATTCTGCGCTGCAGCTCATCAAGAGCAGACCGGACCTGATGAGATACCTGACCGAGCTCTCCGATCGGGAGAAGGAGTGCCTGTTCTGGGCCAGCGAGGGCAAGACCTCCTGGGAGATCGCCACCATCCTTGGTATCAGCGAGCGGACCGTGAACTTCCACCTCACCCAGGTCACCAACAAGACCGACTCGAAGAACCGCAGTCAGGCCATCGCCAAGGGGATCACCAGCGGCATCATAGTGCCCTCACTGGATGAGGTGACCATCACCAACCTGCGGCTGTCATGACGCCAGCCTGACAACACAGCCAATAAAAAAGAGCCGCATTGCGGCTCTTTTTTCATTTGTGGCAATGGCTTATTCCACGGTCACGGACTTGGCCAGGTTACGCGGCTGATCCACGTCGGTGCCCTTGATCAGGGCCACGTAGTAGGAGAGCAGCTGCAGCGGCACGGTATAGACGATGGGCGCGATCACCTCTTCCATATGGTTGAGGTTCATCACCCGCATGGTCTCGTCGCTCTTGAAGCCGGTCTCGGCATCGGCGAAGACGTAGAGGATACCGCCGCGGGCGCGCACCTCTTCCACGTTGGACTTGAGCTTCTCCAGCAGGTCGTTGTTCGGCGCCACCACGATGATGGGCATCTCGGCGTCGATCAGGGCCAGCGGGCCGTGCTTGAGCTCACCGGCGGCATAGGCCTCGGCGTGGATGTAGGAGATCTCCTTGAGCTTGAGTGCCCCTTCCATGGCGATGGGGTACTGATCGCCACGGCCCAGGAACAGGCTGTGGTGCTTGTCGGCGAACTCTTCGGCCAGGGTCTCGATCTGCTTGGCGAGCGACAGGCTCTCCTTGATGCGCTGGGGCAACGCCTGCAAGGACTTGACCAAGGCGGCCTCGGCAGCGGCGTCCAGGTTGCCGCGGCAGCGGCCGATGGCGGCCACCAGCATCAACAGGCCGGCCAGCTGGGTGGTGAAGGCCTTGGTGGAGGCCACGCCGATCTCGGCGCCGGCACGGGTCATGAAGGCCAGATCCGACTCACGTACCAGGGAGGACCCCGGCACGTTGCAGATGGCCAGCGAGCTCATGTAGCCGGAGGCCTTGGCCAGACGCAGGGCTGCCAGGGTGTCGGCTGTCTCACCGCTCTGGGAGAGGGTGATGAGCAGGCTGTTGGGACGCACCACCGACTTGCGATAGCGGAACTCGGAGGCGATCTCCACGTCGCAGGAGACGCCGGCGATAGACTCGAACCAGTAGCGGGCCACCATGCCGGAGTGGTAGGAGGTACCGCAGGCGACGATCTGGATGTGCTCGACCTTGTCGAAGATGGCGCGCGCGCCGTTGCCGAAGGACTCGACCACCACGTGATCGATGCCCAGGCGCCCGTCCAGGGTCTGGTTGATGGCGGCCGGCTGCTCGTGGATCTCCTTGAGCATGTAGTGACGGTACTCGCCCTTGTCACCGGCATCGTGGGAGATGTCGGACTCTTTCTCCTCGCGTACTACCGGCTGGCCGTCGATATCGAACACCTGCACGTCGCGGCGGGTCACCTCGGCAACATCACCCTCTTCCAGGAAGATGAAGCGGCGAGTTACCGGCAGCAGGGCCAGCTGGTCGGAGGCGATGAAGTTCTCGCCGATGCCGCAGCCGATCACCAGAGGGGAGCCGGAGCGGGCCACCACCAGACGGCTGTCGTCACGGGTATCCATCACCACGGTACCGTAGGCGCCACGCAGCTGCTTGACCGCCTTTTGCATGGCGGTGATCAGGTTCGGCGCCTCTTTCAGCTCGTGGTGCACCAGGTGGGCGATCACCTCGGTGTCAGTGTCGGAGGTGAATACGTAGCCTAGCTCCTTCAGGCGATCGCGTAGGGGCTCGTGGTTCTCGATGATGCCGTTGTGCACCACCACAATATGCTCGGAGACGTGAGGGTGGGCATTGCGCTCGGAGGGCTCGCCGTGAGTGGCCCAGCGGGTGTGGGCGATACCGGTGCCGCCGTGCACGGACTGCTCTTCCAGGGCCTTGGCCAGCTCGGCCACCTTGCCAAGGCGGCGCACCCGCTGCAGGGGGTGCTGGGCGCTGAACACGGCCACCCCGGCCGAGTCGTAGCCGCGGTACTCGAGGCGGCGCAGCCCCTCGACCAGGATTTCAGCCACATCACGCTGGGCAACAGCCCCGACGATGCCACACATAGACTTCTCCTTGAGACGTAAAAACGAAACTTCGTTTGGATAATTCAGACTTCAATATCAGCCTGCAACAGGGGCACAGATCAGTGTCACCCCTTTGGCTTGAATCAGTTCACGGGCCTCGGCAGCCAGCCCGTCATCGGTGACCAAGGTCTGGATACTTGACCAGGGCAACTCGAGATTGGGGATCTTGCGACCAATCTTCTCGGACTCGACCATGACGATCACCTCCCGCGATACCTCGGCCATCACTCGCGACAGCCCCACCAGCTCGTTGAAGGTGGTAGTGCCGCGTTCCGGGTCTATGCCATCGGCGCCGATAAACAGCTGGTCGAAGTCGTAGGATCGCAGCACCTGCTCCGCCACCTGACCCTGGAAGGACTCGGAATGAGGGTCCCAAGTGCCTCCAGTCATTAACAGGGTAGGCTCATTTTCCAGCTCGCGCAGGGCACCGGCCACATTGAGAGAGTTGGTCATCACAATGAGGCCGCGCTTGTTGCCGAGCAGCGGGATCATGGCGCTGGTGGTGCTGCCGCTGTCGATGATGACGCGGTTGTGATCGCGGATCCGCTCCGCGGCGGCACGGGCGATTGACATCTTTCGGTTCGAAACTTGCTCCGGATTGGACTCCACCACCATCTCGCTCGGCAGGGGCACGGCCCCCCCATAGCGGCGCAGCAACAGGCCGCCGGTTTCCAGCACCGCCAGATCCTTGCGAATGGTCACCTCAGAGGTGGAAAAGTGTTTGGCGAGGGCATCGACACTGACCTCACCCTGTTCGTTAACCAGCGTCACTATGGTGTGACGACGCTGCTGGGTATTACGTTTAGTCATCTTTAAGTTTCGATTCGAAAGAATGTCGAAATATTAGTGCCTTTTTGGCAAAAATCAAACAGCAAATAGGATCCAATTTGGTTAGGTGCCAGAATGAGGTGCCGACTTGCGACGAGGATGCCATGCAAAAACGACTCATCTGGCTGGTGGAAGATGAAGCCAGCATTGCCGATACCCTGATCTATGCCCTACAAACCGACGGGTTCGAGGTGGAGTGGTTCATGCTGGGCCAGCAGTTGCTAACTAGGCTGGCACAGGTACAACCCGATTTTCTGATTCTCGATGTGGGACTGCCCGACATCAGCGGGTTCGAGCTGTGCAAGCAGGTACGGGCCCGCAGCGATGTACCCCTGATGTTTCTGACTGCCCGCAGCGAGGAGATAGACAGGCTGATTGGGCTGGAGATCGGCGCCGATGACTATGTGGCCAAGCCCTTCTCGCCACGGGAGGTATGCGCCCGGGTGCGAGTCATTCTGCGCCGCAGTCAGCCGACGGCCCCCAAGCAGAGTGCAGCTCTGACTCTGGATGAGGAGCGGGCCCGCATCCACTTTCACGGCCAGCCTCTGGTACTTACCCGCTACGAATACCTGCTGCTCAAGACGCTCATGCAGTCACCAGGCAGGGTCTACTCGCGCCAGCAGCTGATGGATCTGGTGTGGCAGGATGCGGAGGAGAGCCTGGATCGCACCGTCGATACCCACATCAAGACCATCCGCGCCAAGCTGCGAGAGCAGGACCCGGATGCCAACCTGATCCTGACCCATCGCGGACTGGGCTACAGCCTGGAGCTGGCATGAGAACAAGAGTGCAACGGCGGCAAGACAGGGAGCGGATATGAGACTGGGGCTGCAACTGCTGTGCGGACTGCTGCTGATCTTCGCACTGGCCGCCTGGTTCGTGATGGAGATCTTCGTGGAGGAGATCAAACCCGGTGTGCGCAGCGCCACCGAAGATACCCTGGTGGATATGACCCAACTGCTGGCGCCACTGGCACTCGACGATTTGCAGGATGGCAATATGATGAACGGGCGGCTGGCCAGAGCCTTCGCCGGACTCAACCAGACGCCCATCAATGCCCTGATCGACGGTCACCTCAAGCAACAGGCCGAGTACCGCATCTATGTGACCGATGCACACGGCGTAGTGATTTACGACTCCGACGGAACGGATCTGGGCAAAGACTACTCCCGCTGGAACGACGTCTACCTGACCCTGCGTGGCGAATATGGCGCCCGCAGCACCCGCACCGATCCCGATGATCCCGCCAGCTCGACCATGCATGTGGCGGCTCCCCTGCGGGATGGGGATAACATTATCGGCTCCCTCACCGTCGCCAAACCCAACCGCACCCTGATGCCAGCCATCAAACGGGGGGAGCAGGAATTGTTGCGCGCCGGGGGTCAGATGCTGCTTGTCTCCCTGCTGATCGGCAGCCTGCTGGTGTGGTGGCTCAACCGCTCCATCGGCAAACTGGTGCACTACGCCGATTCGGTCAGCAAGGGGGAGGTGGCGCCCTTGCCACGGCTGCATACGGTCGAACTGGATCGCCTCGGTCATTCCCTGGAAACCATGCGCCATCAGCTCGATGGCAAACGCTATATCGAACGTTACGTACATGCCCTGACCCACGAGCTGAAGAGCCCGCTGGCCGCCATTCGCGGGGCTGGGGAGATCCTGGCCGAAACACCGCCCCCCGAGGTGGCCAGCCGCTTCATCGGCAACATCAACCAGGAGACGGCCCGCATGCAGCAGTTGATCGAACGCATGCTACAACTGGCCAGACTGGAGTCGGGGCAGGGGCTGGATCGCCAGCCGGTGGAGCCGGCAAGCCTCGGCAAACGCGCCCTCGACGCCCGCCAGATCATCGCCCAGCGCCGCCAGGTCAGGCTGGTGGGCGAACTGGCCAGCGCCCCCAGGCAGAAGTGGGATCCCCTGCTGGTGGAGCAGGCGATTGGTAACCTCTTGGACAATGCCATCGACTTTTCCCCCGCCGAGGGGGTGGTGACCCTGAGCGGTACCCGCCTGGATGGCGGCTATTGCTTTCGGGTTTGCGACCAAGGGCCGGGCATTCCTGACTATGCCCTGCCCAGGATCTTCGAGCGTTTCTACTCCCTGCCTCGTCCCGACAGGGGCAAGAGCAGCGGCCTTGGCCTCAGCTTCGCCCATGAGGTGGCCCACCAGCATGGTGGCCGCCTGACACTGGTCAATCGTCAGCAGGGAGGCGCCAGCGCCGAGCTCTGGTTGCCACTCGCCTGACCGCGCTCCCGCCGCTTTGTATGCGAAATGCAAAGCGGCGCCCGATACCGGTTTTTTTTGTCTTCCTTCACAGTAGCTTCACACAGCCCCATCTCCCCTTCACCCGTGCACGGCACACTCGCCCCATTCAACAAGGAGAGGTGTCATGGTCAAACAGATATTCAGCCACAAGATCGTCCTGCTGCTGTTGCTCAGCCTGCTACTGATGGTACCGGTGCACTCCATCATGGAGCTGAACCGGGAGCGCCAGGCCTACCGCAGTCAGGCCATTCACAGCATCATGGCCAGCAGCAGCGGCCCGCAACGCCTGCTCGGCCCCGTTCTGGTGCAGCCTTATACTCGCACCGTCACGGTGGAGCAGGATGGCAAGCGATTCGAACGCACCGAACAGCTTTACCGTTATCGGCTGCCCGAACAGCTGAACGTGCAGGCCGGCATGGTGGTCACCCCGCGCAAGCTCGGCATCTATCAGGCACAGGTTTATCAGACCCGGCTCTCCCTTTCCGGACGTCTGTCAACCGGGAAGGACGACAAACCACAGGATCTCGATGACACGGATCCCACACTGGTAGCTGGCAACCCTTATCTGAGCCTGGTGCTATCCGATGCCCGCGGCATCAGCAGCGTGCCAGCGCTGCAACTGGGCGAACAGCGGATCCCGTTTGCCCCCGGCGCCAGGCTCGGGGGCAAGCTGGCCGGCATCCATGCACCGCTGCCAGCCTTGGCTGATGATGAGGGCATCTTTCATATCGAACTGGATCTGCAGGGGATGAATGCGCTGGAGGTGGTGCCCCTCGGCCAGGACAGCAAGCTGAATTTAAACGGCAACTGGCCCCATCCCAACTTCATCGGCGACTTTCTGCCGGCCAGTCGCACCCTCACCGAAAAAGGGTTCGACGCCAGCTGGCAGAGCAGCTGGTTCGCCACCGACATGGAGAGCCGTTTCAACCGCATGATGAAAGGAGAAGGGGATCCGCTGCCCGCCTTCAGCGTCAGCCTGGTACAACCGGTGGATCACTATCAGCTGAACGAACGGGCGGCCAAGTATGCCCTGCTGTTTATCGGTCTCACCTTCATCAGCTTCTTCATGTTCGAGCTGCTCAAGGGATTGCGGGTACACCCGATCCAGTACGCCCTGGTGGGCATGGGCTTGGTCATCTTCTATCTGGTACTGCTGGCGCTGACCGAACATCTGGGTTTTGCCCTGGCCTATCTGCTCGCCGGCCTTGCCAGCGTAGCCCTCAATGGCTTTTACCTCAGCCATGTGCTGGGTGGGCCCAGACAGGGGATCGGCTTCGCGGCCCTGCTGGGGCTGGTCTACGCCATCCTGTTCGGGCTGCTGCAGGCCGAAGAGATAGCCCTGCTGCTCGGCGCCCTGCTGTTGTTCGCCATCCTGGCGCTGATCATGGTACTGACCCGCAAGCTGGACTGGTATCAGGTGATGGACTATGACTCCCCCACCACCGTCTGGGCAGCTCCCCTCCCGTCGACGAGTAACACCAGCCATCAGCCATAAGTCCAAAAAAACCGGCGCCATCAGGCGCCGGTTGCATTTTATTGATCGGGCATCACTTCTTCTTGACCGGGCGAGCCCAGTTCTTGATGTGACGCTGGGGTACCCGGGTGATCACCAGCTCGTTCTCCGCCACATCCTTGGTGATGGTGGAGCCGGCCCCCAGGGTGGCCCCCTTGCCGATGCGCACCGGCGCCACCAGCTGGGTGTCGGAACCGACGAAGACGTCATCCTCGATAATGGTCTGGAACTTGTTCACCCCGTCGTAGTTGCAGGTGATGGTACCGGCACCGATATTCACCTTGGCACCGATTTCGGCATCCCCCAGATAGGTCAGATGACCACACTTGGAACCAACACCCAGCCGCGCCTTCTTCATCTCGACGAAGTTGCCGACGTGGGCGTCCTGCTCCAGCACCGCGCCCGGGCGCAGGCGGGCAAACGGACCGACCGAGCATTGATCAGCCACCTGGGCGCCCTCGATGACGGAGTAAGGCTTCACCTCGGTGTGATCGCCGATCACGCAATCCTTCAGCACGGCTCCCGCACCGATGCGCACATGGTTACCCAGCGTCACCTTGCCTTCGATGATGACGTTGACGTCGATCACCACCTCTTCCCCGATCTCCAGCTCACCGCGCAGATCGAAACGGGCGGGGTCGATCAGGGTGGCGCCGGCAATCATCAGCTTCTCGGCCTGCATCTGCTGATAGCTGCGCTCGAGTGCCGCCAGCTGAACCCGGTTGTTGGCCCCTTCCACCTCCGTAGCACGCTCCGGGTGGACGGCGGCGATGGGGCAACCATCGGCATGGGCCATGGCGATGACATCGGTCAGGTAGAACTCACCCTGGGCATTCTTGTTGTCCAGACGGGAGAGCCAGCCGCTCAGCTGGGCGCCGCTCGCCACCAGCACGCCGGTGTTCACTTCACGAATAGCAAGCTGCTCGGCGCTGGCATCTTTCTGCTCGACGATACCGACCACCTGGCCATTGTCACGCACGATGCGACCGTAGCCGGTCGGGTTGTCCAGCACCACTGTCAGCAGTGCCATGCCATCCGCCGCCTTGGCGGCCAGCAGCCGTTGCAGGGTCTCGGGCTGGATCAGCGGGGTGTCGCCGTACAGCACCAGTACGTCATCTTCGTCGTTCCAGAACGGGATGGCCTGAGCCACCGCATGGCCGGTCCCCAGCTGCTGGGCCTGCAGCACCCAGTTCACATCGGCGGCCTGGATCCGCTCCTTCAGCAGCTCGGCACCGTGGCCATAGACCAGGTGCAGCTGTTCTGCACCGATCTGGCGAGCGGTATCGATCACATGGGAAACCATGGGTTTGTTGGCCACCGGGTGCAGTACCTTGGGCAGGGAAGAACGCATGCGGGTACCTTTACCCGCCGCCAGGATCACGACGTTGAGAGACATGGCTTCAACCTTGAACTTGTGTGGAAATACCCGGCGGAGTCTATCCAACGGGCAAAAAAAAAGCGACCCGCAGGTCGCTTTTTGCATCACCGTTATCAGCGGTAATTCTTTTTGACGATATCGATGACCCGCAGTTGGGCCATCGCCTTGGCCAGCTCGGTAGCGGCCTGGGCGTAGTCGATATCACCATGGGAGCTGTGGATCCGCTCCTCGGCCGCGCGTTTGGCTTCCTGGGCTTTCGCCTCGTCCAAATCGTCGGCGCGAATCGCGGTGTCCGCCAGCACGGTCACGGATTCAGGTTGTACTTCCAGCATGCCGCCGGAGATGTACAGCACCTCTTCAGTTCCGTTCTGCTTCACCAAGCGGACCAGGCCCGGCTTGATGGCAGTCAGCAACGGAGCATGACCGTGGCGGAGACCCAACTCACCTTCGGAGCCTGTTACCTGAGCGGATTGCACGCGACCGGAAAACAGTTTTCCTTCGGCGCTCACCACGTCCAGGTGAAAGGAGATCATCTCTGCCATGGGCCCTCCAGTCGAGGCTTACAGTTTCTTGGATTTCTCGACGACTTCGTCGATACCGCCAACCATGTAGAACGCCTGCTCGGGCAGATCGTCATACTCGCCTTTCAGGATGCCCTGGAAACCACGGATGGTCTCTTTCAGCGGCACGTATTTGCCCGGAGAACCGGTAAACACTTCTGCCACGAAGAACGGCTGGGACAGGAAACGCTCGATCTTACGGGCACGGGCTACGGTCAGTTTGTCTTCTTCTGACAGTTCATCCATACCCAGGATGGCGATGATGTCCTTCAGCTCCTTGTAGCGCTGCAGTACGGTCTGAACGCCACGAGCGGTCTCGTAGTGCTCCTTGCCAACCACCAGCGGATCCAGCTGACGGGAGGTGGAGTCCAGCGGGTCAACGGCCGGGTAGATACCCAGAGCCGCGATCTGACGGGACAGTACGACGGTCGCATCCAGGTGGGCGAAGGTGGTCGCCGGAGACGGGTCGGTCAAGTCATCCGCAGGCACGTAAACGGCCTGTACGGAGGTGATGGAACCAGTCTTGGTGGAGGTGATGCGCTCTTGCAGAACACCCATCTCCTCGGCCAGGGTCGGCTGGTAACCTACTGCGGAGGGCATACGGCCCAGCAGTGCGGATACTTCGGTACCGGCCAGGGTGTAACGGTAGATGTTATCCACGAAGAACAGCACGTCACGACCTTCGTCACGGAACTTCTCGGCCATGGTCAGGCCGGTCAGCGCCACGCGCAGACGGTTTCCGGGCGGCTCGTTCATCTGACCGTAAACCAGAGATACTTTGTCCAGTACGTTGGACTCCATCATCTCGTGGTAGAAGTCGTTACCCTCACGGGTACGCTCACCCACACCGGCGAACACGGAGTAACCGCTGTGCTCGATCGCGATGTTACGGATCAGTTCCATCATGTTTACGGTTTTGCCTACACCGGCACCACCGAACAGACCGACCTTACCACCCTTGGCGAACGGACATACCAGGTCGATAACCTTGATGCCGGTCTCCAGCAGCTCGGTGCTGTTGGACTGATCTTCGTAGCTGGGGGCCTCACGGTGGATGGACCAGCTCTCTTCTTCACCGATCGGGCCTTTCTCGTCGATTGGCTCGCCCAGTACGTTCATGATCCGACCCAGAGTCGCAGTACCGACCGGAACCTGGATGGATTTACCGCTATTCATTACTTCCAACCCACGACGCAGACCGTCGGAGGAACCCATGGTGATGCAACGAACGACGCCGCCACCGATCTGCTGCTGAACTTCCAGCACCAGACCCTGGCCTTGACCTTCGCTGACGACCTTCAGAGCATCGTACACCTGGGGCACGGCATTCTGCGGGAACTCGATGTCCACCACAGCGCCGATGATTTGGACGATGAAACCGTTACTCATGTCAAATCCTCTAAACCTTTGATAACCCTTGCCTTACACCGCAGCAGCACCGGAAACGATCTCTGTGAGCTCCTGGGTAATACTGGCCTGACGGGCCTTGTTGTATACCAGTTGCAGATCGTTAATCAGGTTGCCGGCGTTGTCAGTCGCGGCTTGCATGGCAACCATTCTGGCTGCCTGTTCACTGGCCAAGTTTTCCACTACGCCCTGGTACACCTGGGATTCGACATAACGAACCAGCAGGGTATCCAGCAGCTTCTTGGGATCCGGCTCATAGAGGTAATCCCAGTGGTGTTTCTTGACCAGCTTGCTGTCTTCAGTTACGGGCAAAGGCAGCAGTTGATCGACCCGTGGTTGCTGCACCATGGTGTTGATGAACTTGTTGTACACCAGATACAGCCTGTCAATCTCACCGTTGTCGTAAGCCTTCAGCATGACCTTGACTGAACCAATCAGGTCATTGACGCTCGGGTTATCGCCCAGTCCTGCGACGTGAGCTTTCACCTTGGCGCCGTGCCGTTCAAAGAAGTTGGAGGCTTTGTTGCCGATCAGGGCCAGGTCAACCTTGGCTCCTTTCGCGCTCCATTGCTTCATATCATTGAGGGCAGCCTTGAACAGGTTGATGTTCAGACCACCACACAGGCCACGGTCGGTGGAGACGACGATGTAACCCACTCGCTTGACCTCACGTTCGATGAGGTAGGGGTGCTTGTATTCCAGGTTCCCCTGAGCGATATGGCCGATCACCTTGCGCATGGTTTCAGCGTACGGACGGCTGGCAGACATGCGATCCTGCGCACGGCGCATCTTGCTCGCTGCCACCATTTCCATAGCGCTGGTGATCTTCTGAGTGTTTTTCACACTCCCGATCTTGTTACGTATCTCTTTTGCGCCGGCCATCTCTTCTCTCCATCAGGTGGCAGCTTGCGCTGCCACACACGCTTACCAGGTCTGGGTTGCCTTGAAGTTATCCAGCAACGCAGTCAGCTTGCCAACGATCGCGTCGTTGTAGTCGGCCTTGGCATTGATTTCAGCCATCAGCTCGGCATGCTGGGTATTGGCGTAAGAGAGCAGAGCGGCTTCGAAGTCGAGGATCTTGTTCAGTTCGACATCGGAGAGATAGCCTTTTTCCGCAGCGAACAGCACCAGAGACTGGTGAGCCACGCTCATCGGAGAGTACTGCTTCTGCTTCATCAGCTCGGTCACTTTCTGACCGTGGTCCAGCTGCTTGCGAGTCGCGTCATCCAGGTCGGAAGAGAACTGGGCGAATGCGGCCAATTCGCGGTACTGGGCCAGCGCGGTACGGATACCACCGGACAGCTTCTTGACGATCTTGGTCTGGGCAGCGCCACCCACACGGGACACGGAGATACCCGGGTCAACCGCAGGACGAATACCGGCGTTGAAAGACTGGGAGGTCAGGAAGATCTGGCCATCGGTGATGGAGATCACGTTGGTCGGTACGAACGCGGAAACGTCGCCGGCCTGGGTTTCGATGATCGGCAAGGCGGTCAGAGAACCGGTCTGGCCTTTCACTTCACCCTTGGTGAACTTCTCAACGTACTCTTCGTTGACGCGAGCAGCACGCTCGAGCAGACGGGAGTGCAGATAGAAAACGTCACCCGGGAATGCTTCACGTCCTGGCGGACGGCGCAGCAGCAGGGAGATCTGACGATATGCGACGGCCTGCTTGGACAGGTCATCGTAAATGATCAGGGCATCTTCACCGCGGTCACGGAAGTATTCACCCATGGAGCAACCGGAGTACGGAGCCAGGTATTGCAGGGCAGCCGCTTCGGACGCAGAAGCCACCACCACGATGGTGTTGGCCAGGGCGCCGTGCTCTTCCAGCTTGCGCACCACGTTGGCGATGGTGGAGGCCTTCTGGCCGATCGCAACGTAGACACACTTAATGCCGGAGTCTTTCTGGTTGATGATGGTGTCGATCGCGATGGCAGTTTTACCTACCTGGCGGTCACCGATGATCAGCTCACGCTGGCCACGACCGATGGGGATCATGGCGTCGATCGCTTTCAGACCGGTCTGGACAGGCTGGTCAACAGACTTACGCTCGATAACGCCCGGGGCGATCACTTCTACCGGAGAGAAGCCATCGTGCTCGACCGGACCTTTACCATCGATAGGCTGACCCAGGGTGTTGACCACCCGGCCCAACAGACCACGACCAACCGGCACTTCCAGGATGCGGCCAGTACCTTGTACTTTCATCCCTTCGGCCAGATCGGCGTAGGGACCCATTACTACGGCACCAACGGAGTCACGCTCCAGGTTCAATGCCAGAGCGAAGCGGTTACCCGGCAGCTCGATCATCTCACCCTGCATGGCATCGGCCAGGCCGTGGATACGAATGATACCGTCGCTCACGGAGACGATAGTACCTTCGTTACGCGCTTCGCTCTTTACATCAAACTGCGCAATGCGCTGCTTGATCAGCTCGGCGATTTCAGTGGAATTCAGTTGCATGCTCTAATACCCCAATCAAGATTGCAGCGCGTCAGCCATGCGATCCAGCTTGCCGCGGACAGTGCCGTCGATAACCAGATCACCGGCCTTGATGAGCACTCCGGCCATCAAGGACGCATCAATGCTGCAATTCAGCTTCACTTTGCGCGCGAGACGTTGTTCCAGAGAAGCCTGAATATTGGCTTTCTGCTGGTCGGTCAGTTCGATCGCCGAAATCACGTCAGCCTGAACTTCTTTATCCAGTTCAGCCTTGAGCACCACAAATTCGGCAACGACCGCCGGCAGCACACCCAAGCGACCATTCTCAGCCATCACCCGGATCAGGTTCTGGCCATGCTCGTCGAGTTGCTCACCGCAGATGCTGACAAACAGTTTTGCCAGTTCTTCGGCAGCCACAGAGCCGTTTACCAGGGAGTGGATGGTCTCGTTCTTCACGACTTCCGCCGCGAAGCTGAGCATCCCCAGCCACTGATCAACCGCCTTGTGCTCAACGGCAAACTCGAAAGCAGCCTTGGCGTAGGGGCGAGCGATTGTAGTCAGTTCAGACATAGCCCCGTTCCCGTTACAGTTCTGCTACCAGTTTGTCGACGATGTCGCTGTTGGCAGCCTGGTCGATTTGGCGCGCCAGGATCTTCTCTGCACCAGCGATGGCAAGAGTTGCAACCTGCTTGCGCAGTTCTTCTTTGGCACGATGACGTTCAGCTTCAATCTCGGCACGGCCTTGAGCCAGGATTTTTTCCCGCTCGGCCTGGGCCCCGACAGTAGCCTCATCAATGATCTGGGCCTTGCGTTTGTTGGCCTGTTCAATGATTTCAGCAGCCTGGAGCTTGGCTTCTTTCAGCTGATCGACGGCGTTGGCCTTGGCCAAATCCAGATCTTTCTTGGCTCGTTCGGCAGAAGAGAGACCGTCAGCAATGGCTTTCTGACGGGCTTCGATGGCAGCCATCAGCGGCGGCCATACGTACTTCATGCAAAACACTACGAAGAAGAAAAAAGCAATTGCTTGGCCGAGGAGGGTGGCGTTGATATTCACAGCCGATGTCCTCTTTAGTTAGTTAATGGGTTATGCCTGGAGATGTCGTATCGACTTAGCCAGCAACCGCAAACATCACGTACAGACCCAGACCAACGGCGATCATCGGAATCGCATCCACCAGACCCATTACGATGAAGAACTGGGTACGCAGAACAGGGATCAGATCAGGTTGACGAGCAGCACCTTCCAGGAACTTACCACCCAGAATACCGATACCGATGGATGCACCGATAGCAGCCAGACCCATCATCATTGCAGCAGCGATGTACAGCAGGTCCATGTTCAAGTTTTCCATGAGGATCTCCATTTATTAAGATGTAATTGATTGTATAAAAAGGATTATTTGAGTTGCATCAACCATGATCTTCCTGCGCCATCGACAGATAGACGATGGTCAGAACCATGAAGATAAACGCCTGCAAAGTGATGATCAGGATGTGGAAGATTGCCCAAGGCACGGACAGAATCCACTGTGACCACCAGGGTAACAAACCCGCAATCAGGATAAAGATCAGTTCGCCAGCATACATGTTGCCGAACAGTCGAAGACCCAGAGAAACAGGTTTGGAAATCAGCGTAACAGTTTCCAGGATGAGGTTAACCGGGATGGCCGCCGGGTGGTTGAAAGGCTGAAGCGTCAGCTCCTTCACAAACCCGCCGATTCCCTTGACCTTGATGCTGTAATACAGGATCAAGAAGAACACGCCCAAAGCCATGGACATGGTGATGTTAACGTCAGCAGAGGGAACCACACGCAGATAGGGAATACCCATCAATTGTGCAGCGTGGGGGATAAAGTCAACGGGGATCAGATCCATCAGGTTCATCAGGAAGATCCACACAAACACCGTCAGGGCCAAAGGTGCGATGACCTTGTTTCGACCATGAAAGATGTCCTTGACGTTACCACTCACAAACTCGACCAGCATCTCCACAAAGCACTGCAGCTTACCCGGTACCCCGCTGGTAGCCTTGACGGCGACACGGCGGAACAACCAGATAAACAGGGCGCCCAACAGAACAGAAAATACCATTGAGTCGATATTGACTGTCCAGAACCCAGACCCGACTTGCAGGTGGGTCAAGTGGTGGGAGATATATCCCTGAGGAGTCAGGACTTCTCCGGTTGCAGACATGAGTTTTCCTAATAGTGGTTGTTAAGTGTGAATGAGACCATCCACTGTACAACGAGGGCGAGGATATAAGTGGTGAAGAACGAAGCGGCATGCACTTCAACACCTGCACCAAACAGCAGGCCAAAGAGTCCTGTTGTAGTTATGAGCTTAATCCCTGCCCCACCATAAAAGTCCCGCAAGACCAAGCCTACACTCTCGGCATCCACCTTGCGGCGCAATACCCAGACCGTAAACAGGGCTTGAGGAACCCAGTACATCCCCCCTCCATAGAGGGATGAGTAACCAGCGCTGGCGCCAGTCAGGTAATACCAGACGGCACTCATCGCCAGGATCAGGACCAGCTGACAAACGAGCATAACCAAGGCCAGTGTCAAACCTTCCAAGGCTATTTTCTGCTTCACCAACGTACCCCTGAACATTACAGAACTGTAAAAAATCGGGATCCGAAGACCCCATGTTAACAGCTCTTAAAGCCGGTCAAATTATACCCTTGAGGGCAGCTATTGCAATATGACAAAAATCCTTATTTTTTGCGGCTTTCAGCGCTAAATTCAGGTTATGTACATATCAAAAGGAATGGATGTTTTATTACTACAAAAAGCGTAAAAATCACGATTCCGACACGCCAAAATAGCCCAATATACGGTCCAAATCGGACAAGTTCTCGTAACTAATTACTAACTTTCCGCTATCCCGCTTGCCAGGCTGAAGTTGTACCTGATTACCAATTTTTTCCGCCAGCTGGCGTTCCAGGTAGCCAAACTGGGGATCGCGTGCCGTTTCCACCCTGACTTTTTCCGGCTCCAACGCCTTTTTCACCAGTTTCTCGGTATCTCGCACGGTCAACCCTTTCTGGGCAACCAGCTTGGCCAGCTCGGACTGAGCCTGGCCGCTCAGGGCCAGCAGGGCACGGGCATGGCCCATGTCGAGATCGCCGTGTTCGACGAAGCGCTTCACGTCATCGTTGAGCTGGTTGAGGCGCAGCAGGTTGGTGACCGTGGTGCGAGACTTGCCTACCGCCTCGGCCACCTGCTGGTGGGTGAGTTCGAACTCGGTCAGCAGCCGCTGCAGGGCGACAGCCTCTTCGATGGCATTGAGATCTTCGCGCTGGATGTTCTCGATGAGGGCGATGGCCACCGCCGACTCGTCGGGCACATCCTTGACGATACAGGGAACTACTTCGAGACGGGCCAGTTGGGAGGCACGCCAGCGTCGTTCCCCGGCGATGATTTCGAAAGACTTTTCGGCGACAGGGCGCACCACGATGGGCTGGATCACCCCCTGGGCGCGGATGGAATTGGCCAGCTCTTCCAGTGCATCCTGCGACATATCCTTACGCGGCTGGTACTTGCCGGAGTGCAACCACTCCACCGGCAGCTTGCGCAGCTCCCCCTGGTTGGCGGGGGCCATGGCCTGCTCGGTGCGCTGATCGCTCATCACCTGTTTCTGGCGGGCAGCCGTGCTGGTACTGAGCAGGGCATCCAGCCCCTTGCCCAGACCACGTTTTTTCAGAGTCATATGCTCTCTCGGTCTGCGATGGTCGCCTGACGCTCCTGTTCCTGGCGGCGCAGTATCTCGCCGGCCAGCGCCAGGTAGGCCTTGGCGCCCACCGATGATTTGTCATAGTGCATGGCCGGGGCACCGAAGCTCGGCGCCTCTGCCAGTCTTACGTTGCGGGGGATGATGGTGCGGTAGACCCGGTCACCGAAATGCTGTTTTAGCTGATCGGACACATCATTGGCCAGCCGGTTGCGGTGATCGAACATGGTGCGCAGCACCCCTTCGATCTTGAGATCCGGATTGACCACGGCCGCCAGCTTGCTGATGGTATCGACCAGGGCGGTAAGCCCTTCCAGCGCGTAATATTCGCACTGCATGGGCACCAGCACCGAGTCGGCGGCCGCCATGGCGTTCACCGTCAGCATGTTGAGAGAGGGCGGACAGTCGATGAAGACGTAGTCGTACTTGTCCCGTACCGAGGCCAGCGCGTTGCGCAGGCGGATTTCGCGGGCAAAGAACTCCATCAGACGGATTTCGGCCGCCGTGACGTCGGCGTTGGCGGCGATCAGGTGATAGCCCCCTGTGGTTTCGGGGATGATCACCTCGCCGATGGGGGCATCTTCGATCAGCAGCTCATAGGCGGTGCGCTCGACATCGTACTTGTCGACGCCACTGCCCATGGTGGCATTGCCCTGCGGATCCAGATCGATCACCAGCACCTTGCGCCGGGTGGCAGCCATGGAGGCGGCCAGGTTCACACAAGTGGTGGTTTTACCCACCCCACCCTTCTGGTTGGCTATGGCGATGACTTTTCCCACACGATCCCCTAATTGATACTGCGACCCTATTCGGGCTGGATATGTTTGAATTCCAGCAGGTGACGTTCCCCTTCCAGTTCCGGCACCCGCAACTCGTGACAGGCTACCAGACGGATATTGGCAGGCAACTGGGCCAGCTCCTGTTCGGGATATTGTCCCTTGAGGGCCAGGAAGCAGCCCTGTGCTGACGGCAGATGGTGACACCAGCTCAGCATGTCTTCCAGCGAGGCGAAGGCCCGGCTGAGCACACCGTCAAATCCCTGTTCGGGTTGATACTCTTCCACCCGGGATTTGACTGGCGTGACGTTGGTCAACCCCAGCTCCAGAATGACCTGGCGGATGAAGTTGATCCGCTTGCCCAGACTGTCGAGCAGCACGAACTGCTTGTCCGGATTGATGATCGCCAGCGGCAGGCCAGGCAAGCCGGGGCCAGTGCCCACGTCGATGAAGCGTTCCCCGTGCAAGTGGGGACTCACCACCAGGCTGTCGAGAATATGCTTGACCAGCATGGCGTCCGGATCACGCACCGAGGTGAGATTGTAAGCCTTGTTCCACTTGTGCAGCAACTCGACCAGCTGCACCAATTGGCTCTTTTGGGTATCGGTGATAACAATTCCGGCCTGCATGAGCAGGCCGTTCAATCTTTCCAACATGGGATTCCTCAGGCGGTTTTACGCAGCAGGCCGTGTTTTTTCAGGTGAACCAGCAGAATGGAGATGGCTGCCGGGGTGATCCCCGAGATGCGGGAGGCCTGACCAATGGTCTGTGGCTTGGCATCGTTCAGCTTGGTTTTCACCTCGTTGGAGAGGCCGTTTACATCGCGGTAGTCGAGATCCAGCGGCAGCAGGGTGTTCTCGTTGCGCAGCTGCTTCTCCACCTCGTCGTGCTGGCGCTCGATGTAACCGGCGTACTTGATCTGGATCTCCACCTGCTCGGCGGCAGCCGGATCGGCGATGGCCGGACCGACCCCGTCGATGGCCATCAGGGCATCGTAGGTTACCTCGGGACGACGCAGCAGCTCTTCCAGGCTCTGCTCGCGAGTCAGCGGGGTGTTGACCAGGGCGTTGACCGCCTCCAGAGACGGATGTTGCGGGTGGATCCAGGTCGAGCGCATGCGCTGACGCTCCAGCTCCACCTGTTCCATCTTGGCGTTGAACTTGCTCCAGCGCTCGTCGTCGACCAGACCCAGTTCACGACCGATGGTGGTCAGACGGATATCGGCGTTATCTTCCCGCAGCAGCAGGCGATATTCGGCACGGCTGGTGAACATGCGATAGGGTTCGCGGGTGCCCAGGGTGGAGAGATCGTCCATCATCACGCCCATGTAGGCCTGATCCCGGCGCGGATGCCAGGGATCCTTGTCCTGGGCACGCAGGGCGGCGTTCAGACCGGCCATCAGGCCCTGGGCTGCCGCCTCTTCGTAACCGGTCGTCCCGTTGATCTGGCCGGCGAAGAACAGGTTGGGGATGCATTTGCTCTCCATGTTCGCCTTGAGATCCCGCGGATCGAAGAAATCGTACTCGATGGCATAGCCGGGGCGAGTGATGTGGGCGTTCTCGAAGCCACGGATCGAACGGACGATCTGCACCTGCACGTCGAATGGCAGGCTGGTGGAGATCCCGTTCGGATAGAGTTCATGGGTAGTCAGGCCTTCCGGCTCGACGAAAATCTGGTGCGCGGTCTTGTCAGCGAACCGGGTGATCTTGTCCTCAATGGAGGGACAGTAACGGGGGCCTATCCCTTCGATCACTCCGGCGTACATGGGGCTGCGATCCAGATTGTTGCGGATCACGTCGTGGGTACGCTCGTTGGTGTGGGTTACGTAGCAGGGGACCTGGCGCGGATGCTGGCTGGCATCTCCGATGAAGGAGAACACAGGACGCGGATCGTCACCGTGCTGCGCCTGCATCACGGAAAAATCGACGCTACGGGCATCGATGCGAGGCGGCGTGCCGGTCTTGAGGCGATCGATGCGCAGCGGCATTTCACGCAGGCGCTGGGCCAATGCGATCGAGGGAGGATCCCCGGCGCGACCACCCTTGTAGTTTTCCATCCCGATGTGGATCAAACCGTTCAGGAAGGTACCGACGGTCAGTACCACTGTCTTGCCACTGATGCGGATCCCGCTCTGGGTCACCACACCTGCGACGCGATCCCCGTCCATGATCAGATCGTCACAGGCCTGCTGGAAGATCTTCAGGTTAGGGTAGTTCTCCAGCATCTGGCGCACGACCGCCTTGTAGAGCAGACGATCCGCCTGGGCGCGCGTGGCGCGTACCGCCGGGCCCTTGGAAGAGTTGAGGGTGCGGAACTGGATCCCGCCAAGATCGATGGCACGCGCCATGATCCCGCCGAGTGCGTCAACTTCCTTGACCAGGTGTCCCTTGCCGATCCCGCCGATCGCCGGATTGCAGGACATGTGCCCCAGCGTATCGATATTGTGGGTGAGCAGCAGGGTATTCATGCCCATGCGGGCCGCCGCTGTTGCTGCTTCTGTTCCGGCATGACCGCCACCGACGACGATCACATCAAATTGTTCATGGTATTGCATTGGGATCACCTTGATCTGCACGCCTGAAGATCTTTCTCTGCCTGGGCTAAAAGGGCGGATCATTCTATCTGTTTAGCGTCCTGAGGGGAACGTCTACTTAACGTTCAGTATGAAGGGAGGATCTGCTTATTAGATCTTAAGGATCTTTAGATCGATCTTTTACTGGATCTTTTATTAGGATCCGCCGCTTCTGTTGATAAGCACTTTTTGATCATAAAGATCATTCAGTTAAGAACGATCCATGACTGTGGAAAAGCTTGGATCCTACCCCTTTAAACCCGGGGACAACCCTTGTGTTTATACACAACACCAGGTGGGTCTGGATCTAATTCATAGGATAACTATAGGTTTTACAGAGGTTAAATCTGTAGTTATTCACAAAACTGACGGTTGCTGTGGGTAACCTTGTAGAACAACTTATCCGGATCCGGCTGTTAATAACCTGGTGGATAGCCGATCTGGGGATAAGTCGGGAGATCGCATTTTTTTGCGGATCTCCCGCTCCTGATCAGGCGATCATCGCCATCCACTCCCGGATCCACATTTCCGCCGCATCTTCCGGGATCTCGTGCTGGGTCACATCGATGTCGAGCCGCTCGCCGATCCGGCTGGCACCACACTCGCTCAGCAGATGATCCAGCGTCTTGCCGCCTTGGCAGAAAGTGTCATAACTGCTGTCACCCAGCGCGATCACGCCATACCTGAGGTTATCGAGATCCGGACGCTGCTCGGCAAGATCCCTGGCGAAAGGCTGCAGGTTGTCAGGCACATCACCGGCGCCGTGGGTTGAGGTGACCACCAGCAGGATCTCCTCTGGTTCGCCCAGCACCTCGGCCAGTCGGGCCGGGTTGTGGATCCTGGTCTGATGGCCCGCCTGTTCCAGCAGGCTGGCAACGTGGTCTGCGACATATTCGGCGGCGCCCAGCATGGAGCCGACGACGATATTGAGTTTGGCCATGGAATGGATCCTGATTTCAGACAAGAAAGGAAGAGACGGATTCTACCGCCAAAGGGTGTGGATAAATATGGATAAAGCTTGGGGATAATGGATCCACCCAGAACGGCGATCTGGATCCGGGGGCTTTGGGCCCTGTTCTGCTTCCTTATATGCCTCTCTTTACGGGGCGCTCCTGATGACTCCTTCTGGCGGCGAGATCGGCTGGCAAGGCGCCCACAAGAAGCTAATGCGGATGGTAATGATTGCTAATAACTATATCGATTGAGCTGTTTCCTGTAGTAGGATTGCGCTGCTTTATTCACCCACGGAACAGGGTGATGTCGCTAAAAACGACCAAAAATAACAATTAAAACAACATAACTCATTGATATACGAGACTTAATATGATTGCGCAAAAAAACACTACAGGACTCTGCAGAAAGAGAGGGCTGGGTATGCTCTCGCTGTCCGGCCTGCTGGCCTCTCTGCCTGTGATGGCCGAACAGACTCCCGCCGAGCTGCCCAAGGCCAGTGAAACCATGGTGGTCACAGGGACCGCCATGAAGGTGGAAGTGCCCATGGCCGAGACGCCTCGCGCCGTCTCAGTGGTTAACCGTGAAGAGCTGGACCAGCACGCCGTGCTGAAGCTGGACGAGGCGCTGCGCTATCGCTCCGGCGTGCTCTCCCAGTCTTATGGTGCCGATACCGATGCCGACTGGTTCAAGGTGCGCGGCTTCGATGCAGCCTCTTATCTCGATGGCAACCGTCTGTTCAGCACCGGCTACTATGTCTGGACGCCGGAACCGTTCGGTCTGGAGAGTGTGGAAGTGCTGAAAGGCCCGGCCTCGATCCTCTACGGCGAGGCGCCTCCCGGCGGGGTGATCAATGCCATCAGCAAGCGACCGACTGCTACTCCCCAGGGGCAGGTGGATCTTCAGCTGGGCAACCGGGATCACCGACAAATCGGGGTGGATGTCTCCGATACGCTGACCGACAACAGCCGCTATCGCATGGTCGCCCTCTATAGCGAACGGGACGGCGTGCTGAACGGCAGTTACAACGATCGCGTCTATCTGGCGCCGATCGTCACCCTGGATATCTCGGATCGCACCAGCCTGACCCTGCTGGCCAGCTTCAAGCACGACGAAGGGATACCCACCAACGGCTTCTTCCCGGTCTACGGTACCCTCAATACCTCGGGTGGCCAGATCGATCCCGCTACCAACCTGAGTCAGCCGGATTACGATCGCAACCGCAACACCCAGATCTCCGCCGGCTACGAGCTGGCCCACCAGCTCAACCAGACCTGGGAGTTCAAGCAGAACGTCCGCTTCAACTACAACGATCTGCTGCTGCGCCAGACCTATATCTTCCCCACCTATGAAGGTACCACTGCCTACCGTGGCCTGGTTTACCGCGATGGCGATACCAAGAGCGCTACCATGGACAACCAGATGGTGGGCTACTGGAACACGGATCGTACCGAGCAGACCTTGCTGCTGGGGGTGGATCTCCAGCGCCATGTCAACGAAGGGGTCGAGGCCGACAACTACGGCATGGGATCCATCAACACCTTCCACCCTGATTACAGCGGCTTCCCCGGGTTTGACGAGTCTACCGCCACCCACCAGAAGAGCACCAAGGGCCAGAGCGGCTTCTATGCCCAGCACCAGATCCGCTGGGATGATCGCTGGTTGCTGACCGCCGGTGGCCGTTTCGACTATGTGGAGACCCACAACACCAACGCGACCAAGGACGAGAAGCAGTATGACCACGAGCTCTCCCTCTCCGGCAGCCTGATGTACCTGGCCGATAACGGCCTCTCTCCCTACGTGGCCTATGCCGAGTCGTTCGAGGTGTTGCCGGGGATCGATCCCAATACCAGAAGCTCCTACAAGCCGCTCGAGGGCAAGCTCTACGAAACCGGCATCAAGTATGCGCCTGCCTTCCTCGACGGTTACATCAACCTGGCCCTGTTCGATCTGGCGCAGACCAATTCGCTTGTCTCTACAGGATCCGGCCAGCAGACCCAGGCGGGTGAAGTCACCTCCCGTGGCGTCGAGCTGGAGGGAAGCGTACAGGCCACCGACGCGCTGCGCCTGACCGCCGCCTACACCTATACCGATGCCAAGACCAACGACACCGGCAACGGCGATCGTCGTGCCAGCCTGATCCCGCGCCACATGGCCTCCTTCTGGGGTAACTACAAGGTGCAGCAGGGTGTGGCATCGGGTCTCGAGCTGGGTACCGGCGTGCGTTACGTCGGTTCCAGCGTCGGTATTGGTGCCGTGGATGCCGGTTACAACCCCATCTATGGCTCTGCCGAGGTGCCGGCTCATACCGTGTGGGATGCGATGATCGGGTATGACTTTGCCAAGAACTGGCGAGCCCAGATCAACGTCAACAACCTGCTGGGTGAAACCTATGTGGCCAGCTGTGACTACTACTGCTACTACGGCGAACCGCGCAGCGTAGTGGGCAGCATCAACTACCGCTGGTAATGAAGGCAGGGCGGGGGCCGAGGTTCCCGCCCTGTTTTTCCCGGCATCTTGTTTTGAGCATTCCCCTGAAATAGCGGTCCTTTATGGAACTTTTGTCTCTGGTTTACCGCCAATACCGTTGGCCCTTTCTCGCCATTGTTCTGCTCAGCTTGCTCAGTGCCGTCAGCGGAATTGGCGTGATAGCCTTTATCAATCAATCTCTTATCGAATCAGTTGGTGAGCCGCTACCGGTACTCTGCCAGCTGATCGGCCTTATTCTGTTGCTGCTGGTGATCACCCTCGGCTCCCAGCTGGCCCTGACCACCCTTGGTCATCATTTTGTCTACCGGCTGCGCGGCCGTCTGCTCAAGCAGCTGCTGGATACCGATGTCGGCCGCATCCGCCAGATAGGGCAGGGGCCATTACTCGCCTCTCTCTCCAGCGACATCGGCCAGATCACCATCGCCTTCGTGCGCCTGCCGGAGCTGGTGCAGGGGCTGGTGCTCACCTTGGGATCGGCCATTTACCTGGGCTGGCTGTCGCCGGCCCTGCTCGGCGTCACCACCCTCTGGGTCACCGTCACCATGGTGGTGGGTTGGCTGCTGGTCAACCGGGTCTATCGCCACCTCTCCCGCATGCGTCAGGCTGAGGATCGGCTCTATCAGAACTACCAGGCGATCATCGCCGGCAGCAAGGAGCTGGCGCTCAACCGTGAACGGGCCCATTTCGTCTACCACCAGCTTTATCTGCAGAATGCGCAGGATTACCGCCAGCAGATCATCCGTGCCGACACCTATCACCTGAGCGCGGTGAACTGGTCGAATATCATGATGCTGGGAGCCATCGGTCTGGTCTTCTTCCTGGCCAATGGCCTGGGCTGGGCCAACACCAATGTGGCCGCCACCTTTGCCCTGACTCTGTTGTTCCTGCGCACCCCCTTGTTGCAGGGGATTGGTGCGCTGCCGACCCTGCTTGCCGCCCAGGTGGCATTCGACAAGATTGGCGCTCTGGCGCTGGCCGAGCCGGAACCCGATTTCCCGCTGCCGCCTGCCACCCGCGCCTGGCGGCGCATCGAGCTGGAGCAGGTGAGCTTTCACTATCAGGGGGAGGGCGGCTTTGCCGTGGGCCCCATCGATCTCACCATCGAGAAGGGGGAGCAGATCTTCATCATCGGTGGCAACGGTTCCGGCAAATCGACTCTGGCCATGTTGCTGACTGGCCTCTATCAGCCTGTTTCTGGCCGGATCCTGCTGGATGGCGAGCCGGTTACCGATCGCAACGCCTATCTGGCGCTCTTCTCCGCCATCTTTACCGACTACCACCTGTTCCAGCACCTGCTGGGGCCGGAACCGAAGGACGCGCTGATCGCCGAGTGGCTGGAGCGGCTGCAGATGGACAGCAAGCTTGCCATCAAGGAGGACTTCATCTCCGATATCGACCTCTCCCAGGGTCAACGCAAGCGGGTTGCCCTGCTGCTGGCACTGGCGGAGCAGCGCGAGGTGATGCTGTTTGACGAGTGGGCAGCGGATCAGGATCCCCAGTTCCGCCGCATCTTCTATCAGGTGCTGTTGCCACGACTGAAGGAGATGGGCAAGACGGTGATCGCCATCAGCCACGACGATCACTACTTCTCCCTGGCGGATCGCCTGCTGGAGATGCGTCAGGGCCGGCTCAGCGAACTGACCGGTGAGCGGCGCGAGCAGGTGAGCCGGGATGCGGTCGCCCATCTGGATTGCGAGGTGCCGGCCTGATGCCGGCAGCGATGAGACTGGCCTTTGGCCAGCACAGGTAAAGCTTATGTTTGAGATGAAATCAGCCAGCTTTGCGGTCAATGACCGCACGCTGCTGCACCCCACCGATCTGCGCTTCGAGCAGGGGCAGGTCTATGGCCTCATCGGTCACAATGGTTCGGGCAAATCCACCCTGCTCAAGCTGCTGGCCCGCCAGCAGCCGCTCAGTGGTGGCGAGATCCGGTTCGATGACAAGCCGTTGCAGGCATGGGGCAATCGGGATTTTGCCCGCCAGGTGGCCTATCTGCCCCAGCATCTGCCGAGCGCCGAGAACCTGCTCGGCCGGGAGCTGGTGGAGATGGGGCGCTACCCCTGGCGCGGCCTGCTGGGCCGCATGGGAGAGGAAGATCGTCGCCAGGTGGACAGGGCCATCTCCCTCACCCATACCGAACGCTTTGCCGACCGACTGGTGGACACCCTATCCGGTGGCGAACGGGGGCGGGTCTGGCTGGCCATGCTGCTGGCCCAGGAGAGTCGCTTCATCCTGCTGGACGAGCCGCTGGCAGCGCTGGATGTTGCTCACCAGGTGGAGGTGCTGACCCTGGTCAAACAGCTCAGTCGTCAGCTCAACATCGGGGTCATCATCGTCATTCACGACATCAACATGGCCTCCCGTTTCTGCGATCGGCTGGTGGCGCTGCACTCCGGCCGCCTGCTGACCCACGGCGAGCCCGGGCAGATCATGACTCGCGAGACTCTGCACGCCATCTATGGCATCCCGATGGAGGTCATTCGCCACCCGGCCCATGACCACGCCATTGCCATCGTCTAACAGGGGGTCTCTCTTGAATCGTTTTTTGAAGATGGCTCCCTGCCTCGTCAGCCTGCTGCTGCCACATGCAGCGCTGGCCGAACCGCAAGCCGTTGCCACAGAGGTCGGCAGCGGGACGCCCCGTATCGCTACCGTCGACTGGACCATAGCCGAAACCCTGCTGGCGCTGGGGGTGACGCCGCTGGCAGTGGGGGATGTCAGCTCCTACCATGCCTGGGTCGGTGAACCCAGGCTACCTGTCGCAGTGGTAGACATAGGCCTGCGGGCCGAACCCAACCGCGAGCTGCTGGCCGAGCTGAAACCCGATCGCATCCTGATATCTCCACTGGCGGAGCCTTTGACCGCCACCTTGTCCCGCATCGCCCCCGTGCAGTCCATCGCCCTCTATGAACCCGGCAGCGATCTGTGGCAACGGTTGCACGAGGCGACCCTGACTGTGGCCGGATTGGTGAACAAAACCGCCGAGGCCAGGGAGCTGCTGGCCAGGCTGGATTCGGATCTGGCGCAGATGAAAGCCACTCTGCCCGCCGATATTCCCCCTCTGCTGGTGGTGCAGTTCATCGACGAGCGTCATGTGCGGGTATTTGGTCGCGACAGCCTGTTCGAGGCTGTGATGCAGCGGCTCGGGCTGCGCAATGCCTGGACCGGGCAGACCAATGCCTGGGGCTTTTCGGTGGCCAGCATCGAGCAGTTTTTAGCCTTCCCCGAGGCGCGGCTGGTGGTGGTCGACCCCATTCCCGTCGGGGTGAACGAGCGGCTGCAGGAACCCGGATTGTGGCAGCACCTGCCACTGGTCAAGCAGGCGCCCGTGCTGCATCTGCCCGCGGTGTGGAGTTTTGGTGGCGTCATCGCCGCCCGCCGTTTCGCCACCCTGCTCAGCGAGGCATTGCTGCAGGATGCCAGGGCCGGAGGAGAGCCAAGATGACGCGCCTTTTCCCGTTGCCGCTGCGGCGGCCCTCCCTGATCCTGCTGGGATTGACCCTCTTGCTGATTTGCTGGGAGTTGTCACGCCAGTTGCCTGCGTCACTCTGGTGGCAGAGCCTCTTCTCGCCCGAACTGGAGGATGCCCGCCAGGCTGTGGTCTATTTCAGCTGGCTGCCCCGTCTCGCCATCTGCCTGCTGGCCGGCTCCGCCCTTGGGTTGGCGGGTACCCTGATGCAGCAGGTGCTGCGCAATCCGCTTGCCTCGCCGACCACCCTAGGGGTCGCCTCCGGCGCTCAGCTGGCTCTGATGATGGTGACCCTGTTCGCCCCCTCCTGGTTGCTGCTGGGGCGGGAGTGGATCGCCATGGCTGGTGGCAGCCTCGCTATGGCGCTGGTGTTCGCCCTGGCCTGGCGCCGTCAGCTCAATCCCGTGGTCATCGTGTTTGCCGGTCTGGTGATCAACCTCTACTTGGCGGCCATCAGTATGGGGCTGCTGTTGTTCTTTCAGGAGGAGCTGAAAGGGTTGCTGGTGTGGGGCAGCGGCTCCCTGGTCCAGAACAGCTGGAGCGGGGTCAGCTATCTGCTGCCGCGGCTGCTGGTGGCCGGTGTGCTGGCCGCTGTGCTGGTGCGCCCGCTGGCGGTGCTGGAGCTGGATGATGCCAGTGCCCGCAACCTGGGGGTCTCCCTTCAGCATCTGCGCTTCGCCGGTCTGGGGTTGGCTGTCTTCATCACCGCCTGCGTGGTGAGCGTGGTGGGGTTGATCGGTTTTATCGGGCTGGCGGCCCCCGCCCTGGTGCGACTGCTGGGCATTCGGCGACTTACCCAGCGGCTGCTGTGGGCGCCTGTCCTGGGAGCCTTGCTGCTGACGGCCACCGATCTGCTGCTGCAGACCCTGAGCCGCTTCTGGCCCGTGCTGATCCCGACCGGCGCCATGACGGCGCTGCTGGGCGCACCACTGCTGCTCTGGCTGATCCCGCGCCTTGGCATCAAGTCTGACACGCCGAAGGCAAATGCCGCCCTGCTGGTGACCCGTCACCCGGCTCCGGCTCGTCTCATCGGCCTGCTGCTGCTCGGGTTGCTGGCAGCCATCCTGATCTCCCTGCTGTTCGGGCAGGGGATGCATGGCTGGAGCTGGCCAAGCTGGCTCAGATGGCAGGCCCAGCTGGAATGGCGACTGCCGCGTACCCTGGCGGCCGCTGCGGCCGGCGTGCTGCTGGCGCTGGCGGGCACTCTGCTGCAACGGGTCAGCAACAACCCCATGGCGAGCCCGGAGCTGCTGGGGGTGAGTGGTGGCACCTTTATGGGAGTGATAGGGACGGCGCTGCTGCTGCCCGCCTTGCCGCTGCCCATTATGCTGTTGGGAGGGCTGGTCGGCGCCTTCGGTTGCCTGTTGCTGCTGGTGGCGATCAACCGCAGACACGGCTTTCAGCCGGAGCGGATCCTGCTCTCCGGTATCGCCATCACGGCGCTGTTCGAGCCGCTGCAGGCCATCGCGCTCGCCAACGGCGACCTGCGGGTACAGCAGCTGCTCTCCTGGATGTCCGGTTCCACCTACTACGTCACCCTGCCAGTAGCATCCGCGCTGGTGGGCTTGGCGCTCCTGATGCTGGCGGCCTGCCTGCTGATCAGCCGCTGGCTCGATCTGATGCCGATGGGGGCGGCGGTAGCCACCGCGCTCGGCATTCGCCTGAGCTTGGCCCAGCTTGTCATCCTGCTGCTGGTGGCCGTGCTCACAGCCAGTGCCACTCTGGTGGTGGGGCCGCTCTCCTTCGTCGGTTTGCTGGCACCGCACATGGCCAAGCTGATGGGGCTGGTGCGGGCGCGCTGGCACCTGCTCGGCGCCGCCGGATCCGGAGCCCTCCTGATGGTATCGGCCGACTGGATCGGCCAGCAGATCCTGTTTCCGCAGGACGTACCGGTGGGCCTGGTCTCCACCATGTTAGGGGGCGCTTACTTCATGTGGTGCCTGCGCAGGATCTAGCCTGTGGTTTGAAAAATGAGTACAAATCGAACGTTGAGCGAGGGATAAAAATCACGGGGCTGAGTGATCGGCAAAGCGGAGAGGGAGGCATCATGCCTCCCTCTTCTTATTGGTTATCGTCCGGATGTCCGGATTGTGTTTTCCCTAGCGCCTCGATGACGTAGTCGAGGAAGTGGCCGACCAGGGCCGACTCGGCCCGGCGCTGGGTGTAGAGGGCGTAGAAGTTGGCCCCCTTGGGACGGTAGTCGGGCAGCACCTCGCGCACCCCCCCCTCGGCCAGCTCGGTCGCCACCAGATAGCGCGGCAGGCGGGCGATCCCCAGCCCCTGGCGCATCGCCTGGTGGGCAGCCTTCTTGCTGCTGAAGGCCAGCTCGCCCGCCACTTCCAGCGGGATCTCGCGCCCCTGGGCAAGCAGGGTCCAGCGCTCGTGGCGGCTGTACTCCTGGCAGCGGGTGATGAGGGGGTGCTGCTGCAGATCCTGCGGCTCGCTCAAGGGCGGGTGGTGGTCCAGGTAGTCGGCGCTGGCGCAGAGCACCAGATCGTCCACCGCGATGGGGCGCGCCAGATAGGGCTGGGTGCCAAGCTCGGTGCTGCGAAACGCCACGTGCAGGTTGTCGCGCAGCAGGTCGGCCGGGGTATTGCTGAAATCGGCGATGATCCGCACCTCGGGGTGGTCGGCGCGAAAGCGCAACAGCACAGGGGTCAGCACCACCTCGCCCCACAGATCCGGCGCCGTGATGCGCAGCTCCCCGCACAGTGCCGAGCGGCGGCGCTGCAGGCCGTCCAGCAGCTGCTCGTGCAGGGCGATCATCTGGTCGGCCTGGTGGTAGGCGAGCTCCCCCGCGTCGGTCAACTGCACCCGGCGGGTGGTGCGGCTCAGGAGCGTGTTGCCGAGGCTCTGCTCCAGGTGGCGCAGATCCTTGGACGCCTTGCTCGGGGTGATGCCGAGGTGGGCCGCCGCCGCGGCGAAGGATCCGCAGCGGACGATGGCGACCAGCAGGCGCATCAGGTAGAGGGTGTCGAGCTTGTGGTGACTCATGTGTGGCGGCCTATTGTGTCTTGCTGGGAATGAATGCCTTGCTTGTAAGCCTGATTATATCCTGAGTGCCCGGGATTATAGTGGCGACATTCCATTGCGATCCCGGGAGAGGGTGATGAACAAGGCACTTGGCGACAGCTTCCACTTCGAACGGGCCGGATTGCGGCTCAAGAACCGGGCCGTGCTGGCCCCTTTGACCCACAACATGAGCGGCGCCGACGGCGATCCCGGCCAGGCCGAGCTCGACTGGTTGGCGCGCTGCGCCCGGGGCGGTTTCGGCCTGCTCATCGCCGCCGCCACCCAGGTACAGCCCGGCGGACGCTGCTGGGCGGGGCAGCCGGCCCTGATGACCGACGCCCAGCAGCAGGCCTTCACGGCCCTGGCCGACAGTGCGCGGCAGGCCGGGGCGCTGGTGCAGCTGCATCACGGTGGGATGCGGGCCCTGCCCGAACTGAACGACGGGGCGCCGGTCGGACCGTGCGAGCTGGCACCGGGTGGGCGCTACCCCCTCGGGGTCAAGGGGCTGACGGAGGAGGGGATTCTTACGCTCATTGAAGCCTTCGTGCGCGCCGCCGAGCGGGCCCATGGCGCCGGCCTGCACGGGGTCGAGCTGCACGCCGCCCACAACTTCCTGCTCTGCAACTTCCTCAACCCCCTGCACAACCGGCGTACCGACCGCTGGGGTGGCAGCATCGCCAACCGGGCGCGGATCCTGGTGGAGATAGTGCGCGGCATCCGCGCCCGCCTGCCCCAGGGCTTCCTGGTCGGGGTGCGCCTCTCCCCCGAGAGCTATGCCCATATCCAGGGCATCGAGCTGCCCCATCAGCTGGCGGTGGCGCACCTGCTGGCGGATGAGGGGATCGACTACCTGCACTTCTCCATGGGGGACAGCTTCAAGGCGGTGGCGGGGGATCCCGACGGCGGCGCCCTGCTGGAGGCGGTGCGGGTCGGGTTGGCCGGGCGGGTGCCGCTCATGGTGGCGGGCAAGATCCACGACGCAGATTCGGCCGAGCTGGCTCTGGCCGGCGGCGCCGATCTGGTGGCGGTGGGCACGGCGGCCATCGGCAATCCGGACTGGATGGAACGGGTGAGCCGCGGCCTGCCGCTGCAGCGCGCCCCCTTCACGGCGGCGCAGCTCGCGGAGATCGGCTTCACTCCAAGCGCCCTCGACTACCTGGCCGGCATGGGGGTGCTTGCCCCGTGCGATGCGGCCTGAGGGGGGTATGATGAGCGAGTGGACCCTGCTGCTGATGTTTATCCCGACCTTCTTTCTCATCTCGGTCTCCCCGGGCCTTTGCATGATGCTGGCCATGAGCTTTGGCGCCAGTCTGGGGCTGCGCCGCACCTTGTGGGTCATCGCTGGCGAGCTGGTCGGGGTGGGGCTGATCGCCCTCACCGCCTTGCTCGGCTACACCCGGGTGCTGGCCGAGCAGCCGGCCCTGATGCAGGGGTTTAAATACCTCGGCGCCCTCTATCTGCTCTGGATGGGGGTGGCGAGCTGGCGCGGCGGCGGGCAGGCGGGGACGACCCGCCAGGAGGACAGCGGCCGCCCTGGACTGGTGCTGCGCGGCTTTACCGTCGCCATCTCCAACCCCAAGTCCTGGCTCTTCATGATGACCCTGCTGCCGCCCTTCATCAGCCCGGCCCTCTCGACCGAGTTGCAGACCATGCTGTTTGTCGCCCTGGTCATCCTGATCGAGTGCGTCAACCTGCTGCTCTATGCCTATGGTGGGCAGCGGGCGAATCGGTTGTTACAGGGGCAGGGGCGCGGGGACCTGCTGGGGCGAGTCTCTTCCCTGCTGATGATGGGCGTCGCCGGCTACTGGCTAGTCGGGGGTTGATATCAATCGAGGGAGCCCTGTCCGCCATGGTGTTCAAACCATGGCAGACAGGGTTATCAGGAGGCGTCAGGAGCCGCGAGAAGATGGGGATGCCATCAAACGGTATCTGTTTCTTGCCGGCTCCCGGCGTTGTAGTTCGGCCTTACTTGCCGATACAGAATGTAAATAATCTATTATCTTCAATATGTTAGTGACTTTTCGGGGGCCACTTGGGGTAAAAGTAACTAAAACAGCATATTGAGAGGCCGCTCACGGGTTTCTGCCATCGTGCAGCGTTCCCACATAGTCCATTCTCGATCGTGCAGCCTTCCCATATGAATCAACGCGATGCCACCACACGCAGTCAAAGCCGCTTTTTAGGTGAGTTTTGAACATATTTTGAACCGACTATAGCATCGTCCGGTGCCTAGAAAGCCGCTTTTACTCTTCGAACCGTGCAAACTTCACATAGGTGGTTTGGCTAACCGTGCAATCATCCCACATACCGCCAATTTAATCCCAGCCCTTTATCAGCCTGGCTGAGCGGGCTTTTAGGCCCTCTAGAATGGTGCTGCTGATGGCATCGGGGAAGCCCGCTGGCAATTGCTGGGTAACACGCTCAATAACATCATCAACGGAGTTGGCCAGTTCTGTCAGGATCTCTTCCATAGCAGAACGCTCAAATCCCACAGCTTTCGCCGTTTGGAAGAAATGACGCGGGAATACCTGCTCAATGGCGTATTTCTTTCCCTTGCTGCTTGCTAGGCCCATAGCGAGCTTGGCGTCCCTTCGGTTGAGGCCTCGGCCGCCAAACACTGGATAGACAGATAGGATGTCGTAAAAAGGGGTCAGGCGAAAACGCCCTTCCGGTCCAATAAAGACCGAGAAGTTCTTTGCATGGCCATCGGTGGCCGCCAGCAGCCAGAACAGGACCTGAGATTTCATGAACAGGTAGCGATCCTGTTCTGGTGTCACAGAGCCCAGCAAGGTTTTCATGATGTCAGTGATCCCTGGTCCTCCATGGCTCTCGTATTTCCGTGCTGACGGAACATTCAATACCTGACAGAAATCTTCTTGGGGAAGGCGCATGATCCAACTGGGATCGGCAGCGTAACGTCTGTCGAAGCGTTCCACAGCCAGTGCTTTGACCTGGCCAACCTGCATCATGAAGCAGTTAGGTACGGGTAGACCAAACTCCTTGGCAATCAGAGTGCAGAGATATTCGTTTTCTACGCTCTGGGAGAGGTCTATCGAGTAGGAGTGGCTTTCAATCTTGCCGATAGGGAGTTTGATTATGTGGGTTGTCGGCGTTGCATTGAGTGGCAAGTACCAACGGCCATCGAGATAGAGCAGTGCAGTCTTTTCTTGCGCCCCGGCGATAGAGATCCGGAACTCCTCTTGCTCCCTGACCATCCCCAAAGGGATTCCTGATTTGTAGCTGGTCAGGATCTGCTCGAGCTCGTCATCGGAAAGTGCCTTGTAGTCGATTCGCCTGACATCTGGAACATCGTGCCCTTCGGTAACCAGCTGTAATGCCCCTACGCTATCCTGGCCAATGCAACTGAGCAGATCGAAGGGCTGGGTTGATACCGCTTGATAGCGTGCTACAACCCTATTCCTCACCTCTGTATTATCTGGCAGCAGGTTGTCAAAGAAGTTATAGGCTTCATCGCCCCGGTAGGCCTGATGGCGCAATGGCATGGAGAGTGAGATGGGACGGCTGCCCGGTTGTGCTAGCCATGACTCATGGTACTGAAACTGATGGGCGCCGCTGGTAGTTTTGGTGAATGTGCCTACCCGATAGCCGTTCATGTAGACAGCCAGATTGGCCATTACCACTCCTCCTTCCAGCCCGATGCCGGACTCTCGGATGACTCATTGCGGGGTTTGATGTCCAGTGACAATTCGAGTGCCGCGAGGATCTTGAACAGGGTCTCCAGCTTGGTGGACTCAGGATTGAGCTCGAAGCTGGAGACTGTGTCTTGCCTAATCCCTACTTTCTCGGCCACTTTGCCTTGAGAGAGCTTTTGAGAAAGCCTGGCATCCTTGATACAGGCGCTCAGCTGCTTGGCGCTGGTTACTTTCATGATTCGACAACCTGGTAGCGTGCCTTCTTCCAATTTACACGCTATGGCAGGTACATCAAGTTTTACCTGCTGTGGCGGGTAAAGGTTGTTTACACGCTATAGGCAGTATTTAAGATTTATCCTATATAGCGGGTAAGCAGGAGGTTAGCAGGGGAGAAACTTGAGCCATCCGAGTTAATGTAGGCTGTGTACTGACATAACAGGATCCGAAAGAAACGAGTATTATCAACAGTCAGTTCGAGCGGCTGTGAGATGATAGTTCTAGCCGGTTCTTCGCATTTGTAGCCATTTTTATATTCAGTGATGAGGAAGTTAATTAATGTCAAAACCAGATATCCGGCTTCAGGACTCTCTTGTCGCAGGCTTGATTAACGGTGTGATCAACGGCTTGATTGCACACTGGCATTTCAAGGGGGTCGATTTTGTACCCTTGTCGGTCAATGCCATTGCCCACGAGCAGACATCGGTGTGGGGGGAGGCGGTATCCCTGACCTTCGGTCTGGGGATCATACTGTCGCTGATCACCGCCAAGCTGTTCGTCAACCATCTGCACAAGGCTCGTCCTGCGCTGCAAAGCAGCTTCAATCCCTCGTTTTTGCGCACCATGCTGCCTATAGCGATTACCCAGTGTGCTGCCCTGTTCGGCTGGTTTGTGGCGCTGGCGGTGATCTGGACCAAATACATGGGTGAAATGGCCGTCTCCAGCTTCTGGGCCGCCATTCTGGTCGGTGGATTTGCTTTTGTTATCACCCTGTTTATTGAATATCGCACCAAACAGAATCTGATCTTTAAGAAAGTTAGCCTTCTGGATTGATTCTGCCTCCCCATTTATTTCAGAAAAGGAATAACCCTCATGAGTGATCCGAAGAGCGCGGCAACCGAGAAAACGGCCGCTACCGTGCCTGCTGCACAGGACAAGACCAAGCAGGCCCGTTCGCTGACTTATGGTATTTTCCTGGCGGTTTTTATTCTCTGGATTTACAGCCTGTGGGCCGATCGGGTGACCCCCATGACCGATATGGGAAGAGTCAATGGCGAGGTGATCCGTCTTGCGCCGCAGGTATCCGGCCCGGTGGCCAGCATCCATGCCGCCAATAACGATGAGGTGTCGAAAGGGCAGTTGCTGGTCACCATCGAGAAAGCGCCGTTTGAGCTGGAGGAGAAGGCGGCCGAGCTCGCTTTGCAACAGGCTGCCCAGTCATACCATGCCGATTCTGCCTCCATCAAGGTTGCGAAAGCCAATGAGGCTTCCGCCCGCGCTGCTGCTAACAACGCCAGATTGCAGGTGGAGCGATATCGGGCCCTGCTGAAAAAGGGCACCATCAGCCGTGCAGCCATGGATGACAGCCTGACCCAGCTGCAAACCGCCGAGGCCAATCTGGCGCAAACCGTCTCTGCGCTGGAAAAGGCCCGTTTTGAGATTGGCCCGCGCGGTGAAGAGAACCCCGAGATTCAGGCCGTGCTCAACAAGCGAGCCCAGGCCCGCCTCAATCTCGAACACACCGAGCTGAAGGCACCCGCCAATGGTGTCATTACCAATCTGGCGCTGGCCAAAGGCAACTATGCCAGCGCAGGCCAGCCGCTGCTGACGTTTATCAATACCGATAAGCTCTGGCTGACCGCCATGGTGCGGGAGAACTCGCTGGCCTATTTGAAGCGGGATGATGCCGTCAAGCTGGTGTTTGATGCTTATCCGGGCCAGGTTTTCACCGGCAAGATCACTTCCATCGGTTTTGGCAGCAGTGGCAATGGCAGCCTGCAGGTCAATACCGGCACTGGGTTGCTGGATTCCCCTACCTCCCAGCCAAGCGCCCAGCGCTTCCCGGTCAATATCCAGTTTGATGACCTTCCGCCCGGCGTGAACCCGCGCTTCGGCGGTCGTGCTGTCGTCGCCTTCTACCCGGGAGAGTCCTATCTGGGTGAGCGGTTGGCAGATATCTGGATATGGGCATGGAGCTACATAAGCTATGTTTCATAGTCCAGCCAATGCCTTGCTGCGGGTAGCGCTGTTTCCGGTGCTGCTGCTGTTTTGGCAATTTGTCTTTGGTACGGATTTACCGCTGCTGGCCCCGGCCATGTGCGCGGTATTTCTCACCACCACCCATAACCCGCCACCGCTCATCATGGTGTTTCTGATGGCCGGGGTCTTGTATCTGACCTCCTGGATACAGGCATGGCTGGCAACCTTGTTGCTGGATTACCCCCATGTCTATTACCTCGCGCTGCTGGGCGTCTTCTACTGGTGCATGGATCGCACCCGAAAAAACGCGCAGGACCTGATAGCAATCCTGCTCATCGTGGCGACGGCCATGATTGCGGTGTTCGTCAAACAGAAGGGGATTTCGGTCGACCAGATACCGCTGGCGTTGCTTAAGAACATCTTCGTGGCAGGGTTTACCGCGTATCTGGCCTATTTCATCTTCCCGGGTGGTGAGCCGTTAACGGATGCCTCTGCAGCAGCCAGCAGTGCAGGCAAGACGCCTCATCAGGATTGGCACACTCTGTTCAAGGCGGTGCTGGTGCTGGCTACTCTCTGTGTCGGCATCACCCTGGATCTGGAGCAGAGCACCATCATTGCCATCGTGGTCGCGCTGATCATCAAGGATCCCAATCCGGCGCTGGGGCACAACTACGGTATCCGGCGGTTGCTGACCACCTATGCCAGCGTGCTCTATGCCGTGCCGCCCCTGATCATGTGCGTGTTTCAAACCAACCTGATTGGGCAACTGGGGGTCACTCTGGTGTGCGCCCTGTTTATGGGGATCCACGCCGTCGAGAGAAAGGCCAGTTACAACTCGATTCAGCTGCTCTATTCAAGCTATGTCGTGCTGGTGTTCTACTCGATTACCTCGACCAGCATCGATGCGCTGAGCGATGGCATGATCCGCTTCGGCTCGGTGATGCTGGCGGTGATCCTCGGGGTAATGGCACTGATTATCATGCAGCCCAGATCGCCTGCCGAGGTGGCAGTGCAGCGAGCCGACCACCACCCTGGCTGAGAACCTGCCTCTACTGCTTCAGCCGTAGTCATAAAAAAAGAGCCCTTGAGAAATCAGGGGCTCTTTTTATTGGCAAGCGAGGGTTAATCGATCAATCGATGTGATAGATCTGATTGTATGACTGTAAATGGCTATAAAAATCATAGGAATGATGTAATTTTTCTTATTTTTTTAAGAAACACTACCCAGGCAATGATGACTGCCCCGGTTTATGGTTAACCATCCCCAAAGGGATTCCTGATTTGTAGCTGGTCAGGATCTGCTCGAGCTCGTCATCGGAAATGGCCTTGTAGTCGATTCGCCTGACATCTGGAACATCGTGCCCTTCGGTAACCAGCTGTAATGCCCCTACGCTATCCTGGCCAATGCAACTGAGCAAATCGAATGGCTGGGTTGATGCCGCTTGATAACGTGCTACAACAGGCAAACAGAAAGATGATGTCGAAGTTTCAATCAATATGGGCAGCCAACCAGTCGAGACCTTGCTTTGCAAACGTAAACAGTTGGTCGCTATAGCCAGGAGTAATCACACTGAGAATTATCTCGGGGTCAATATTCAGATAGTCTTGCACCAGCGTATTGCGAAGGCCAATGAGCTTGCTCCAACAGATCAAAGTGTCGGGGCATAGCTCACCACGTAGGACAAGGAACTCGAATGCCTGATTGGCATCCTGTGGGGTATGGCCTGCCAGTGTTTTGGCCCAGTGTTTTGCCACGCCAATACTCGTTTCGATAGAAACCTGCAGGATTCGCTCGGCGGCGCGGTACTCCAGATTGGAAAGGGTACGCTGCGCCAGAATTGCCCGGATCTCTGACAGCTCCGCCTGGTAGCGCGACAAGCTGGTGCGCAAAGCGCCGATATAAGCGTTATCGCTCATCTCTACTTCTCTACTTAAATCGATAACCGAGAGTTTCCCCCAGAACTCATTGCACTACAGCGCCAGCAGTTCTTCAGTGCTGTATCCAGTAGTCCACTCTGTTTAGTCGGAGCAAAGGCCACCGCCAGATCCCAGTTGGTGCTCGGGCAAGCTGTCCCCTTGGTACGGTCATTTGGTAGTTTGAGACAGAATACTTGTCAGTATGGTGTCACATGGTTGGGATTTTGTACGTAACGTTCAATAGCCTGCCGCGCTGCGCTTGGCTGCTGGCTTGTTCGGTGAGTCGAAAAGATGACTCACCGAACAAGCCCAGCTTCTGTAGATTTCCTCCTTTGGCATCCCATTCAGCAGATCAGGAATGGTGAGCAACGTCGCTTAAATACCCAAATACAACTCAAAAGCGACTTTGTGATGACGGATCACACTTAAAGTTTGTGCTGTCAGATCAAAAGGCTATCGAAAGGTTGTGTTTCGATCGTCATGTGGTGGTTCTAAAAAGGTATACCCCATTAAAACCACTTAAGACCCTCTCGAAAATCATATTGAAACCACTTATATTGAACCAATAAGTAGGAACCACTTTAAACAGACTGATGGGGGGTCAATGTTCATACGGGCGTATTTACGTGCATCGACTGTGGAACAGGATGCTGAGCGGGCACGAGAGCTGCTGATTGGTTTTGCTGCTGAGCATGGCCATCAGATTGCCAGTTTCTATGTAGAGAATGAGTCTGGTGCGACGCTGGACAGGCCTGAGCTTATGAGGCTGATCCGCGACGCTGCAGATCGTGACATTGTGCTGGTAGAGCAGATTGATCGTCTGGCTCGCCTCAATCAGACGGATTGGCAAACACTGAAGCAGCTTTTGGCACAGAAACAGCTCTCCATCGTTTCTCCTGAGCTTCCGACTTCCTGGGTGGCATTACAGGGGGACAGCCGCTCCGAGTTCACCAGCGCCATCTTGCAGGCTGTAAATGGCATGCTGTTGGATATGCTCGCAGCCGTCGCTCGTAAAGACTATGAAGATCGCCGTCGCAGGCAGCAGCAGGGTATTGCCAAGGCTAGGGATGAAGGAAAATACCGTGGTAGGCAGAAGGATGAGAAGAAGCGTCAGCACATCGCTAGGCTGTTGGTGACAGGCCACAGTTATTCCGTGATTCAGGAGATGCTTGGTTGCTCAAGGTACCTTATCGCCAGTGTGGCCAAGGAGACACGCCGTTAGCTCCAGAAGTAGTAATTTTTGATGACCGGCCCACCCTTGCGCTGTGGGCGTGGGGTTGTCTTGAGGGTTTTCGCTGTCCAGATGAGTGCGATGCTCAGCGCAGTGAACAGCCCGGCGGGCCAGTGCCAGCAGGTGAGTGCGGCAAGAGCCATTAACTGCAACCTGGCCGTGATGGGGCGCCTAGTGGCCCAGGCCAGTATTGGCCAGCACCAGTAAACCGGTGGCAGGCAGATCAGCAGCCATGCAAACAGCGTGTCGCCAAGTGCCATCAAGCCCAGCGCAACCACCGCCATGAGGGCGATATCAGCGATCGGTTTCATGGTGTCTCTCTTTTGCATGCGCCTTGTAGCTATACAGACTCCACACGAAGACAAGCGTGAAGAAGGCCAGCAAGCCTACCATTCCCCAACTGAACGCATCCATCGTGTTACTCCACCAATGAACATGATTTCAGCATGGCACTGAAGGTCTTAGTAATCAATCAACTTATTGAAAATGTTGACTTTGTTCGTTCGTGACAAAGTTGGAGTACTGGAATCCAGTGGCTTATTGACCAGTGGAATCAGCGCCCTTATCCCCGGCCAATCCCTGTCCAATTCCTTTCCACATAACTATCTATCTGGAATCTTGGTGCGGATATTCCAGATAGTGGAATGTCGCTTCAGAACGAGCACCTGGAATATTGATAGGGGCCTTCCCATCTATCTGGAATGTTCGTGCTGTTTTTCGCTCTGGAATGTTGGCCACTCTGTCTGAGGTGAGTGGGAAAACCCGGTGTGCTGGAATTGATGGGGGCAGATTCCCATCTATCTGGAATCTTGGCCTCTGCATTCAGCGGGAGCCAAGCCGGCTAACTGGCGATGGGACTAACTCAAGCGATGCCCTTCAACAATCATTCACTACGACCTAGTTACGCCATTGCCAGACGTTTCCTTGACCCGAGGGCATGCCATCAAGAGCAGCACCCCATGTTGCTTTATGAGTCTGAAATCAATAAAACCCGGCTGAATTTATGAGAGAATATTGAGCAATATTGTCCCCTGACCGGAAGAGTGCTCATGGCCGAGATCAACAAAGCAACCCTCACCGAAGCCGACATCATCTCGAAATACCTGCTGCCTGCTATCAAGGCTGCTGGGTGGGATGACCTGACCCAGGTTCGCCAAGAGGTGAAGCTGCGGGATGGCAAGGTGGTGGTGCGCGGCCAGATGGCGGCACGCAAGAAGGTCAAATCGGCCGATATCGTGCTCTATCACAAGATGGGCTTGCCACTGGCGGTGATCGAGGCCAAAGCCAACAAGCATGAGATTGGCAAGGGGATGCAACAGGGGCTCGATTATGCCCGTCTGCTGGATGTGCCGTTCACGTTTGCCAGCAATGGCGATGGCTTTGTATTTCATGACAAGACCAATCCGGCCAAGCTGGAATCCGAGATCGCGCTGGAGGACTTCCCCAGCCCCGGCCAGCTTTGGGACAAACTCTGCACCTGGAAGGGTTACACCCAGGCACAGTTGCCTGTCATCAGTCAGGACTATTACTCGGATGGCAGCGGCAAATCTCCCCGCTATTACCAGCTGCAGGCCATCAACAAGACCGTAGAAGCCATCTCGAAAGGTGAGGATCGGGTATTGCTGGTGATGGCCACCGGCACCGGCAAGACCTACACCGCATTCCAGGTCATTTGGCGTTTGTGGAAGGCGGGCGCCAAGAAGCGCATCCTGTTTTTGGCCGATCGGAATGCGCTGGTGGAACAAACCAAGCGTAATGATTTTCAGCCTTTTGGCTCGGCCATGGCCAAGGTCACCGGGCGTACTGTCGATCCTGCCTATGAGATCCACCTTGCCCTCTATCAGGCGCTCACCGGACCAGAAGAGTCACAGAAAGCCTTCAAGCAGGTATCACCCGGTTTCTTCGACCTGATCGTGGTGGATGAGTGCCATCGGGGCAGCGCCGCCGAAGACAGCGCCTGGCGCGAGATCCTCGAATACTTCTCATCGGCCACCCAGATTGGTCTCACTGCCACGCCCAAAGAGACCGCAACCGTCTCCAGCACCGATTATTTCGGTGACCCTGTTTATACCTACTCCCTCAAAGAGGGGATCGAAGATGGTTTTCTTGCCCCCTACAAGGTGGTGCGGGTCGATATCGATGTCGATCTGCAGGGGTGGCGTCCCACCAAAGGGCAGATGGACAAACAGGGCAACCTGATTGAAGACCGTATCTATAACCAGAAGGATTTTGACCGCACTCTGGTGATCGACGAGCGTACCCAGCTGGTGGCCGAAACCATCACCAACTACCTCAAGAAAACCGACCCGATGGCCAAGACCATCGTGTTCTGCAACGACATCGATCATGCCGACCGGATGCGACGGGCGTTGGTCAACCTCAACCCCGAGCAGATGGCTAAAGACGAACGCTACGTCATGAAAATCACCGGCGATGATGAGTTGGGTAAGGGGCAGCTTGAGAACTTCATTGAACCGAAAAAGCCCTATCCGGTCATCGCCACTACTTCCGAGCTGATGACCACTGGCGTCGATGCCAAAACCTGCAAGCTGGTTGTGCTGGACCAAAATATCCAGTCCATGACCAAGTTCAAGCAGATCATCGGCCGTGGTACCCGCATCGATGACAAGTACGGCAAGCTCTGGTTCACCATTCTCGACTTCAAGAAGGCCACCGAGCTGTTTGCCGATCCCCGTTTCGACGGCGAGCCGGAGCGTGTCATGGTGATCAAACCGGCAGACATCAACAATCCGGATGAAGGCTTGGGCGATATCATCGGCGATGCCGATCTGCTGCCAACCGATGAACCCGGCGACAATGACGATCCGTTTGCTCCCGGAGTCGATGAACAACCCGGCAGCTACACAACCGGTAGTGATGGTGGCCAGGGCGCAGGCCCGCTGGGTGGCCCCGAGCCCGGGGTCGGCAAGTATTATGTCAACGGCGTGGCGGTCAGCGTCATCGCCGAGCGGGTGCAGTATTACGATGCCGATGGCAAGTTGGTGACCGAATCCTTCAAGGACTACACCAAGAAGACCCTGCTCAAAGAGTTTGCCACCCTCGATGCCTTCACCAAACGCTGGCAAGCCGCCGAACGCAAGCAAGCCATCATGGATGAATTGGCTCAGGCGGGCGTGCTGTGGGAGGTGTTGGAGCAGGAAGTGGGCAAGGAGCTCGACCCGTTCGACCTTATCTGCCATGTGGTATACGATCAGCCGCCACTGACCCGCCGCGAGCGGGCCAACAACGTCAAAAAGCGCAACTACTTCACCAAGTACAACGACACCGCCCAGCAGGTTCTTACCAGACTGCTCGACAAGTATGCCGATCAGGGGGTGACCGAGATTGAGACCAAGGATGCGCTAAAAGTGGCCCCCTTTACCGAGTTGGGTCGCCCGCTGGAGTTGGCCAAGAAGGGTTTTGGTGGCCCCAAACAGTTCGAGCAGGCCATCACCGAACTGGAACAAGAAATTTACCGTGAGCAGCAGAGCGCCTGACGACCTGACTGCTTCTGAACTACCATGCGGCCATTCCAATGATGGCCGCTTGTTTTATCGATACTCCTGACGCATTCGCCCCTGTATTCGTCACCATTTTTGTAAAAAGCAGAGAACCCCATGTCATCCATCAGCTCAGTCATCAAATCCATTCAGGACATCATGCGCAAGGACGCCGGTATTGACGGTGATGCCCAGCGTCTCGGCCAGCTCTCCTGGCTGCTGTTTTTGAAAGTGTTCGACGCCCAGGAAGAGGAGCTGGAGTTTGAGCAGGATAACTACCGCTGCCCCATCCCCGAGCGCTTCCTGTGGCGCAACTGGGCGGCCGATAGCGAAGGACTGACCGGCGATGCCCTGCTCGATTTCGTTAACAACGATCTGTTCGACAGCCTGAAAAATCAGCCTGCCAATATCAGTCTCAACCCCCGTGGCTATGTGGTGAAAGAGGCGTTCTCTGATGCCTTCAACTACATGAAGAACGGCACCCTGCTTAAGCAGGTGATCAACAAGCTCAACGAGATCGACTTTACCGACAGCAGCGAACGCCACCTGTTTGGCGACATCTACGAGCAGATCCTGCGCGACCTGCAAAGCGCTGGTAACGCGGGCGAGTTCTATACCCCCCGTGCCGTTACCCGCTTTATGGTCAACCGCATCGACCCCAAGCTCGGCGAGCGGATCATGGACCCGGCCTGTGGCACCGGCGGCTTTCTCGCCTGCGCCTTCGATCATGTCAAAGAGCACTATGTCGAGACCTCGGCTGACCATCAGGCCTTGCAGCAGCAGATCCTGGGGGTCGAGAAGAAGCAGCTGCCGCACCTCCTTTGCACTACCAATATGCTGCTGCACGGCATTGAGGTGCCGGTGCAGATCCGTCACGGCAACACCCTCGACAAGCCGCTGTCGAGCTGGGACAGCGATATCGATGTGATCCTCACCAACCCGCCCTTTGGCGGCACCGAAGAAGATGGCATCGAGCAGAACTTCCCGGCCGATCTGCGCACCCGCGAAACCGCCGATCTATTCCTGCAGTTGATTATTGAAGTGCTGAAAAAGGGCGGTCGTGCCGCCGTGGTGCTGCCCGATGGCACCCTGTTTGGCGAAGGGGTCAAAACCAAGATCAAGCAACTGCTCACCAGCGAGTGCAACCTGCACACCATAGTGCGGCTGCCCAACGGCGTGTTTGCCCCCTATACCGGCATCAAGACAAATATTCTCTTCTTCACCAAGGGAGCGCCCACCAAGGATGTCTGGTTCTACGAGCACCCCTATCCGGCTGGGGTGAAAAACTACAGCAAGACCAAGCCGATGAAGTTCGAGGAGTTTGAAGCCGAGATCGCCTGGTGGGGCGATGAGGCGGACGGCTTTGCCGCCCGGGTAGAGACCGAGCAAGCCTGGAAGGTCAGCATCGACACCATTATCGAGCGCAACTTTAACCTCGATATCAAAAACCCCCATGTCGGCGAGCAGATAAGCCATGACCCTGACGAGCTGCTGGCGCGCTATGCCACAGAGCAGGCCGGGATCCAAAACTTGCGTGACCAGCTTAAAGCAATTCTGGGCGAGGCCTTGGGCAAGCAAGGAGGACAGGCATAATGGCGATCGAGAAGCTGATTACCGACCACCTGGATCTCTGGACTGCGGCGGTGCGCCCAAAAAGCAGTGCCGGGCGCTGTAGCAACAGCAAGCTGGAACTGATCGGCATCAAAAAGCTGCGTGAGCTGATCCTGGAACTGGCCGTGCGCGGTAAGCTGGCACCGCAAGACCCCAGCGATGAACCGGCCTCCGTGCTGTTGGAACGGATTACCGCCGGAAAGCTGCGGTTGGTGAAAGAAGGCAAGATAAAAAAGGCCAAATCGTTGCCGGAGATTGGTGAGGAAGAAAAGCTGTTTGAATTGCCGGAGGGATGGGAGTGGGCAAGACTTACTGATGTGTATGATGTGAGAGATGGTACTCATGACACACCAAGATATTGTGAGCAAGGTTACCCTTTAATTACAAGCAAAAACATATCAAGCGGTGTATTAGATTTTTCTGATGTGAAGTATATATCTGAGGATGACCACAAAAAAATATCTGAGCGTTCAGCAGTTGAAAAAAATGACATCCTGTTCGCAATGATTGGAAGCATAGGTAATCCTGTGCTTGTTAATACAAAGCGAGAGTTTAGCATCAAAAATGTTGCTCTCTTTAAATATTACTTAAGTGAGCTATCCTCACCTTCGTTTTTACTGCTGTTTCTACAGTTTGCAGAAAATATATTTCGTAAGGAAGCGTCTGGTGCGGTTCAGTCCTTCGTCTCTCTAGGAAATATCCGGAGTTTTGTTATGGCATTGCCTCCACTTCATGAGCAATTCCGTATCGTCGCCAAAGTCGATGAACTAATGGCTCTCTGCGACCAGCTGGATCAGCGCAGCGAATCACAGCTGGCGGCCCATCAGACGCTGGTGGAGACCCTGCTCGCCACGCTGACAGACTCCAGCGATGCCGACGAGTTGGCGCAAAACTGGGCGCGGCTAAGCACTCACTTTGATACCCTCTTTACCACTGAGGCCAGCATCGACGCCTTGAAACAGACCATCCTGCAACTGGCAGTAATGGGTAAGCTGGTACCGCAAGACCCAAGCGATGAACCCGCCTCCGCCCTGCTGGAGCGCATTACCGCCGAAAAGGCGCAGTTGGTCAAAGAGAAGAAAATCAAAAAAGAGAAACCGCTACCTGCGATTAGTGAAGATGAAATGCCGTTTAAACTTCCTACTAGTTGGAGATGGAGCAGAGTAGCAGAGCTTGGTGAAATAAAATTAGGTCGACAGCGATCTCCTAAAAATCATAATGGGGAGCATATGACCCCATACCTTAGGGTTGCTAATGTCTATGAAGGTTACATTGATGTATCTGATGTGAAGGAAATGAACTTCACGCCGACTGAGCAAGAGATTTTCAGGTTACAAGCTGGTGACATTTTATTAAATGAAGGACAGAGTCTAGAGTTAGTTGGACGCGCTTCTATATATAATGGTGAAGTACCTGGTGCATGCTTTCAAAACACTTTGTTAAGATATCGTACATCTAATTTAATTACGCCAGAGTATGCGCTTCTATATTTTCATTATTGTCTTCACTCTGGTCGATTCCAAAAGGCATCAACGCAAACAACTAATATTGCACACCTAAGTGCTTATAGATTAGCACCAATAGAGTTTCCATTGCCGCCCATTGCTGAGCAGCACAAGATTGTGTCTAAAGTAAAGGCGTTACTAATTTTCTGCGACCAACTAAAATCTTGCCTGCAAACCAGCCAGCAGACCCAGCTTGCGCTGGCCGAGTCGCTGGCGGAAGGAGCCCTTGCCTGATGCCCTACGCTCGCCCTTGGCTTAGTTATCAACAGCAACTGGATCTGCTGATTGGGCGCGGTATCACGGTCACCGACCGAGAGGCCGCACTGAGCTATCTGGAGCGGATCGGCTATTACCGTTTAAGCGGCTACTGGTACCCGTTTCGCCGCTTTGAACCCGCGGCTGAGGGTGAAAGCAAACGGGAGACCCGAGCGACTGACCAGTTTTGCCCCGACACCCATCTGCTGGATGCGGTGGAGCTATATCTGTTCGACAAGAAGCTGCGCCTGCTGGTAGTGGATGCGCTGGAGCGGATCGAGGTGGCCTTGCGGGTCGATCTTGCCTATCTCCTTGGCAAGCGAAATACCTTTGCTCACCTCGATCGCAGCTACTTCCACCCCAGTTTTATCCGGCAGCCCGCATTCAGGGGGAGTCACCAGACCCGCTTTGAGGCGTGGATGGAGAAATACCGGGGGTTGGTAAAGCGCTCCAAAGAGGATTTTGTGCGCCATTACCATCAGCGCCATGGTGAGGAGCTACCGATCTGGGTGGCGGTGGAGGTATTTGATTTTGGCGCTATTTCGCAGTTGATCGGCATGATGAAGGTGTCGGATCAGCAGCATATCGCCAGCAAATACGGTCTGGACTGGCAGGTGTTTGCCAGCTGGATCTACGGCCTCAGTTATCTGCGCAATATCTGCGCCCATCATAGCCGCCTCTGGAACCGCAACGTGACGACGCAGGTGAAGTTGCCCAAGCCAAGAGAGGTGCAATGGTGCGATTTCCTGGCAAAAGACGATGAGCGGCTTGCTAAGCCATTCGTGTTGCTGGCCATCACACGGCATCTACTCAAGGTGATTTGCCCGAATACCCAGTGGCATCTGCGCCTGCGGGATCATCTGCTGACGTTCCCCACACAAAAGTCGGTGCGTAAGCTGGGATTGGCAAACATGGGGTACATAGAGAACTGGCAGGAGTGGTGGTAAATCCACCAAATAAGAACCCCAGCGTAAGTTGCAAAGCAACCAAGAGGCCGGGGTCGTGTTGCGGATAAGACTATGTCCAGTCGACAGGATAGTCAAACTGTTTGTCTCAAATTGAGACAGAGAACCTGATGGTCTGGGACAGATAAAACGGTTTTTTCTGCATATCAGTGCTGATACTTTTTTGTTTTATGACAAGGAGTTGCGATGCTGCATGCCATTTTACGTAACAAAGCTAGCCGCATCGAGCGGGAAGGGGAGTCTCTGCGCTGGCGCGACCTGTTTAAAGGCAGTGAAGATCTGCTGACTGCTACTTTCTTTGGCCGTCTGCCCCACCTCTCGGACGGTGCTTTGGGGGCCGTGCTGCGCTTTCTACTCGGTGACAATCCGCTAGACCCGGCCACCTTTCAACGGCTGGAGCTGTGGCCAAAACTGACATCGCTGCAGGATCGCCGTTATGTCGAGCCCGATGTGCTGCTCCACTTTGGCGACGCGCTAGTGGTTATCGAGGTGAAGCCCTCGTTCGGTGGTGACCAGTATCGGGAGCAGTGGCTGGCGCAGGTCAATGCTGTGGTCAGTGAAGCCGAGTTTGATGACTATGAAGACCGACTCTATTACGTGGCACTTGGCAATATCCCTGTCGCTCCGCTGTCTCCCCCCGATCTGCCCGAACGCTTTATCCAGATGACCTTGCGTGAATGGGAGCCACTGCGCCGCTATCTGCAAACTGCCTCCGAGTTTGTTGAGGGTTGTCGACAGGACCGCGCCATTCGCGATGAGTGGCTGCAGGCGTTTGAGCTGTTTGGCATGGCCCCGGTGGTGCCTGAATGGGCGCCGTTGTTTGCCTACGCAAGGCAGCTGGATCTGGATTGCGGGGGGATGTCTGAGCGGGAAACGCCCCCACCGGCTGAGCCTACTGGTTGGGCTGCTCTGCTCGACTATGCCGGGACATTGCACCTATCTCGCCCCGATTTCTCTTTTTTGAATCACTGACTTTGGCTAAGGATGCCGTCATGCCACACGATCTTGAACAGGCCACCCAGCTGGTGACCCAACTGCAACAAGCTCACCGACTCGCCGCCGGTTTTTATCAGCGTATCCTCCCGCTATTCGATCAGATCGCCAGTCAGGCGCTGGACGCAGAGTTCTGGTATTGGGAGCCCAGCGAAAATAGCCGCCCCTGCCGCTCAGGAACCCGCCCATCCAGCAGCTGGGCATGGGACTATCTGCCACTGTTTGCATCGAATCACGCCTACCGGGACAGGAATAGCGATACGGCTCTGAAAGGTGATAAGACGCTGATTTTTCGCCTCTATATCGATGATGATTTCCGTCAAAACTCAACCTTGCGTACAAGTACGAAGGGCCAGCCCGATCCTTTGCAATTGTCTGGTAACGCAGTGGTTGAAGTGAATCTGTACCGTTGCCTGCAGGATAGTAATAACCACTTCTGGGATCTGCTCAAGCAGGTTAGCTGGCCTGCTCATCAACCTGACTGGCAGCAAAGTGACAAATGTCATCAGCTTGAGATCTGCTCCAATCATCTGCCGCTCGCCCAGCTGCTTGCCGACCCTGATAGCGTGGCTGATTGGATCAAAGAAATGAACCATCGCTGAGCCTGTGGTTGGCTTGGGATAGCCAACCTAGTGGAGCCTGATGACTTTACTGGCGGTCTCTCGCCAAAGTGTCATTTGACCTCCACCCCTTCCTGTTTCCATCTTAAATTTCACATCCGAAAATTTTCCAGAAAACGCTGTAAGTGCCCAAAACGGGCACTTACAGCGGTCTGGATTTCGTTAGGTCCCCGGTACGCTCTTGCATGCTGATGTTTGTAACTAGGAGACAATCTGCATGCGCGAACAAAATTCGTCAGTTTTCAGTGATCCGAATGGGGCAATCCTGAAAGAGCTTTATGAGCTTAAGCAGTTGGTAATCCAGCAAGGACAGGCGCAAAAAGAGGTGCTTTCTGCCGAGGAGTGCGCTGAGTTGCTGGGGGTTTCTGTCTGCTATGTGTACCGGCTGACCAGTGAAAAGCGTCTGCCGCATTACAAGCCACAAGGCAAAAAGATCTACTTCAAGCGCGTTGAGCTGCTGGACTGGCTGCTCTCTCACCGTATCTCCCCAGATGCAGAGCTCAATGAGCATGTAGCCAAACGCGTGCGGCAAGCCCGCCATGGGCGGCTGTGAGACTGTTATGGAGCCGGATCTCATTGCATCTCACTGGCCCCTGGATCTTCAAGCGGCCTTTACCGAACCTCCCAAGCCAATCGACTTTGTTTTGCCGGGGCTGCCGGTGGGCTGTGTCGGAGCCTTGGTATCACCAGGCGGTGCCGGTAAATCCATGCTGGCACTGCAGTTGGCAATGCAGATAGCCGGCGGACCGGACTGGCTTGAGCTTGGCAAGCTGGAACAGGGAGCTGTGCTCTACCTGCCTGCCGAGGACCCTCTGCCAGTGTTACATCACCGGTTATTTGCCTTGGGTCAGAACCTTGATGCAGGGCTGCGTGCGGCGCTTAAACACGACCTTAGGTTGATACCGCTTCAGGGGACCAGCCCCAACCTGTTGGACAGCCAATGGCTGGAAGCGATTGCCCTTTGGGCTGAGGGCGTGAGGTTGATCGTTATCGACACCCTGCGGCGTTTTCATAATGCCGACGAGAACGCGGCCTGTGCCATGACGCAGGTGCTGGGTCAGTTGGAACGGCTGGCCATGGGGCAGGGGTGCGCCGTGCTTTTTTTGCACCATACCAGCAAGCTGGCCGCCTTCCAGGAGGTTGGCGATCAGCAGCAGGCCAGCCGTGGTTCGTCTGTGCTGGTAGACAATGTGCGTTGGCAGGGCTACCTCGCCACCATGACCAGGAAGGAGGCGCAGCAGCTTGGGGTATCGGCACAGCAGAGCCACCGCTACGTGCGGTTTGGGGTCAGTAAAAGCAATTATATGCCGCCGTTACCAGAGCGCTGGCTAGTGCGAGAAGAGGATGGCCTGCTGCGCCCTGCCAGGTTGGACGTAGCACGCCGAGCGGGAGGCAAACGTGTCTTGCTTTGAATTGACCCATGCCCGGCACGACCATATGCACTGCCTGGCTCCAGGATTGTTCAGAGCCATCTCTCGTGGCCAGCGCCGCCGAGACAAGCTGGATGTGGTGTATCGATTCGGTGGGGGCAATCAGATTGAGTTTTCCGGGCCAGAGCCGCTGGGTGCCGATGACCTTCGCGTGCTTCAGGGGCTGGTTGCCCTGGCTGGTATCGAGGACTACAGCGCCATCATCGAACCCATTGCCGCTACTGGGGAGGGTAACACCTTACGGACCCTGTTAGAGCCTCGCTGGGCCGCCAATCAGCAACGCGTCTTGGTGGTCAAAAGCAGCCTGCGCAAACTGGCCAAGGAGGTTGGCTACGCCAACCCTCGTGACACCAATACAGTGCGCCGCTGTGTCGAGCGGTTGTGGAAGGTGTCGGTGATAGCGCAGGTGGCAGGCCAGCGCAGCGGTTTTCGTTTGCTGGCGAACTATGCCAGCGATGCCCTGACCGACGGGCTCTTTGTGGCGCTCAATCCTTTGCTGACCTCCGCCATTATGGGCACTGGCCGCCATGTTCGTATCGACATGACAGAGGTGCGGCGCCTGAGTGGCAGCATTACCAGATTGTTGCATCAGCGGCTATGTGCCTGGGTGGATGGTGGCCAGAGTAGAGTGGTGCAGTTAGACACCTTGGTCGCTTATGTCTTTCCTGAGGAAGCAAACATGGCCACCCACCGCAAGCGGCAATCGCGAGTCCGCAAGGCACTGGATGAACTGGCTGAACTGGGTTGGTCAATCAGTGAACATGCCAAGGGGCGGTTCACCATAGGTCGGCCTGCGCTATCACGATAATGGTCACGGACTATCACGAAAGTGGTCACAAAGTTCACGATATTGGTCACAGGCCTAATCAGTTAAAGCCAGGTGCCACTTGGGCTGCAGGGCGATCCTGAGATCCGATCTAGATTATCTAAGATCATCTACGCCAGCGCTGGGTGGCGCCGGCGCTTTTGTTGGCTCTTCCTGGCCAGGTTCTGCCTCTTTTGGTTGCTGGCCAAGTGGATTTGACCCCATAGATCCAGACACTTTTTCCCGCTTAGGGTTGTGATACCCGACTGCGCAGAAATTCCCGAGGTGAACGGTATCCCAAGGCGCTGTGCGGGTGGTGTTCGTTATAATGCTCAAACGCGATGGCCAAGTTGCCTACCGCTGTTCGGCTATCTGGTTTCGGCATCATCTCGATATAGTCTCGCTTCATCGTCTTGACGAAGCTCTCCGCTATACCGTTGCTCTGTGGGCTTCTCACCGCAGTCGTTCTGGGCTCCAACCCGATTTCTCGTGCAAACGCGCGGGTCTCATGGGCGCGATACGCCGAGCCATTATCAGTCAGCCACTCCACCGGTGATGCCGGCAACGCATCCCCGAAGCGTCGTTCGACAGACCTCAGCATGACATCTTGCACTGTGTCACTGTCGTAACCCCCGGTACTGGCAGCCCAGTCCAAGGTTTCCCTGTCACAGCAGTCCATGGCGAACGTGACTCGTAGTTTTTCACCGTTATCGCAGCGAAACTCGAAGCCATCTGAGCACCAACGTCGATTGCTCTCTTTGACGGCAACACGCCCCTTATGTGCCTGCTGGGCCAATGGTGCCGCCGGTTTTCTTTCCAGCAGCAGGCCATGATCGCGCATAACGCGATATACCCGTTTGGCGTTTACCACAGGCTGTCGTGTTGCCTCTGACTGACGCCGTAACAGCGCCCAGACTCGGCGATACCCATAGGAGGGAAGCTCAGCCATCGCTTCCATGATCCGGCCAAGTAAGGCAGCATCATCATGCTGGCGATGATGACGACCATCTTGCCAACCTGGTTTTCGATGAACACGAACGGATAGCTGCGCACGCGATACATTAAGGGCCTGGCTCACAGCACTTAATCGTCGTCCCCCGGCAACAAGGGCGCATGCGCAATCCATTTTTTTGCTCGACCATACTCCACGGCTTCTTTGAGGATCTCGTTCTCCATGGTCTTCTTCCCGAGCAGACGCTGGAGCTCTCGGATCTGCTTGATGGCAGCAGCCAACTCGGAGGCTGGAACAACATCCTCACCGGCGGTGATCGCCGTGAGAGACCCTTCCTGGAATTGCTTACGCCATTTGAAAAGCTGGTTGGCGTTGACGTCGTGCAAGCGAGCGACATGAGAGACGGTCATTCCGGGCTCAAAGGTCTGCTGCTCGATGGAGATCTTTTCCTGCGGAGTCCGGCGTCGACGGCGCTCAGCCCCTGTTAACACTTCGACCATCTTCTCGTTGCGACTAGTACTGAACATAGTTCCAAGACTACCTCTTAAGTTAAGAGGGGCGAAGTGTCTGGATCTTCAAGGGGCCAATCTACCAAGCAACTGCTCCGCCTGCTGCCTGGCGGCTGCAATTACCTCAGGCTTTTCACTGGCCAGGATTTCTTCAAGGGTGCGTCCCATCTTCCATCACTCCAAAACATTGGGGAAATCGAGCATGGCATCTCGGCGCCGTGATTCAAGGATGTCGGCGTAGATCTCTGTTGTTCTCAGCTCACTATGCCCCAGCAAGCGGGAGAGGGCATAGATATCGACGCCGCGGTTAAGCTGGATCACTGCGAAGGTATGGCGTGCGCTGTGGAAGGTGACCTTCTTGGTTATACTCGCCTGCAACGCCCAGCGGGTGAGCTCCATGTTGTGCCAAGCCGAGTACTTGAGGCCCTTGAAGATCCGCTCTGTTGCCTTGCCTGGGCGCCCCATCAGCTGCATCGCCATGTCATTCAAATCCAGGTATTGCAGGCCGCTGGTCTTCTTCTGGGTGAAGACGATACGGTAATGGCCATAGAAGGGCTCCAGCTCGGCCCAGGTCAGCTTGTGAATGTCGGACCAGCGCAAGCCAGTGCAACAAGAGAACAGAAAGGCGCGCTTAAGAATGTCGTACCGGCACTCGGCCTGGGCCAGCGCTCGTACCTCGTCTTCGGTCAGGTAAACCCGTTTGTTCTTCTCCCCCTGGATAGCTTTGACACGTCGTACCGGATTATCCATCAGCAGCCGCTCCTGCTCTGCCTGGTTCAGGGCTGCCCTTAACTTGTTGAAATAGGCACTTTGGGTGTTGCGGCTCAGTGGCGTGCCGCTTTTGGTGCGGGCTTTGTGCATCAGGTAATGCCGAAAACCCTCCAAGAACAGCTGATCTACTTCCTCGAAAGTCAGTTCTGGCAGCTTATGGAACTGGCGTAAATGCTTGAGGGCTGATATCCAGATGGAATGGTTGCTCTTGCTGCCTGCTGCTTTTTGGTCAGTAACCTCTTGGAAGTACTCGAAGAAGCTGGCCTTGTAGGCGTTCGAGAAATCCAGATGGTGTTTACCTGTCTCGTACTCGAAGAGCCGCTTGGCGCGGATGGCTTCGGCTGCTCGCTGGGTTTCTTTGTTGTGGAGCCGCTGTGCTGGGGTACGCGGCTTGTCGTACAGGAAGAGATCCAGGGTCTCTCTGCTGCGTTTGTGCTTGCGGATGCCTGTGGCTGGGTCAAGGTAGGAGCCGGCGTAGTAGGTTAAGCGAGCAGCGCGCTTGCCTTCGGCGTCCGGTGCGCGGTATTCGATGCTGATCTTCATGAGTGTCCCCCAAAAGTACCCCAAGAGGTTACTTCGGGGTACTCTCGGGGTAAATTCTCACGAAACAAGATCAGGCAAGAACAGCCAGTAAAAAAACAAAGTCCAGCATTTACAATGCCTTATGTTCTTTATGGCTGCTTTTTATTGCTGATTTTTCACCACATTACTTGCCGATGCAGAAGCTGGAGAAGATCCGGCCCAGCAGATCGTCTGAGCTGAACTCGCCGGTGATCTCGGAGAGGGACTCCTGTGCCAGGCGCAGCTCTTCGGCCACCAGCTCACCGGCGACGAATACCTCCAGCTGCTCCTTGGCCACCAGCAGTCGTTCGGCGGCACGCTCCAGCGCGTCCAGATGGCGGCGGCGGGCCATGAAGCCTCCTTCGGTGTTGCCCTGGAAGCCCATGCAGGCCTTCAGGTGCTCGCGCAGGGCGGGCAGCCCCAGCTCGGTCTTGGCTGAGATGCGATAGACGGCGTGGCCCAGCTCCTCGCTCGGCGCCAGATCTTCACCGGTCAGGTCAGCCTTGTTACGAATAACGGTGAGGCCGATGTTTTTTGGCAACCGATCAACAAATTCCGGCCAGATTTCCCGCGGGTCCACCGCATCTGTCGTCGTGCCATCCACCATGAAGAGCACCCGGTCGGCCTGTTCGATCTCGGCCCAGGCACGCTCAATGCCGATCTGCTCCACCTTGTCCTGGGTATCGCGTAGACCGGCGGTGTCGATGATGTGCAGCGGCATGCCGTCGAGGTGGATATGCTCGCGCAGCACATCGCGGGTGGTACCGGCGATCTCGGTGACGATGGCGGACTCGCGCCCGGCCAGGGCATTGAGCAGGCTCGACTTGCCAGCGTTGGGACGACCGGCGATCACCACCTTCATCCCTTCCCGCAGCAGGGCGCCCTGCCTGGCTTCGCTGCGAACCTCGTCCAGCGACCCCATGATGGAGTAAAGATCCCCCGCTACCTTGCCGTCGGAGAGAAAATCGATCTCTTCATCCGGGAAGTCGATGGCCGCTTCCACATAGATGCGCAGGCGGATCAGGCTCTCCACCAGCTGCTGGATCTTGCCGGAGAACTGCCCCTGCAGGGAGTGCATGGCACTGCGGGCGGCCTGCTCGCTGGAGGCTTCGATGAGGTCGGCGATGGCTTCGGCCTGGGCCAGATCCAGCTTGTCATTCATGAAGGCGCGCTCGCTGAACTCGCCGGGGCGGGCAGGGCGCAGCCCCTTGATCTGCAGGATGCGGCGCACCAGCATGTCCATGATGACCGGGCCGCCGTGGCCCTGCAGCTCCAGCACGTCTTCGCCGGTGAAGCTGTTGGGGGCCTTGAACAGCAGGGCGATGCCCTGATCCAGCACTTCGCCTTGCTCATCCCTGAACGGCAGATATTCGGCGTAACGCACTCGCGGGCGTTTGCCGAGTACTATCTCGGCCACCTGTTCGGCGGCGGGACCGGAGACCCGGACTATGCCGACGCCGCCACGGCCGGGGGCGGTGGCCTGGGCCACGATCGTATCTGTAGTCATCTTGCTTGGCTCGTTTGTTCGGTAATTGGTGGACATTGTAATAAAAAAGGCGGCCCGAAGGCCGCCTCTTTTGTCATCACGGGAAGATTGGCTGCGCATCAGTTGCGTGAGTGCAGGCCTTTCTTCTCCAGCTGACGGTAGATGATGGTCTGCTGGATGATGGAGATGACGTTGCTCACCAGCCAGTACAGGGTCAGACCTGCCGGGAACCAGAGGAACATGAAAGTGAAGATGATCGGCATGAACTGCATCACTTTCTGCTGCATCGGGTCGGTAATGGTGGTCGGGCTCATCTTCTGCAGATACCACATGGAGGCACCCATGAGGATTGGCAGCACGAAGAAGGGGTCCTTCACTGACAGGTCGGTGATCCACAGGGCGAACGGCGCGTGACGCAGCTCAACGGATTCCATCAGTGCCCAGTACAGGGCGATGAAGATCGGCATCTGGACCAGGATCGGCAGACAGCCACCCAGCGGGTTGACCTTCTCCTTCTTGTACAGCTCCATCATACCCTGAGACATCTTCTGACGATCGTCGCCGAAGCGCTCGCGCAGGGCAGCAATCTTGGGCTGCAGCATGCGCATCTTGGCCATGGAGGTGTACTGGGCCTTGGTCAGCGGGAACATGATGCCGCGAACCAGCAGGGTCAGCATGATGATGGCCACACCCCAGTTCTGGACAAAACCGTGGAACACGGTCAGCAGCCAGTGCAGCGGTTGGGCGATGAACCAGAGCCAGCCGTAGTCGACGGTCAGGTCGAGGTGGTTGGCTACCTTGGCCATCTGGTCTTGCAGCTTGGGACCGACCCACAGCTTGCTGGTCAGTTCGACCTGCTGACCGGCGGCCACGTCAACCTGCGGCGCCTTGTAACCGATGATGGCTTGGGCTTTGCCCGGGATCACGCGGCTGTAGAAGCTGTTGGTGTCGTTGGCATTCGGCGCCCAGGCAGAGACGAAGTAGTGTTGCAGCATGGCGACCCAACCACCCTGGGTGGTCTTGCTCAGGTCGGCATCCTTCATCTCGTCGAAGGTGTACTTCTTGTAGCGGGTGTCTTCGCTGGAGAAGGCGCCACCACGGTAGGCGCTGGCCACCATGGCATGACCTTCCTGATCCTTCGGCGTCGCAATGGTCTGCTTCAGCTGACCATAGAACTGCACCTGGACCGGCTCGGCAGACTTGTTGTCGATCTTGTAATCGACGCCAACGGCGTAGTCACCGCGCTTGAGCACGAATTCCTTGGTGAAGACCACACCCTTGCTGTCGGTCCAGGTCATGGGAACCACGACTTGATCCTGACCGTCGGCCAGCTGGTAGCTGGTCTGGGCGGCTTCATAGGTGGGACGACCTTCGGCCTGGCTGTCAGGGCCATTGCGACCAACCAGGCCGCTCTGGGCGACATAGATGTGGTCAGGCTGGCTGGTCAGCAGCACGAACGGCTTGTCCTTGCCCTCTTCCAGCTTGTGGGCCAGCAGTTCGGCAGAGACGATGTCACCACCCTGGGTATCCAGGGTCAGCTTGAGCACGTCGGAGGAGACGGTGATCAGCTTGCGTGCGGCGCTCGCATTGGCTTGCTCGGAAACCTGAGGAATATCACCGGACTGACCGGCTTCAGGTACGAATTGTTCGGTTTGGGCCACGGTTGTCGGGGCCGGCTTCGGAGCCTTGTCGGACTCCCACTGTTGCCAGAGCAAAAAGCTCACGAACAGCAAACCGATCAGGAGTAGATTGCGTTGTGATTCCATAGTCTTCAGTTTCTTCGCTTTGGTTGCGGAACCGGGTCATAACCACCCTCGGATAAGGGATGGCATTTTAATAGACGTTTGCTAGCTAACCAAACGCCTTTTATGAAACCGTGAAGTCGGATTGCTTCTATCGCAAATTGGGAACAAGTCGGGGTAAAACGGCAGCGCGGCCCCAGCAGGGGACTAATGATTAGCTGATACAGGCGTATCAGTTTGATAGCTACCCATTGCAACGGCGTGACAGAGTGCGCCATAGCTTTTCCAGTAACTTGAACAGTTCCTCGTTATCCATCTCTTTCACACCGGCCTTGGCGATCACCACGATGTCGATAGCGGGCAGCTGATGCTGTTTGAGGCGGAAACTTTCCCGAACCACACGTTTGACACGGTTACGCCAGACGGCACGCTTGAGTGCTTTTTTGGGCACGGCGAGACCAAGACGTGGGTGTTCGAGTGAATTGGGGCAGGCGAGAAGCGTAATTTGCGGGGAAGCGGCCCGGACAGGCTCGGCGAATACGCGTTTGAAGTGTTCGGGAGTTAACAGACGTAACTCCCGAGAGAAGGTGTGCTGGGTAGGCATTAAACTACCAGACGAGCACGACCCTTGGCACGACGAGCGGCCAGAACTTTACGACCGTTGGCAGTAGCCATGCGGGCGCGGAAACCGTGAGAGCGCTTGCGCTTCAGGTTGGACGGTTGAAAAGTACGTTTCATGATTCGATTCCGTATTACTGTACAGTTTTGATTGTCACACTTAGCCGACGCGCCAGCTATAGCTTGTGACGACTAGCAAAAGAGGCCGAATTCTAAACAGAGTTCGGCTTTTAGTCAATCCGCCGTTCCCTTCCATCCTGTTCCGGTCTTGAAAGGACCATGGCAGGGAGTGAGGATCCGGAGGATCAAGGGCTCCGGATTATACTGGCTGGCCGTTGTTAAACAAGGGATCCACCAATAAAAAAGGCGGCCAGGCCGCCAAAGAGAGAGCTATTTCAGCACTTTGCGCAGGAACTCCCGGGTACGGGGATCCTTGGGATCGACCAGTATCTGATCTGGCGGACCCTGCTCCACGATCCGCCCTCCCTCCATGAAGATCACCCGATCGGCGACATCCCGAGCGAACTCGATCTCATGGGTAACCACCACCATGGTCTGGTGCTGGCGTGCCAGTTTCTTCATCAGCCCCAGCACCTCGTCGACCCATTCGGGATCGAGGGCTGACGTGGGCTCGTCAAACAGGATGACCTTGGAGTGGGCCGCCATGGCGCGGCCTATACCCACCCGCTGCTGTTGGCCGCCGGAGAGGGAGGCCGGGTAGGCATCCTTCTTGTCGGCCAGGCCTATGTCTTCCAGGATGCCGAGGGCGGTGGCGCGAGCCTCCGCCTTCGGCTGCTTCCAGACGGTGATCAGCCCTTCGGCAATGTTGTCCTGTGCCGTCTTGTTGGCAAACAGGGCGTAGTTCTGGAATACGAAGGAGGCTCGCTTGCGCAGTTCGATGGCCTGCTGTTCGCTGGCGTTGGCCAGGTTGAGTTGCAGGTCGTCGATGACCAGCTGGCCCGCATCCGGGGTTTCCAGCAGGTTGAGGCAGCGCAGCAGGGTCGACTTGCCGGTACCCGAGGGACCGATAATGACGACGATTTCCCCCTTTTTGACCTCCAAATCGATGCTGTTCAGCACCTGGTTGCCGTCATATGCCTTGGCGAGGCCGGTTAGCTTGATCATGGCGACCCTCCTTAATAGGCACGGTTGAGGCGCACTTCCAGCAGATGCTGCAAGCGGGTGAAGAAGATGACCACTACCCAGTAGACCAGGGCCACCGCCATGAAGCTCTCGAAGAACTTGAAGGAGGAGGAGGCCTCCATCTGCGCCTTGCCCATGATTTCGGCCACCCCCAGGGTAAACGCCAGCGAGGTGCTCTTGATCATGTCGATGAAGTAGTTCATCAGCGACGGGGTCGCGATGCGGGCCGCCTGCGGCAGAATGATCCGTTGCATCGCCTGGTAACGGCTCATGCCGATACTGAGCGAGGCCTCCATCTGGCTCTTGTGTATCCCCAGAATGGCGGCACGGATCGACTCGGCCATGTAGGCGGCGAAGTGCAGGGTCAACCCTATGATGGCGGCAGTAAAGGCATCCATCCCCACGAAGATGGGGAAGAGTTGCGGCAGCCCGTAATAGAGCAGGAACAGCTGGACGAGCAGCGGAGTACCCCGAAAGAACGAGATATAGAGCATCGCCAGCCAGTGAATTGCGGGAACGCGAAACACCCGTACTATCGCCAGGGCCAGCGACAGTACGAGTGCAAATACGAATCCCCACAGGGCCATTTCCATCGTGGTGCCCAGGTATTTGAGCAGAATGGGAAACAGCCCCAGCGTGTATTCGAAGTCGAAATCCATCATTTATTTGGTCGTGATATCCGCGGCGAACCATTTCTCGGAAATTTGACGCAGGGAACCATCCTTGCGCATGGTGCTCAGGGCCTCGTCAACCTTCTTCAGCACAGCCTCTTTTTCCGGAGTCTTCAGGAAGGGCAGGGCATTCTCGATGGTTTCGAACGGTGCGCCAGCCTGTTGCAGCGGCAGCTTGGACTCCTTGATCAGCTGGGCGGTGGAGACGCGGTCCATCACGAAAGCATCGATACGACCCAGAGCGACGTCCTGCTCGAAGTTGGAGTCATAGGTACGGATATCGATCTTCTTGTTCGGGTCGTTTTTGCGCAGCAGCTCTTCGAAGTTGGAGCCGAGGTTCACGGCCACCGTCTTGCCTTCCAGGTCTTTGAAGCCATGGATGGTGCTGTTGCCTTTGCGGACCACGATCTGGGCGCCGTCATAGACGTAAGGCTGGGAGAAGTTGTACTTGGCCTTGCGCTCGTCGGTGATGGTGATCTGGTTGGAAATGGTGTCGATACGGCCGGTTTCCAGCATGCCGAACAGGCCGGAGAAGCTGGCTGTCACGAATTCGACCTTGTAGCCGGTGCGTTCGCCGATCTGGTTCCACATATCCACTTCAAAGCCTTGCAGCTTGTCCTGCTTGACGAAGGTGAACGGGAAGTATTTGCCGGACATGCCAACCTTGATGGTTTCCTGGGCGATGGCTTGGCCGGACAGGGTGGCCAGCAGAATGGCAGCGCCGGAAATGAGCTTGATAGATGTTTTCATGGGGTTTCTCTCTCTGAATGTCTTGTATTTGTAGTTGGAATAACTGGTTTCGCGCTGATGTTATTGGAATAAAATTTAAAAAATAAATGACATTTTGTTATATGAAATAACATGACGATGAGGTCCGAATCCATCGTTTATGGCGGTGGATCAAGCTGTGGGTAACTTTGGGGATGAATGATGATCCAATGGCGCTGGATCCTTGAAAGTCAAGGATCTTATTTGCTGGATCCACGGGGTGACGGCTGGAGATCCGGCGGCTAAAAAAGTAGAATAGCCGGTCTTTAGTTAATCAATCGACAGGAGTTTAGAGTGACTGCTTCGCTATGGCAGCAGTGCCTTAACCGGCTGCAAGATGAGTTGCCCTCGGCAGAATTCAGCATGTGGATCCGGCCGCTTCAAGCGGAGTTGAGTGACAATACTCTGACCCTGTATGCACCGAATCGCTTCGTTCTGGACTGGGTACGAGACAAGTACCTCATCCGGGTGAACGGCATCATCAATGAACTCTGCGGGGTCGATGGCCCCGCCCTGCGTTTTGATATCGGTAATCGTCCCCATCCCGTGGCCGTCGCCAGAGCGCCGGCACAGGGCGCCGCACCTGTGAATAACTTGCAGAAGAGCTGGGAAAGCAAGGCCGAAGCCAAGCCGGAACCGAACCACAAGAGCAACACCAACGTGAACTATACCTTCGAGAATTTCGTCGAAGGTAAGTCCAACCAGTTGGCCCGTGCGGCTGCCCGTCAGGTGGCGGATAACCCGGGTGGCGCTTACAACCCGCTGTTCCTCTATGGCGGCACTGGTCTGGGTAAAACTCACCTGCTGCACGCCGTTGGCAATGCCATCAAGGAGAGCAAAAAAGATGCGAAAGTCATCTATATGCACTCCGAGCGGTTCGTCCAGGACATGGTGAAGGCGCTGCAGAACAACGCCATCGAAGAGTTCAAGCGCTATTACCGCAGCGTCGACGCCCTGCTCATCGATGACATCCAGTTCTTCGCCAACAAGGAGCGCTCCCAGGAGGAGTTCTTCCACACTTTCAACGCCTTGCTCGAAGGCAACCAGCAGATCATCCTGACCTCGGATCGTTATCCGAAGGAGATCAACGGTGTCGAGGATCGTCTCAAGTCCCGCTTCGGCTGGGGTCTGACCGTGGCGATCGAACCGCCGGAGCTGGAGACCCGGGTTGCCATCCTGATGCGCAAGGCCGATGAGAACCAGATCCACCTGCCGGACGAAGTGGCCTTCTTCATCGCCAAGCGCTTGCGTTCCAACGTCCGTGAGCTGGAAGGGGCTCTTAACCGGGTGATCGCCAATGCCAACTTTACCGGCCGTGCCATCAACATCGATTTCGTGCGCGAAGCGCTGCGCGATCTCTTGGCGTTGCAGGAGAAGCTGGTCACCATCGACAATATCCAGAAGACGGTGGCGGAGTACTACAAGATCAAGCTGGCGGATCTGCTCTCCAAGCGCCGTTCCCGCTCCGTCGCCCGTCCTCGCCAGTTGGCGATGGCGCTGGCCAAGGAGCTGACCAACCATAGTTTGCCGGAGATAGGTGATGCCTTTGGTGGCCGTGACCACACCACCGTTCTTCATGCCTGCCGCAAGATCGAGCAGCTGAAGGAAGAGAGTCACGACATCAAGGAGGACTATTCCAACCTGATCCGTACCCTTTCTTCCTGATAACGGAACCAAGTGCACAGATGCAGATCGAATATTCCAACCTGATCCGAATCCTTTCCTCCTAATCACTACGGAGAGCACAGATGCAGCTCGAAATTAGCCGTGAGGCCCTGTTACGTCCTCTGCAACTGGTGTCCGGCGCCCTCGGTGGCCGACCGACCCTGCCGATCCTCGGCAACGTGCTGCTTGATGTCAGCAACGGTCTGCTGTCACTGACCGGTACCGATCTTGAAGTAGAGATGATCGGTCAGGTCTATCTGAACGGGGCCAGTGAAGATGGCCGCACCACAGTGCCGGCACGCAAGCTGCTGGATATCTGCCGCGGCCTGCCGGAAGGCGCCGAGATCCGTCTCAATACCGAAGGCGAGCGCCTGATCATCCGTTCCGGCCGCTCCCGCTTCAACTTGTCGACCCTGCCGGCGACCGAATACCCGAACATCGAGGACTGGGAGTCCGTGCTCGAGTTCGACATCAGCCAGTTGGAACTGAAGAAGCTGATCGATGCTACCCAGTTCTCCATGGCGAGCCAGGACGTGCGCTACTACCTGAACGGCATGCTGTTCGAGAGCGAAGGGCATGGCTTGCGCACTGTGGCGACCGATGGTCACCGGCTGGCGACCTGCCGCCGCGAGGTAGTGGGGGAATCGCTGCCCGATCATCAGGTTATCCTGCCGCGCAAAGGGGTGCTGGAACTGGTGCGTCTGCTTGAGGCGGAAGACAAGCCGGTGCGGCTGCAGATCGGTCGCAGCAACCTGCGCGCCGCCCTCGACGGTTTCATCTTCACCTCCAAGCTGGTGGATGGCCGTTTCCCGGACTGGCGCCGTGTCATTCCGCGCAACAGCGACAAGGCCCTGATCGCCGGTCGCGAGGATCTGCGCCAGGCGTTTGCCCGTGCCGCCATCCTCTCCAACGAGAAATTCCGTGGTGTGCGTCTCAATCTGCAGGAAAACCTGCTGCGCATCACCGCCAACAACCCGGAACAGGAAGAAGCCGAAGAGCTGCTTGACGTACAATATGCCGCTGGCGAGATGGAGATCGGCTTCAACGTCTCTTATGTGCTGGACGTGCTGAATACGTTAAAATGTGACCAAATCCGGGTCAGTCTGAGCGATTCCGTCAGCAGTGCCATTATTGAGGATTTTGACAATCAGGATGCTCAGTACGTGGTAATGCCGATGCGGATCTAGTCGTGTCTCTGGCCAAACTCCAGCTCAGCGATTTTCGCAATATCCAGCAAGCCAGTCTCAAGCTGTCACCCGGCCTCAACATCCTGGTCGGGTGCAACGGCAGCGGCAAGACCAGCGTGCTGGAAGCCATTCACTACCTCGGTCTGGGGCGCTCCTTTCGCACTCACCTGACCGGGCGGGTCATCCGCCAGGGGGAGAGGGCGTTTACCCTGTTCGCCCAGTGCGAACTGGAGGGGCGCCAGGTCCCCATCGGTCTCGCCAAGGACAAGAGTGGCGAGACCCAGCTCAAGATTGCCGGGGCCCAGGCCCAGCGTCTGGCCGATCTGGCCGAGCTGCTGCCGGTGCAGTTGATCCATCCAGATGGCTTCAATCTGCTGACCGGCGGGCCCCAGGCTCGCCGGGCCTGGCTCGACTGGGGGGTCTTTCATCAGGAACCGACCTTCTTCGCCCTGTGGGGTCGAGTGCGGCGCCTGCTGAAACAGCGCAATGCGCTGCTGCGTCAGAGCACCCAGTATCGCCAGCTGGCATTCTGGGATCAGGAGCTGGTGCGGTTGGGGGGCGAGTTGGCAGAGTTTCGCGCCAACTATTGTCAGGCTATTACGCCCCTTATCAAGGAGATGACGGCGGACTTTTTGCCGGAATTCGATATCAGCCTAGGTTTCTATCGGGGCTGGGAGAAAGATACCCCCCTCAATGAGTTGCTGGAGGCGGGATTTGAGCGGGATCGGTCGCTGGGCTATACCGGCGTCGGTCCACAGAAAGCCGATGTGCGCCTCAAGGCGAACGGGGTGCCTGCTCAGGACATTTTGTCCCGGGGTCAGTTGAAGTTGCTGGTCTGTGCCATGCGGCTGGCCCAAGGGCTCTATTTGAATCAACATAGCAGCCGTGGCTGTATTTTTTTAATTGACGATTTTGCCTCTGAACTGGATGTCGAGAAGCGCCGCTTGCTGGCTGCAAGGCTGAAGCAGTGTGCGTCCCAGGTGTTCATCACCGCCATCGACACCGGTCAGCTCGCAGACATGATGGATGCGAATGACTGCAAGTTGTTCCACGTGGAACAAGGCAAGATCTCCGAAACGTTAGAGAAGGCAGAGAGTAAGCTATGAGTGAAAATACTTACGACTCCTCGAATATCAAGGTACTGAAGGGCCTGGATGCGGTCCGCAAGCGCCCGGGGATGTATATCGGCGATACGGATGATGGCTCGGGCCTGCACCACATGGTGTTCGAAGTGGTCGATAACTCCATTGACGAGGCGCTCGCTGGCTACTGCTCCGAGATTCAGGTCAAGATCCATTCCGACGGCTCCGTCTCCGTCCGCGACAACGGTCGTGGCATTCCGGTCGACATTCACCCGGAAGAGGGCCGTTCCGCTGCCGAAGTCATCATGACCGTGCTGCACGCCGGCGGCAAGTTCGACGACAACTCCTACAAGGTATCTGGTGGTCTGCACGGTGTGGGTGTCTCCGTCGTAAACGCCCTCTCTGACAAGCTGCTGCTGACAATTCGTCGCAACGGTCACGTCTACGAGCAGACTTATCACCTGGGTGAGCCGCAGGCACCGCTCAAGCAGATCGGTGATGCCACCACCACCGGGACCGAAGTGCGTTTCTGGCCGAGCCCGACCATCTTCAGCGACACCCTGTTCCACTACGAGATCCTGGCCAAGCGCCTGCGCGAGCTCTCCTTCCTCAACTCCGGCGTCTCCATTCGTCTGATGGACGAGCGTGATGGCCGTGAGGCGCACTTCTGCTACGAAGGCGGCATCAAGGCGTTCGTCGAGTATCTGAACCAGAACAAGACCCCGATCCACCCGAAGGTGTTCCACTTCACCACCGAGCAGGACGGCATCGGTGTCGAAGTCGCCATGCAGTGGAACGACGCCTATCAGGAAGGGGTCTACTGCTTCACCAACAACATTCCGCAGCGTGATGGCGGCACCCACCTGGTGGGCTTCCGTACCGCGCTGACCCGTACCCTCAACTCCTACATGGACAAAGAGGACTACAGCAAGAAGGCCAAATCTGCCGCCAGCGGTGACGACGTGCGTGAAGGTTTGATTGCCGTTATCTCCGTCAAAGTGCCGGATCCCAAGTTTTCCTCCCAAACCAAGGACAAGCTGGTCTCTTCCGAAGTGAAGACCGCCGTCGAACAGGCGATGGGCGAGAAGCTGGCCGACTTCCTGCTGGAAAACCCGGGCGATGCCAAGATCGTGGTCAACAAGATCATCGATGCGGCCCGCGCCCGTGAAGCGGCCCGCAAGGCCCGCGAACTGACCCGCCGCAAAGGCGCGCTGGACATCGCAGGTCTGCCCGGCAAGCTGGCGGACTGTCAGGAGAAAGACCCGGCCCTCTCCGAACTCTACATAGTGGAGGGTGACTCTGCGGGCGGTTCCGCCAAGCAGGGTCGCAACCGTAAGAACCAGGCCATTCTGCCGCTCAAGGGCAAGATCCTGAACGTGGAGAAGGCCCGTTTCGACAAGATGATCTCCTCGCAAGAGGTGGGCACCCTGATCACCGCGCTGGGCTGCGGCATCGGTCGTGACGAGTACAACCCGGACAAGCTGCGCTATCACAACATCATCATCATGACGGATGCGGACGTCGATGGTGCGCACATCCGTACCCTGCTGCTGACCTTCTTCTATCGCCAGATGCCGGAAATCATCGAGCGTGGCTACGTCTATATCGCCCAGCCGCCGCTCTACAAGGTGAAGAAGGGCAAGCAGGAGCAGTACCTGAAAGACGAGGATGCGCTGCTGCAGTACCAAACTGCCATGGCGCTGGATGGTGCGACCCTGCACGTCAACGAGTCCGCGCCGGCCATTGGTGGCGAGGCACTGGAGCGTCTGGTCAACCAGCATCGCGCCGTGACTCACCTGATCACCCGCATGTCCCGTCGTGCACCGGAAGCCGTGCTGACCCAGCTGATCTATCAGCCGGAACTGAACGAAGCCCTGCTGACCAGCGAGAGCGATCTTCAGGCCTGGTGTCAGAGCATGGAAGCCGTGCTCAACGAGAGCAACCAGGGCATCCAGTACCAGATGCAGGTGCGTCGTGACGAAGAGCGCAGCCTGTTCGTGCCGCACGCTGTGGTACGTCAGCACGGTGTCGACCGCGAATATCCGCTCAGCTACGACTTCCTGCAGTCCGGTGAATACCGCCAGCTGGTCTCGCTGGGCAAGGAGATCGCCAACCTGATCGAGGAAGGTGGTTACATCAAGCGTGGCGAGAAGGTGAAACCGGTCTCCAGCTTCGTTGAAGCGGTCGAGTGGCTGATGAACGAAGGCAAGCGCGGCATCTACATTCAGCGCTATAAAGGGCTGGGCGAGATGAACCCGGATCAGCTGTGGGAAACCACCATGGATCCGGAAGCCCGCCGCATGCTGCGTGTCACCATTGATGACGCCGTCGGTGCCGACCAGCTCTTCTCCACCCTCATGGGGGATGCAGTAGAGCCGCGTCGCGACTTCATCGAGACCAACGCCCTGCGGGTGGCCAACCTCGACGTCTAATTCGACGCATCAGTACGATATTAAAAAGCCGCTCCCTGTGAGCGGCTTTTTGTTTTTCTGGCGGAGAAAGTGGCACGTTCCACGTGAAACATGGCTCCTCCTTAGTGTGACTGTACAGACTTATATGAGTTCGGCGGCCGGACAGTAGAGGCGCAGACGATGGTCGTCCGGATCGAGAGCCATGCAGGTGTAACCAAACTCCATCCGGGTCGTTTCCTGGATCAGAGTGAGCCCGCGCACGTGCCACTCGGCAAACAGGCGATCGACGGCAGAGTATCATCGGAGAAAGTGAAGGTTGGCTCCAGCCCCCTTTCTGGTTTGCAACGGGACATGCTGTGGCCCTCAGCTCTTCAGTCGTTTGTGACTGGGGGAGGAAGCCCAATAAGGAAAAAGCCTGCAAATGGGCGGAGAGAAGATTTTTCGATCAGAGCCCTTGAAAGCCGAAAGCGGGCCCTTATATAGATAACAAGGCCGGAACGCTCGACAGAGGTTTCGACCAGGCGCCCGTCCATCAGGAGGGCAAACAATTGGTTATCGCTCAAAAGAGGATAATACTATGCGTTCTATCGACTTTTCTCCGCTCTATCGTTCTGCTATCGGTTTCGATCGTCTGGCCAATCTCATCGAATCTGCGGCCAGCAATGGCAATGCCGGTTATCCCCCCTACAACATCGAGCAGCTGGGTGACAGCGACTACCGAATCAGCATGGCGGTGGCGGGCTTTACCCAGGAAGAGCTGGAGCTGAGCTTCCAGGAAAATCTGCTGACGGTGAAGGGCAACAAGCAGGCCGACACCGAGCGTAACTACCTCTATCAAGGCATAGCCGAACGCGGCTTCGAGCGTCGCTTCCAGCTGGCCGACTATGTGCGAGTGAAGGGGGCCGACCTGAAAAACGGTCTGCTGCACATCGACCTGGTGCGCGAAGTGCCCGAGGCAATGAAGCCCCGCAAGATCGAGATCAACGGCTGACAGCCTGACCTCGTTGCATTGTTGATGTTTCCCGGGTGCCGATTGACGGGCCCGTGGAGAGTAAACCCTGTTGCTTTATAGAAGGATAGGATCATGCGTAACCTCGATTTTTCTCATCTCTATTCCAATGCCGTCGGCTTCGAGCGGATGGCCCGTGAGCTGGAAGGCCTGTTCGAGCAGAAGACCTCGGCCTACCCCCCGTACAACATCGAAAAGCGCGATCACGACAGCTACCTCATCACGGTTGCCGTGGCCGGTTTCGATCGCAATGAGCTGGAGCTGGAGACCGAAAACGGCACCCTCAAGGTGAAGGGGCGCAAGGTCGCCTCCATGGGCGAGCGCCAGTTCCTCCATCAGGGGATCGCCGAGCGGGACTTCGAGCTCGCCTTCAAGCTGAGCCAGCACGTGGAAGTGCAGGGTGCCAAGCTGGAGCATGGCCTGCTGACCATAGAGCTGGCCCGCGAGCTGCCGGAGGCGCTCAAGCCCCGCGCCATCCCCATCGGCAAACCCGAGCAGCTGGCGCTGCCCGGCTAAACAGTACCGCTGACCAGCTGATAGAAGAGAGGCCTGCATTTGCAGGCCCCTCTGTTTTTGTATCGCCGAACTGGCTTAGCCGGCGTAGAGGGTGTTGATCTCGTCGGCCAGGATGGCGATGCCGCGGCGCACCAGCTCCTCGCTCTGGGAGTAGTTGAGGCGGATGCACTCCCGGCTGTGACGCCACTCGGGATCGTCGATGCCGGGGAAGAAGTAGTGGCCCGGCACGATCAGCAGGTTCTTCGTCTTCAATCGCTCATACAGTTCCTGGCAGTGGATCGGCAGGTCTTCGAACCAGAGCCAGAGGAAGAGGGCGCCTTCCGGCTTGTGGATGTGGAAGCGCGGATCGGGGATGGCCTCGCGCAGCAGCTGCACCGCCAGCTCCGCCTTCTGCCGATAGAAGGGTTTCACCACCTGCTCGCTGAGGGCGATGATCTCGCCGCTCTCGATCATCGGAATGGTGATGGCGGGGCCCAGACTGCCCGGTGCCAGATTGATGATGCCGCTCAGGTTGGTGATGGCCTGAATGATCTTCTCGTCGGCGATGACGATGCCGCAGCGGGTGCCCGGCAACCCCAGCTTGGAGAGGCTCATGCAGAGGATGGTGTTGGCGTTCCAGAACGGCTTGGCCTCGCTGAAGATGATGCCAGGGAAGGGGACGCCGTAGGCGTTGTCGATCAGCAGCGGAATACCCTTGTCGCGGGCGATCTGATCGAGGTGCTCGATCTCTTCGTCGGTCAGCACGTTGCCGGTCGGGTTGGTGGGGCGGGAGACGCAGATCACCCCGATGTCGTCACCCACCTGCAGGCTCTCGAAGTCCACGTGATATTTGAACTGGCCGTCTGGCAATTTCTCGATGGTGGGCTTGTAGGCCACGAAGTAGTCGTCTGCCAGTGCCGAATCGGCATAACCGATGTACTCGGGGGCGAGCGGGAACAGCACCTTCTTCTTGCGGCCATCGGCAAATTCGCCCGCCAGCAGGTTGAACAAATAGAAGAAGGCGTTCTGGCTGCCGTTGGTCAGGGCGATGTTGCGGGCGGAAATCTCCCAGCCCAGCTCCTTGCTGAGCAGGGCCGCCAGCGCCTTGGTGAACCTGTCCTTGCCCTGGGGGCCGTCGTAGTTGGCCATCGCCTTCACCAGCTCACCGTTGTCGAGCAGGCTCTTGGCCTCGGCCTGAAAGCGTTCCAGCATGGCGGGGATGGGGGCCGGATTGCCGCCACCCAGCATGATGGCGTCCGGATTGGTCAGCCCCTGATTAAGGTCATCCATGAGTTGGGTAATACCGGCATGGCGAGTGAACTTCTCGCCGAACAAGGAAAATTCCATTCGGTGACAGATCCAGAGTCAGTTACGGGGAAGCTAGCACCATAGCTCAGTTTAAAAGCGGGTGTCGATCAAAAAAATGGGACGTTCCACGTGGAACAGCAGGCAAAATCTAGTGTGGTGAAAATGACCACTTGTTGGTTCAATCCTGACTACAAGTTGTTTTCCAACTGGCACCACCTCTCATCTAAAAACAATTAATTTGTGTAAAATCATGTCGTTATAGATGTGGCACAACAATTGGAATAGTTATCTGGTCATCTCAACCACACCGGAGCACACCAGATGAAAATCCTGATCGCAACCTTGATTGCCAGCAGCCTGAGCCTGAACGTCATGGCCGACGAATACCCCAGACCCGAACTGGACAGCGTCAAGCTGGAGCAGGAAATATTGGCCCAGCAGCAGCAGGCCTCCCATGCCGTAGTGGAGGAGGCGATCCACAACCTCAAGCCGCTGGCGCTGGATACCCTGGTGGTGGAGGCGAGCTCGGCCGATGCGACTCACCCCGAGAGTTGAGATAGCGCAAGGGGGTCTGCCCCGTGTGTTGCCTGAAGAAGGCGATGAAGGCGCTGTCGCTGGCGAACTCCAGCGCAGCCGCCACCCGGCTGATGGGCTCGGCTTCTGCCAGCAGCTCCAGCGCCCGCAGCAGTCGCCACTGCTGACGCCAGGCCTGGTAGCTCATGCCGGTCTCCCGCATGAAGATGCGGCCTATGGTCTTGTCACTGGCACCCACCCGTTCGGCCAGCCGGTTGAGCCGATCGGGCAGGGCATCGCCCTGTTTCACCTCCTGCAGCCAGCCCACCAGACGTACGTCTGACGGCAGCGGCAACTGCCAGGATTCCCGCGGCGCTTGCGCCAGCTCCTCTTTCAATAATGCCAGTGTGCAGGTCTGCTCTGCCTCCGGCTTGTCCCACGGCCAGAGCGCCATCCGTTCGATGATCTCCCGCAGCAGCGGGTTGACCGCCAGCACCGCCATCTCGGCCGGCAAGCCGGGTTCGGGTTTGAAATAGAGGGAGCGATAGGCCACCACCCCGCGCATCAGCACCCGATGGGGCAGACCCGCCGGCAACCAGGCGGCCCGCGTCGGCGGCAGCAGGCAGACCTGATCGTCCAGCTCTATGGTCATGCAGCCGGCCTGGGCGAACAGCAGCTGATGGCGCCTGTGCTGGTGGCGGCCAGAGTCGTGCCAGCCGAGGGCGGCGGCGATCCCGATGGCACTGCCGTCGTGCTGATCCGGATCAAAAGGGTGATCGGGAAGAATAAAGGCCATGTGTCCTATTCTTGATGTTTATAGTCCTGCTTATTGTAATCGGACAGTCTGCGTCACTCTAGAATGACGGCCTCTAGTGAAGGAGGTTTGTCATGAACAACAAGTTGCCACCGCTCTGGCTGGTGGTTGGACTGATGATGTTTCCACAGATAGTGGAGACCATCTACAGCCCGGTACTGACCCATATCGCCACTGAGTTTCGGGTGAGCGAGGGGCAGGCATCCCAGACCCTATCGGTCTATTTTCTGGCGTTTGCGGCGGGCGTGGTTTGCTGGGGTCGGTTGTGCGATCTCATCGGGCGGCGCCCAGCCATGTTGGCGGGCTTGCTGACCTATGGCGCCGGCACCCTGCTGGCGTTGCTGGCCACCCAGTTTGAAACCCTGCTGCTGGCCCGGGTCATTGCGGCTTTCGGCGCTGCCGTGGGCTCAGTGGTGACCCAGACCATGCTGCGCGACAGCTATCAGGGCAGCGATCTGGCGCGGGTCTTTTCGGTGATGGGCATAGCGCTCTCCCTCAGCCCAGTGCTGGGGCTGGTGAGCGGCGGCCTGCTGGCCGATGGTTTTGGTTATCTCGGGGTATTTGGCGCCCTGCTGGCATTGGCAATCGGCTTGTTGTTGATGGCCTGCCGGCAGTTGCCGGAAACCCGGCCGATCACCACCCAGCGAGTGGCACTCTGGCCGCTGGCATGCCGGATGGTGCGTGATACCGGCTTGTGGCGCAGCGCCGCTCTGGTGGCGCTGTTCAACACCATGCTGTTTGGCTACTACAGCCTGGCGCCGTTTCTGTTTGCCGGGCTGGGGTTGAGCGCGGGCGAGTTTGGTTACTCCGGTATCGTGCTGGCACTGGCGACCCTGGGGGGGAGTCTGGTCAACAAGCGTCTGCTGGGGCTTGGCTGGCTGCCTGCCTCCCTGATCCGGCTCGCCGCCGTGTTGGCGCTGGGCTCGGGTTGGCTGGTGTGGGCCAGCCAGGCTTCACTCTGGTTTCTGCTGCCCATGACGGGAGTGGTAGTGGCGTTCGGGCTGGCGATCCCCAATGTGCTGAGCCAGGCGTTGCTGGCCTATCGGGAGGTGGCGGGCAGTTCTGGCGCCCTGTTCGGGCTCGGTTACTACCTGTTGCTCAGCCTGGGGTTGGCGGTTGCTGCCAGCTTGCAGGATCTCGGTCTGCTGCTCGGTGGCTGCGGTCTGTTGGCCCTGTGTTGTTGCTGGCGTCGTTCCACGTGAAACATCAGCTGCCGATAAAGCGGTAGCCGATGTCGGGCTTGGTCTCGATGAGGGTGGGTTGCTGGGAATGCTGCCGCCCAGCTTCTTGCTGCAATATCAGCTGCCGATAAAACGGTAGCCGATGCCGGATTCGGTCTCGATAAGGGCGGGGTCTTGAGGGTTATCCCCCAGCTTCTTGCGCAGGCTGGCGATGACGATGCGCAGGTAGTGGGTGTCCTCCTTGTGGCTCGGCCCCCAGATGTCGTTGAGCAGCTGGGTCTGCAGCACCAGCTTGCCGGGGTGGCACACCAGCGCCTGCAGCAGGGCGAACTCCTTGCGGGAAAGGGCCACCTCTTCCTCCCCCAGGGTGACCCTGTGGCTGCTGCTGTCCAGGGTCAGCCCGCACTGGGGGAAGTGGCGCTGCTCGCCACTACTGACCCCGGCCCGCTGGCGCAGCAGCACCCGGATACGGGCCATCATTTCACCGACGCCGAACGGCTTGCTCATGTAGTCATTGGCTCCGGCATCCAGCAGGCGCACCTTCTCCTGCTCCGAGTCCCGCGCCGACAGCACCAGTACCGGATGCTGATGGTGTTCGCGAATGGCCTGCAACACCTGAAGGCCATCCCCATCCGGCAGGCCCAGATCCAGGATCACCAGGTCGGGGTTGAGGTGGCGATACTGCGCCAGCCCCTCGTTGACGCCGACCGCCTCGCTGACCTGATGGCCTTCGGCGATCAGGCTGATCCGCAAAAAACGGCGGATGGCCGCCTCGTCGTCGATGACCAGTATGTGAGCCATTCAACCTCCAGCTCGCTGATGAAAAAGGGCGGCGACCATCAGGCCGCCGGAGCATTGAGGGCCAGCGGCAGGGAGATGCGCATGCAGGTACCGTTGCCGTTGGGGCCGGAAAAGGCCCAGATGCGGCCCCCATGGACCTCTATCATAGCGCGGGAAATGGCGAGGCCAAGCCCGGTACCACGGCTGCCGCAATCACCAACCGGCTGGGTGTAGAAGAGGTTGAAGATCTTGTCTCGGTCCGACTCGGCGATACCGACCCCGATATCTATGATGTCGATGATGAGGTCGGGGTCCGCCAGCATCACCTTGAACTCGATGGGGGTGCCGGCCGGCGAGTAGCGGGAGGCGTTGTCGAGGATGTTGACCAGCACCTGCTCGATCAGGGCACCGTGCACATAGAGCCGGGGGATCTGCTGATCGAAGTGCACCAGCAGCTTGTGCTGGCGCCAGGAAGAGTCGAGCCGGCGGCGGGCATTCTCCACCAGATCCGCAAGATCGACCCAATCCCGTTTCAGCTGGAAGTCGGGTGAGCCGATGCGGGTCATGTCCAGCAGGTTCTGCACATAGCTGTGCAGGCGGCGCGCCTCCTCCTGTACCGAGTGCAACAGCTCGCTGCGGTCTTCGCTGCTGATCCGGTCACCATATTCCAGCAGGGTGCTGCCGGCCCCCATGATGGTGGCGAGCGGCGTCTTCAAATCGTGGGAGACAGAAGAGAGCAGGGCGGCGCGCATCCGGTCGGTCTCTGCCTGCAGCTGGCTGTCGGCCAGCCGCTCGTTGAGGTCGATCCGTGCCAGGGCGGCGCGGATATCGGTGAGCAGCGCCTGCAGCTGATGCTCGGCCGAGGAGGCGAGCGGATTGGCCAGCAATATGCCCAGCACCAGGTCATCGCTGAGGTGATGGTACTGGGCCTCGGCCGCGTTGAGGGTGGCGGTGTGGGCGCCAGCGCTCTGCTTCTGGGCCAGACACCAGTCGATGGCCGCCTTGTCGGTCTGCCCCGGCTTGTGCTCGGTCGAGCCGGCCCAGTACTGGTAGTGCCGATCGAGGGCAAACACCGGCTGGCCCAGCGCCAGCGAGATGGCCTGGCTCCCTTGCCTGAGCACCTCGACCGGGCTGCTGGCGGTGGCCAGCCCCTGGCTCAGGGAGAGCAGGGCGTTGCCCAGCTGCTGGGTCTCGCGCAGGCCGACCAGCTGCTGGCGCTGACGGGAGGCGAGCCGTCCGGCCGTGATGCCGACGATCAGCAGCACGAACAGGGTGAGCAGGTCGCTGTGGCTGGCCACGCTGAGGGAGAAGTAGGGGACGGTGAACAGCAGATTGTGGCCGACGAAGCCCAGCACGGCAGCCAGGATGGCGGGCACCAGGCTGGTGGTGAGCGCGGTGGCCAGCACCCCCAGCACGAACAGCATGGGCAGGGAGGCGGGCGGCAGCCAGTGGGAGAGGCCCCAGACGGCGGCAGAGGTGGTCCCCATGATGACCACCGCCAGCAGGCTCTGGCGAATGTCCTTGGGGTGAAGCGGTTGCCAGTTCAGGCGGGGTTTGCGCTTCTCTGTGTCCACCAGGGTGATCTCGAGCCCCTGTGCCTGCCTGAGCAGATGCTGCACCAGGGAGCGGCGCCACGGCGCCTTGTGGGGCTTGCCCAGCAGCAGTTGCGACACCTGCTGCTGTTCGGCCGTCTCCAGCAGGGCGTCGGCCACCGCCGGGCTGGAGAGGGTCAGCACCTTGGCACCCAGCTGGGAGGCGAGTGCCAGCGCCTGCTCCTGCTCGGCGGAACGCTGCCCCTTGCTGTCGACGTGCACCACCAGCCAGGGCAGCTGACGGCGCTGGGCGAAGCGGTGGCCGTAGCGCACCAGGGCGGCGCCGTGCTCGTCGCCGAGGCAGACCATCAGCTTGCCTCTCAGCGGCAAGGTGGTCTTGCCGGCGGCCTGCCACTGCAGTTGCAGATCCCCCTCCACGTGGCTGGCGGCGGTCTGCATCGCCAGCTCCCGCAGGGCGGTCAGGTTGTTGAGGGAGAAGAAGGACTGCAGGGCGGCCTTGGCCTGGTGGGGCACATAGACCTTCCCCTCCTTGAGGCGGCCGAGCAGCTCCTTGGGGGGCAGGTCGATCAGCACCAGGCTGTCGGCCTCCAGCAGTACCTGGTCGGGCAGGGTCTCCTTGACCCTGACCCCGGTCAGCTGCCACACCAGATCGTTGAGGCTCTCCAGGTGCTGCACGTTGAGGGTGGTGTAGACGTCGATGCCGGCGCCGAGCAGCTCCTCCACATCCTGCCAGCGCTTCTCGTGGCGGCTGCCGGGGGCGTTGCTGTGGGCCAGCTCGTCCACCACGGCGATGGCGGGTTTGCGGGTCAGCAGGCCGTCCAGATCCATCTCCTCCAGCCGCTGCTGGCGGTGCAGGTGCAGCTTGCGCGGCTGGATGGCGAGCTTGTCGAGTAGAGCGAGCGTTTCCTGACGACCGTGGGTCTCCACCACCCCGATCAGGATGTCGACCCCCTCCCTGGCCTGTTCCCGCACCGCCTGCAGCATGGCGTAGGTTTTGCCCACACCGGGGGCCGCGCCGAGAAACACCTTCAGCTTGCCCCTGTGCTCCTGTTCCAGGCTCGCCAGCAGGGCGTCCGCCCTCACTTCATCACGCATCCCCGCGCTCCCGTTGCATCGGCCGAACCGCGGCCGTGACCTCATTGCTCATGCTTGTCCCCGTTGTCGAACGAGAGCCTTCCCGAACGGCAAGGAGCGCCCTCAGGCGCCCTTTTGATGATCGAGTTGCAGGTTCAACTGGAGAATGTTGACCACCTGCGGGCCAAGGATACCAGCTTGTGCCGCCGACTTGACCTGCTCCGTCAGCCGAACGGGATCCAGCCCCCGTTGCCCGGCAACCCGCTCCACCTGAGCCAGCACCGCATCGAGCGGCAGATGGGGATCGAGGCCGGAGGCGGAGCGGGTCAGCAGGGCGGGGACCCTGGCTTCCGGCTGCGCCCTGGCCACCGCTGCGGCAAACTCGGCCCGCAGCGGCGAGCTCATCCCCAGGTTGCTGGCGCCACCACCTATGGTGGCGAAGTCGCTGGCGGAGGGGCGGGAGTGGAAGTAGTCGGCCCGCTCGAACTTCTGGGCCAGCAGGGCGCTGCCGACCACCTGCTGCTTGTCGTTGGTGAGCTGGCTACCGTTGGCCTGCCAGGGGAAAACAAGCTGGGCCAGCCCGGTGACGGCCAGCGGATAAGCCACCCCCAGCAGCAGGGTCAGGGTCAGCAGGGTTCTGATTGCTATCATGATTTTCTTGCTCCAAATGCGTTGAGTGGATGCGGGTCTGCCCCGCATCCGGTGATGCTGTTACACCAGCCCCAGGCCGGTGATGACCAGGTCGATCAACTTGATTCCGATAAAGGGCACGATCAGACCACCGACACCGTAGAGCAACAGGTTGCGGCGCAGCAGGCTGGCTGCCGTGCCCTGCAGGCTGACCCCGCGCAGGGCCAGCGGCACCAGCGCGACGATGATCAGGGCGTTGAAGATGATGGCCGACAGGATGGCGCTCTCGGGGCTGCCCAGCTGCATCAGGTTCAGCGCCCCCAGCTGCGGATAGGCGGCGATGAACAGGGCCGGCAGGATAGCGAAGTACTTGGCCACGTCGTTGGCGATGGAGAAGGTGGTCAGGGCGCCACGGGTCACCAGCAGCTGCTTGCCCACCAGCACCACGTCCAGCAGCTTGGTGGGGTTGGAGTCGAGATCCACCAGGTTGCCCGCCTCCTTGGCGGCCTGGGTGCCCTCGTTCATGGCCAGCCCCACGTCGGCCTGGGCCAGCGCCGGTGCGTCGTTGGCGCCGTCTCCGCACATGGCCACCAGCCGGCCGTCGGCCTGCTCCTGGCGGATGTAGGCCAGCTTCTTCTCCGGTGTCGCCTCGGCGATGAAGTCGTCCACCCCGGCCTCGGCGGCGATGGCGGCGGCGGTCAGCAGGTTGTCACCGGTGATCATCACGGTGCGGATCCCCATGTGTCGCAGGATCTGGAAGCGGGCCTTGATGCCCGGCTTGATGATGTCTTTGAGGAACACCACCCCCAGCAGCTTCTCGTGGGTGCAGACCAGCAGCGGGGTGCCGCCCTGGCGAGCTATGCTGTCCACCGATTTGAGGATGGGCTCGGGCACCCCCTTGCGATCGAGGGAGAGGTAGCGCAGCACCGCATCCACCGCCCCCTTGCGATAGCGATGACCGTTGCGATCCAGCCCGCTCAGCCGGGTCTCGGCGCTGAAGGGGATCAGGATGTCGCTCTCCAGCTGGCTCGGTCTGGTGTGGCTCTTGCCCGCCAGGGTCAGGATGGATTTGCCCTCCGGCGTGTTGTCACCCAGCGAGGCCAGCATGGCGGCCTGGGCCAGCAGGGCCGGATCGATACCGGGGGCCGGGATCAGTTCATCCGCCATCCGGTTGCCGAAGGTGATGGTGCCGGTCTTGTCCAGCAGCAGGGTGCGCACGTCGCCGGCGGCTTCCACCGCCCGGCCGGACTTGGCGATGACGTTGAGCTTCACCAGCCGGTCCATGCCGGCGATGCCGATGGCGGAGAGCAGACCGCCGATGGTGGTCGGGATCAGGGTGATGAACAGCGCCAGCAGGTAGAGCCGGGGCACCTGGGTGCCGTTGTAGTCGAGGAACCAGGGCAGGGTGGCCACCACCAGCAGGAAGATCAGGGTCAGTCCCACCAGCAGGGCGTCCAGCGCCATCTCGTTGGGGGTCTTCTGGCGCTTGGCCCCTTCCACCAGCGCAATCATGCGATCCAGGGTGCTTTCGCCCGGATTGTTGCTGATGCGCACCCAGATCTCGTCGGAGACGACGGTGGTGTTGCCGGTCACGCCGCTGCGGTCGGTGCCCGACTCGCGGATGACGGGGGCGGATTCACCTGTGATGGCGGCCTCGTTGACCGAGGCGATGCCGGCGACCACTTCGCCGTCGGCGGGGATCATCTCGCCGCTGCGCACCAGCACCAGATCGCCCTTGCGCAGGCTGGTGGCCGGCACCCACTCCCCCTTGTCATCCTGCGGATGGGTTACCCGGCGCGCCCTGAGCTGGCTCATGCCCGCCTTCAGACTGTCGGCCCGTGCCTTGCCGCGTCCCTCGGCCAGGGTCTCGGCGAAGTTGGCAAACCAGAGGGTGAGCCAGAGCCAGGCGGTCAGCTGCCAGGCCAGCGAAGGGGCGACGCCGGAGACCGGCTGCCCCAGCAGGGACTCCACGCTGGCCATCACGGCCGCCAGCCAGAGGGTGAATAGGATGGGGCTGCCGAGCAGCGCCCTGGGGTTGAAGCGATAGAGGGCTTCCACCATGGCCTGCATGATCTGTGATTTCTGTTTCTTGCCCTTCACCTTGAGGGTGTCGGTGCTCATTGAAGCGGACTTGCTCATTGGAAAGCTCCCAGCATCGAATAGTTGACCACGGCGATCAGTGGGGTGTGCAGCATCAGAAGGCACCCCCCAGCAGGCTCAGGTGTTCCGCCACCGGACCCAGCGCCAGCATCGGCAGGAAGGAGAGACCCCCCATCAGCAGCACGGTGACGATCAGCAGGGTGATGAAGAGTGGGCCGCTGACGGGGAAGTCCCCCTCGCTTCGCTCCTGGCGCGGGGCCCTGGCCAGCTGGCCGGCGATGGCCAGCACCGGAATGATGTAGCCGAAGCGGCCGAGCAGCATGGCCAGCCCGATGGCGATGCACTGCCAGTTGTCGGCGGCGGCCAGGCCGGCGAAGGCGGAGCCGTTGTTGCCGGCGGCCGAGGCGTAGGCATAGATCAGTCGGGACAGGCCGTGGGGGCCGTCGTGACCGATGACGGTGGCGGAGTCCGGCATCAGCAGGGTAATGCCGCCGATCACCAATACCCCGACCGGCATCACCAGCATGCTGGCGACCACCCATTTCATCTCGGTGATGCCGAGCCGTTTGCCCAGATAGGTCGGGGTACGCCCCACCATCAGGCCGCACAGGAACACGGTCAGCAGCACGAACAGCATCATGCCGTAGATGCCGGAGCCGACCCCGCCGAAGATGACCTCGCCGAGCAGCATGTTGATCATGCCGACCATACCGCCGAGAGGTGTGAAGCTGTCGTGCATGGCGTTGACCGCACCGTTGGAGGCGCTGGTGGTCGCCACTTCCCAGATGCTGGAGAGCAGGGGGCCGAAGCGGCTCTCCTTGCCTTCCCAGTTGCCGGCGTCAGTGGTGAGCTGGGCGAGGGCTGGGTCCGGTTTCAGCTCCTGGGTGATGGAGACGAAGAGCCCGATCACCATCATCAGGGTCATGGCGACGAGGATGGCGCGGCTGTGGGCCAGGTCCTTCACGTAGCGACCCAGGGTGCAGACCATGGCGGCGGCCAGCGTCAGCAGGGCGACCATCTCCAGCCAGTTGGAGAGGGCGGTCGGGTTCTCGAACGGATGGGCCGAGTTGACGCCGAAGAAGCCGCCGCCGTTGGAACCGAGCTGCTTGATGGCGATCTGGGAGGCAGCCGGGCCGAGCGGCAACAGCTGCTCCTGGCCTTCCAGCGCGTGGAACGGCAGGTAGGCCGACAGGCTCTGGGGCACCCCCTGCCAGACCAGCAGCAGCGCCAGGATCAGCGCCATCGGCAGCAGCACGTAGAGGCAGAAGCGCACCAGATCCTGCCAGAAGTTGCCAAGGTGGGTGGTCTGCTGGCGGGCGATGCCGCGGAACAGGGCGATGGCGACGGCGGCGCCGGTGGCGGCCGAGACGAAGTTCTGGGTGGTGAGCCCCACCATCTGGCTGAAGTAGGAGAGGCTGGCCTCGCCGGAGTAGGCCTGCCAGTTGGTGTTGGTCATGAAGCTGACCGCTGTGTTGAAGGCGAGTTGCCAGTTCAACCCGGGCAGCTGTTGCGGGTTGAGGGGTAGCAGCCCCTGCGCCAGCAGGATCAGGAACAGCAGGCCGAAGCCGGCACCGTTGAAGGCCAGCAGGCTGAGGGCGTAGGACTTCCAGTCCTGTTCGCGCCCGTCCGTGCCGCAGCAGGCCAGGGTGGCGCGCTCGACGGGAGCCAGCCAGCGACTCTTGCCCTCAAACACCCGATACAGGTAGTTGCCAAGCAGAGGCGCCGGCAGCAGCACCAGCAGTACGAACGCGACGGGATAGATGATCTCTTGCCACATATCCGGTTCCTCACTCATGGGTGCGCGCGAGGGCGCGCAGCAGATAGCCCGTGAGGGCGAGGACCAGCAGCAGATATAGCCAATTCATATCGACTCCATTGGTGTAATTGACGACCAAATGGTAGGAATAACCGGCGTAAAGGCGCCATAAAGCCGGATTTGGCAGGCGTAAAATCGGCGTAAAAAAGCAGGTGTGGGCGCTATTTGGGGGAGGGGAAAGATCGAAAAACCCGGCCTGAGTCGGGTTTGGTAGCAAGTCGCTGAGACTGACCTGATAGTGACAGGCCAGCTTCAAACATGCTTATCGCATGGTGACAAACTCTTCCGCGCTGGTGGGATGAATGGCGACACAGTTGTCGAAGTCCGCCTTGGTGGCACCCATCTTCATGGCGACGCCGAATCCCTGCAGGATTTCGTCCATCGCAAAGCCAATGCCGTGCAGGCCGACCACCTTCTCTTCCGGGCCGACACAGACCAGCTTCATCCGGGTGGGTTGGCGATGCTGGGTCAGCGCCGAGTACATGGCGGTGAACTGGCTGCGGTAGACCTTGACCTGGCTCTCGCCGTATTCGGCGATGGCTTCTGGCTCGGTCAGCCCAATGGTGCCGATGGGCGGGTGGCTGAACACCACGGTCGGAACCAGATCGTAGCTGAGGTGCTCGCCCGGCTTGTTGTTGAACAGCCGCTCGGAGAGACGACGGCCCGCCGCGACGGCCACCGGGGTGAGCTGGATGCGGCCGGTGTTGTCACCGACGGCATAGACATTGGCGACGGCGGTGTTCTGGAACTTGTCGGTCGGGATAAAGCCTTTCTCGTCCAGCTCGATACCCGCTGCGGCCAGATTCAGGTTGTCGGTGGCCGGGACACGGCCGATGGCCCAGATCAGGCAGTCCACCGTGAGGTGGCGGCCATCTTCCAGCTGCAGGGTCAGGCTCTCGTCGGCGTTCTTGACCACGGCTTTCGGAATGGCGTGGGTGTGCAGCTTGGGTCCTTCCTGCGCCATGATCTCCACCAGAGTCTCGTGGATCATGGGGTCGAAGTTGCGCAGCGGTGCGTGCTTGCGCACCACCAGGTGGGTCTCGGAGCCGAGCGCCTGCATCACGCCGGCGATCTCCACCGCGATATAACCGGCACCCACCACGGCAACCCGCTTGGGTTGTTCTTGCAACTCGAAGAAGCCGTCGGAGTCGATGCCCAGTTCGGCACCCGGAATGGCCGGCACTTCGGGGCGGCCACCGGTGGCGATCAGTATGTGATCGGCGCTGTACTGCTCGCCGTTCACCTCGATGGTGTTGCTGCTGACGAAGCGGGCGAAGCCCTTGATGACGGTGATCTGGTTCTTGCCCAGCACGTTCTGGTAGGACTGATGAATGCGGCCGATATAGGCCTGGCGGGACTCGACCAGCTTGGCCCAGCTGAAGTGGTTGAGTGTGGTATCGAAACCGTAGTCGGCGCCATATTTCAGGGCATCGGCGATCTGGCCGGCATACCACATGGCTTTTTTCGGTACGCAACCGACGTTGACGCAGGTACCACCCAGTTCTTTGGCTTCAATCAGGGCGACTTTCTTGCCGTACATGGCAGCCCGGTTGGCCGAGGCGATGCCACCACTGCCACCGCCGATGGCGATATAGTCAAAATGCTGTGCCATTGCGAGATTCTCCGCTCATTTGGAATGCAATCACAGCATGATGGGGACAAAGTGGCCAGCTCACAAGAGCTGGCACTCAGTTATGCTGGATTGGCAGGCGAATATGGAACTGGGCGCCGCTGTCAGGTTCGCTGGCGCAGTGGATGCGGCCACGCAGCAACTGTACCACCAGGTTGTAGATGATGTGGGTGCCAAGACCACTGCCGCCATGACCCCGTTTGGAGGTGACAAAGGGATCGAAGATGCGGGGCAGAATGTCGGGCGGGATACCGCGGCCGTTGTCGCTGTAGTCGATCATCAGCTCTTCACCCTGCTGCTCCACCTTGATGGTGATCTTCTTCGGCTTGTCCCAATTCTCGAAACCATGGTTGATGGAGTTGAGGATCAGGTTGGAGTAGATCTGGGTGAAGCTGCCGGGGAAGGAGAAGATCGACAGCTTGGGATCGCACTGGATGTCCACCTCGCACTGGGCCTTCTTCAGTTTGTGGCCGAGGGAGACCACTACCTGGTGCAGGTTGTCGGCGAGGTTGAAGTTGTAGCGAGCCTCGGATGATTGATCGACGGCCACCTGCTTGAAGCTGGCGATCAGCTCGGAGGCGCGGCGCAGATTGCCCTGCAACAGCTGCATGGACTCATCGAGGTTGACGGTGAACTCGTTGAGGTAGGAGCGGGAGAGCTGTTTGGCCTCGATGTGCTGCTTGAAGTCGGCTACCCGCTCCTGCAGGTAGGAGGACGCGGTGACGCTGATACCGATGGGGGTGTTGATCTCGTGAGCCACCCCGGCTACCAGCGAACCGAGAGAAGCCATTTTCTCAGACTCAACCAGGGTCTGCTGGGCCTGCTTCAGGTCGTCGTAGGCCTTGCCAAGCTGGTCGTTGGCATCGCTCAGGCTGCGGGTGCGTTCCACCACCTTGCCTTCCAGCTGTTCGTTGAGCTGGCTGATTTCCCGCTCGATCTTCTTGAGGCGGGTGATGTCATAACCGAATCCGATCAGATACTTGAGGTTCAATCCCTCGTAGAAGGGGGCGAAGGTCCACTGCAGCACCAGCTGGTGGCCCTGCTGATCCTGCATCATGACCTCTTTATCCTCGATATAGCCCTGGCTGGCGAGGGTCAGTGCCAGCTCCTCCTGCTGCTCCTTGCTGACGAACAGATCCAGCCAGTTGTGGTGCAGAATCTCCTGCTGGTGGTAACCGGTCAGCATGATGGCTGCCGGGTTGATGCTGGCGATGGAGAGATCCGGCTCCATGCAGCAGATAACCATGTTGGCCGAGTTGATCAGGGTGGCGGAGAAATCCCGCTCCTGTTGCAGCTGTTCCGCCGCCTGATGGCGTGCGGCAAACTCGTCGTTTAGGCGGGTTCGCATCTGGTTGAGGGAGGCGACCAGGGTGTCCAGCTCGTCAGGATTCTTGCGGGGCAGGGGGCGGCCTTCCAGCTCCAGCTCCATGTCGAGGCTATCCAGAGTGAATCTCTGGGCGTAGTGAACGATGCGATTGAGGTGTCTGACCACCATGTAGTAGATGATGGTCAGGATGCAGAATGAGACCACCAGGGTTTTGATGGTCTGGCTGACCAGGATCAGCACGGATTTTTCGATGAGGCGCTGGTAGATCTGCTCGAGGGAGGCGGCGACGAACAGCTTGCCGACCACCTCATCCTGGTAGGTGAGGTTGAACTCGCGGGAGATGTCGTAGCTCGGGCGCTCCACCCCCTGGGTCAGCAAGGGTACTTCGGTGTTGCCGAGCATCTCCTTGACCATCACGAACTGCATGTTGGGCAGGTTCATGATCCCTTCGATCTGTACCTTGACCTGTTCTTCGTCCAGGTTCCACAGGCTGGCGGCGATGGGCTGCAGGAAGGAGGCTTCAATCTGGCCGATGCTGTCCTCGATGACGGCGACATCCTTGCGATAATCCCAGGCGAGCTGAAGCGCCGTGATGATCATGGCCAATACGGTACTGCACACCAGAATATAAGAGAGCAGGCGGTATGAGAGCCCGTTGCGGCCAACGGCCTTGGCGGTCTTTAAGAAGAGTCCTGACATGGCGTCCTTGCGGTCTGGATGCGGTGTTGTTTAGTTTAACTGCTTCATGTACTTGTGTCGTCATTCCGGCGTGGCGTACGACCACTCCCGTGCTGCGTCCAACTTTCACGGAGGCTAACTCATCTGCTGCCGCCATGCTGCAGCATGGGGTCGCTTTTGTGACACAAGGATGAAAGAGGGCTCTTTTGCAGGAAATCGGGAGTCCGCTTTGTCCGTCCAGCAAAAACCCCGGCCTGGGCCGGGGTTTCGATTATTCGCCTTTGGGGCCGAGCTGTTGTTCCAGCTGTGCCAGCTTGGCTTCGAGAGCGGCCAATTTTTCCCGGGTGCGCAGCAGCACTTTGGTCTGCACGTCAAACTCTTCACGGCTGACCAGATCCAGCTTGTTCAGCTGGGCTTGCAGTACCTGACGAATTTTCTTGTCTGCCTCTTCACCCATGCTGCGGATGCCGGGGGGCAGGGCGTTGTGTACCTGTTTGGCGATCTCTTCCAGTTTCTTCGGGTCGATCATGACGTTCTCCTCAATCGTTGGCGGACATTCTACCGACAATTGCCTCGCTTTGCCGAGATCGGGACGGCGTTTGTTTATGGCAAATCTACTCAGGCGGGTTTGTGATGACGATCCAGCCAGCCTTGCAGTAGACCCACCAGCAGGCCGACCAGATGAGCTGTGTTGGCTGTGTTGCCGAGCAGGTCGAAGAAGCTGAGGGCCAGCCAGAGCAGCATGAAGCCCATCAGTGCCGGCGGCAGGGCGAGGCTGCAGGCCGGTTGCAGCTTGCTGCGCATCCAGCTGTAGCCGAGCAGGGCATAGACCACGCCGGAGAGGCCGCCAAAGCGCGGGCCGCTGACGAAGAACTCAGCGATATTGGGCAGTGCGGCACCGACCAGCAGCAGGATCAAGAGCTTGCCGCTGCCGAGTCGCTGCTCAATCTGGCCTCCCAGATACCACCACCAGAGCAGGTTGAACACCAGGTGCAGCACCGAGAAGTGGATAAGGGCCGGGGTAAAGTAGCGCCACGCCTGCCAGTCGGTGAACTGGGCCAGGGTCGGGTGGAACGCCAGCTGATCGAAGATCGGCAGGCCGATGGCGTCGAGTCCGTAGATGGCCAGGCAGGCGATGATGACCATCAGAGTCAGCGGGCCGGCCTGATGGAGGAAATCGGTGATCGGATCCGTCATCCCCTTGCTGTAGTCGATGCGCGCATCAGCCCGGCCGGATTGCCAGGAGGCCTCCATGTAACGGGGGTGGGTCGGCTCGGCCAGGAAACGCTTCACCTCCTGCTGGGCCTGGGCGAGGCGCTGCTCGTCCGCCAGCCAGACCGAGACACCAAGCTCGGACTGGGTCAGCTCGCACGAGATGCCCAGGGTGGCGAGATAGTCCACTAGCGCCTGGGCCATGCGGGCGTTGTCGAGCACCAGCAGCTGGATCATGCCTCGCCCGCCTCGACGGGGAACTCCCTGCGCCAGGCCTCGAAGCCACCATCCAGGCTGTAGACCTCGTCGTAACCCTGTTGCAGCAGGTACTGGGCCGCCCCCTGGCTGCTGTTGCCGTGATAGCACATCACGATCACCGGGGTATCGAAGTCCACCTCATTCATGAAACGCACCAGGGTGCCGTTGGTGAGGTGGAAGGCGCCGACCGCGTGGGCCGCCGCGAAGGATTGCGGGTCGCGAATATCGACCAGGCGGGCGTCACCGGCGGCGAGCTTCTGGTGGGCATCATGGGCACTGATATGGGCAAACTGGTCCATTGACATGTCCTGCGAATAGGTGGATTACCGGCCAGTGTACCGCAAGCCGGCGCCGCCGCTAAGCCCGCAAAGTGTCGGGTTATTGCCGCCAGCGATCGCAATTTCCTTCAATATCGGGCCGGAGCGGATGGCTAGGCTGGAGGCTCACTCTTTTGTTGGAAGGTATGCCATGGAAATGAGTCTGTTGCTGTCGATGGCCGGGTTTGCCCTGGCCATGTCCATCTCGCCCGGGCCGGTCAATCTGGTTGCCCTCGGCAGCGGAGCCCGTTACGGCTTTCTTGCCAGCCTGCGCCACGTGGTGGGGGCGAGCCTGGGTTTCATCCTGCTGCTCCTGCTGATGGGGCTGGGGCTCGGCGCCGCCCTGTCGCAATGGCCGGTGGTGAGTGGCGCCATTCGCTGGGGTGGCATCCTGTTTCTCTGCTACATGGCCTGGCAGCTGGTGGCGGACAAGGGGGAGCTGGAGGAGGGGGGCGGAGTACCTCCCGCCTTTTGGTACGGCGCCCTGATGCAGTGGCTCAATCCCAAAGCCTGGCTGGCGGCCAGCATGGGGATGGGGGTCTATGGTGCCGTGGGCGGGAGCGGGCAGATGATGCTGTTCACCGGTATCTATCTGGTTATCTGCCTTTGCTCCATCGCTTGCTGGGCCTATGTCGGCAGCTATCTGCAGGGGCTGTTGCTCTCCCCGGTCCGGCTGCGCTGGTTCAACCGGGCCATGGCCCTGTTGTTGCTGTTGAGCGCAGCTTATCTGATGCATTCGCCCTGACGGGCAAGCTGTGACCTGTACTGGCCCGGGGTGGTGGCGACCCGCCGTTTGAACTGACGCTGGAAATGGGCCTGATCGGCAAAGCCGCTCGCCAGTGCCACCTCCGCCAGCGGCTGTCCCTGGCGCAGCAGGGTACGGGCGTGGCGGATGCGTTGATCGAGCAGATAGGCGTGGGGCGTCATGCCGTAGTGGCGGCTGAAGCTGCGCACGAAGTGGGACGGGGTGAGGCCGGCCACTGTGCTCAGCTGCTGCAGGGTCAGCATGCTGGCGCTGTCGTCTTGCATCAGCTCGGCTGCCCGCTGCAGGTGTTGCGGGGGGCGATCATCCCAGGTCGCCGGCGTCAGCCTGGCCAGCAGCTGGCGACTGAACTGGTGGCAGGCCACCTCCCGGACCAGGGAGTCATCCTCTTGAATCAGCTGGCGGTAAAGGCGCTGCAACCCTTGATACAGGAGGGGATCCCGGTTGGCAGTCATGTCGAAGGGGCGAAATTCGCTGCCCAATCCCGCCTCCTCCTGCTGGCTGCGCAGCCATTCCGTATCGAGATAGAACATCAGATAGGACCAGGGCTGATCCGCGACCGGGTTGCAGGCATGCACCTCTTCGGGGTTCATCAGCACCAGGCTGCCGGTGCTGACCTCCTGTCTGTTGCGTTGGTTGAGATAGTGACTGTGGCCACCGGTGATGGCGCCAATGGAGAAGTGAGGGTGGCTGTGCTTGTCATAACAGACGAGACGGCCATCCTGCACCGCTCGCGCCTCGATAAAGGGCAGCGCAGGGTGCCCCCAGAACTGGTGGTGATCCTGCGCCGCCTTTTGCCTGCTCATCGGCCAGCCGTTCGGACACGTTCGCCACGCGATCGCGTGACGGGTTGGTTCGGCGCTGGCCGCTGCAACTGGCTAGCCACCCAGATAGGCCTGGCGCACCGCCGGGTTGGCCAGCAGGGCAGCCCCTGTGTCCTGCAGCACCACGTGGCCATTCTCCAGCACATAGCCGCGGTCGGCCAGCTTGAGCGCCTGGTTCGCGTTCTGCTCCACCAGAAAGATGGTCATCCCCTTCTGGCGCAGCTGCTCTATGGTGTCGAAGATCTGCTGGATGACGATGGGAGCCAGCCCGAGGGAGGGCTCGTCCAGCAGCAGCAAACGCGGCTTACTCATCAGGGCACGGCCGATGGCCAGCATCTGCTGTTCGCCGCCGGACATGGTGCCCGCTCGCTGTTCCAGCCGCTCGTGCAGTCGCGGGAACAGGGTAAACACCTGATCCAGCAGGGCGTGTTGCTCGGACTTGTCGACGAAGAAGGCCCCCATCAACAAGTTCTCCTCCACCGTCAGGCGGGCGAAGATGCGGCGCCCCTCCGGCACCACGGCGATGTCCTTGCGCATGATGCGGGCGGTGGAGAGCGAGTCTATCTGCTCCCCCTCGAACCAGATGGAGCCGCTGCTGGGTTTGGGCTCGCCGCACAGGGTCATCAGCAGAGTAGTCTTGCCGGCGCCGTTGGCGCCGATCAGGGTGACGATTTCCCCCTCTTTCACCTCGACGCTGACGTCGTGCAGCGCCTGAATTTTGCCGTAGTGGGTCGATACGTTGCGAAGTTCTAACATCGTGACTCCTGTGTTTACGATTCGCCCAGATAGGCCTTGATCACCGCCGGATTGCTGCGGATTTCATCCGGCTTGCCGTGGGCCAGCGGGGTACCCTGGTTGACCACGAAGATGCGGTTGGAGATCTCCATCACCAGCTTCATGTCGTGTTCGATCAGCAGCACCGAGACCCCGAACTCGTCCCGCAGGTTGGAGATGAGCTCGTTCAGCTCGTCGGTCTCGTGGGGGTTGAGGCCGGCGGCCGGCTCGTCCAGCATCAGCAGCTCGGGCCGGGTCGCCATGCAGCGGGCAATCTCGAGCCGGCGCTGCTGGCCATAAGCCAGGTTGCCGGCGGCGCGGTTGGCGAGATCCTTGAGCCCCACCTTCTCCAGCCAGAAGGCAGACTGCTCCAGCCCCTCCCGTTCGGCGCGGCGAAAGGCCGGGGTCTTGAACAGCCCGGCCAGAAAGCCGGTATTGAGGTGCCTGTGCTGGGCCACCAGCAGGTTTTCCACCGCCGTCATGTCCTTGAACAGTCGCACGTGCTGAAAGGTGCGCACTATGCCCTTGCGGGCGATGAGGTGGCCGGGCAGCCCCTGGATCTCCTCGCCCTTGTAGCGGATGATGCCGCCGCTCGGGCGGTAGAAGCCGGTCAGGCAGTTGAAGATGGTGGTCTTACCGGCCCCGTTGGGACCTATGATGGAGATCACCTCTCCCTTTTCCACATCCAGCTTGACCCCGTTGACCGCCAGCAGGCCGCCGAAACGCATCGACAGATCAGAGACTTCCATTAACTTGTTGCTCATGGGCGCGGCTCCTCCGTCAGTTGGCAGAGTGCCGGAAGGCGTGCCGATCCGGTCGGGGAGCCCATCGGCCGGGTTGAGACTTCCAACAATATGTTGCTCATTTGCGCAGCTCCAGGTGGGGACGGGTCATCGGCAGCAGTCCTTGGGGCCGCCAGATCATCATGAACACCATCAGCAGACCGAACATCAGCATGCGGTACTCGTTGAATTCACGGGCCAGTTCCGGCAATACCGTCATCACGATGGCGGCCAGTACCACCCCGATCTGGGAGCCCATGCCGCCCAGTACCACGATGGCGAGCACAATGGCCGACTCGATGAAGACGAAGGATTCCGGGCTGATGAAGCCCTGGCGCGAGGCGAAGAAGCTGCCGGCAAACCCCGCGAAGCAGGCGCCTATGGTGAAGGCGGTCAGCTTGATGATGGTGGGGTTGAGGCCGAGCGACTTGCAGGCGATCTCGTCTTCCCGCAGTGCTTCCCAGGCACGGCCCAGCGGCATGCGCAGCAGGCGGTTGATGACGAACAGGGTCGCTACCACCAGCACCAGCGCCATCAGGTAGAGAAAGATCACCTTGTGGTTGGCGTTGTAGGTGATGCCGAAGAACTCGTGGAAGGTCTCGAAGCCGCCATCCTTGACGGTACGGTTGAACTCCAGGCCACCGAGCGTCGGCTTGGGAATGCCGGAGATACCGTTCGGGCCGCCGGTCAGGCTGGTCATGTTGTTGAGCAGGATGCGGATGATCTCGCCGAATCCCAAGGTGACGATGGCCAGGTAATCCCCCCGCAGCCGCAGCACGGGGAAGCCGAGCAGGAAGCCGAAGGTAGCCGCCATCAGGCCGGCAATGGGCAGGCACTCCCAGAAGCTCAGCCCGAAGTAGCTGTTGAGCAGAGCGTAACTGTAGGCGCCGACCGCGTAGAAGCCGACGTAGCCCAGATCCAGCAGGCCGGCGAGGCCCACCACCACGTTCAGGCCCAGCCCCAGCATGATGTAAATCAGGGTGAGAGTGGCCAGATCGATGGCGCCGCGGGAGGCCATGAAGGGCCAGCTCACCGCGAACAGCAGCACCAGCACGGCGGTCAGGTTATAGAGCTTGGGCGCCTCTTCGGGGCTTGGCAGCACCAGCTTGGTGAAGCCGACCGAGAAGCCGCTGATGGAAGCCTGGAACAATCTGGCGATCTGGCCGCGCAGCATCTGGAACCAGAACACCAGGGTGGCACCGCCCAGCAGCCAGGCCAGCGATACATCGAGGCGACTCACCACCAGCAGGCGAGAGCCGTCGGTCTCGAGCTTGAAGCCAAGCAGCCAGAAAGAGAGCACCAGCAGCACCAGGCTGGCGATACAGGCATGGATAAATTGGTGTTTCATCATACCTTCTCCACTTCCGGTCGGCCGAGAATACCTGTCGGCATAAACAGCAGCACAAAGATGAGCAGGGCGAAGGCCATCACATCCTTGTATTCGGTGCTGAGATAACCGGCGGTGAGTGCTTCCACCACGCCGAGCAGCAGGCCGCCGAGCACGGCGCCCGGGATGCTGCCGATACCACCCAGCACAGCGGCGGTGAAGGCCTTCAAGCCAGCCATAAAGCCGAGGTAGGGGTTGATGACGCCGTAATACATGCCGAGCAGTACACCAGCGACGGCAGCCAGTGCGGCCCCCAGCACGAAGGTGATGGAGATGACCACGTGGGTGTCGATCCCCAGCAGGTTGGCCATCTTGATGTCTTCCGAGCAGGCGCGGCAGGCGCGGCCCATGCGGGAGCGGCCGATGAACTGGGTCAGCGCCAGCATGGTGATGAAGGTCACCACGAAGATGATGAGCTGCATGTAGGAGAGACTGGCCTGGAAGCCGTCGGCTTCACCCAGCGACCAGCCGCCGGAGATGAGGCTGGGCATGGCGATGTCGCGCGAGCCCTGGGCCATCCGCATCATGTTTTGCAGGAAGATCGACATGCCGATGGCGGAGATAAGGGGGATCAGGCGGTTGCCGCCCCGGAGCGGCCGATAGGCGACCCGCTCTATGCTCCAGCCATAGGTGCCGGTGATGATGATGCTGACCAGGAAGGCGCCCCCCAGCAGCAGGAAGGTGCTGTCGATGCCCATCATCATGAGCCCCGCCATCACCATGAAAGCGACATAGGAGCCGATCATGTAGACCTCGCCGTGGGCGAAGTTGATCATGCCGATGATGCCATACACCATGGTGTAACCGATGGCGATCAGGGCATAGGTGCTACCTATGGTCAATCCGTTCAGCAGCTGCTGAACCAGATAGAGAAAGTGTTCGGACATACTGCGTTCCCTGTACTTGCCCGCAAAGAGAGGAGGGGGTGAACAGGTTCACCCCCGGATCGGCAGATTATTTGACTTGGCTGGAGGAACCGTCGGCGTGCCACTGGAAGACGCCGAACTCGAAGCCTTTCAGGTCACCATTCGGTGCCCAGGTAAGCGGGCCCATGACGGTGTCGATCGGTGCGGCCTTGATGGCGGCTGCGACGGCAGCCGGATCATCTTCACCCGCCTTGGCGATACCGGCAGCCAGGGTTTGCACCGCGGCATAGGTGGTCCACACGAACGGGCCGGAGGAGTCCTGGCCCTTCTCCTTGAACGCGGCAACCAGCGGGGCGTTGGTCGGCACCAGGTCATACTTGTTCGGCAGGGTGACCAGCAGGCCTTCGGAAGCCGGGCCACCGATGGCGGAGATGTCCTTGTTACCCACCCCTTCCGGACCCATGAACTTGGCCTTCAGACCCTTCTCGCCAGCCTGGCGCAGGATCAGGCCCAGCTCGGGGTGATAGCCGCCGTAGTAGACGAAGTCGACGTTCTCTTTCTGCAGCTTGGCGATCAGGGCGGAGAAATCCTTGTCACCGGCGGTGATACCCTCGAACGCCACCACCTTGACGCCCGCCTTGTCCAGCGCCGCTTTCACGCTGGAGGCGATGCCTTCACCATACTGCTTCTTGTCGTGGATGACGGCCACGCGCTGGGGCTTGACCTGCTCGATGATGTACTTGGCAGCAGTGGGGCCCTGGTCGCTGTCCAGGCCGATGGTACGCAGTACCAGCTGATAGCCGCGTTCAGTGATCTTGGGGTTGGTGGAGGCAGGGGTCACCATCAGGATCCCTTCATCTTCATAGATGTCGGAGGCGGGCAGGGTGTTGTCGGAGCAGAGGTGACCGACCACGAACTTGACGCCGTCATTGACCACCTTGTTGGCGACCGCGACCGCCTGCTTGGGATCGCAGGCGTCGTCATAGATGACCGCCTCGATCTGCTTGCCATTGATGCCGCCAGCCTTGTTGATCTGCTCGACCGCCATCTTGCCGCCGGTAAACTGCATGTCACCGTACTGGGCGACCGGGCCGGTCACCGGGCCGGCGATGCCGATCTTGACCGTATCGGCCGCATGGACCATTGAGGCCGATCCAAACAGAGCCAAAGAAACCGCTGCTCTTACCGCCATTTTTCCGAAGTTATTCATTGATTCGTCCCTTAATCAGTGGATTGTTTCATTTCCATGCGCCATTCCGGATCCTGATCCTACCTGTCCGGCAATATTTAAGGTTCTATCATTCCTCACGGGGCAATAACAAGCTGTTAAAGATACTGACCAGAGCGGGCTTGGAGTGGTTATTTTGAAATAAATAACCTGTTTTTAATTGACTTTTGGAATTAAATATTGACTTATTAACTTAACAACTGAGTAACAAGGTGTGGTGGTGATGAAGTGCAGAGGAATAATCTGGCGATATTTTACTCTGATGCTGCTCCCATTTTGACCACAATCCGTTTGCGCAAATAGAAATGAACGCCTAAATTAGCCAGCATTGACAAATCGCTGGCAGTGCTCGTTAAAACCAAGCCTTTATTCGGGAAATCTGCTAATGTTCCGCCTTTGACAGTCAGGAGACAGAGATGGCCACTATCAAGGATGTCGCCTCCCGAGCGGGCGTATCCATCTCCACCGTCTCACATGTGCTCAACCACACTCGCCGGGTCAGCGAAGACGCGACCCAGAAAGTGCTTGAGGCGGTGGCAGAACTCAACTACGCGCCCAACTCGGTCGCGCGCAGTCTGAAAATCAATTCAACCAAGACCATAGGCATGCTGGTGACCACCAGCGTGAACCCTTTCTTCGCGGAAGTGGTGCAAGGTGTGGAAGCATACTGCTTCGAACAGGGTTACAGCCTGATCCTGTGCAATACCGAAAACCAGCCGCCCCGTCAGCAGCACTATCTGCGCATGCTGATGGAGAAGCGGGTCGATGGCCTGCTGGTGTTGGGAACCGACATCGACACTCCGTTGCGCGACATGCTGCGCATCCACAAGAACGTGCCCCAGGTGGTGCTGGATTGGGGAACCGAGTGCGATTTCGCCAACGTGATCAACGATAACGCCCGCATCGGTGCGCGCCTTGCGGTGCGCCACCTGCTGGAGCTGGGTCACACCGACATCGTCTGCATCACCGGACATCTTGCCAAACCCACCACCCAGCAGCGACTGGACGGGGTGCGCGATGCCCTGGGCGAACGCGGCATGACCCTGAAAGATGAACAGATCTTCGAAGGGGATTACGAGAGCCAGAGCGGGTTTGACCAGATGCAGCGCATCCTGGCCCTCAAGCCGCGCCCGACCGCGGTGTTTGCCTTCGATGACCCCATGGCGATCGGTGCCATCTGCGCCGCCTGGGAAGCCGGGGTCAAGGTGCCGGACGACATCTCCATCATCGGCTATGACGACGTCGAGATGGCGCGCTTCTCCAGCCCGCCGCTTACCACCATCCGTCATCCCAAGGCGGAACTGGGCCAGCTGGCAGTCAAGCAGCTGGTGAGCCGGATCCGCAACAAGGAGCAGGAAGTGGAGTCGATGACGGTCGAGCCCGAGCTCATCGTCCGCCGTTCGGTGAAAGCCCTGCGCTGATTGCCATCCAGTATGGACACCACGAAAAACCCCCTCGCCAGCGAGGGGGTTTTTGTTTGTGGCGATGGCACTTCATGTGGTGGCGGGTAGTTTGGGATGAATCTCCTCCTCTGCCCATGCAGATCAAAATAATCAAACCAGATGTTAGTTACCCTGTTCCCCTTATCCTGATGTGCGTAGTGGGGGAAGAGTGAGCCTGATCGAAGCCGTGACCCTGGCCTGTGGCCTGATCTATCTGGTGCTGTTGCAGTGGCAGGAGAGGGCCGGCCGATCCTGGTTCTTCTCCCTCTCCCTGCTGGCTGCCGCCTGGCTGGTGGCGGCGGATGTTACCCTCTGGTTCGCACTGGGGTTGGTGGTTGCGGCGCTCGCTTTGCTCAGCCGAACCCGACCATTGCCATTTCTGGGTCAGCTCGACGGCCAGTCGCTGCGGGCGTGGACCCGCCACTTGCTGCTGCTCTCCTGGGGGCTGGTGACGGCGCAATATGGCCTTTATATCTGGCAACTGGGGCAGGGGATGAGCCCCTGGCTGGTGCGCCCGGACGTGGTGGATGGCTTCCTGCCCATCGCCGGCGGGCTCGGGCTGCGGGCCTGGCTGAGCCAGGGCATCATGGATCCCCACCATCCGGCCGCCACCGTCACAGTGCTGGTGCTCTCCCTGTCGGCCCTGCTGTTGGGGCGGGCGTTCTGCGCCTGGTTCTGCCCGCTTGGCCTGGCGGGGGAGTGGCTGCATCGGCTGCGCAGCCGGGTATTGCCGGGGGAATGGACGCCGCCGCGCTGGCTGGATCTGATCCTGCGTGGCCAGAAGTTTCTGGTACTTGGCTTTCTGCTGTTCATCGTGCTGCTCGCGGTACCGGATGCCGCCCTGCCCGGCTACTTCGCCAGCGCCTATCACCAGGCGGCGGACATGAAGATGGGGGCCTTCTTCTTCAACCTGACCCTGATCTCTGGCCTGTGTCTCGGCTGGGTGTTGCTGCTCACTGCCGCTTTCCGTCAGGGGTTCTGCCGCTATCTCTGCCCCTACGGTGCCTGGCTCGCCCTGCTGGGCCTGCTGACGCCCCTGCGCATCCGCCGGGATCCGGCCCGCTGCCTGCGAAGCGTCGGCCACGACTGTGACAAATGCAGCCGTGCCTGCCCGTCCCGCATCCAGGTGCATCAGCTGATCGCGGTGCACAGTCTCGAATGTACCAGCTGCCTGAGTTGTGTGGCCGCCTGCCCGAAGCGGGCCGATGCCCTCGCGCTGGGCACCCGGCGTCGTCGGCTCATGCCTCGCTGGCTGCTGGGCCTGCTCTGTCTGTTGCTACTGATCTTGCCGCTGCTCTCTCATGGCGTGTTGGGATTCTGGGTCAGCCAGACCCCGCTGGAGGTGCGCGGCCATCTGCTTCAAATCCTGCCGCAACTTAGCCATTGAGTGGTCGGGGCGGGTGATCTGCCTTCGAATAGGGCACGGAATTTGATACCTGACGGGCTGGCAGGTAAAGTCGCACGGGTGAAACGTTGAGCAGGAGCGTTGAAACATTTTCGAACGAGCCCGCTTTCTGTTTCATCTTCTTTATGAAAACAACATCTTGTCGCCTGCCAGCGCGCGGGCGGCCGTCAGGGCGTAGCCATGGCTGCGCCATTTCTTTGCAGTGCAAACAGGGCAGGAGTTAAGGGGATTTATGGAACACAAACCATCCTTGGTGGGCGGGGCATGCATCATTGCCGGCGTCTGTGTGGGGGCCGGCATGCTGGGCTTGCCGAGTGCCGGAGCGGGTGCCTGGACCCTCTGGTCCCTGCTTGCGGTAGCGCTGACCATGGTGGTGATGACGGTGTCGGGCTGGATGCTGCTCGAATCCTACAAGGGCTATCCGCTGCGCGTCTCCTTCGACACCGTGACCCGGGATCTGCTGGGGGAGAAGGTCAATGCCCTCAACAACCTGAGCGTCTACTTCGTCGGTGGCATCCTGCTCTACGCCTACATCACCTCGTCCGGCCTCATCATCCAGGAGATGACGGGGATCGGCAGCCACGTCGCCTCAGTACTGTTCACCCTGGTCTTCTCGGCCTTGGTGTGGCACTCCACCCGGGCGGTGGACCGCATCTCGGTGCTGCTCATCATCCTGATGATGCTGAGCTTCGCCTTCGGCATCTCGGGTCTGTCGATGAAGATTAGCCCCGAGCTGCTGTTTGACCGGATGAGCGAGCACGCCAGCTACGCCCCCTACGCCCTCGGCATGCTGCCGGTGGCGCTCACCTCGTTCGGCTATCACCACTCGGTGTCGTCGATGCGCGCCTATTATGGCGAGGAGCGCCGCGCCAGCCGCGCCATTCTGGGAGGGACCGTTATCGCTCTGGCCTTCTACACCGTCTGGCTGCTGAGCGTGTTCGGCAATCTGCCGCGCAGCGAGTTCGGCCCGGTGATCGAACAGGGTGGCAACGTAGACGCCCTGCTCAAGGCGCTCGGCTCGGTGATCGAGTCCAAGGCGGTGGCCAGCGCCCTCAACGCCTTCTCCATGGCGGCCATCCTCTCCTCCTTCATCGGGGTGGGGCTGGGGGTGTTCGACTACCTGGCGGACCTGTTCAAGTTTGACAACAGCCGCGGTGGCCGCGCCAAGTCCTGGGCGGTGACCTTCCTGCCGCCTCTGGTGCTCTCGCTGCTGTTCCCGTTCGGCTTCCTGGTAGCCATCGGCTATGCCGGCGCCGTCGCCACCCTGTGGACTTGCATCATTCCGCCTCTGCTGGCGTGGAAGGTGCGCGCTGGCAAGGGTCAACAAGGGGGCAAGCACGAGGGCTTCCGTGCCCCGGGTGGCATTGTCATGATCGCCCTGGTGATTCTGTTTGGTGTGCTGACCGCCGCCTTCCACCTGCTCAATATGGCGGGACTGCTGCCTGCCTATACCGGCTAGGTCACGGACATGGAAAGAGAAAAACGGCGCCTGCGGGCGCCGTTTTTTATGGCTTAAGCACAGCAGGCCGGTTACTGGATGCTGACTGACAGGGTGTGGGGCACCTGCTCGCCGCGGCGGGCGGAGGCGCGCATCTGATAGACCTGGACCAGGTATTTGCCCGAGGTGGGCAAGGTCGATTGCCACTGACCATTGCCATCATTGCGACCCAGTGCCTCGGCCTGACCCGGGATGGCACCGGGGGGGAAGACATTGAAGTTGGCGTTGCTGCTGCCACTGATCTTGACCGTCATGGTCTGGCCAGCCTTGGCCACCAGGGTGTAGTGGAGGGTGTCGTAACCGGAGAAGTTGCCTTTTACCTGGGCGCTGTGGGCTCCCTTGGCAAACTGCACCGGTACCGTAGTGATTTTGTCGGCGGCCTGCGCACCGGTGGCGGCCATGGTGACGGCCAGCAGGGCGGCCTGGATTGCTCGTTTCATCGTTGCACCTCGTGAAGGGGCCCTGTCACCCAGGCAGAGCCGCCCTGACAAGATATGACTAAATCGTCGAGCTGCCTATACGCACCGCAGCGGTTCTCGCTTTGTTTTGGTTTTGTTTTGGGACACCCACCTATGGAAGATATTGCTGTTTCGGGACATCCACCTTGGGGGAAAATGAATAACCAGAAGAGGCGCGTTTGCAGGTTGGCTGATTTGAGGGTCGCTGAGCATGGAACATCATCGGGGAGAGCGGCGACAGATAGGATCGATTGGTTGAAATACGGGAAAGGACAACTTGGTGGCAAGGGGTTATTGTGCCTCGGTGCGGGCACGAGGCTGATGTCAGAAGTTCATCAAGGTGTGCACCAAGCTGATGTCATAAATGGGGTTGGTAACATCGGGTCTGGCCGCAATGCTCGGCGTAACGTTGACAGCAGATTCTGTCACCAACCGCCCGGATGCCGTGGCGTCGAAACAGAGTGACCTGTCCCAACCATTGCTCCTCATGCATACCCAGGCGTTGCAAGACGGGGGCAAGATGATGCGGGATATGGCCACGTTTATCCCGGCGGGTTGCGCGTCCTGTCCAGTCCACCAGGGTCAGGTAGTCGGCAAAACTGCAGGGAAGGGCTTCATTGCCTTCCTTGGCAAAAGGCAACAGCAATGGGGTCGTATTGACGGGATCCGCTGTCTGTTCAATTCGTTGCTGGATGCTGGTGAAATGGCTCTCTTCCGGCGTAGTGGCAATGCCGGCCCGAATGGGGTTGAGGTCAACATAGGCCATGCAGGCCAATAGTGCCGAGTCGGTGAGCAGGGCCTGGCTCTTGAAGCGTCCCTCCCAGAAGTGCCCCTTGCAGCTGTCCTCCTGATTGGCCTGGCGGGCCAGCGACTCATTCAGCAGGCGTACCAGCCAGCTGATGGAATAGAGGCGCTCCCGCCACTGGCCTATCAGCTGGTGCACCACGTCCAGCTCGGGCTCTATCAGTTCATCACCCTGATACCAGCGCCTTACCAGCAAGGGCCACTGAAACAAGCGGGACCAGCGCTCCGCCACCTCCCGTTCGCTCCACTCATTGGCAATATCGGCCTGCACCTTGAGCACCAGATGATAGTGATTACTCATCACGGCATAGGCGCAGATGCCGATGGCAAAGACCTGCGACAGCTGGCCCAGCTTGTCGGCAACCCATTGGCGCCTGTGTTCGTAGCTTTGGCCGGAGTGAGCATCCTGACCGCAGAGGAAGGCCCGCCGGACACAGCGGCTGACCACATGATAATAGGGCGTATCGGCAAGGCTGATCTGGCGTGAACGGGCGATGGTCATGGCAACGTCCTCAGCAGTGATGTATCAAGCCAAGCAGCCAGCTATGTCGTTGTCAAAGAAGTGGGTGTCCCAGAACCATTATGGCGGGAGAATCGATTTACGCGAACGTCCGATTACGCCTGATGGCTAACCGAGCCGACGAGGTAAGGTATTAATTTGCAGGTTGCTCAAGCAATGGGATGATTTTTTCTTGTAACCACGCTCTTATATCTCTCGTATAGTCTTCCCATATATCTGCAGTAGATACCAAGTCTATTATTTTGCTCAGTCCAACACTTCGTTCGAAACCGAGACGATGAATTATGTCATCTATATATTTGTGGCTGTCATCGGCAACATGAATATTGTTGGCTGCGTCTACAATCTCTTGCTGCTCTTCACTTAATAGGCCATCCATATTGGAAATTATTTGGTGAAGAAATGGTTCTGGTTTCGTGTTGTTAGGTAACCGATATTGTTTAATTATTTGTTGCGCTCTTTCTTGGTAATTTCTAGATAGTTGATCTGTACCTGTAATCACTCTCTTTAGTTGGGTTTCTTTATCCTCACGAGAAGCATAAATATCACCATCTAAAACAAATAATGAGTTGCTAATGTCTTGGTTACTAAATAGTAATCCAGCAACTGCAGTGAAGCTATTTATGGCAGCGCCAAATCTTTGCACTGAAATTAGTCTCATGCCTCTAAGTTGTGAGGCTAATTTACAGATGACAGCTGCAGAAAGATCATCTTCTACGAAAATTTCTATTGGCTTTGGCTGATTTCCTGTAAGCCTATTTATTGCATCTGGTTTCGTTTCATTGAAACAAAGAGTTTTTGTTTGTGTGCTAAAAAGATGTCGAATGTTAACAATCTTGGACAGGTTGATAACTGATTCTCTATGTGTTGTGAATATTATTTGAAGATCTTTTGCGACGGCTCTTGAGTGAATGCTTTTTATCAATAAATGCATTGCCTTATCATGCAAAAGAAGGTCAAGCTCATCAATTAAAATCATAGAATACTTGGGGGCGTTATATATTTTATCTAATATGTGAAATACTTTTTGCTCACCAGCGCTCATACTTAACGCTGAGTATTTTAACCCCTCTACTTCTACACCGATAAAGTCTTTTCCTGATGCAGTGTGAATATTATATCTAAGGTATCTCCTATTCAAAATCTGAGATGCTTGTTGGAGTATTATATTGAATACATCCTCTTCCATTGCATTCGTTTCATAATTTATTTTCGCTTGTTTTTTCTCAAGCTCAATCATTGGGACACATTTGTCAATGCCGATGTAATAAACCTCTCTTTTCGGTCTACGAGCATATATTGGTGTCCAGCGAGCCATTTTCTCATAAACAATGGTATTCTTGTGACTTTCTCTTCCATCACGAAAAGAATGCGTTATTTCTAGATTGGAGTCGTTCCACTGAGCATCTGTATTTGGAAGGAAAAACTCACTGAATTTATGATTTTCTCCGCTTGTAATAGGTTGGTAGACACAGGCAAGGGCATGTAAAACTGTTGATTTACCATTTCCATTTGGTCCAAGAATGGCTGTGACTGGTGAACCATTAAAATCTATTTCTAGATCAATTAGATTCTTTAGCTTTGAGACTTTGACGGACTCCAACTTCTGATTACTTATTGCCATCGACTGAACTCGTAAAAGGGAATTGGCAGTATTCTATACTAAACGGGATTAATTTCTATTAAATATAGGTTGTAAGAAGGCCGATGAGTAATCTCGCTTTGGTTACATCAAGCCTCATGCTCTAAGTAGTGAGCCCCTTAAAGGTAACAGTTCAGGATAGGTGTGATTAAAAATGAAAATTAAAAACGGCGCCTCGCGGCGCCGTTTTTTATATCAATCAACCCAGCCAGGATCACTGCAGCAGGGAGATATCCGCCACTTGCAGGAACAGGTTGCGCAGGTTGTTCAGCAGCGCCAGACGGTTGGCCTTGAGGGCTTCGTCGTCGGCCATCACCATCACCTCGTTGAAGAAGGTGTCGACCGGCTCGCGCAGGGCGGCCAGACGGGTGAGGGCTGCCTGATAGTCACCGGCGGCGAACAGCGGGGCCAGTTCGGCTTGCAGTTCGGCAACCTGGGTGGCCAGCGCCTTCTCGGCGGCATCGACCAGCAGTTCCGGTTTGACGGCAGTCGGCAATTCGCCTTCGACCTTGGCCAGAATGTTGCTCACGCGCTTGTTGGCGGCAGCCAGTGCCAGTGCGGCATCCAGAGTGCGGAAGTGGCTGACGGCCTTGACGCGACGATCGAAGTCCAGCGGACGGGTCGGGCGGCGGGCCAGTACGGCCAGCACCACGTCGGCACCGATGCCTTCGTCCTGATAGGCGGCGCGAAAGCGCCCCAGCATAAAGTCGACCACGTCGGTGACGACGGTTTGGTTGGTCAGCTTGTTGCCGTAGACGCGTACCGCCTCTTCAACCAGTTCAACCAGATCCAGATCCAGCTGCTTCTCGGTCATGATGCGCAGGGCACCGATGGCGGCGCGACGCAGGGCGAACGGGTCCTTGTCACCTTTTGGCAGCATGCCGATGCCGAAGATACCGGCCAGGGTGTCGAACTTGTCGGCCAGCGCGACGGCGCAGGCAACCAGACCGGACGGCAGGGCATCACCGGCAAAGCGCGGCATGTACTGCTCGTTGAGGGCCACGGCCACCGCTTCGTCTTCGCCATCGTGACGGGCGTAGTGCATCCCCATGACACCCTGGGTGTCGGTGAACTCGCCGACCATGTTAGTCATCAGGTCACACTTGGAGAGCAGACCGGCACGCTTGGCCTGAGCCACGTCGGCGCCGATGCGCTCGGCGATAAAGCCGGCGACAGTCTCGATGCGCTCGACCTTGGCCTTGACGGTGCCCAGCTGCTGCTGGAACAGCACGGTTTCAAGGCGCGGCAGGCGGGAGGCCAGGGTCTGCTTGAGGTCGGTCTTGAAGAAGAACTCCGCGTCAGACAGACGGGGGCGAACCACCTTCTCGTTGCCGCTGATGATCTGGCTCGGGTCTTTGGACTCGATGTTGGTGACGAAGATGAACTTCGGCAGCAGCTTGCCGTTCTTGTCGTAGACCGGGAAGTACTTCTGGTCACCCTTCATGGTGTGCACCAGCGCTTCAGCCGGCACGGCCAGGAACTTCTCTTCGAAGTTGGCGGTCAGCACCACGGGCCATTCGACCAGTGCGGTGACTTCTTCCAGCAGGTCGTCGTCCAGATCGGCGACGCCACCGAAGGCGGCAGCGGCCGCTTCGACGTCAGCCTTGATCTTGGCCTTGCGCGCCATAAAGTCGGCAATCACCATGCCGCGCTCCAGCAGGATCTGCGGGTACTGGCTGGCGTTGTCGATGGTGAATTCGCTCTCGCCCATAAAGCGGTGACCGCGAATGGTGCGGGCAGAGTCGATACCCAGAATGTGAGCGGGGACCAGCTCCCCATCCAGCAGCAGGGTCACGGTGAAGACCGGACGCACGAACTGGATGGTCTTGTCGCCCCAGCGCATCATCTTGGGGATGGGCAGCTTGGCGAGCGCGGAGGCGACCAGTTCGCCCAACAACTCTTTGGCCGGACGGCCTTCGACCTTGGCGGTGTGAACCAGCCACTCGCCCTTGTCGGTGACCAGACGCTCGGCCTGCTCAACGGTGATGCCGTTGCCACGGGCCCAGCCCTCGGCAGCCTTGGTCGGCTTGCCTTCGGCATCGAACGCTTGCGCCACGGCCGGGCCGCGCTTCTCGACGCTCTTGCTCGGCTGTTCGCCAGCCAGCGCGTGTACCTTCAGCGCCAGACGGCGCGGGGAGGCAAACCACTCGACGTCGCCAAAGGCAAGATCGGCCTTGGTCAGCTCGGCTTTGAAGTTGTCGGCAAAGGCTTCGGCCAGGGAGCGCAGGGCTTTGGGCGGCAGCTCAGCAGTACCGATCTCTACCAGAAATGTATGTTGTGCCATGTCCGTTCCTTAACCTTGCTTGTTCTCGTTGCTGCCACGTTGGCACATCGGGAAGCCCAGCGCTTCGCGGGAGGCGTAGTATGCCTCTGCCACGGCCTTGGTCAGGGTGCGAATGCGCAGGATGTAGCGCTGACGCTCGGTGACCGAGATGGCCTTGCGGGCATCCAGCAGGTTGAAGGAGTGAGCGGCTTTGAGGATGCGCTCGTAGGCAGGCAGCGGCAGCGGTTTTTCCAGTGCCAGCAGATTCTGGGCTTCCTTCTCGTACTGCTCGAAGCAGTGGAACAGGAACTCCACGTCGGCGTGTTCGAAGTTGTAGGTGGATTGCTCCACTTCGTTCTGGTGGAACACGTCGCCGTAGGTGGTCTTGCCTAGCGGGCCGTCAGACCAGACCAGATCGTAGACGCTGTCTACGCCCTGGATGTACATGGCCAGACGCTCGAGACCGTAGGTGATCTCGCCGGTGACCGGCTTGCACTCGAGGCCGCCAACCTGCTGGAAGTAGGTGAACTGGGTCACTTCCATGCCGTTCAGCCACACTTCCCAACCCAGACCCCAGGCACCCAGTGTCGGGTTTTCCCAGTTGTCTTCCACGAAGCGGATGTCGTGGATCTCGGGATCCATGCCCAGCTCTTTCAGGGAGCCCAGATAGAGTTCCTGAATGTTGTCGGGGGAGGGCTTGATGATCACCTGGAACTGGTAGTAGTGCTGCAGGCGGTTCGGGTTTTCACCGTAGCGGCCGTCAGTCGGACGGCGGGACGGTTGCACGTAGGCGCAAGCGATGGGCTCCGGGCCCAGGGCACGCAGACAGGTCATGGGGTGAGAAGTACCGGCACCCACTTCCATATCCAGCGGCTGAATGATGGTACAGCCCTGGCGGGACCAATAGTCCTGCAGCTGCAGGATCAGGCCCTGAAAGGTTTTGACATCGAATTTTTGCATAATTTTTTTCGCGCGAAATGAAATCAGAGCAAGATTTGCTGAATGTGAACCGAAGGAGTATACCGTCTGGCATGGTCGGATAATAGGCGAAATTACAGCAGATTAATGTGATGACGCTGCGCCGGGCCTGGGCGGGAGGGGTTGTCGGCACTCCCACGCCCGGGTTGGCATCGACCCCGGGGATTGGATGAAATGACAGGAGAGAGGGAATGGAGTTGCGTTGCGCCTGGGTGACCAAAGACCCGGAATACATTGAATACCATGACAAGCAGTGGGGAAGGCCGGTCCATGACTCGCGCGAGTTGTTTGCCAAGCTCTGCCTCGACGGTCAGCAGGCGGGGCTGTCGTGGATCACCATCCTGAAGCGCACCGAGAGCTACCATCGCGCCTATGCCGACTTCGATCCGCTGCGCATCGTACAGTTCGACGAGCAGGACGTGGAGCGGCTGATGCAGGACACCGGTATCATCCGCAACCGGCTCAAGGTGCAGTCGATCATCAAAAATGCTCGCGCCTATCTGGCGCTGGAAGCCGAAGGCATCGACTTTGTCGATTATCTGTGGGGCTTCGTGGGTGGCGCCCCCATCGTCAACCAGCGCCAGGGCAACGGCGACATTCCGGCGACCTCGCCCGAGTCGGATGCCATGTCCAAGGCGCTCAAGAAGCGTGGCTTCACCTTCGTCGGCAGCACCATCTGCTATGCCTTCATGCAGGCGGTGGGGATGGTGAACGATCATCTGGTGACCTGCCCCTGCCACGCCGAATGCCAGCAGGTGATGAGGCCAGCTGATCAGGTCCGCGGGTAGCCAGCCGCGTGGTGGCCTCACTCGGTTTCGTATAAAAAACCAGCACTCTCGCCAGCCGTTCAGGTCTGCGTCAGACAATGGCGCGATGGCACGCTACAATCCGGCCCCCGGCATGGTGCCGGATTGTTTTTACAGAGGTTTTTTTCATGCGAGCCAAGATTCTGGTGCCAGCTCTGGCGCTGACCGTTGCCCTGAGCGGCTGTACTACCAACCCCTATACCGGTGAATCCCAGACTTCCAAGGGCGCCTGGGGCGCGCTGGCGGGTGCGGCGGCCGGGGCGGCCGTGGGGGCACTCTCCTCCAGCAAGGGCGATCGCAAGAAGGGCATTCTGACCGGCGTGGCCGCCGGCGCCGCCTTGGGCGGTGGTATCGGTTACTACATGGACGTGCAGGAAGCCAAGCTGCGCGAGAAGTTGCAGGGCACTGGCGTCAGCGTGACCCGCAACGGTGATCAGCTGATCCTCAACATGCCGAACAACGTCACCTTCGACAGCTCCAGTGCCCAGCTGAAAGCGGCTGGTGCCAACACCCTGTCCGGCGTGGCCATGGTGGTTGCCGAGTTCGACAAGACCCGCCTGAATGTGGTTGGTCACACCGACAGCACCGGCTCCCGCGAGCTGAACATGCGCCTCTCCCGCGAGCGTGCCGACGCCGTCGCCGCCCAGCTGATTGGCCAGGGCGTGAGCGGTAGCCGCATCTCCACCTACGGCGTGGGTCCGGATCAGCCGATCGCCACCAACAGCACGGCCGCAGGCAAGGCCCAGAACCGCCGGGTGACCATTACCCTGACCCCGATCGGCTAAGTGGTCCGGTTGTCGTCTACGAAAAGGCCCCGCCAGCGCTGGCGGGGCCTTTTGTTATCCAGTGGCCGGATGGGCGACCCGGCGGATACTGTGTCGTCGAGTCAATGCCGTCCCGGATCAGATCGCAGCGGTCAGCTGCACTTCCACCTTGTAGCCTTCGTGGGCCAGGCGGGCCTGGACGCAGGCGCGGACGGGGGCTGTACCTGCCGGGATCCAGGCATCCCACTGCTCGTTGAAGGCGGCGATGTCAGCGATGTCTTTGAGATAGATGTTGGCCATCAGGATCTTGTCGACGCCGGAGCCGTTGGTTTCCAGCAGGCGTTGCAGGCTCTCAAGCACTTCGCGAGTCTGCTGGTGGATGTCGGCCTCTTCGCTGGCAGGCACTTCCACCACATAGAGGGTGCCGTTATGGATGACCACGTCTGACCAACGCTGGGTAGTGCCGATACGGGTAATGGTTGTCATGGTGTGCTCCGGTGCAGGATTCACTGACCCTTGCGGATCAGATAGCGATAGGGGGCCTGTTCTGTCTCACTGGCGATCAGGGTGTGATCCATGAAGCGGCAGAAGCTGGGAATGTCGCGGGTGGTTGAGGGATCATCGGCGCTGACCAGCAGGGTCTCACCCTCGGCCATCAGGCGTACTTTTTTGCGCACCATCATCACGGGTTCCGGACAACGGAGCCCGATCGCGTCCAACTCATGGTTTGCATCGCAGAATAAATCACTCATCTCTTGTTAACCTTCAACCAATTCGGCTGCCAATGATACTCAGGGCTAAAAAATAAGCAAATTATCGGCCTTTTCTTGGCACATGTAACTGAAATGTTGTCACGGGCCTACCCACCTTGCGCCGGATGAGTAATATAAAAATTGCACCATATTCAACAAGGAGGTGAATATGCAAGTCTCCTACGGCAGATTGCAGGCCTACGCAGGCATGGGGTTCTTGTCTTTCGCCATGATAGTGATGGGCAGCCCGATCGGGAACACAGGCACTTGGTTCGGTTCTCTGGTGATGGTTGGATTGGGGCTCTGGATCGAGCTCAGCGATTACTACGACGAAGATGAGGACGAGAACGATCAACCCTGAACCTGATGCTGGGTTCACCACAAAGGCGGAGCAACTCCGCCTTTGTCATTTCCGCCGTTCTTATCAGCGGGTCGAGCGCATGGCCCGCTCCAGATGCTGCGCCGTCAGCTGCGGGTTGGCTCTGGGGTCGTTGAAGAAGTTGCTCAGCACATCGAAGATCGCCTGGCGCATGTTGGTGGAGGTGGCCATCCCCTCCGCCATGCTGGGCAGCAGGTTGTGCTGTTTCTCGGCTTGCAGGAAGTCCTGATAGGAGCGCACCGCGCAGCGATCGAACTTGCTCATGTCCGGGTTGACCAGTGCCGGGATCGAACCTTTCACCCGATTGAACTCCTGCTGGAAGGAGGGGGTCATCAGCAGGCTGGCCAGCTCGCCCTGGGCCTGCAGCTGTGCCGGATCCCGCTGCTTGAACATGGCGATGGAGTCCAGATTGTAGCTGAACAACCCCTCGCTGCCCGGGCTCGGCAGGCAGGCCACATCCTCGCCAGGCCGGTAGTTGCCGGCACTCAGTTCCCCCTTGACCCAGTCCCCCATCACTTGCATGGCGGCGCCACCGCTCTCCAGCAGGTTGGTGGCCTGGTGCCACTTCAGTCCGGCGTATTTCTCCGGCACATAGGCGCGCAGCTGCTGGAAGCGGGTCAACACCTTCACCATCACGGGGCCGGTCAGGGTGTCATTGTCCTGTTCGATAAAGGCCTTGCGGTAGAACTCCTTGCCCCCTTCACCGAGCGCCACCGTTTCGAACAGTACCGCCAGCTGCCAGGGTTCGTTGCCAATGGCCAGCGGAGTGATCCCGCGCTTTTTGAGCCGTTCGGCGACCGCCACGAACTGGGCCCAGTCGGTAGGCGGGGTGAGCTGGTACTTGTCGAAAATCTTGTGGTTGAGCCACAGCCAGTTGACCCGGTGGATGCCGGTGGGCACCGCCATCAGGGCGCCGTTCTGGCTGAGGGTCTCCCGCACCATGGGGGGCATGCTGTCATACCAGCCGAGGTGCTCGGCCATGGGGGAGAGATCGCGCAGGAAGCCGAGACCGGCCCACTCCTTGAGCTCGAATCCCTTGAGGTGGGCCGCCTCCGGCGGATTGGCCGCCAGCGCCCGACTTTTCAGCACCGTCATGGCACTCTTGCCGCCGCCCCCTTGCACCGCGAAGTCGTTCCACTCGTTGCCCTTGGCGATCCACTCGGATTTGAGCACTTCGACTGCTTTTGCCTCGCCCCCGGATGTCCACCAGTGCAGCACCTCCACCTGGGAGGCGCAGGCAGAACCGGACAACAGAGCAAACAGAGTGAGGGGAAGCCACTTCATGGGAGTACTACCTTGGCAGGGAGAGGGTGGCCTGCAGGCCGCCTTGCGGACGATTTTCCAGCACCAGATCGCCGCCGTGGGCATGGGCGATGTTGCGGGCAATGCCGAGCCCGAGGCCGGTCCCTGCCTGATCCGTGCTGAGTCGGTAATAGGGCTCGAAGATGCGTTCGAACTGATCTTCCGGCAGTCCGGGGCCCTCATCCATGATGAAGAGGATCAGCATCTCCTCGTCGTCCATGATGATGATGCGCACCTTCTGGCCATATTTGATGCCGTTGTCCACCAGGTTGCCGATGCAGCGCTTGAGGGCCAGCAGCTTGCCACGATAAGGCCATTTGCAGTGCCCTTCTATGGTCAGCCGCTCGTCGTGCAGGTTCATCGACTCGGCCATCTGCTCCAGCAGGGCGTTGATGTCGATCTCTTCGATGTTCTCGTGGATGTCGGTCTCTTTCACCGTCTGCAGCGCCCCCTTGACCATCAGCTCCAGCTCGTCGAGATCCTTGTTGAACTTGCCGATCTGGACTTCGTCGTCGAGCAGCTCGACCCGCAGCCGCAGCCGGGTGATGGGGGTCTTGAGGTCGTGGGAGATGGAGCTGAACAGTCGCTCTCTATCGTCGATATAGCGCCGGATGCGGTGCTGCATGATATTGAAGGCGCGGGTGGCGGCGACGATCTCGGAGGCGCCTTCCTCCCGAAGGGGCGGCTGGTCGATATCCTTGCCGAGGTTGACCGCCGCCTTGGCGAGGCGGCGCAGAGGCCGAGTCTGCCAGCGCACCAGCATGAAGGTAAAGAAGCAGAGGAACACCGTCATCAGGGCGATGAAGCGCACCTGGTTGCTCGGCATGACGGTGTCATCCAGCGTCATGTAAGGGGCCGGCAGCAGGGCGGCCAGATAGAGCCACTCGCCCGGCTCTATTTCGATCTGGGTCACCAGCACCGGCGGGTTGATGGGCTCCAGCGACAATGTATAACGGGCCCAGGAGGAGGGGAGATCCGCCAGCAGGGTGTCGTTGTTGAAGACGTGGAGATCCTCGGGCCGGGAGAAATCCACCTTGATCGCCATGGCGTCGGAGAGCTTGCGGCTCAGCACCCCCTCGACCTCCTGCAGCACCAGCATCTTGCGTTCGCTGTCCGGAATGGCGCTGATGTGGATCTCCTCCTCGTTCAGGGAAACGAAGAAGCGGCTGCCCCCCATGTTGCGCAGCTGGTCCAGGGCGATGTGGCGATACTGCAGCGGCAGCGACTTGAAGAAGTTGACGGTGGAGGCGGCCGACAGCGCCAGGTTGCGGGTGGTGCTGAGCATCCCCTCCAGCTCCCGCTTCTGGATCTGTTGCATCCAGATGCCGGTGAGAATGGTTTGGGAGAGCAGGATCGCCAGCAGCAACAGCAGCAGCATCCGCGATAGCAGGGAGCGGGGCACCAGTATCCCCCAGGACCATTTATTGGTCATGGCCGTTCGTGCCTGTGGTCGATCAGCATGCTGTTGCTACCTGTCTGCTCGTCATGGGAGCTCGTGAACTTCGGCGATCAGCATGTAGCCGCTGCCACGGATGGTCTTGATGATGCGCGGGCTCTTGCCGTTGTCACCCAGCTTCTGGCGCAGCCGGCTGATCTGTACGTCGATGCCGCGTTCCATCGGCAGGCTCTCGCGGCCACGGGTCGCATCGGAGATGGTGTCGCGGTCGAGCACCACGCCGGGTTGCTGCAGAAACATGCCGAGCAGCATGGCATCGCTGCCGGAGAGGTCCAGCAGGCTGCCATCCTCGTGGGTCAGCTGGTGGCTCAGGGTGTCCAGGGTCCACTCGGCAAAGCGCAGCCGGCGGCTCGGCTCCTTCTCTTTCTCCGGCTGGCGGAATTCGGCGCGGCGCAGCAGCGCCTTGATGCGGGCCTGCAGCTCGCGTGGGCTGAACGGCTTGGCGATGTAGTCGTCGGCACCGAGTTCGAGACCGATCACCCGATCCGCCTCGTCGGAGGCCGCCGTCAGCATGATGATGGGGACCTGGGAGTCGCGACGGATCTGCTGGCAGAGGGTAAAGCCGTCGTCGCCGGGCATCATGATGTCCAGAATGATCAGATCCGGGCTGTGCTGGGCGAGTTGCTGGCGCATCTCGTTGCCCTCCGCTGCGGTCAATACCTCGAAGCCTGCCCGGGTCAGGTACTCGTTGAGCAGCTCGCGGATCTCTTGGTCGTCATCGACGATCAGCAGTTGTTTGCTCATTGACATATGTATGTGCATCCACCCATTTTTTTGTGCAGATTGAACCTGTCGGGGGAGCAAAAAGCAAGCAAGCCCCCCATCTAATGTGAGGTTAGGGGCAATATCCGCTGGTCGGAAAGGGGAAAACAAAAAAAGGCCGACCCAAACGGGGCGGCACATAACCAGTTTCTGACGTCAGGCCGCCACCCCGTGTGGCGGCGACCACAGACCTGAAAAGGGGCCAGTCAGACTGGCCCCGAAAGGGACAACGTTCAGTAGTACAAGGATGCCGGTATTACACCCGCTCGAACACGGTGGCGATGCCCTGACCCAGACCGATGCACATGGTGGCGACCCCCAGGGTGGCGTCCTTCTCCTCCATCAGATTGATCAGGGTGGTGGAGATGCGGGCGCCGGAGCAGCCCAGGGGGTGACCCAAGGCAATGGCACCGCCATTCAGGTTTACCTTCTCGTCCACCTGATCCTGCAGACCCAAATCCTTCACGCAGGGCAGGGACTGGGCGGCAAACGCCTCGTTCAGCTCGAACAAGTCGATGTCGCCGACAGTCAGGCCGGCACGCTTGAGCGCCTTCTGGGTTGCCGGCACCGGGCCGTAACCCATGATGGCGGCGTCGCAGCCGGCGATGGCCATGGCACGTACCTTGGCGCGGGGCGTGAGGCCGAGCGCCTTGGCGCGATCCGCACTCATCACCAGCATGGCGGCGGCGCCATCGGACAGGGCCGAGGAGCTGCCCGCAGTGACGGTGCCGTTGACTGGGTCGAACACAGGTCGCAACTGGCTCAGGGTGTCGACTGTGGTCTCGGGGCGGATCACCTCGTCATAGTCGTAGAAGAAGCGGGCGCCGCTGGCGTCGTGCCCTTCCAGCCCGACGATCTCCCTGGCGAAGCGACCCTCCACCGTGGCCGCGTGGGCGCGGCGGTGGGAGCGGGCGGCAAACTCGTCCTGCTGCTGACGGCTGATGCCGTGCAGCTTGCCGAGCATCTCGGCGGTCAGCCCCATCATGCCGGAGGCCTTGGCCACCGACTTGGCCATGCCTGGGTGGAAGTCCACCCCGTGGCTCATGGGCACGTGACCCATGTGCTCGACGCCGCCGATGATGAAGATGTCGCCGTCACCCACCTGGATGGCACGGGAGGCATCGTGCAGCGCCTGCATGGAAGAGCCGCACAGCCGGTTGACGGTGACCGCCCCCACCTGTTTCGGGATGCCGGCCAGCAGGGCGGCGTTGCGGGCGATGTTGAAGCCCTGCTCCAGGGTCTGCTGCACGCAGCCCCAGTAGATATCCTCGATCTCGTTCGGGTCGAGGTTGGGGTTGCGCAGCAGGATGGATTTCATCAGGTGCGCGGACAAGTCTTCTGCACGCACGTTGCGGAAGGCGCCGCCCTTGGACCGGCCCATGGGGGTCCGGATACAGTCGACAATGACTACGTCTTTCATGAATGGATCTCCTTTCCGCAATCAGTAGAAGGTTTTGCCCTGGGCGGCCATCTCACGCAGCTTGTCGCTGACATGGTAGAGGGGGCCCAAATCGGCATACTGGTCGGCCATGGCTACATAGCGATCCAGACCCAGGGTGTCCAGATAGCGGAACACGCCACCGCGGAAGGGAGGGAAGCCCAAACCGTAGACCAGTGCGATATCGGCTTCGGCCGGGGTCGCGACTATGCCCTCTTCGAGGCAGAGCACCACCTCGTTGATCATGGGGATCATCATGCGGGCGATGATGGCCTCCTTGTCGAAATCCTGTTTCGGCTTGGCAATGGGGGTCAGCAGCTCGTAGCTGGCAGCATCGGCCACCTTCTTCGGTTTGCCCTTCTTGTCAGCCTCGTAGGCGTAGAAGCCCTTGCCGTTCTTCTGACCGAAGCGGCTCGCCTCGTACATCACATCGATGGCGGTGTGACCCTCCTTGCTCATGCGCGCCGGGAAGCCCTGCGCCATGACGTCACCGGCATGGTGGCCGGTGTCGATGCCGACCACGTCCAGCAGGTAGGCGGGGCCCATGGGCCAGCCAAACTCCTTCTCCATCACCTTGTCGACGGCGGCGAAGTCGGCGCCGTCGGCAACCAGCTTGTTGAAGCCGAAGAAGTAGGGGAAGAGCACGCGGTTGACGAAGAAGCCCGGGCAGTCGTTGACCACCACAGGTGACTTGCCCATGGCGGCGGCGTAGGCCACCACGCGATTGATGGTGTCGTCCGAGGTTTGCTCGCCGCGGATGATCTCCACCAAGGGCATGCGGTGCACCGGGTTGAAGAAGTGCATGCCGCAGAAATTCTCGGGGCGCTTCAGGCTCTTGGCCAGCAGGGAGATGGGGATGGTGGAGGTGTTGCTGGCGAGCACGGCGTCTTCGCCGATCACGCCTTCCACTTCACTCAGCACGGCCGCCTTCACTTTCGGGTTCTCGACCACGGCCTCGACTACCACGTCCACATGTTTGACGTTGTCATAGCTGAGGGTCGGCGTGATGGCGGAGAGCACCTGGCCCATCTTGATGCCGTCGATGCGACCGCGCTCGAGCTGGCCGTTGAGCAGCTTGGTGGCTTCGCCCATGCCAAGTGCCAGCGCCTTCTCGTTGATGTCCTTCATCACCGCCGGGATACCCTTGCTGGCGGACTGGTAGGCGATGCCGCCCCCCATGATGCCTGCACCCAGTACGGCGGCGTGGCTGGTAGCCTTGCTCGCCTGCTTGGCGGACTTCTTCGCCAGCGCCTTGATGTGCTGATCGTTGAGGAAGATACCGACCAGCGCCTTGGCTACGTCGGTCTTGGCTAGTTTGACGAAGGTGGCGGCCTCGGCGGCTAGCGCCTCATCACGACCCATGCCGGCGGCGGCTTCCACCGTCTTCACTGCTGCCATCGGCGCCGGATAGTGTTTGCCCGCCACGGCGGCAACCATGCCGGCGGCGGTGGTGAAGCTCATCATGGCTTCCAGTTTGGAGAGGCGCAGCGGGGCCTTCTTGGCGGCGCGGCGGCTCTGCCAGTCCAGCTTGCCCTTGATCGCGTCCTTGATCATCTGCACGGCGGCGCTCTGCAGCGCATCCGGGGCGACCACGGCATCGATGGCACCCACCTTGAGGGCGTCATCGGCACGGTAATCCTTGCCGGTAGTGATCCACTCCAGCGCGTTGTCGGCGCCGATCACTCGTGGCAGACGCACGGTGCCGCCAAAGCCCGGCATGATGCCGAGCTTGGTCTCGGGCAGGCCGATCTTGGCCGTGGTGTTGGCCAGCCGGAAGTCGGTGGAGAGGATGGTTTCGCAGCCGCCGCCCAGGGCGTGGCCCTTGATGGCGGACAGGGTAGGCACTGGCAGATCTTCGATGGCATTGAAGATGTCGTTGGCCTTTTTCAGCCAGCCGAGCAGATCTTCCTGTGGCAGATCGAACAGTTCCAGGAATTCGGTGATATCGGCGCCGACGATGAAGGCGTCTTTGCCGGAGGTGAGGATCAGACCTTTTAGTTCACGTTCTTGTTGTAATGCGGCGATCGCTTCGCTCAGGGAGAGCAGGGTGGCGCGATCCAGCTTGTTGACTGAACCCGGTGCGTCGAACCTGAGTTCGGCAATGCCGTCTTCGAGGTAGCTGACCGACAGGGTTTCGCCTTGGTAGATCATGAGAGTGTCTCCTTGTTCCCACACAGTGGGGCGTGGTGCTCCTTTATCCCCAGCAGGGGGCGAGGCTCACTATTGATCCAAAAGGAGACATTTTCAACACCTATTTAAAACATTTGTTTAACAGTTTTTGTGGGGAGGCTCGCCATCACAAAACGGATAAAAAACAGGCGCCTTGCGGCGCTTGTTGTGAGCTGAGGCTTTTGTCAGCTGGCCAGCTCTACCCGATTGCGGTACTGGTTCAACACCTCGGGATCGGCGAGGGCGTGGGTGTTGTTGACGGGGCGGTTGTGCACCACTTCCCGCACCGCCAGCTCCACTATCTTGCCGGACTTGGTGCGGGGGATGGCATCCACCTGCAGGATGCGGGCGGGCACGTGACGGGCGGTGCAGTGCTGGCGGATCTGCTGGCGAATGCGCTCGCGCAGGGCATCATCCAGCTTGAGGCCAGCCCTGAGCTTGACGAACAGCACCACCCGCTCATCCTGCTGCCACTGCTGGCCGATGACGATGCTCTCCTCCACCTCGTCCAGTTGCTCCACGTAGCGGTAGATCTCGCTGGTGCCGATGCGCACGCCTCCCGGATTCAAGGTGGCGTCGGAGCGGCCATAGAAGAGGATGCCGCCGGTCGCGGTCAGCTCGATCCAGTCGCCGTGGCACCAGACGTTGTCGAAACGCTCGAAGTAGGCTGCGTGGTACTTCTCGCCGTTTTCGTCCCCCCAGAAGCCGATGGGCTGGGCCGGGAAGGGTTTGGTGCAGACCAGCTCGCCCTTCTCCCCCTGCACCGGCTGGCCCGCCTCGTTGAACACCTGGACCGCGAGGCCGAGACCGCGCCCCTGGCTCTCGCCGCGATAGACTGGGCTGAGCGGGTTGCCGATGACGAAGCAGGAGCAAATGTCGGTGCCGCCGGAGATGGAGCACAGTTGTACATTTGTTTTTATCTGCTCATAGACGTAGTCGAACCCCTCCGGCGACAGCACGGAGCCTGTGCTGCAAATCAGCCGCAAGTGTGGCAACTTGTGGGTCTTGATGGGGGCATAGCCCTGCTTGTGCAGCGCATCGAGATACTTGGCGGAGGTGCCAAACAGGGCGACCTCTTCGTCCCTGGCGAGATCCCACAGCACGTTGCCATCCGGGTAGAAGGGAGAGCCGTCGTAGAGCACCAGGGTGGCGCCGGAGGCCAGCGCGCTCACCAGCCAGTTCCACATCATCCAGCCGCAGGTGGTGAAATAGAAGATGCGCTCCCCCGGCTTGATGTCGCAGTGCAGCTGGTGTTCTTTCAAATGCTGCAGCAGGGTGCCGCCGATGCCGTGCACGATGCACTTGGGCTTGCCGGTGGTACCTGACGAATAGAGGATATAGAGCGGATCGTTGAAGGCCATGGGCTCGAACTGCAGACCCGCATCCGGCTGACTGGCCAGGATCTGGCGCCAGTCGTGGCCCAGTTGCAGGGGGTGGTCCAGCAGGGGGATCAACACAGTCTGCTCTATGCTGTCGAGCTGTCCGATGACCCCCGCCACCTTATCCTGGATGTCGATAGCCTTGCCGTTATAGCGATAGCCATCCACCGCAAACAGCACTCTGGGGCGGGTCTGGCCGAAGCGCTCCACTACGCTGGCCTCGCCAAAATCCGGGCTGGTGGAGGTCCAGATCGCCCCCAGGCTGGTGGTCGCCAGCATGGCCACCACGGTTTCCGGAATATTGGGCAGATAGGCCGCTACCACATCGCCACGGCCTATGCCCTGGCTGCGCAGCCATTGGGCCAGTCGGGCAACCTGATCTGCCAGCTCGCGCCAGCTCAGGGTGCGGCTGGCGTCTCCTTCGATGCGGGAGATGATGGCCGGGGTATCATCCTGGCGGCGCAACAGGTTTTCGGCAAAGTTGAGCCGACTATCGGGAAACCAACGGGTGCGCTGCATATCCTGGCGGTTTTCCGCCACTATGTTGCCGAGCTCCCCCTTGACGCCACAATGCTGCCACACCAGCGGCCAGAAGCGGGTCGTCTTCTCCACCGACCACTGATAGAGCTGGGGATAGTCCTGCAGCTGCAGGCCATGGAAGCGATTGACCTCGGCCATAAAGCGATAGAGGTTGGATTGCTGCATCCTGAGCGGATCCGGTTGCCACAGGCAGAGGTTGTCCATGAGTGATCCCTGACTTCATGTTATCTACCGGCAGTGTATTGAATTGTTCTTCATTTGTTAATTATTGGTTTCTTGTTGATAACAAACGTTTTGTAACGTATGCGTTACCTCACGAAGCGGCAGCGTGACGGGTCGAGCCTCACCGTGCATGATGTTATGCTGCAATCACATTCATCTCGGAGCAGGACGCCATGAGCAGCTACAGCCAACTTTTTGCCCAGCACCTCGATACTTTGCAGCAGCGTACCCGCGACATTCTGCAACAGCAGGGGCTCAGCGGGCTGGCCATCCACTCCGGCCAGACGCATCGCATCTTCCTCGACGATCAGGATTACCCCTTCAAGGTGAACCCGCACTTCAAGGCTTGGTTGCCGGTGCTGGACAACCCCCATTGCTGGTTGCTGGTGGATGGCGTGAGCAAGCCGGTGCTGCTGTTCTATCGCCCGGTGGATTTCTGGCACAAGGTAGCGGACCTGCCCAATGCCTTCTGGGTCGACTTCTTCGAGATCCGCTTCCTCACCCGACCTGAGCAGGTGGCGGATCATCTGCCCGCCGACAAGCAGGAGTGGGCCTATCTGGGCGGACATCTCGAGGTGGCCGGCTTGCTGGGGCTGACCCAGCCCAATCCGGAGGCGGTCCTCAACTACCTGCATTATCACCGCGCCTACAAGACGGACTACGAGCTGGAGTGCCTGCGTGAGGCGAACCGGATCGGGGTGCGCGGCCATATCGCAGCCAAGGACTCCTTCATGGCGGGGGCAAGCGAGTTCGAGATCAACCTGGCCTACATGAAGGCGGTCGGGCAGGGGGCCAATGAGGCGCCCTACGGCAATATCGTCGCCATCAACCGCAATGCGGCCATTTTGCACTACACCCACCTTTCTGCCCTGCGGGTGCCGGATGCCGAGCGTTACTCCTTCCTCATCGATGCCGGCGTCGATTTTCATGGCTATGCCTCCGACATTACCCGTACCTGGGCGTGGCGCCGTGGCGAGTTTGCCGACCTTGTCGCCGCGCTGGATGTGCAGCAGCAGGAGATCATCAAGGAGATCAAGCCGGGTCGCCGTTACAGCGAGCTGCACCTGCTGATGCACCACAAGCTGGCGCGCCTGCTGCAGGCCACCGAGCTGGTGGACATGTCGGTGGACGAGATGATCAACACAGGGGTGACCAATGTCTTCTTCCCCCATGGCCTCGGTCACTTCCTCGGTCTGCAGGTGCATGATGCCGGTGGCTTCATGCAGGACGAACGTGGCACCCATCTGGCGGCGCCCGAGCTGTTCCCCTATCTGCGCTGTACCCGGGTGATGGAGGTGGGCCAGGTGTTCACTATCGAACCGGGCCTCTACTTTATTGACAGCCTGCTGGAACCGCTGCGCCAGGGCGAACAGGGCAAGCGGGTCAACTGGATCAAGGTGGAAGCGCTGCGCCCGTTTGGCGGCATCCGCATCGAAGATAACGTGGTGCTGCACGCAGACGGGGTGGAGAACATGACCAGACAAGCAGGGCTCTGATGGCGGTTGCCTATTCCATTCCGGCAGCACCGCTGGAGCTTAGCGAAGAGATCAAGAAGAGCCGCTTCATCACCCTGATCGCCCATACCCCGACGGTGGAGGCGGCCAAGGCGTGGGTGAACGAGGTCAAACGACAACACCCAGCGGCCCGTCACCACTGCTGGGCCTTTGTAGCGGGCGCCCCACAAGACAGCCAGGTCTATGGCTTCAGCGATGATGGTGAGCCCTCGGGGACGGCGGGCAAACCTATCCTGGCCCAGCTGATGGGCTCCGGACTTGGCGAAATCTGCGCCGTGGTGGTGCGCTATTACGGCGGGATCCAGCTTGGCACCGGCGGTCTGGTCAAGGCCTATGGCGGTGGCGTCGGAACCGCCCTCAAGCAGCTGACCACTTTACTCAAGGTACCGCGCACCCCTTCTATCATCCACTGTGATTACGGTGATATAGGGGTAGTCGAAGCTTTGGTGGGCAACTACGGCGGCGAGGTGCTGGCGGCCGAGTATGGTCAACAGGTCTCCCTGCAGGTGGCCTGGGAATCATCAGTTTGGGCTCAGGTTGATCGGGAATTGATCGATCGGACTCATGGGCGGGTATCCCTTGACCCCTTAGATGGCTAGAATCCATCGCTCTTTGATTCTTGATAGGGAGCAGGAATGCACATCCTGAGCATTATCCGCATTGTTGGCCTGCTGGTGGCGCTGTTCAGCTCGACCATGTTGTTGCCAGCGCTGGTGGCGTTTGGCTATCGGGATGGGGGCGGTTCTGAATTTGTCAGTGCCTTTGTGATTGCCCTGCTGCTCGGGGTGGCACTCTGGTTTCCCAATCGTCATCACAAGCGGGAACTGGGTTCCAGAGAGGGGTTCCTCATCGTGGTGCTGTTCTGGACCGTGCTTGGCAGCGTCGGTGCTCTGCCCTTTATGCTGGGTGACGTGCCTGACATGTCGGTTTCAGAGGCCTTCTTCGAATCCTTTTCCGGGTTGACGACCACGGGGGCAACCGTGCTGACCGGGCTCGATGAGCTGCCCAAGGCGTTCCTGTTCTATCGCCAGTTGCTGCAATGGTTGGGGGGGATGGGGATCATCGTGCTGGCGGTCGCCATACTGCCGCTGCTCGGTATCGGTGGCATGCAGCTCTACCGTGCCGAGATCCCGGGGCCGGTCAAGGACAACAAGGTGACCCCGCGTATAGCCGAGACGGCCAAGGCGCTCTGGTACATCTATCTGTTCATCACCACTGTCTGTGCCTTGGCATTCTGGGCCGCAGGAATGACGCTGTTCGATGCCATCTGCCACTCCTTCGCCACCGTGGCGATCGGTGGATTCTCGACCCACGATGCCAGCATGGGCTACTTCAACAGCTCGACCATCAACCTCATCACGGTGATTTTTCTGTTGATCGCTGGGGTGAATTTCACTCTGCACTTTGCTGCCTTCACCCATCGACCATTGCGGATCGGGGTCTATCTGCGGGATCCCGAAGTGAAGGTCTTCCTTGCCATCCAGCTGGCTTTGACTCTCGTCTGCTTCTTGGTGTTGATGGCACACGGCAACTACGACAGCTGGAAGGAAACACTGGACCATGCGCTGTTCCAGTCGGTCTCCATCGCAACGACAGCGGGCTTCAGTACGGCAGGATTTGCCGAATGGCCGCTGTTCCTGCCGGTACTGCTGATGTTCTCCTCGTTTGTGGGGGGCTGCGCCGGGAGTACCGGCGGCGGGATCAAGGTGGTGCGTTTGATGTTGCTGCATCTGCAGGGGGTGAGGGAGCTTAAGCGTCTGATCCACCCGAGGGCCGTCTATCGCATCAAGCTGGGCAACAAGGCGCTGTCCGAGCGAGTCATTGAGGCCGTGTGGGGGTTCTTTGCCGCCTACGCCATCATCTTCATTTTGTGTATGTTGGGGTTGATGGCGACGGGCATGGATGAACTCACTGCATTTTCAGCTGTCGTGGCGACTCTCAACAACCTGGGGCCGGGCTTGGGGGCGGTGGCGCCTCACTTCGCTGATACCAGTGAAACCGCCAAATGGATAATGATCCTGGCTATGTTGTTTGGCCGATTGGAAATTTTTACGCTTCTGGTACTGTTTACTCCTGCATTCTGGCGTAGCTGAGGTTGTTATGGACAAGATTCTGGTGCTTTATTCCTCTCGGGATGGCCAAACCCGTAAAATTATTGATGTCATGCTGGAAGAGATGCCGGGATGCGATGTAGTGATGCATGATTTGCACACCTTGCCGATGTGCAACCTCAGCAAGTACAAGAAGGTGCTGATCGGCGCATCTATCCGCTATGGTCATTTTCATCCCAGCCTGCTCAGCTTTATTCATGCCCATGAAGAGCAGCTGGAAGTGGCCAATGCGGCCTTCTTCTGCGTCAACCTGACCGCCCGCAAGCCCGAGAAGCAGACACCGCAGACTAACGCCTATATGAAGAAGTTCTTGCGCCTCTCTCCCTGGAAGCCAAAGACTCTGGGGGTCTTTGCCGGAGCGTTGCAGTATTCCCGCTACAACTGGTGGCAGACCCGCATCATTCAGCTGATCATGAAGATCACCGGTGGCAGCACGGATACCAGTAAAGACATCGAGTTTACCGATTGGGAAAAAGTACGGGCATTTGCCCGGGAATTCTGGGCAAAAAGATAGCAACCGAATATTTTGATCGATGCCTTGGCATACAAAAGCCCCGTGATAACAGGGCTTTTGTTTAATAAAAAAGCGGTTGGCACTAAAAACTGCAAAAAGTGTCATTTTTTGCAGTTTTCCCCTTGTCATCCCGGCGCGGCTCCCTATAATGCGCCCTCACCAGCACGGCGGTTCACGCCAAGCTGATGAGCCAGCTTCACCAAGAAGCCGGCGCTGAAAGAAAAGCGAAAACAATCGCTTGACTTTCGAAGTGAGAAGCGTAATATGCGCTTCCTCAACGCGACAAGCGTAGCGCTCTTTAACAATTTGAATCAAGCAATCTGTGTGGGCACTCACAGCATCGAGCATCAAAAACAATTTTTGATTTTCAATGTCTGATGAAGTGACCAAAGCAACTTTCAAGTTGCAGCAGTTAATTCAGCAATTCATTGAGCCGCCTTTATAGGCAACCAAACTTAAATTGAAGAGTTTGATCATGGCTCAGATTGAACGCTGGCGGCAGGCCTAACACATGCAAGTCGAGCGGCAGCGGGAAAGTAGCTTGCTACTTTTGCC
>NZ_JBGLRE010000015.1:0-72625 GCF_041403185.1 Aeromonas sp. S9(2024)
TACGCGGTGAGCGTGGTCTTTACCGGTTAGTGTGCTGATATGGCTCAGTCGGTAGAGCGCATCCTTGGTAAGGATGAGGTCCCCAGTTCGATTCTGGGTATCAGCACCATTAAATAGAAAGCCTCCCTGAAAAGGGAGGCTTTTTTTCGTTCTGCATTTCTCTGTGATCTCGTTACCCTTCAACTCCTGCCTGATCTCGGGCATCCTCATTTCTGCTGTTTGTTTGGCTGTTATTGATGGTTTAATCCAGATAATTGTCCGTTGTTGATTGACGGGAAACGTTTTACATGTAGAATCCGCCGCGTTTTGCCTATTACGTGGAGAGAAAGCATGGCGCAGGATAATGAATATTGTTTGGGAGCCGTTCCTGCCAAGGGGCGCAAGGGTGTGCTGTCGCTGATGCTGGTGATGCTGGGTCTGACCTTCTTCTCTGCCAGCATGTGGACTGGTGGGGCGCTGGGTACCGGTCTGGTATTTGACGACTTCATCAAGGCCGTGCTGCTGGGCAATTTGCTGCTGGGGGTCTATACCGCCTGTCTGGGCTATATCGGTGCCTCGACCGGCCTTTCTACTCATCTGTTGGCGCGTTACTCCTTCGGCGTCAAAGGCTCCTGGCTGCCTTCGCTGCTGTTGGGCGGTACCCAGGTAGGTTGGTTTGGTGTCGGGGTGGCGATGTTTGCCCTACCGGTACAGAAGGCCACGGGGATCGACGTGAACTGGTTGATCGCCATCTCGGGCATCTTGATGACGGTCACCGTCTACTTCGGTATTTCTGCCTTGATGGTGCTGAGCTTTGTCGCCGTACCGGCCATCGCGTTGCTCGGTGGTTACTCCGTCTGGCTGGCTGTCACTTCCGCCGGTGGTATGGAAGCCCTGCAGCAAGTTCAGCCATCCAATCCCATCGAGTTCACCACGGCGCTGACCATGGTGGTCGGTTCCTTTATCAGTGCAGGAACCCTGACCGCTGATTTTGTCCGCTTTGGTCGCAAACCCTGGGGCGCCGTCATGATTACCATGGTGGCGTTTTTTTTGGGCAACACATTGATGTTCGTCTTTGGGGCTGCCGGCGCGGCTGTGACCGGTCAAGCCGATATCTCTGAAGTGATGCTGATGCAGGGGCTGTTGATCCCCGCCATCCTGGTGCTTGGCCTCAATATCTGGACCACCAACGACAATGCCCTCTATGCTTCCGGCCTCGGTTTTGCCAACATCACGGGTCTCAAGAGCAAGCCGCTCAGCGTGATCAATGGCCTGGTCGGTACTGCCTGTGCGCTCTGGCTGTACAACAACTTCGTCGGTTGGCTGGCTTTTCTGAGTACGGCGATCCCGCCCATCGGTGGCATCATCATCATGGATTTCCTGCTCAATCGTGAACGTTATCGTCAATTTGCCGACCAGCAATTCGAAGCCATTCGCTGGCAGGCGCTGGTTGCCACCGCCGTCGGAGTAGCCGTCGGCAAGTGGCTGCCAGGCATAGTGCCCCTCAACGCGGTGCTGGGCGCCGCCTTCACCTATTTCATTCTGGTTCGGCTCACGCCGCGACCGATTCTGGTACAGGAAGCAGACAAATGCTGATTCAACATATTCGCCTCGTCGACCGGGAAGGTTTTTGGCAGATCCGCAGCCAGGATGGCGTCATCACCGCTATCGAACCCCATGATGAACATGCGGTGGCAGGCCATGTACTGGACGGGGAGGGTGGTCTGGTGATCGCCCCTTTCATCGAGCCTCACATTCACCTCGATACCACCCAGACCGCCGGTGAGCCGAGCTGGAACCTCGCCGGCACCCTGTTCGAGGGGATCGAGCGCTGGGCCGAGCGCAAGGCGCTGCTTACCCATGAAGATGTAAAACAACGCGCAATCCAGACGCTGAAGTGGCAGATCGCCAATGGCATCCAGTTTGTCCGTACCCACGTCGATGTCTCCGATCCCAACCTGGTCGCCCTGAAGGCGATGCTGGAAGTGCGAGAGGAGATGAAGGAGTGGGTCGAGCTGCAGATCGTGGCCTTCCCCCAGGAGGGGATCCTCTCCTATCCCAATGGCAAGGCCTTGCTGGAGGAGGCTCTCAAGCTCGGGGCCGACGTGATCGGTGCCATTCCCCATTTTGAATTTACTAGGGAATATGGGGTCGAAAGTCTGCATTACATCTTCGATCTGGCCGAGAAGTATCAGGTTCTGGTGGATGTGCACTGTGACGAGATCGACGATGAACAGTCCCGCTTCATCGAGACCCTGGCGACCCTGGCCTACGAGCACGGTATCGGCCATCGAGTGACCGCCAGCCATACCACGGCGATGCACTCCTACAATGGCGCCTATGCTTCCCGCCTGTTCCGGCTGCTCAAGATGGCGGGTATCAACTTTGTCGCCAACCCCTTGGTGAACATTCACCTGCAGGGGCGGTTTGATACCTATCCCAAGCGCCGTGGCATCACCCGGGTGAAGGAGATGCTGGAGGCGAACATCAATGTCTGCTTCGGCCACGATGATGTGTTCGATCCCTGGTACCCCATGGGCACGGCCAACATGTTGCAGGTGCTGCACATGGGGCTGCATGTCTGCCAGATCATGGGTTATGAGCAGATCAACGAGGGGCTGAAGCTGATTGGCAGCCACAGCGCCCGTACCCTGAATGTGCAGGATCGCTACGGCATCGAGGTGGGCAAGCCAGCCAACCTGCTGATCCTGCCCGCAGAAAACGGCTTCGAGGCGGTGCGCCGCCAGGTGCCGGTGCGTTACTCCGTTCGCCACGGCAAGGTCATCGCCCAAACCCGGCCAGCGCAGACGGAAATCCTGCTCGGTCAGCCGGAACAGATTGATTTTCGGCGATAAGTTTTCAATCAACCGGTTGGGCGATTAGTTCCCCCTCTGGGCACAATGGCCGGCATTGCGCATAATGTCGGCCTGAGCCTGAAGGAGTAACGCCATGCAAACCTGGTTATATGTTGCTGCGGGGGGGGCCATCGGTGCCTCCCTTCGTTTTGGGATTGCCGAATTGATGGCCCTGTTGCTGGGGCGCCATTTTCCCTACGGCACCCTGCTGGTCAACGTGATCGGCTCCTTCATCATGGGGGTGGCCTATGCCCTCATCAGTCATAGTCATGTCGTCGAGCACCCGATGAAACCGCTATTGATGGTGGGGATCCTGGGAGCCCTGACGACCTTCTCCTCCTTCGCACTCGATACCGTGGTGCTGGCTCAGCATGGCGCCTATCTCAAGGCGCTGCTTAACATAGTGCTCAACCTGAGCCTCTGTCTGGCCATGGTTGTGCTGGGCATGCAGTTGGTGGCGAGCCGGGTTTAAGGTGTCCGCACGCCATTGGCTCTGGTAAACTGGCGACCATTCTTTGCTCTATGGGTGTTTAGAGGATGTCAGAACAAGCAACGACAACGCATTTTGGCTTTAAAACCGTGGCTGCAACCGAGAAAGAAACTCTGGTGGCAGGCGTCTTCCATTCGGTGGCGGCCAAGTATGATCTGATGAACGATCTGATGTCGTTCGGCATCCACCGCCTGTGGAAGCGCTTCACCATTGACTGCTCCGGGGTTCGCAAGGGCCAGAAGGTGCTGGATCTGGCCGGGGGCACCGGCGATTTGACCGCCAAGTTCTCCCGCATCGTCGGCGAGACTGGCCAGGTGGTGCTGGCGGATATCAACGATTCCATGCTCAAGGTGGGGCGCGACAAGCTGCGCAACCTGGGAGTGGCAAACAACGTCTCCTACGTGCAGGCCAACGCCGAGGCGCTGCCCTTCCCGGACAATCACTTCGACGTCATCACCATAGGTTTCGGCCTGCGCAACGTGACCAACAAGGACAAGGCGCTGGCCTCCATGTTCCGGGTACTGAAGCCGGGTGGACGCCTGCTGGTATTGGAGTTCTCCAAGCCGGTCAGCGAGGTGATCGCCAAGATGTACGATCTCTACTCCTTCAAATTGCTGCCGAAAATGGGCGAAATCGTCGCGAACGACAGCGAAAGCTACAAGTATCTGGCGGAGTCCATCCGCATGCACCCGGACCAGCAGACTCTGGCCGGCATGATGGAAGAGGCCGGCTTCGAGCAGGTCGAGTTCTACAACCTGACTCAGGGCGTCGTTGCCCTGCACCGCGGTTACAAGTTTTAAGGTTGCCTATGCCGATGGATGCCATGGTCACCGCGGTGATCGAAACCAGCCTCAACCGGCTGCTGGAACTGGACAAGCAGAGCCCGGAGCGGCTGCGCAAGCTGACCGGCAAGGTGCTCAAGCTGGAGCTGCGTGAACTCAAGCCGCTCTGGTTTGTCTTCTCCGATCGTCGGCTGGACGTGCTGGCCCGCTACGAGGGGGAGGCAGATGCGGTCCTCAGCCTGTCGCTGACGGCGCTCGGTCTGCTGAAAGATCCGTCCGCCCTGACCCGCTACATCCGCGAGGAGAAGCTGGATCTGAGCGGCGATCCCCAACTGGTTCAGGCGTTCAGCGTGCTGCTTGGGGAGCTCGACATCGACTGGGAAGAGGAACTCTCCCGCTATACCGGTGACGTGATGGCTCACACTCTGCTGCGGGGTGCTCGTCAGGCCAGGAGCCTGGTGGGTCGTGAGCTGTGCCGCTCCCAGCGTCAGCTGGCAGAGTACCTGACCGAAGAGATCCGCCTCGCGCCGGGTCCGCTGGAAGTGGCGAGCTTCAACGACGATGTCGAGGTGCTGGCCCAGCAACTCAAGGCCATTGAACTGCGCCTGGCCCGTTTCGAACAGCAGGTGACCTGATGACCCCGAAGGAGTTCAAACGCCTCTATCGCATCGTCACCATACTGCTGGAGCAGGGCATCGACGAACTGGTGCCCGCCCGCTATCAACCCTGGCCCGGTCGTCTGGCCCGGCGCAGCCTGTTCTGGCTGAAGAACAAACAACCAGATCTCAGCCGTGGTGCCCGCATCCGGCTCGCCTTCGAGGCGCTCGGTCCCATTTTCATCAAGTTCGGCCAGATGCTCTCGACCCGGCGCGATCTGTTGCCGCCGGATATCGCCGAAGAGCTGGCGCTGCTGCAGGACAGGGTGCCCCCCTTCTGCGGCCAGGCCGCCCGTCAGCAGATCGAGTGCAGTCTGGGCTGCGCCATCGAGACCCTGTTCGACGACTTCGACGAGACGCCGCTGGCGTCCGCCTCCATCGCCCAGGTGCATACCGCACGGCTAAAGGAGAATGGCCGCGAGATCGTCATCAAGGTGATCCGCCCCGACATCGAACACGTCATCGAGGCCGACCTGCGCCTGATGCAGGCGCTGGCCCGTCTGGTGGCCCGCTTTGTGCCCCAGAGCGCACGGCTGCGCCCCATCGAGGTGGTGGAGGAGTATCGCAAGACCATACTCGACGAGCTCAACCTGATGCGCGAGGCGGCCAACGCCATCCAGCTGCGCCGCAACTTCACCGGCTCCGAAGCGCTCTATGTGCCCGAGGTGTTCACCGATCACTGCCGCGAGCAGGTATTGGTGATGGAGCGCATCTACGGCATCGCGGTGTCCGACATCGCGGCGCTGGAGGCCAACGGCACCAACATGAAGCTGCTGGCCGAGCGCGGGGTGGAGGTCTTCTTCACCCAGGTGTTCCGTGACAGCTTCTTTCACGCCGACATGCACCCGGGCAACATCTTCGTTTCCTTTGATCACCCGGAGAATCCGCTCTGGATCGGTATCGACTGCGGCATCGTCGGGACCCTCAACCGGGAAGACAAGCGCTACCTGGCGGAGAACTTCCTCGCCTTCTTCAACCGCGACTATCGCCGGGTGGCCGAGCTGCACGTGGAGTCCGGCTGGGTACCGGCCGACACCAAGGTGGACGAGTTCGAATTCGCCATCCGCACCGTGCTGGAGCCCATCTTCGAGAAGCCGCTGTCAGAGATCTCGTTCGGTCACGTGCTGCTCAACCTGTTCAACACGGCGCGCCGTTTCCACATGACGGTGCAGCCGCAGCTGGTGCTGCTGCAGAAGACTCTGCTCTATGTGGAAGGGTTGGGGCGCCAGCTCTATCCCCAGCTGGATCTGTGGCAGACAGCCAAACCCTATCTGGAAAACTGGATGCACCAGCAGGTGGGGCCGAAGGCGGTATTGAATGCGATTCGCGAGAAGGCGCCCTTCTGGGCCGAGAAGCTGCCCGAGTTGCCGGAGCTGGTCTACGAGACCCTGCGCCAGACTCGCCATCAGCAGCTGCATTTCGACCAGATGTTTGCCGAGTTCCGCCGCCACAGCCGGCGGCAGGGGCAGGCTCGCTACCTCTTAGGGGTGGGAGCCAGCCTGCTATTGGCGGGTGTATTCTTGCTGACCCAAAAACAACATATTGAGTGGGGACAAATCAGTCTCGCCGGCGCCGGGTTATGCTGGTTGCTCGGCTGGCTGCGCGCCCGCTCCCATTAAACAAAAAGTGCGCCGAATGGCGCCAATTCTGGAGAAATATCATGGGTGGTATCAGTATTTGGCAATTGTTGATCATCGCTGTCATCGTCGTGCTGCTGTTCGGTACCAAGAAACTGCGCGGGATTGGTGGCGATCTGGGTGCGGCGGTCAAGGGCTTCAAGAAGGCGCTCTCCGATGAGCCGGCCGACGCCAAACCCGAGCAGAAAGATGCCGATTTTCCCCCGAAACAGCTGAACGAAACGGCTGCTCAGAGCAGCGAGCCCGCCAAGCAGAAAGATAAAGATCAGGCCTAAGCCATGTTCGATATCGGTTTTTGGGAGCTGATCGTCATCGGCGTGGTGGCGCTGTTGGTGCTGGGGCCCGAGCGGCTGCCGGTTGCCATCCGTACCGCCACCCACTGGATCCGGCTCATTCGTTCGACAGCCAATTCGGTCAAGTCCGAGCTGGAGCAGGAGCTCAAGTTGCAAGAGCTGCACAACGACCTGAAAAAGGCCGAGAAGCTGCAGATGAGCAATCTGAGCCCAGAGCTGCAAGAGTCCATCGAACAGCTCAAGTCGGCGGCCCAGTCCGTAAACCGGCCCTATCAGGTGGAAAACGAGATCCGGCCGACCCAGGCTGACCCGGCTGCTTCCGTCGAGCCCGCCCCTGCGGCAGCTGCGGCGGTGCCGCCGGTCGATAGCCAGCAGCCGGCGAGCGTTGCCAGCGAGCAGGCCGGCAAAGACAAAGAGGAGGTGAAGCCATGACCCAGGCCGAGCAACCCCTCATCAGCCATCTGGTGGAGCTGAGAACGCGCCTGCTACGTTCCGTTGCCGCCATCCTGCTGGTGTTTGTCGCGCTGATCTACTTCTCCAACGACATCTACGACTTCATCGCCCAGCCGCTGCTCAGCCAGTTGCCGGAGGGCACCAGCATGATAGCGACGGATGTGGCGACCCCCTTCATCACGCCGATCAAGCTGACCCTGGTGGTCTCCTTCTTCGTGGCGATCCCCTATCTGCTCTATCAGGCCTGGGCCTTCATCGCCCCCGGTCTGTACCAGCACGAGCGGCGACTCATCATGCCGCTGGTTGCCTCCAGCGCCGTGCTGTTTTATGCGGGGATGGCGTTTGCCTACTACGTGGTGTTCCCGCTGGTGTTCGGTTTCTTCACCAGTACCGCCCCTACCGGGGTGACGGTGGCGACCGACATCGCCAGCTATCTGGACTTCGTACTGACCCTGTTCTTCGCGTTCGGGGTGGCGTTCGAAATTCCGGTGGCCACCATACTGCTGTGCTGGACCGGCGTGACCACGCCCAAGAGCCTGAAGGAGAAGCGCCCCTACGTCGTCGTCGGGGTGTTCGTGGTCGGCATGCTGCTGACACCGCCCGATGTGTTCTCCCAGACCCTGCTGGCGATCCCCATGTGGGCGCTGTGGGAACTGGGCCTCTTCTTCGCCCGTTTCTATGTGAAGAAAGAGGATGAAGAACAGCAGGAACAGACCGAGGAGGGGAGCTGAGGCTCCCTTCCTCTTTTCATGCACCCGTTCGAGGCGTATGGTGATGCCCCATCGAGTAGATGGTTTTCAAATACCTGATATGCCGCCTTTTTATCCGGAACGTCTCGCATCATGATCGATATTGGTCTCAACCTCACCAGCAGCCAGTTTGCCGGTGAACAGCCAGAACTGGTGGCCCGTGCCCGCGCCGCCGGCGTGGAAGCGCTGATCCTGACCGGCACTGATCTGGCCGGCAGCCGGGAAAGCGCCGAACTGGCTGCCCAATGGCCCGGTTACTGCTTCTCTACCGCCGGGGTGCATCCCCACGATGCCAAAAGTGTCGATGAACTGACACTGCCCGCCCTGCCCGCCCTGCGCGAGCTGGCGGCCCTGCCACAGGTGGTCGCCATCGGCGAGTGCGGTCTCGACTACAACCGGGATTTCTCCCCCCGTCCGGTGCAAGACGCGGTATTTGACGCCCAGCTGGCGTTGGCCGCCGAACTCGGGATGCCGGTGTTCCTGCACTGCCGCGATGCCCACACCCGTTTCATCGAGATCCTGCGTCCTTGGCTGCCCTGCTTGCCCGGGGCCGTGCTGCACTGTTTCACCGGCTCCGACGAGGAGCTGGACGAGTGCCTGACGCTGGGGCTGCATATCGGGGTGACCGGTTGGCTCTGCGACGAGCGCCGCGGTCAGCTGCTGCGCGAGCAGGTGGCTCGTATTCCGGCTGGCCGCCTGATGATAGAGACAGACGCCCCCTATCTGGTGCCGCGGGATTTGAAACCCAGACCGAAACGCAATGAACCCGCTTTTTTGCCGCACATCGCCCAGGTGGTGGCGGCCTGCCGTGGTGAAGCGCCCGAGGCCTTGCTGGCCCATACCCGGGCCACCTCCGCCGCATTTTTCCAACTTCCTCTTTTGGAGTGACTCATGGCTACAACTCTTCCGGGCGCCTTTCCGGGCCGCCGCCTGCGCCGGGTGCGCAAACATGATTTCAGCCGTCGTCTGGTGCGCGAGAACGTACTGACGGCCAACGATCTCATCTACCCCGTGTTCGTGCTGGAGGGGGAGAAGCGCCGTGAGGCCGTGCCCTCCATGCCGGGGGTGGAGCGTCTCTCCATCGATCTGCTGCTGGAGGAAGCGGCCGAGCTGGTGGAACTCGGGGTGCCTGCCATCGCCCTGTTCCCGGTGACTCCGCTGGAGAGCAAGAGCCTGATGGCGGAAGAGGCCTACAACCCCGATGGCCTGGCCCAGCGCACCGTGCGTGCCCTCAAGGCCCGCTTCCCGGAGTTGGGAGTCATCACCGATGTGGCGCTCGATCCCTTCACCACCCACGGTCAGGACGGCATCATTGATGACGAAGGCTATGTGCTGAATGACATCACCACCGAGATCCTGATCAAGCAGGCGCTCTCCCACGCCGAGGCGGGGGCCGATGTAGTGGCACCGTCCGACATGATGGATGGCCGTATCGGTGCCATCCGCGCCGCGCTGGAAGAGAACGGCTTCATCAACACCCAGATCATGGCCTACTCCGCCAAGTACGCCTCCCACTACTACGGCCCGTTCCGCGATGCCGTCGGTTCCGCCGGCAACCTCGGCAAGAGCAACAAGGCCACCTACCAGATGGACCCGGCCAACGGCAACGAGGCCCTGCACGAGGTGGCGCTGGATCTGCAGGAAGGGGCGGACATGGTGATGGTCAAGCCGGGCATGCCCTATCTGGACGTGGTTCGTCAGGTGAAGGATCAGTTCGGCGTGCCGACCTTCGCCTATCAGGTGAGCGGTGAATATGCCATGCACATGGCGGCGATCCAGAATGGCTGGCTCAAGGAGAAGGAGTGCATCCTGGAATCCCTGCTCTGCTTCAAGCGCGCCGGGGCCGACGGCATCCTCACCTACTTCGCCAAAAGGGTGGCGCAGTGGCTGAAGGAAGATGCCCGGGCCTGATGGCTCAATATCTTTCAGTGCAGACAATGCCGGCCCTGGAGCCGGCATTGTCGTCTCTGGCGCCCAATCTGGTCATTTTGTGTACATGTTTTGACCAAAAGTGGGCAACCGGCCCCGCTCTCGGCGGCAAGGGCTTGATTAATGGGGTTTCTGCCTACATCTTAGGTAGTCCAAGCAAGCTTCTGGACGGCAGGGGCTGTAGAGAATTTAGAGGTATCGCCGGATGACTAACCCTTTGCTGACAATGGACTCGCTGCCCCCTTTCAGCCAGATCGAGCCCGAACAGGTACAACCTGCAGTGACGCAGGCGATTGCCGACTGCAAACAGAAGATCGCCGATGTGCTGGCCAAACAGGAGCCCCATACCTGGGACAGCCTGATCGCCCCGCTGGAAGAGGTCAATGACCGTCTGGCGCGGATCTGGTCGCCAGTGAGCCACCTCAACTCGGTACTCAACAGCGAAGCGCTGCGTGCGGCCCACGACGCCTGCCTGCCGCTGCTCTCCGAATTCCAGACCTATGTCGGTCAACACGAAGGGCTCTATCAGGCCTATCGCGAGCTGGCCGAGAGCGACGACTTCCCGCGCCTGGACGATGCCCAGCGCAAGGAGATCCAGAACACCCTGCGCGACTTCCGCCTGTCCGGTATCGGACTGCCTGCCGAGGCGCAGCAGCGCTACGGCGAAATCCAGGCCCGCCTCTCCGAGCTGGCCTCCCGCTTCAGCAACAACGTGCTGGATGCGACCCAGGGCTGGCACAAGCTGGTGGCTGACGAGGCCGAGCTGGCCGGTCTGCCGGAGAGCGTGCTGGCGGCCGCTCGCCAGATGGCCGAGCTGAAAGGCAAGCAGGGCTGGTTGTTCACTCTGGATATCCCCTCCTACCTGCCGGTGATGATGTATGCCGACAACCGCGAGCTGCGCGCCGAGATGTACGAGGCATTCACCACCCGCGCCTCGGATCAGGGTCCGAATGCGGGCAAGTGGGACAACTCCGCCATCATGACCGAGCTGCTCGCCCTGCGCCGCGAGCTGGCCCAGCTGCTGGGATTTGCCAACTACGCCGAGCTCTCCCTGGCCACCAAGATGGCGGACAAGACAGAACAGGTGGTGAACTTCCTCACCGATCTGGCCCGGCGCTCCCTGCCGCAGGGCAAGGCGGAGCTGGAGGAGATCCGTGCCTTCGCCGCCGAGCAGCACGGCCAGAGCGAACTGGCCGCCTGGGATCTCGCCTACTACGCCGAGAAGCTCAAGCAGCACAAGTTCTCCATCTCCGATGAGCAACTGCGCCCCTACTTCCCGGCCAGCAAGGTGGTGAAGGGGTTGTTCGAGGTGGTGAAACGGGTATTCGGCATGAAGGTGCGCGAGCGCCTCGGTATCGATACCTGGCATCCGGATGTGCGCTTCTATGACATCTTCGATGCCGATGACGAGCTGCGTGGCAGCTTCTACCTCGACCTCTATGCCCGCGAGCACAAGCAGGGCGGTGCCTGGATGGATGTCTGCCTGGGTCGCCGCTACCGTCGCGATGGTTCGCTGCAAAAACCGGTGGCTTACCTGACCTGCAACTTCAACGGCCCGGTGGATGGCAAACCGGCCCTGTTCACCCACAACGAAGTGGTCACCCTGTTCCACGAGTTCGGTCACGGTATTCACCACATGCTGACCCGGGTCGATGTGGCCGGAGTGGCCGGCATCAACGGCGTGGCCTGGGATGCGGTGGAGCTGCCGAGCCAGTTCCTCGAGAACTGGTGCTGGGAGTCCGAGGCGCTGGCCTTTATATCCGGCCACTACGAGACCGGCGAGCCACTGCCTGCCGATCTGCTGGAGAAGATGATGGCGGCCCGCAACTTCCAGGCGGCAATGCAGATGCTGCGCCAGCTGGAATTCGCCCTGTTCGATTTCCGCCTGCATCAGGAGTTTGACCCGGCCAAACCGGATCAGATCCCGGCCCTGCTGGACGAAGTACGCAGCCAGGTTGCCGTGATGACGCCGCCGGCGTTCAACCGCTTCCAGCACAGCTTCTCCCACATCTTCGCGGGCGGTTATGCGGCGGGTTACTACAGCTACAAGTGGGCCGAGGTGCTCTCCGCCGATGCCTTCTCCCGTTTCGAGGAGGAGGGGATTTTCAACCCGGTCACCGGCCAGTCCTTCCTCAGACACATTCTGGAGAAAGGCGGTTCAAAAGAGCCCATGGAGTTGTTCAAGGCCTTCCGTGGCCGCGAGCCCAGAGTGGATGCCCTGCTGCGCCATAGCGGGATTGCCGCGTGACACCCGTAGGTGCGAGCTTCAAGCAGATACACTTTTGCGGCTAATTTGCGGCATAGTGAGATCGCCGCGTGATTTTTGAGATAAAAAGGGACCTGATGGTCCCTTTTCTCAATGCTTTTTAATATCTTGCTGACTGCATATTTGCACTTTCGGCGCCTCTTAAAGTAGAGTCGTCTCTAAACTTTCAAGGGGGCAATGCCACTTGCCATGAGGCGAGCACTCGATTCTGTCTATCAAATCATCTCCAGTCTGGCTCATTCGAGTGGTCGGGAATATTTTGATACCTTCGTGAGTGAAATCGCCTCGGCCCTGATGGCCGATGTCGTCCTGATCGCCAGTTGGGAGGCCTCCTCTGGCCAACTTAGGGGACATGCCGCCTACCCGGCTTCGCTCGATCCTGCCTCTCTGGATTTGCCGCTGACCGCCACCCCGGAAGCCATCACCTGGCAGGAGGGTGAAGCCTGGTTCAGCGACCGCTTGCTGCAACTGTTTCCCCATACCCCGCTGGCACACGAGTGGCAGGCACAGGCTTATGCCGGCATTGCGCTCAAAAATGCCGAAGGACAGACCATAGGTCTCTGCAGCCTCCTCTATCGTCATCCCCAGGACAACATGGCCAAGGTGATGGGGCTGCTCAGGCTGCTGGCGCCGCTGGCGGGCCGTGAACTGGCACTGATGCTGCCACAAAGGTCGTCTCCAACCCTGTTTCCCGAGACGCCCCACGAGCTGCAGAACATGTTGAGCCAAGCGCCGGTCGGGATTGGCAAGCTGGATCTCGGCGGCCGTATTCTCTGGGTCAACCCGGCCATCGAACAGATGCTGGGTTACCCCCTTGATGAGCTGCTCCAGTACTCCATCTCCGACATCAATCACCCGGAGGACTGGCTGCGCAGCACCGAGCATTACGAGCAGATCTACCGTGGCGAGCGCAACAGCTTCACCCAGGAGAAGCGCTATCGCTGCAAGGGGGGGGAGGTCCTGTGGGGACGGGTGACCGTTACCCTGATCCGTGATGCCGAGCAGCGGCCGGACTACCTGATGGTGCTGCTGGAGAATATCGATCCCCTGCGCCGCCATGCCGAGCAGCTCAAACTTTCTCACCGGGTCTATGACAACCTCTCCGAGGCGATCCTGGTGTGCGATGCCGACAGCCGCATCATCTCGGTCAACCCGGCGTTCGAGCAGATCACCGGCTACAGCAGCGAGGAAGTGTGTGGTCAGCGCCCCAGCATGCTCAAGTCCGGACTGCACGACCAGGCCTTCTATGCCGATATGTACCACGCACTGGAGCGGGCAGGCGTCTGGCGTGGCGAGGTGTGGAACAAGCGCAAGAATGGCAAGCTCTATCCCCAGCAGCTGATGATCAGCACCCTGAGGGAAGAGGGCAAAATCCAGCAATATATCGCCATTTTCAGCGATCTTTCCCAGACCAAGCTGGCCGAGCAGAAGATCGCGACCCAAGCCAACTACGACAACCTTACCAGCCTGCCCAACCGCTGGCTGTTTGGCCGCTGTCTCGCCCGCTTCTGCGAGCGGGGTGAGCGCTTCGCCCTGATGGTGCTGGATCTCAACAACTTCAAGGCGGTCAACAACAGCATGGATCACCATGCCGGTGACGCCCTGCTGCGCGAGGTGTCGGATCGCCTGGTGAGCCGGGTGCGCACCGAGGATCTGGTGGCGCGTATAGGTGGCGACGAGTTTGCCTTTCTGGTGCCCGGCATCGTTACCCGCCGCCAGGCTGAGGTGTTTGCCAAGCAGGTGATCGGCAGCTTTGCCCGCCCCTTCATGCTGGCCAACCAACACCTCTATGTGACGGCCACCATCGGCATGACCCTCTGCCCCAGCGATGGCGGTGAGAGTGACGAGCTGCTGCGCAATGCGGAGCAGGCCCTGTTTGCCGCCAAGCGGCAGGGTCGGCTGATCGGCACCTACTGCGCTTCAATGCGCGAAGAGGTGCGCCAGCGCCACCAGATGCAGCAGGATCTGGCGGAGGCCATCAAGCAGGAGCAGCTGACCATGGCCTACCAGCCCATCTGGGACAACCGCAGCGGACGGGTGGCCAAGCTGGAGGCTCTGGTGCGCTGGTATCACCCGCACTGGGGGCAGGTCTCTCCCGCCGAATTCATCCCGCTGGCGGAAGAGGCTGGTCTGATCCAGAGCCTGGGGGCCCTGGTTCTGTGGCAGTCGTGCCGGGATCTGGCGCGCCTGCAGCAATCCGGTTTTCCGGAGCTGCAGATGTCGATCAATCGTTCCACCATGGAGTTCCAGACCATAGATCCGGAGGCGAGCGAATGGCTCAAGGTGATCCATCACTTCGGGCTCAATCCTGCCGACATCGTCATCGAAATCACCGAATCCCTGCTGATGGAGAGCAGCGACCAGCACAGGATCCGGATCGAGGCGCTGCGCGAGGCGGGGTGCAAGCTGGCCATCGATGATTTCGGAACCGGCTATTCGGCGCTCAACTATCTGCGCACCTTCCCGGTGGATCTGGTCAAGATAGATCGCTCCTTCGTGCGTCACATCCCGTTCAACGAGCAGGATCGCATGCTGCTCGACGGCATCATCAACATAGTGCACAACCTCGGTATGCAGGTGGTGATCGAGGGGGTGGAGACCCGCGAGCAGCTCAACTTCCTCTGCCAGAAGGGGTGTGCCTTCACTCAGGGCTATCTGCTTAGCCGCCCGCTGACGTTCGATGACCTGACCGATTATCTCGATCTCAACCGCCAGGGAATGAACCTCTCCATCGTGAGGTGATCCGGCGCTTCTGCTATCATGGCCGCTTCCGTGCGTGTCATGAGTCTGTTCCCAATGCCCCATATCCAGGTTTTCAGTGAAGTGCCCGCCCGCGACGGCGAGCTCGATGCCCTGCGCCAGCGCCTCGCCGACGTGGAGTTTCCGGCCCCCTTTGCGCTGGTGCTGACCGAACAGCGATTGGAGCTGCGCAAGCTGGATGAACCCAAGCTGGGCGCCGTCTATGTGGATTTCGTCGAAGGGGCGGTCGCCCATCGCCGCAAGTTCGGTGGTGGCCGCGGCCAGTCCATCGCCAAGGCGGTGGGGCTCAAGGCGGGGGCGACCCCAACCGTGGTGGATGCCACCGCCGGGCTGGGACGCGATGCCTTCGTGCTCGCCTCCCTCGGCTGCCGGGTGACCATGATAGAGCGCAGCCCGGTCGTCGCGGCCCTGCTGCAGGATGGTTTGACGCGGGCGGCGCAGGATCCCGAGATAGGCCCCTGGGTGAGCGAGCGGATGCAGTTGTTGCAAGGGCCTGCCGTGGACACCCTGCTGGCGCTGACGGAGCGGCCCGAGGTGGTTTACCTCGACCCCATGTTCCCCCACAAGCAGAAGTCGGCGCTGGTGAAAAAGGAGATGCGGGTGTTCCAGTCGCTGGTGGGGCCGGATCTCGACGCCGATGCCCTGTTGCCGGCGGCGCTCAAGATGGCCGACAAGCGGGTGGTGGTGAAGCGCCCCGACTACGCGGGCTGGCTCAACGAACACAAGCCCAGCATGGCCATCGAGACCAAGAGCAACCGCTTCGATGTCTATGTGCTGGCAGCCATGACGGCGGCTTGATCAACTGTCTGGGTGAATCAAATAGAGAGGAGGGCCAACCAGGTTGTCCCTCCTTTTTGTTGGCCGCTATCCGGCGCTCAAGGTTTGGGAGTTATCAAGATTCGGGAGTTAAACGGATCTGTTTTTGCTCGCCCTGCCATAGCAGGTCGAGGGTGGCCAGCTCGGCCAGACAGAGTCGCTCCCCACTCTCCAGCAACAGGTACTCGACGCCGTCCCTGGCCTCTATGGTACGGATCCTGTCTGCCCACTGACGCCCGTCCCGGCAGGTCAGCGTCACCGGCAATTGCCAGCTGGCGGCGATCTCGAGCCAGTCGTAGAGGTCGCAACTGATGGGGTGGTAATCGGTCATGGTCTGCTCCTTGATGGGAGAGGGGATCAGGCTTCCTGCAGGCGGGTGGGCCACCCCATCTTCTGCTGGCGCTCCACCTCGAGGCGCAGCTCGCTGGCGCGCAGATAATGCTCTTCCAGCCAACCCTTGGGCAGGGTCAGGGTCAGGGCATCCTCTTCGGCTTCAAGGGTGAAGCGGGGCACAGTGCCCTGAGTGCGGCGCATGCAGAGGATCAGGGCGATGCGCAGGATGCGGGCCAGCCGGATCGCCTGACGGGCGGTGACGGCGCCCTGTTTCTCCAGCGGCTCCAGCTTGAACTCGTCCCGCTGGTTGAACAGCAGGGCCGACAACAGCTTCTTTTGCGCAGGAGTGAAGCCCGGCATGTCGATGTTGTCGATGATGTAGGCGGCGTGTTGCGGCGCCTTCTTGTACTCGATGCACAGACCGATCTCGTGCAGCAGGGCCGCATAGCGCAGGATCGGCCGACCGTAGCGCTTGGAGAGGCGCCAGGCCGGTTGCAGCTGGGTGAACGCCTCGATGGCGGTATCGCGCACCCGTTCGGCGTGCTCTTTATCGAGCTGGTAGCGGTTGATCAGGCTGTCTGCGGTGCGATCCCGGGCGTCACAGTCGTGATTGTTGCCGAGCAGGCCGTAGATCAGCCCTTCACGCAGGGCGCCGCCGGCCAGCGTCATGCTCTCGATGCCGAGGGTCTCAAAGATGGCGATCAGGATGGCGAGACCGGAAGGGAACACGGTCAGCCGTTCGGCCGCCAACCCTTCCAACTGCAGCTGATCCAGCCGGCCGCAGGCGATGGCCTGTGCCATCAGTTCCTGCAATTTCGGCAGGGTGACCCGTTCGCTCTTGCCTTGGGCCATCATGATCTCCTGCAGCGCCTGGACAGTGCCGGAGGCGCCGACGCAGGTACGCCAGCCGAGAGTGCGATATTCGTCAGCCACTCTCTCCAGCACCGTTTTGGCGGCAGCGATGGCCTGGTTGAAGCGGGTTTCGGAGAGCTCGCCGTCACCGAAGTGGTTGTTGAGCCAGGTGACGCAGCCCATGTGCAGGCTATTGAGCAGTTTTGCCTCGCTGTGCTCGCCGATCACCAGCTCGGTGCTGGCGCCGCCGATGTCGATCACCAGCCGGTTGCCTTCCCCCGCCGAGGTCCAGGAGACCCCCTCATAGATGGTCTTGGCCTCTTCCTCACCCGAGATGATCTCGATGTTGTGGTTGAGGACCCGTTCCGCTTCGCTAAGGAATTCATCGACGTTGGTGGCCAGACGCAGGGTGGCGGTACCCACTACCCGGATGTTGTCGGCCGGAATGTCTTGCAGCTGTTCGGCGAACAGGCGCAGACAGTCCCAGCCCCGCTCCATGGCGGCACGACTGAGACGAAATTCGGCATCGAGTCCGGCGGCGAGGCGTACCTTGCGTTTGACCTTGGTGACGGTGCGCAGAGCGCCAGCGACCTCGCGCACCACCAGCATGTGAAAGCTGTTGGAGCCGAGGTCGATGGCCGCATAGAGAGGCGAGTTGTGCAACTGGGCCGATCCTTCAGCTCTTGCGGGGCGGACGACGGCGATTGTTGCTGTTGCCACCACCCTGGCGATCCCGCATGTTGCGGTTCACCGGCTGACGGTTGCGGAACACCCGCTTCGGCGGAGTCACGTCATCCAGCAGCGCCTCGCGATCATACTTGCTGACCGGGATCGGGTGATGGATGTACTCCTCGATGGCCGGCAGGTTGAAGGCATAGTCTTCACAGGCCAGGCTGATGGAGTGACCGCTCTTGCCGGCACGACCGGTACGACCGATGCGGTGTACGTAGTCCTCGCAGTCGTCGGGCAGGTCGTAGTTGAAGACGTGGGTCACGTCGGGGATGTGCAGACCACGGGCGGCCACGTCGGTGGCGACCAGAATGTCGAGGGATCCCTTGGTGAACTCTTCCAGGATCTTCATCCGCTTTTTCTGCGGCACGTCGCCGGTCAGCAGGCCGACACGGTGGCCGTCGTTTTCCAGCCAGGCGTGGACGTCTTCACAGACATGCTTGGTGTTGGCGAAGACGATGGCTTTCTCCGGCCACTCCTCTTCCATCAGGGAGAGCAGCAGCAACATCTTGTCTTCGTTGGAGGGGTAGAACAGCTCCTCCTTGATCCGCACGCCAGTCATCTGTTCCGGCTCGACCTGCACGTGTTCCGGATGGTTCATGTGCTCGTAGGCCAGCTCCTGCACTCGCAGGGAGAGGGTGGCCGAGAACAGCATGCTCAGACGCTCGGTGGCGGGCGGCATGCGGCGGAACAGGAAACGGATGTCCTTGATGAAGCCGAGATCGAACATGCGATCCGCTTCGTCCAGTACCACGACCTGAATGTTGCTCAGATCGATCACCTTGGACTTGAAGTAGTCGATGATGCGGCCAGTGGTGCCGATCAGGATGTCGACGCCCTGCTCCAGCACGGCCAGCTGCTTGTCGTACCCTTCACCACCGTAGGCGAGGCCGAGTTTCAGGCCGGTGCTCGCAGCCATGCTGTCGGCATCATTGTAAATCTGTACTGCCAGCTCCCGGGTGGGGGCCATGATGATGGCTCTGGGTTGGTTTACCAGGCGGGGCTTGGTCAGTGGATGAGTCAATAGATAGTTGAATGTCGCCGCCAGGAAGGCAATAGTCTTGCCGGTACCTGTCTGGGCCTGACCAGCGAGGTCATGACCTTCTACCAGCAGTGGCAGAGACAGTGCCTGGATAGGCGTACAATAATGAAATCCCTTTGCTTCCAGACCAGCCAGAACTTCGGGTTCGAGGCCCATTTGGGCGAATTTGTCGGTCGTTAAGTGTGTTTTGCTCATGGCGGTAGGTTATCAGGTTAGGCTTGCAATAATAAACAGGATCATTTCAAATAGGGCAACTATTGCCTTTATTGACATGTCAATAAAGTCTTATTTACTGACTGGAGTTGGAGATGAGTGACAAGATTGTTCAGCTGAGCGATGCCAGCTTCGAGGCAGATGTAATCAAAGCCGATGGTGCCGTTCTGGTAGACTTCTGGGCCGAATGGTGTGGTCCGTGCAAAATGATTGCCCCGATCCTGGAAGAAGTTGCCCAAGAGTACGCCGGTCGCGTGACCGTTGCCAAACTGAACATCGACCATAATTCTGATACTCCGCCCAAGTACGGCATTCGTGGTATTCCGACCCTCTTGCTGTTCAAGAATGGCGAAGTGGCAGCGACCAAGGTCGGTGCACTGTCCAAAACTCAATTGAAAGAGTTCCTGGACGGCAACCTGTAATAATCCAAGAGGAGCGCATTGCAATAATGCGCTCCTTGTGTTTTATCACCTAGACGCTCACCCCGATTGGTGCTAATTTATCGCTCGTTTGCTAACCTTTTTGCCTGACTCTTTGCTCACACATCAGCCTGGCAAATCAAATCCGATCAGCATCAATCCAGCAGACTGTCTCCTCATTTCAATCCTTGCTTACAGACTTTCACCACTATGAATCTGACTGAATTAAAGAACACTCCTGTGTCTGAGCTGGTCAAGCTCGGCGAATCCATGGGGTTGGAAAATCTGGCTCGGGCGCACAAGAAAGACATTATTTTTGCCATCCTCAAGGCGCACGCCAAGGGTGGTGAAGATATCTTTGGCGACGGTGTGCTGGAAATCCTGACCGATGGTTTTGGCTTCCTGCGCAGTGCAGACGGCTCCTACCTCGCGGGTCCTGATGACATCTATGTCTCCCCGAGCCAGATCCGCCGCTTCAACCTGCGCACCGGCGACACCATCTCCGGTAAGATCCGGCCACCGAAAGAGGGCGAACGCTACTTCGCACTGCTCAAAGTCAACGAGGTCAACTACGACCGTCCGGAAAACTCCCGCAACAAGATCCTGTTTGAAAACCTCACTCCACTGCACGCCAACGAGCGTCTGCGCATGGAGCGTGGCAACGGTTCGACTGAAGACATCACCGCCCGCGTACTGGATCTGGCCTCCCCGATCGGTAAGGGTCAGCGCGGTCTCATCGTCGCTCCGCCCAAGGCCGGTAAGACCATGCTGCTGCAGAACATCGCCCAGAGCATCGCCTACAACCACCCGGATTGTGAACTGATCGTCCTGCTGATCGACGAACGTCCGGAAGAAGTGACCGAGATGCAGCGGATGGTGAAGGGTGAAGTGATCGCCTCCACCTTCGACGAGCCGGCATCCCGTCACGTCCAGGTCGCCGAGATGGTGATCGAGAAGGCCAAGCGTCTGGTCGAGCACAAGAAGGACGTGGTGATCCTGCTGGACTCCATCACCCGTCTGGCCCGTGCCTACAACACCGTCATCCCGTCATCCGGCAAGGTGCTGACCGGTGGTGTGGATGCCAACGCCCTGCACCGTCCGAAGCGCTTCTTCGGTGCGGCCCGTAACGTGGAAGAAGGCGGCAGCCTGACCATCATCGCCACCGCGCTGATCGATACCGGCTCCAAGATGGATGAAGTCATCTACGAAGAGTTCAAGGGTACCGGCAACATGGAACTGCACCTCTCGCGCAAGATCGCCGAGAAGCGTGTCTACCCGGCCATCGATATCACCCGCTCCGGTACTCGCAAGGAAGAGCTGCTGACCACCGGCGACGAGCTGCAGAAGATGTGGATCCTGCGCAAGATCGTCCACCCGATGGGCGAGATTGACGGCATCGAGTTCCTCATCGACAAGCTGGCGATGACCAAGACCAACGACGAGTTCTTCGATGCCATGCGGCGCCAGCAGAAGTAATCCGGTCAAGAAATGACGAAACCGCGGCCCAGGTCGCGGTTTTTGTTTATGGATTGGCCGCTCGCCTGAGTACTATGGAAGGCCATTGAAGCGTTGAGTATGCATGGCCGGGCGCAGGAATGCCGGCCATATGCCAGAGACGGCACCCCTATTTTCGATGTCACAAGGATGGAGACGTCATGACAATCCGCATCATCTTGTTGCTCGCAGCCCTGGCCGGCACACCGCTCCAGCTGACCGCTGCCACGGCTCCTGTGCTGGTGGCCGACGAAGGGGTGGCCGAACATCTCACCTATCTCACGGATCGCTTGCAACAGGAGCAGTATGCGGCCATCGATGCGCTGCTGGATTCATTGGCCCTCGGTCAACGGGAGTACCTGCTGAGCAAGCTGCTGGCAACCCTCGAGCAACAACCGGCTCCAGCCAGTGCGGACCAGTTGGCCTGGGTGCGTGCCCAGTCGGCCAGAGTGCCCGGTTGGTTGGTCGAAAAGGAGAAGAACGGTTTTCTGGTGCAGCAGCCTGCCTATGATTTTGCCGCCCAGGCGCGCCTGTTGTTGTCGCGCTGGCAGCAGCAGACCTGGCAGGAAGAGTATCGCCAGCAACTGGCCCTCGGCCGCTTCCAGTTCAAATCCATCTATTACCGGGCCAACCCCGAATTGGCCCAGCAGCAACAGGCGCTGCTACAGGCCTTCGAGCAACTGCCGTTGCCAGTCTGGCTGCGGGAGGCGCGTCAGCTGGCTTCCCAGAACATCTACCTGCCCGACAACCGTCTGTTGTTGCAGCTGTTGCAGCGCACCGGGGAGCCCGGGCTCTATGCCAGATTGTGGCGCCAGCCGGTGGATCAGGATGCCCTGGCGGCGCTGCCCACCATCAACCGTTTCCATCAGGGCGTGGTGGCGAGCAGGCTGCTGATCGAGGCCAGCGCCAATCCTCAGCTGAAAGGCGCTGCCCTGCATCAGCTGGGTACCCTCTCCCCCTTGCCGGAGCAGGCGAGGAGCTATCTGCTGGCCGAACTCACCAATCGCCAGTATGGCGCCCAGGTGGTTGCCCTGTTGCTGGAGGTGGACGAACCCCTAATGCTCTCGGCGTTGGCGAAACACCTGGGACGCCGTGACATGCCCCCCATTGCACCGAGCCTGTTACCCGATTCGGGTACACCCGGTGTGACACCAGGGTTATAATGCAGTACACCCTGAATCCGGTTGGGAACCCGCATGAAATACAAGGACTTGCGTGATTTTATCGCGCAGCTGGAACAAAACGGACAACTCAGGCGCATCACGCGCGAGATAGATCCCTATCTGGAGATGACCGAAATCAGCGATCGCACCCTGCGTGCGGGGGGCCCGGCCCTGCTGTTCGAAAACCCCAAAGGCCACACCATGCCGGTGCTGACCAACCTGTTCGGTACGCCGGATCGGGTCGCCATGGGCATGGGACAGCCGGATGTGAGCGCCCTGCGTCAGGTCGGGGTGTGGCTCTCCTACCTGAAGGAGCCCGAGCCGCCCCGCGGCCTCAAGGAGCTGATGGAGAAGCTGCCGATCTTCAAGCAGGTGCTCAACATGCCGACCAAGCGTCTCTCGTCCGCCCCCTGCCAGCAGGTGGTGCTGGAGGGGGATGCGGTCGACCTGGACCAGATCCCGATCCAGCACTGCTGGCCGGGGGACGTGGCACCCCTGGTGACCTGGGGTCTGACCATCACTCGCGGCCCCTACAAGAAGCGCCAGAACCTCGGCATCTACCGCCAGCAGAAGATCGGCAAGAACAAGCTGATCATGCGCTGGCTCGACCATCGCGGCGGTGCCATCGATTTTCGCGAGTGGCAGGAGGCCCACCCGGGCGAGCGTTTCCCCGTAGTGGTGGCGCTGGGTGCCGATCCGGCGACCATACTCGGCGCCGTGACGCCGGTGCCGGATACCCTCTCCGAATACGCCTTCGCGGGGCTGCTGCGGGGCAGCCGTACCGAGGTGGTCAAGGCCATCAGCTGCGATCTGGAGGTGCCCGCCAGTGCCGAGATCGTGCTGGAAGGGTATCTGGAGCCAGGCGAGATGGCACCGGAAGGGCCGTATGGGGATCACACCGGTTACTACAACGAGGTGGACGAGTTCCCCGTGTTCACCATCACCCACATCACCAAGCGCCGTGATGCCATCTATCACAGCACCTACACCGGCCGCCCGCCCGATGAACCGGCGGTGCTGGGTCTGGCGCTCAACGAGGTGTTCGTGCCGCTGCTGCAGAAGCAGTTCCCCGAGATCGTCGACTTCTACCTGCCGCCGGAGGGCTGTTCCTACCGGATGGCGGTGGTGACGATCAAGAAGCGTTACCCGGGCCACGCCAAGCGGGTGATGCTGGGGGTCTGGTCATTCCTGCGCCAGTTCATGTACACCAAGTTCGTGGTGGTGTGTGACGACGACGTCAACGCCCGCGACTGGAAAGACGTAATCTGGGCCATCACCACCCGGATGGACCCAGCCCGCGACACCACCATGATCGAGCACACGCCGATCGACTACCTGGACTTCGCCTCCCCGGTCTCCGGGCTCGGCTCCAAGATGGGGCTCGACGCCACCAACAAGTGGCCTGGCGAGACCAACCGCGAATGGGGTCAGCCCATCGTCCAGGACGAGGCGGTGAAGCAGAAGATCGATGCCATCTGGGATGAGCTGAATATCCTTTGAGAAGAGTGAGCGGTGGCCTGACCGGCCACCGCGCCGCAAAAGAGATGCCATTTCGCCTGAATTGGGTATTCTCGACGGGCAAGACCAGGTCGCTGGTCACCCGTTCACAGTGAATCAATGAGCGAAAACGGGCCGAGCGAGCCCGTTACAAGGACAAGAATGCAACGTATCAAGTGCCGCGTAGAGGAACTGCGCGAATATGTCGACACCATCTGGCACGTGGCCCTGACGCCGCTGCAAGAGGTCAGTTTCAAGCCGGGCCAGTATCTGCTGGTGGTGATGAGCGATTCGGACAAGCGTCCCTTCTCCATCGCCAACTCGCCGACCCGTTCCGGCGTGCTGGAGCTGCAGATCGGTGCCACCCCCGAGAACGCCTACGCCGGCCAAGTGCTGGCCCGCATGCGCGAGCAGGGCGAGATCGAGGTTGAACTGCCGGCTGGCAAGGCCTTCCTGCGCGACGAATCCCCCCGTCCGCTGATCCTGATGGCTGGCGGCACCGGTTTCTCCTACGCCAAATCCATTCTGGAATACCTGATCGCGACCGGCAGCAAGCGTCCTGTGTTCTTCTACTGGGGCGTGCGTCAGGCACACTGGCTCTACGAGCAGGAGCAGATGCAGCAGTGGGAGCGCGACTATGCTCCGCTCACCTACATCCCCGTGGTGCAGGAGCCGGAAAGCGACTGGACCGGCAAGACCGGGCTGGTGCACAAGGCCATCATGGATGACTTCGTCAGCCTGCACGACTACGACATCTATGTGGCCGGTCGCTTCGAGATGGCGGGGGCCGCGCGAGAGGAGTTCAAGATCCTCGGCGCCGAGCCGGAGCGCATCTTCGGCGATGCCTACGAGTTCATCTGATATCAGGGGCCGCCAAGGCCCCTTTTTGTTGCTCCCTGTTTACTGGCTGCCGATGCTATGGGGCCTTCTCCGTTAGTTCACTGCCGCCACTCATGAACTACGGCGTGGCCTTACTCAAGCCTCGATAAAAAAACACCCCGCTTCTGGCGGGGTGTTTTGTTGCTGGGGTCCACGGCGGACCTCTTGGTGATGGACGCGATCAGTGTCCGCCGTTGGCCTTGGGCGGAATGGTCTCGTCGAATACCGGCAGCGGCTTGTGGGTGGAAGCCAGGAAGGTGTAGATCACCGGCAGCACGAACAGGGTGAACAGGGTACCGATGGCCAGCCCCGCCACGATCACGATGCCGATGCTGAAGCGCTGGGCCGCCCCTGCGCCGGTGGCGTAGAGCAGCGGGATCAGGCCCGCAATCATGGCGGCCGTGGTCATCAGGATCGGACGCAGACGCACCTTGGCGGCCTGCATGACGGCCTCCATCCGGTTCACGCCGCGCAGCAGTTGCTGCTCCTTCGCCACTTCGCAGATCAGGATGCCGTGCTTGGTAATCAGACCGACGAGAGTGATGAGGCCCACCTGGGAGTAGATGTTCATGGTGGCCAGTCCCCATGCCAGGGCGATCAGGGCGCCACTAATAGCGAGCGGCACCGACACCATGATCACCAGCGGGTCGCGGACCGATTCGAACTGGATCGCCAGCACCAGGAAGATGATGGCCAGGGCCAGGGCGAAGGTGGCGTAGAGCGCGTTACCCTCGGTCACGAACTGGCGGGCTTCCCCCATAAAGTCGTAGCGGTAACCCTGCGGCAGCTTCTCTTCGGCGGTGGCCTTGAACCAGTTGATTGCATCCCCCATGGCGACGCCCGGAGCGGGTACGGCACCAATGGTGGCCGAGTTCAGCTGGTTGAAGTGGGGCAGGGCGCGGGGCTCACCGACCACCTCGATGCTGATGAGACTGCCGAGCGGGATTGACTTGCCATCGGCGGCGCGCACGTAATACCCCTTGATGGACTCGGGGTTGAGACGATATTTGCGCTCGACCTGCGGGATCACCTCATAGGAGCGGCCATCCAGGTCGATCCGGTTGACGTAGCCATCCGCCATCATGGTGCCCATGGTGATGCCGATGTCCTGCATGGTGATGCCATAGGCGCCGGCCTTGTCCTTGTCGATGCGGATCTTCATGGTGGCGGAGTCGTAGTTCAGATCGAGATCCGAATAGACGAACTGGCCGTTGGCCTGGGTCGCCGCCAGCATCTCGCCGGCGATCAGGAACAGGCTCTCGAAGCTGTTCGGCGTGGTGATGACGAACTGGATTGGCAGGCCGCTGGAGGCACCCGGCAGTTCAGGGAACTGGAAGGTGGTGATGGCCATGCCGGGGATGTCCTTCACCAGGCCGGCGACCCGGTCCAGCACCTCTTTCTGGCTCGCTTCACGCTGGCTCCAGGGCACCATGGAGGCGATACCGAACGCCTGATTGGAGTTGAACACCCCGGAGAAGACCTGGGAGAAGGCGATCTCCGGCTGGTCGTCCAGGATCTTGTTCACGTCCGCCATGGTGTTTTCGATGTAGTCCAGGTTGGCGTTGGAAGGCGCTGTGCCCAGCACCGCCATGACCCCCTTGTCCTCCGACGGGGCCAGCTCGCTCGGGATGAACTTGAACAGCAGAGGCAGGCTGGCGAACACGATGACGGCGAACACCACTACCACGAGACGCTTTTGCATCACGGCGTGCAGCATGCTGTCGTAGCGGTCGGTCATGCGGTCGAGCAGGTGGTGCACCTTGCTCTCGAACTTGCCCGGCTGCTCGTTGGCCTTGAGCATCTTGGCACACATCATGGGTGACAGGGTCAGGGCTATGATGCCCGAGACGAACACGGCGCCAGCCAGGGTCAGGGCAAACTCCTTGAACAGGGAGCCGGTAATGCCCCCCATCAGGGCGATCGGCGCATACACGGCCGCCAGGGTGACCGTCATGGCGATGACGGGCACGGCGATCTCGCGGGTACCTATGATGGCGGCACGGAACGGCTCCTCACCCTCCTTGATGTGGCGATCCACGTTCTCCAGCACCACGATGGCATCGTCCACCACCAGGCCGATGGCCAGCACCATGGCCAGCAGGGTCATCAGGTTGATGGAGAAGCCGAACATGTCCATCACCATCACCACGCCGATGAGACTCAGGGGGATGGTGATGATGGGGATGATGACCGCCCGGAACGAGCCGAGGAACAGGGTGATCACCACCAGTACGATGGCGGCCGCCTCGAGGATGGTCTTGATCACCTCGCTGATGGATTCGTTGATGGCGATGGTGGAGTCATAGAGCACGTCAGCCTGCAGGGTGCTCGGCATGTTGCGCTTCAGGCTCGGCAGCAGCTCCAGCACATCGTGGGCGATGTTGATGGGGTTGGCGGTCGGGGCGGCGTTGACCGCCATGACCACGGCCTCGCGGCCGTTGGCGCTGGCGCGGTAGATGTCGTGGCTCTTCTCCAGGGTCACCTTGGCGATGTCGGAGAGGCGGATCACCTTGCTGTCGCGAGTGGCAACCACCAGCCGCTTGAGCTCGTCCGTATCGCTCACCTGGGTCTCGGCATTGCCGTTGAACAAGGTGAAATAGCCGGTGGCTTGGCCGGTGGCTGATTGATAGTTGTTGCTGTTGAGCACCGTCATCACGTCGCTGGCGGTCAGGTTGAAGGCTGCCATCTTGGCCGGATCCAGCCATACCCGCAGGGCAAACTCGACGCCGCCATACAGATCCACCTTGGAAACGCCCCCCACGGTAAACAGCTGCGGCTTGATGACCCGCTCCAGATAGTCGGTGATCTGGCTGGAGTTGAGCTCCGGGCTGGTGAAGCCGAGGTAGAGCACCGCCGTGGTGGAGCCGGTGGAGGAGGTGACCGAGGGGTCTTCCGCCTCTTTCGGCAACTGGGAGCGCACCGAGTTGACCTTGGCCAGGATGTCGGACAGCGCGGCGTTGGGGTCGGTGTTGAGCTTCATGTAGGCGGTGATGGTGGAGCTGCCCAGCTGGCTGGAGGAGGTCATGAAGTCGATGTTGTCGGCTTGCGCGACCGCCTGTTCGAGCGGCTGGGTGATGAACCCCTGGATCAGGTCGGCACCGGCGCCATAGTAGCTGGTGCTGACGGTGATCACCGTATTGGTCACCTCGGGGTATTCCCGTACCTGCATCTTGAAGATGGCCTGAAAGCCCAGCAGGGCGATCAGAAAGCTGAGCGAGATCGCCAGCACAGGCCGTTTGATGAAAATGTCAGTAAATCGCATCGCTGATCTCCGCGCTTACAGCATCGGGGTTTGTGCCGGGACGGCCAGGGCATCGTTTTGGACCACGCGCACCCTGGTGTCGTTGCTCAGGCGTACCTGGCCGGAGAGCACTATCTCGTCGCCAGCCTGGATGCCGGAGAGCACGTGCACGTCGTTGCCGCGACGCTCGCCCGCCTTGACCACTACCTGCTTGGCTCGTTTGACCTTCACCTTGTTGCCATCTTTGTCGGTCTCCTCGCTCTCCTTGATCACGTAGATGTTCTGACCGTAGAGGGTGAAGGAGATGGCGGTCTGCGGGATCACGATCTGATCTTTCACCGTGGGCAGAATGATGCTGGCGCGGGCAAACATGCCGGATCGCAGCTGGCCATCGTTGTTCGGGATGTCCGCCTGGACCTGGATCAGGCCGCTCTGGAAGTTGACGGCGGGCTCGATGGCGGAGATATGGCCATCAAACCGGGTCTGGGGGTAGGCATCCACCTTGATTTCGATGGGCTGGCCCAGGGTGATCTTGGAGATGTCAGTCTGGGGCACGGTGAAGCGCAGGCGCATCACGCTGGTATCTTCCAGCCGCACGATATCTGTGCCCGGTTGCAGATACTGACCGAGGAAGACGTTGCGCAGGCCGACCATGCCGCTGAAGGGGGCACGCACCTCGCGCCGGGCTATGGTGGCCTTCAGGCTCTCGATGTCGGCCTCCAGCGAGCGATAGGCTGCTTCGGCCTCATCCAGCTGCTCCTTGGAGATGGAGCTGGTCTTGTAGAGGTTCTGGAAACGATCGAACTTGGCCTTCGCTGCCGGCAGCTTGGCCTGGGAGGCGCGCAGATTGGCTTTTTCCACACTGGAGTCCAGGCTCAGCAGCAGCTGGTCTGCCTTGACCGGCTTGCCCGATTCGAAGCTGATGGCATCTATGGTGCCCGCCAGCTCGGTGGAGAGAGTGACCCCCTGATTGGGCTCGATGAAGCCGATGGCTTCGATGGTGGGCACCCAGTCCTGTGCCTTGGTGACCATGGAAGTCACCGGGAACTCGGGCTCCGGCCGGTTGGCCAGATAGTCGGCAATCATCTTCTGCTTGAACACATTGAAGCCGATCACGCTGCCAAACAGGGCAATCGCGATCAGCAACATAATGGCCATCCATTTTTTCATGAACAGGCTCCTGAGGTGGAAATGTGGGGGGATAAAATGGCATTCCAGCTGGCACGAATGGCAGTCTCCAACTGCACCTCGGTCAGCGTAAAGTGGTGAACCCTGCATTGCAGGGCCAGATGCATGACACAATCCAGGCTCAACACCTGCAGTGCCCGTATGGGTAAATCCACAAACAGCTTCTGCTCAACGCCCCGGGCAAAAAAACTGTCCAGTGGCCCCCATGCAGCCAGCATGACCGGCTCGGTTTCCAGTGCGGCTCCCAAAGGAGAGCTTTCATACTGCAATTTGCATTTGATGGCGTTGGGGTCGTTGACAAAGATGGCGTGGATATTTCGCCATATCTTTTGAAACTGCTCAAATGAAACCTTTTCAACATCCACATCGGCCATCACCATGGGGACGCACTGCAATATGGTGTGCTGATACAGTTGCCGGATCAGGTCATCCTTGTCGCTGAAGTAGCGGTAGATGGTGCCGGTCGCCACATTGGCTTTTTTGGCTACCTCGGCGATCGACAGGCCGTGAAAACCCCGTTCACCCAGCACTTCATGGGCTGCGTTGAAGATGCTCTCTTTTTTGTCCTGGTTTTTATCCTGACTCATCGGCATCACCTTGTGAATGAACGTTCATTCATTCTAGATGGGCCTTAAACCAAGTCAAGGCAGCAAACCGATTCGTATTGGCTACACGGGGGTTGAAGCCGAAAAATATCCCAGTCCGGTGGAATATCTCGTCACAGACGCTAAAAAAGTGCTCAATGTGTTTGAAAAAACAACGGTTGATTCAGCAAAAGAAAAAAAGTGTAGACAAGCATGCCCCCCATCATTAATATCGTGCCCCGTTCGACAGCGTAGCGCCCGTAGCTCAGCTGGATAGAGCGCTGCCCTCCGGAGGCAGAGGTCACAGGTTCGAATCCTGTCGGGCGCACCATCAAAAGTGCGCCGGTTAAACGGGCGGTGTTGTGGAACGAAAACAGCTGTGGTGGCTGTAGCTCAGTTGGTAGAGTCCCGGATTGTGATTCCGGTTGTCGTGGGTTCGAGCCCCATCAGCCACCCCATTTTACAGCTTGTCAGGTACGCGAAGGTGGCGGAATTGGTAGACGCGCTAGCTTCAGGTGTTAGTGCCCCCCGGGTGTGAGGGTTCGAGTCCCTCTCTTCGCACCATACTTGCTGTATAACGAGGATGACCTTTTGGTCGTCTTTGTTTTTTGAAAAACACTATTTTTAAAATAATCTCGGTGATTAGCGCAGCCCGGTAGCGCATCTGGTTTGGGACCAGAGGGTCAAAGGTTCGAATCCTTTATCACCGACCAATTTCAGAAAAACCTCGCTTAGGCGAGGTTTTTTGCTTTCCGGTGTCGCCATTTCCTGCCTTTTCCCCGTCACGTCTGTTTACATTTTTGCTGGTTTCTCCCAACCCGGCTTCGCGTATGCTGAGCGCAGATCCGCAGCAAGCGGGCATCATGGATCACATTTCAGGCAGATACCTCATATGCACCCTAATTCCGTTCGCGTCAGTATGCTGGCGCTGGTTGCCGTGGTGATCAGCGGCTGTTCGTACAAGCCCACGCCAGACGATCTCCTGATGGGCTCTGCACCTATGCAGCGCACCGATATCACATCCGCTTTGGTGACCAGTGCAGGCTTCTGCGTGACCCTGAGTGGCCAGCAGCTGCTTACCCAACCCTGTGACGAGAGCGCCAATCAGCAGTTCAGCTGGGATGCCGGTGCGCTGGAGTTGGCCCGGGGCTGTCTGGTCGCCAGTGGCCGGAGCGAACTGGCCGTGGCCGAGTGCCAGGAGACGAGCTATCAATGGCAGTGGCAGGGGGATCGCCTGTTCAATCGGCAGGCCGCGCTCTGCCTGGATGTGGCAGGACGTCGTCACAAGCCGGGTACTCCGCTGCGCTTGGCGGAGTGCTTTGGCGGGGCCAACCAGAGTTTCGAGTGGAAGCGTGAAGAGAGTCTGCTGGAGCAGCTGGAGTTGAAAAGCCTCATCCGTTGAGGCTTTTCGTCCATTCGAGGTGACTTGAACTCAGTGTGAGTGGCTGACAGCGACCGTGGCGGGGGCCGCCGGTACGGGTTGATGGGCGACGCCGCTCAGGGAGACCAGACGGCAGACATCCTCATGGCCAGCCCCCTCAAGGGAGTCGAGGCGGCTAATCAGCAGGGAGTGGATGCCATCCAGCTGATCGGCCTGTTGCAGGGCCGCGATCAGGTGCTCGTGATGGGGCTGGGGAGCATTTTCCTGAAAGAAAATCGGCGTGACCCCACGCAGTATGGTCATCTGGTTGAGCAGCTGCGGATTGTCCGACAGGGCCCAGATCGGGTTGTGAAGACCCCCGCGCGAGATGGCGATCACCGCCTCTCCCTGATTGGTCAACACGGCGATGCCGCAGGAGCGATCCTGACTGAAGGCGGAGGTCATGGCGGCCAGCGCCATGCAGCGGCCCGAGTGGTCGGCCTGGCTGCTCTCCCGGCGCCAGCGTGGCTGTATGGGTTCCATCTCCTGCTCGGCACCCAGCGCGATGCGCGCCATGGCCTCGACCGCCTCGACCGGGTAGAGTCCCGCCGCCGATTCGGCCGACAGCATCACGGCATCGGTGCCATCCATGACCGCATTGGCCACGTCCAGCACTTCGGCGCGGGTCGGCATGGGGTTGCCGATCATGGACTCCATCATCTGGGTGGCGGTGATGACGGGGCGACCCAGGGCGCGGCAGCGCTTGATCAGCTTCTTCTGTACCCCCGGCAGGCGCGCATCCCCGATCTCCACCCCCAGATCGCCACGGGCGACCATGATGATGTCAGAGGCTTGAATGATCTCGTCCATAGCTTCGACGGATGCCACTACCTCGGCCCGTTCCACCTTGGCGACGATGGCCGCCTTGCTGCCGGTGGCGCGAATGAGGGTTCTCGCCTCTTCGAGGTCAGCGGCGCTGCGGGGGAAGGAGACGGCCACGAAGTCCGCTTCCAGCTGGCGCGCGGTAAGGATGTCTTCCTTGTCCTTGGTGGTCAGAGCCGGGGCGCTCAGGCCACCACCCAGTACGTTGATGCCCTTGCGGTTGGAGAGGATGCCGCCCACCAGCACGCGGGTCACGACCTGTTCCCCTTCCACCCGCTCGACATGCAGCTGGATGCGGCCATCGTCCAGCAGCAGGGTGTTGCCTGCCTGCACTTCATGGACCAGCGCCGGGTAGTCGGTACCGACCCGATATTGGTCGCCCTCATGGCTGCCGAGGCCGACATCGATCACGAAGGAATCGCCGATCTGCAGCCGGATGCTGTCATCGGCAAAGCAGGCGATGCGGATCTTGGGGCCCTGCAGGTCGGCCAGAATGCCGACATGGGTGTTGAGGCGGGCGGCGGTGGCGCGGATCCGCGTGGCCAGCGCCAGGTGCTGCTCCGCGGTGCCGTGGGAAAAGTTCAGCCGAAAGACGTTGGCTCCCGCCAGGATCAGCTTCTCCACCATGGCTTCCGATGAGCTGGCGGGGCCCAGAGTGGCAACAATTTTGGTCTTGCGCATGGGTTACTCCTGTTGCGACGACGTGAAAAAGGGTGGTCACCGGACCACCCTTTTTATGGGCAAATATCAGTAGTTGACGACTTTCTTGGCGTTCCACACCGTCATGGCGAGCAGCATGGAGACCACGGAGGCACCCAGCCAGAAGTATTGGGCGTTGCTGAAGTCGTAGCGGGTCACGCCGTCGATCACGTCGGTCTTGATCAGCGCGGAGGAGACCAGTTCCTGAATGGAGGCGGCGATGTAGGAGCACAGGCCGATGAAGCCTTTCACCGCACCGACCGCAGTCTTGGGCATCAGGTCACAGGCGGTCAGACCGGCCAGGAAGACCACCAGACCACCGATGGCATAACCGATCAGGGCGAGGGCGACGGCATCCATCATGCGGCTCTGCGGGCCCCAAAACATCAGGCACATACCGGCGATGTTGGCCAATCCGTACAGCAGGGTCGGGATGTGGCGGTTGGCGTTGAACACCTTGTCAGAGATGATCCCGGCCAGGATGGCGCCGAGGAAACCGGCGATGGGGTAGGCCGACATGGCGAAACCGGCATCGATCAGGCTGTAACCCTTCTGCTCCTGCAGATAGAGCACGGCCCAGGAGCTCATGGCGTAGCGGGACATGTACATGCAGGCACAGGCGGCGGCGATGAGCCACACGGTGGGCTGCTTGAGCACGAACAGCTGGGCACGGCGAATTTCGGCCGGCTCCACTTTCTTGGAGATCTCCGGCTCTTCACCAAAGGCAACGGCAGGTTCCGGCAGGCCGTAGGTCTGCGGGCGATCCTTCAGCACCAGGTACATGCACAGGGCGGCGATCAGGGAGGCGATACCGGCGCCGATGAAGCCGGCTTTCCAGCCGAAGTAGCTGACGATGGTAGCGGTCAGGATCCAGGAGATGCCTTCACCTATGTTGCGCGAGCCGCCCCAGACCGAGTAGACGGAGCCCCGCTGCTTGGGCGAGAACCACTGGAAGATGGAGACGCAGGACGGCGCTGAACCGACGGACTGGAACCAGCCGTTCAGACCCCACATCAGGACCAGGAAGAAGGTGGCGGTGTTCATGCCCATCAGGATGGTACAGATGGACGACAGGCCGAGGGCCACCGACATGAAGCGGCCGATGTTGGCGTAGTCGGACAGGAAGCCGTTGGAGAACTTGCCGACGGCGTAGGTGAACAGGAAGGCAGAACCGATGACGCCCAGCTCTTCCAGAGTGACCACACCGGAGTCCAGCATGGGCTTCTTGACTACGTTAAGGCTCATACGAACTACGTAGAACATGGCGTAACCGAGTACCAGGCCCAGGAAGACCTGCCATTGGTACTTGCGGTAAATCGAGCGAATTTTATCTGGCGAGGCATCCATGACCGGTAGGTCTGCTCGCGTCTTGAAGAAGTTGAACATGGTGTTCTCCGTTTCTATTTTGGCAGCATGGTTTCAGAGGAAGCTCTGATCACGGATGCCATGATATGAAGGGAGAAATTAAGGCGGCAAAAAGTCGGAAATGAGTCATTTATGACTCGAGCGAGGGAAAACCATGAGTCAGAAATGGCATATTCTGACTGTCCTATTGATAAGCGATGAATAACAATAGTCATATCACCAGAGAGATATGAGTCAGAATTGGCTCATCCCCTCTCTAATAAAAATAATGTGAACTACCAATTATTAGATGTACCGCACATAATCCGTTTTTGATAGTGAGCAGAACGACCCCCATGTCTCTATTTTCTCGACTGCTGCCTGTGAGTCTGGTGGCTATTTTGTTGCCCTTTGGCGCCCCTCAGGCCGGGTCACTGACCGTGCTCACCTCTTTTTCGGAGACGCCGGTCAAATCGGTGATAGACGGATTCGTTCAGCAATATCCCGGGATCCGGGTCGAGGTTATTTATCGGCGAACCATCCCCTCTTTGCGCTTATTAACGGAGGCAGAGGCGCCGTCGGTCGATATTATCATGTCATCGTCACCGACATTTTTTAACACCCTCGATAAAGAAGGTTTACTGGCTCCCTTGCCAACGGCCACCATTCCACCGGATTGGTTGAGTCCCCATACCCTGGGATTAAGCAACAAGGTGGCGGTGGTGGGATATTCCAGCAGCGGCATCATGTATAACCGCCACTATCTGGCCAAATATCAATTGCCACAACCCGGCAGCTGGCAACAGCTGGCGTCGCCGGTGTTCATGGGCCATGTCATGATGAGTTCTCCCTCCCAGTCCGGCACCACCCACATGATGGTGGAGAGCATACTGCAACAATATGGCTGGGATCGGGGTTGGGCCCTGCTGATGCGCCTTGGCAGCAACCTGTCCGCCATCACGGCGCGCAGCTTCGGAGTGAGTGACGGTATCGCCCGCGGTCTGGCGGGGGCCGGCCCGGTGATCGACAGCTATGCCCTCAACAGCCAGGCACTCTTCAAGCACATCGGCTTCAGCACCATGGCGGATTCGGTGATCCTGCCGACCTACCTCGGGGTGCCCCGCAGCACGGACAATCCGCAAAACGGTGCCCTGTTCATCCAGTACCTGCTCTCCGACAAGGGGCAGGCGATCATCGGCACCCCCGGCATGGCCAAGGCGACCCTGAGTCAGCCCGAGCTGGCCAGGAAGATCCATTACGTGACCGACAAGGCGCTGCTCTACCGGCGGGCGGGTCTGCTCAAGGCCCTGTTCGAACAGACCATCACCCAGCAGTTGCCCAAACTGAAGATGACCTGGCGGGGGATCAACGGGGCGGACACCCGAAACGATCCCGAACGGATCAAGCTGGTCGAGCAGGCGAAGGTGCTGGCGAGTACGCCGCCCCTGAGCGAGCAGGAGGCCAGGGATCCGGCGCTGCTGGCGCTGTTTGACGGCATGTACGAGCGGGATCAGAGCAACCCCCGGGCCGAGCGCGTGATGCACCAGTGGCGCCAGACGACGGAGGCGCGGCTGAACGAAGCACAGCGGCTGGTCGAACAGGCCAGCAAGCCATGAGTCGCCTGGGGCGCAGCCTGCGTCTGCCGAGCAGCCTGGGACGGCGGCTGATCCTCGCCTTCCTGGCCATCACGACCCTGACCGGGATCATGGGGATGGCGGCCTACATGGTGTGGGATCGGCTGGGACAGCAGGTCAACCAGATCGTCAGGGAGAGCCTGCCCGCCATCGGCAGCGCCTACCAGCTGGAGCGGGCCAGTTCCCGTCTGCTGTTGCTGCTGGCGCAGTTGCGGGATACCCGGGACCCGGTGCAGTACAAGCGGCTCTCCCTCTCGGTCTCCACCACACTGCAGGATATCCAGAATGCCTACCTGCTGGGGTCGCAGGATGATGACGAGGCGCTCTCCCAGCAGCGGGCGTTCGAGGAGCTGAGTGCCCTGGTGGCGGATCACGCCCGCTACCTGAAGCAGCAAATCGTCCATGCCGAAACCCTGCAGCAGTTGCAAAAGCGCAGCAACTGGCTGCATCAGGATCTGGTGGACGACGTGGCGCCCCTGCTGCAGGAGGTGGAGTGGCACCTGACCAGCATGGTGAACAGTTCCGACGACATGAGCGAATTTGGCAATGTCATCAAGGAGTTCTCCGCCCTGCAGGACCTTACCTTCAAGGAGAACGAGCTGCAGGCGCTGGTCAATGAGGTGATCGACCAGCGCTACCAGCAGGATCTGCAGAGCGCCTTCCTGTTCATCGGTTACAAGATCGATGAAATGGACGAACTGACTTCCCGGCTGGCCGAGTACCCCTCTACCGTCAGCTATCGCCAGATCCTGCAGGATATCGTCACCCTGGTGAAACCGAATGGCCAGCTGCACCGGTTGTTGCAAGCCGACGCCCTGACTCATCAGCGGCTGATGGCCCTGCGTCCCAAGCTGGATGATGCCGTCTCGCGTTATCACCGGAAGGTCAGCCAGACGGTGAGCGAGGCGAACCGCTCTCTCCACGTGCTTGGCAACAACAGCAGCCAGATGGTGGCGACCGGCAAGCTGGTGATCCTGGTGGTGCTGGCCCTCGCCATCCTGCTCAGCATCTTCGTGCTGGTGGTGCTGATCGGGCGGAGGCTGATCGGGCGGCTTGATGTGCTGGGCCAGGATCTGGCCCGGGTGGCGGCTGGCAAGATGGATGTGCCGATCCAGACCAGCGGGCGGGACGAGATTGGCCAGCTGGGCGAGAACCTGCGCCACTTCTGCCAGCAACTGCAGCAGATGGAGCGCTCCAACGCCCTGAACCTCATCAACAACACCCAGGCCTGCCTCATCACCTGTTATCCGGACGGTACCATAGAATCGGTCAACCCGAGCGCCTTGACCCTGTTCAGGCAGGCGACCATCAGCCCGGATCTGCCGCTGTGGCAAGTTTTCCCCGAGGAGGCTGGCGCCGTGCTGGCCAGCCAGTTTGAGCCTGATCAGCCGCTGCACCGGCTGGGTCACAGTGAATGCACCGTGGCCACCGGGCCCCACGACGAGCCGCGCTTTTTGCACTTCAACCTGCGCCGCTTCGAGCAGGGACGCGGTTATCGCTTCATCATCACGGTCACGGATGTGACCCGCCAGGAGCTGACCGCCAGGGAGCTGGGCCAGCTGGTGGAGGAGCGCACCCGCGAGCTGACCGAGAACAACCGCCTGCTGGCGGCGGAGGTAGTGCAGCGCCAGCAGGCCCAGCGCAACCTGCTGCAGACCCAGGATGAGCTGATCCAGGCGGCCAAGATGGCGGTGGTGGGGCAGGCGATGACCAGCCTGGCTCACGAGCTCAACCAGCCCCTGTCGGCCATGATGACGTATCTTTACACCAGCCGTACCGCCATCGGGGCCGGAGAGTTCCAGCTGCTGGACAAGGATCTCGGCAAGATAGAGATGCTGGGCCAGCGCATGAGCCGCATCATCAATGCCCTGCGCAACTTTGCCCGCAAGTCGCCGACCGAGGAGACCCGGGTTCGGCTCGATCTCGGGGAGCTGGCGGATCAGGCGCTGCTGCTGCTGGAGACCCGAGCCAAGCGGGATGGTTGTACCCTGAAAAATGAGCTGCCCGCCGGGCTCTGGATCGAGGCCGATCCCGTGCTGGTGGAGCAGGTGCTGGTCAATCTGCTGGTCAACGGCATGGATGCCATCGCCGGGCGGGATATCCGCGAAATCCGTCTGTTGCTGCTGGAGCAGCGTGGCAGCCAGCTGAAGATCGGGATCGCCGACAGCGGCGCCGGTTTTGGCGAGGCCATACTGCCCAGGCTGTTTACCCCCTTCACCACTTCCAAGGAGGTGGGGCTGGGCCTGGGGCTGACCATCTGTCGCTCCCTGCTGGCCCGCTGTGATGCCGGGATCTTGCTGGGCTCCGACTTGGGGGGAGGGGCCATGGTGATCCTGGAGTTTGGCGAGCCCCCGTCGGCCCGGTCGCAGGAGGGCGCCGAATCCAAAGCGTATTTGAATGAGGAGAAGTCAGTCGATGTTGTTACCCCGTAGCCGCCCGGCCAACGTGTTGCTGGTGGATGACGATGAGGACGTGCTGGAGTCCTATTGTCACCTGCTGAGGCTTTCCGGCTATCAACCCAAGGCGACCACCTCCCCCCACGAGGCGCTGGAACTGCTGGCCAGCCAGTGGCCCGGTGTGGTGGTCTCCGATATTTACATGCCCGCCATGAACGGCATGGAGCTGTTGACCCGGGTTCACGAGATAGATGCCGAGATCCCGGTCATCATGATCACCGGTCATGGCGACATCCCCCTGGCGGTGAAGGCGGTGAAGCAGGGGGCATTCGACTTCCTGGAGAAACCGCTCAACCCGCAGGCTCTGCTGGGGCTGCTGGAGCGGGCCTGCAAGCAGCGCAGCGAGGTGCTGGCGCGGCGCAACGAGATCCAGGAGACGATCGACGACGAGCTGATCGGCACCAGCCCACAGATCGTCGCCATCCGCAACCAGATCAACCAGCTGGCGCAGACCGACAAGGATCTGATGCTGGAGGGGCCGGCTGGCTCGGGACGCCACACCCTGGCGTTGTTGCTGCACAAGATCAGTGCCCGCAGAGAGCAGGCTTTCCACCTGCACGACTGCGCGTCGGCAAGTTCGCTGGCCGAAGTGCAGGAGAGCCTGGCGCAGGCTGAACAGGGAACTCTGGTACTGCAATCGCCGGCCCGGCTGACGGCCGAGTGCCAGCGCTGGCTCGGCAACCATCTGCTGGAGCAGGAGCGCAGAGGGGGCAAGTCGCTGCGCACCATAGCGTTGTTCGAGGAGTCACCGGAAGGGCTGGTAGAACAGCAGCAACTGATGCCCGAGCTCTACTACTTCCTCTCCCAGGTACGGCTCAAGCTGCCCCGCCTGGTGGAGCGCAGCTGCGACATCATCCCCCTGTTTCGCGCCTTCCTGCGCCAGGGATGCAAGCGGATTGGCAAGCCGGTGCCGGCGGTCGATCGCGCCTATCTGGAGACCCTCAAGCGTCACCAGTGGCCAGGCAACCTGAGGGAGCTTCGCAACGTGGCCGAGCTCTATGCGGTGGGCATCGTCAAGCTGGCCGGGGTAGAGCGGGCCATGCCGCTCGCCAATGCCAAGGAGCCGCTGGACGATCTGGTGGAAGAGTTTGAGCGGCGAGTGATCGAGGATACCTTGTTCCTGTTCTCCGGCCGGGTGACCGAGGCAGCCCAGTACCTCGGCATCCCGCGCAAGAAGCTCTATCTGCGCATGAAAAAGCACAACCTCGACAAGGATCAGTTCAAGCCCGCCGGTTGAGCCCTCAGAGCTTGAATTGCTGCACCCGGGTGGCCAGTTGCCGGCTCTGGGCCTCCAGCTGGCCACAGGTCTGGCGAATGATCTCCAGATTCTCCAGCATGGCGCGACCATTGCCCGCGACGACGCTCAGGTTGTGGTTTATTTCGGTGCTGACGCCGCTCTGTTCATGGGCGGCGTCCCTTATCTGGCCGTTCATCTCGTTGATGATGGTGATAGCCCGGGTCATTTGACCCAGGCTCTCCCGGGTCTGGTGGGCCTGGGCGACAGCCTGGGTGCCGCTGTGGCTGCTGGCCCCCATCTTCTGCACCGCCTCCTGGCTGCCCTGCTGCAACCGCTCGATCATCTGCTGGATTTCACCCGTGCTGTGCTGGGTCTTGCTGGCCAGGGTGCGCACCTCGTCGGCCACCACAGCGAAACCACGCCCCTGCTCTCCGGCCCGGGCCGCTTCGATGGCGGCGTTGAGTGCCAGCAGGTTGGTCTGATCAGCGATGCCGCGGATCACCTCCAGCACGGAGGAGATGTGTCCGACATCCTGCTCCAGCCGCTGGATACCCTGCTCAGACACGTGAATGTCCCGCGCCAGTGCCTCCATCGCCGTGACGGTGTTCATCAGATCCGTCGTGGCGCTCTGTACCTGGCTGGCCGCCTCGGCCGAGGCGTTCTCGGTCTGGCTGGCGTGCGCCACCATGAGGGCGCTGGTGGCACTCTGCTCCTCCACGGCGGCGGCAATCTGATCGCTCTGGCGCTGCTGATCCTCGGCGTTGGTCACCATCCCCTCCATCAGGGAGTACAGTTGGCGTGATGCCGATTGCACCGTGCTGGCGGTCTGGCTGACGTCGCTGACTATCCTGTGCACCTGATCGATGAAGCGGTTGAAAGTGGCGCCGAGGGTGCCAATCTCGTCGCGGGAGGTGATGGTGATACGACGGGTAAGATCACCTTCGCCCTGGGCAATATCTTCAAGGGCCTGCTGCATCTGGTTGAGGGGCTTGAGGGTGAGTCGGGTGACAACCCAGGTGAGCACCAGGGCCAGCGCAATGGCGATCAGGGTGCCCAGGCTCAGGACCAGCTGGGCGTGCTGGCTCGAATTCTGAACCTCCAGTCTGAGCTCCTGCTGGGACTGCTCGATGGCATCCTTGAGCTGATTGAGCTGCTGACGGATGGTAGTGAACTGCTGCTGCGAGGCCTGGAACTGGCTGGAGAGCAGATGGCTGCTCTCGTGGGGATCGGCAAAGACGGCCTGATAGTGGGCGAGCCAGTCGTCAAATCCTGCCAGCATCAGGTCCAGCGTGGTCTGGTGCTGCTTGCCGATGAGGCCCGCATCGATCAGGGTCTGCACCTGGCTCATCCTGTCTCTCGCCTTGTTGCCATTATCAAGAAACTCCGCTTTCTGATGCGCCACGTTGTCGGTGGTGAGGCCACCCACGATGAGCCCCTGACCTGCAGCAATGACCTGATAGAGATCGCGATAGGCATCTTCCAGTGAATTTTGTACCGGCAGTATCTGCTCGACGACGGTGCGATTGACCCGCTGCTGCTCGGTGAAGCTGGTGTAGGCGACGGCGACCACGCTGGACATGATGGTCAGCACAATCACCACGGGCAGACGGGTTTTGGTCGTGAGGGACAAGCGATTGAGAAGTGTCATGACGGTGAGTCTCGCAAGGGGAGATGAATGACGTTCCATTATCGGGCTTCGGATGTGCTGGGGGTTCAGACGAGGATCACGCTATCGGGTGGGATCAGGAAAAAATTGAGTTATTACCGGCACATAATCGAGTGCAGTCAATGCCGATAAGAGCGAAACTGTTCAGGGAATGAACAGGGAATTCAGTTCTGCCGGCCAAGGGGGTGCATCATGAGATGTCCGAGGTGTCTGAAAGAGGGGGTTGATAAGGCATTGGATGAACGGGTGGGGCGGGCCTGTGCCATGGGATTCGGCGCCGCAGGCGGCTTTGCCTGTGCCGCCAGCTTCGCCAAGGTGGGAGCCGGCATGGGGGCCGCTCTGGGGGGGATTGGTGTGCCTCTCGGCGCCATCGCCGGTGCGCTGGGCGGCGCCCTGCTGGGTGGGGCGACCGGCGGTGGGGCGGGATTGTGGCTTGGCCGCACCCTGGATCGCCAGATCTCCCGGCAATACCGCTGCCAGGGGTGCGGTCACAGCTTCGAGCGTTGACAGGCGAGCCCATGGATACCACCCGGTGTGGTATCCATGGCTAAGGGATCAGGCCGCGTTGACCTTGTCGAGGGCGAACAGCTGCTCCAGATAGACGGCGACGCCATCCTCATCCGAACTCAGGGTCTGCTCGTGATTCGCCAGTGCCAGTTTGAGACGGTCATGGGCGTTGCCCATCACCACGCCGCGACCCACCATGCTCAGCATCTCGAAGTCGTTCATGCCATCGCCGAAGGCCACGGCTTGGGACATCTCCAGCCCGTGCTGTTCCAGCACGGCGCGCACGGCATTGCCCTTGTGCACCCCGGCGTGCATCACCTCGAGACAATCCGGCAGGGAGAAGGTGACGTTGAGTCGATCACCATATTGCTGGTTCAGGTGCGCTTCGATCTTCAGCAGCTTCTCGTGCTCGCCGATGTAGAACACCTTGTTGATCTTGTCCATCGGGTGGCTGGCGAGATCGGTCAGGCGGTAGGTGAAGCCGGAATCGTGGTGGAATTGCAGCAGCCAGGGCAGCTCCTCTTCCACCAGCCACTCGTCGCCGTAGTAGACGTTGAGGTGGATGGAGGGATCCCGCTCCAGCGCGATCAGCTCTGCGGCTACCGTATCCGGCAGCGCCTGGTTGTAGACCAGCTGATCCTGCTTGTCGTGGACGACGGCGCCATTGGAGGTGATGAGGTAGATGTCCAGCCCCAGGGTATCGCGGATGCTGCGCACATCCACATGGTGCCGACCGGTGGCCACCACGAACTTCACTCCCTGCTCCACCAGACGGTGCAGGGTGTCACGGGTGCGGGGGGAGATCTGGTGCTGCTTGTTGAGCAGGGTGCCATCGAGATCGGATACAACTACCTTGAACATCATTACCTCACCATCTATTGAACGCTGGCGCAGTGTACCCCAGCGTCGTGTGTCACCCCATTTCTTTTGGGATCCAAAAAATAACCAGTTTTAGTAGCGCGCGAAGAAGGCCAGAGTCGCATTGAGCGCGGCCTGACGCTGGGGATCCGCCTCGATGAAGAGCTCGTGCCAGGCGCCCTCGATGCGCAGCGGCTTGCTCCCTTCACAGTTGGCCCTGGTGCAGAAGGCATCCTGGGCGGCGTTGTCCACCACGCTGTCCTCACCGGCCTGCAGCAGCAGCAGCGGCGTCCTGATGGCGCCGGCATCGGCGATCGCCGCATCCGCCCCGGTAATGCCTTGATGGATCCAGTGGGCGGTGGCCCCGCCCAGCTTGATCTGTGGATGCTGTTCGTAGATCTGGCGGAAGGCCTGATAGCGCACCGTGCTGTGGGTCAGCTCGTTGTCGGCGAAGCCCTGATCCTGATAGGGGCCCTGGCCCGGGCCGTAAGGGGCCTCGCCAAACCAGCCACCGACGGAACCTATGGTGGCAGCCAGTCCTTTGGCCAGCCACTTGGGCAGGCCGCCGAGGTTGATGCCCATCATGGGGGAGGAGAGCACGGCGGCCTTGACGTCATTCGGCCAGCGTTCCAGATAGCGGGCCGAGATGGCGCCGCCCATGGAGTGGGCCAGCAGGAACAGCTTGGCGGGCTTGTCCGCCAGGATCACCTCATCATGAAACTGCTTGAGATCGACCACATAATCGTCGAACTGGTCGACATATCCCTTCTCCCGATCGTTCAGCATGCGATCCGACATTCCCTGACCGCGGTGGTCGATGAGGTAGAGGCTGTAGCCTTGGCGCCACAGATCCCAGGCCAGCTCCTGATACTTGAGGTAGCTCTCGACCCGGCCGTTGACGATGAGGATGGCGCGATCGACCTTAGGTTGACGCAGGGCCGCATAGCGGATGCTGATCCCGTCCTTGCCCTTGAACTCCCCTTCCACCGCATGCTCGCGCCAGAAGTCGGGCAGGGTCTGTTGATAGAGGGTGGGTACGTCGGCTTCAATGGTCAGCTGATAGGGGTTGTTCACGGCAAGGGCTCCGGCAGAAAACAGGGTCAGGGCCAGCAGGGGAAGAGAGAAATATGTCATCGGGCAAGCTCCTCTCGCCAATGGTGGTAGAGCGCCGCTATGTCGCTCGAGCAGATCAGAGGCATGGCGGCCTGCAAACGGGGCAGTGGCCAGCCCCACCACTGCATGGCTTGCAGCATGGCGATCTGCTCCTCGTCGAAGCGGCGGCGGATAGGCTGGGCCGGGTTGCCCCCCACTATGGTATAGGGCTCCACATCCCGGGTGACCACGGCGCGGGTGGCGATCACGGCCCCATCCCCTATGGTGATGCCCGGCATGATCATCGCCTCCGAGCCGATCCAGACGTCGTTTCCAACCCGGGTGTCACCCTTGCGCTGGAAGCCGTTGCGAACCCCCTCACCAAAGGTGCCCGGATCGAACGGGAAGGTGGAGGCCCACTCCATGCGATGACCCTGGTTGCCCGCCAGCAAGAAGGTGGCCCCCGAGCCGATGGAGCAGAACTTGCCGATGATGAGGCGATCTACGTCACCCCAGATGCCGCTCTCCCAGGTGGCGCGGGTCGACCCATCGCCGAGCAGGTAGCGCACACAGTGATCTTCGAATGATTTGCCGTGGTAGTAGCCGGAGTAGTAGCTGTACTCCCCGGCCTCGATATTGGGATTGGTCAGGTGATCCCGTATTACTTGGGATTCCAGCCAGCTACCGAATGGATTTTCCATCATTGCTCCTGCCATTCATCCTCTTCCTGCTGGGCAGCCCAGCCCTTGCGGGTCAGCTGCATCTGCTGCCACCAGCGCTCGTCCGCCAGGATCTCGCCGGCCGGGCCGAGCTGGGGATAGGGTATCTCTTTCTCTTTGCAGAGCTGGGCATAGACGGGGTAACCCCCCTCGAACAGTATGCTGTTCTGCTCTTCCAGGCTGAGCGGGCAGCCGCGTTGATAGCAACCGGCCAGCTCGCGCTGGCGCTGGGCTTCGTAGAGAATGGCGGCGGCCGCCACCGAGACGTTGAGAGACTGCACCATGCCCACCATGGGGATGACGATATGGTGATCGGCCAGGGCCAGCGCTTCTTCGCCGATGCCGTGCTTCTCCTGGCCCACCAGGATGGCGGTGGGTTTGGTGTAGTCGATGGCGCGAAAGTCCACCGAGCTGTCGGAAAGGTGGGTCGCCAGGATCTGCATACCGCTGGCTTTGAGCTCTGCCACCGCGCTGCCGATGTCCGGGTGCAGCTTCACATCCACCCAGTTCTGGCTGCCGCGGGCGGTGCCCTTGCGCTTGTGGATCCAGGTCTTGGGCCAGACGGCGTGTACCCGGTGGATGCCGATGGCGTCGGCGGTGCGCACGATGGCGGCCAGGTTGTGAGGCTTGTGCACCTCTTCCATGCAGACGGTCAAATCGAGTTGGCGCTGGGCCAGCATGTCGGAAATCCGTTTAAAGCGTTCAGGTGTCATATCAGTTTCTATGCGATGAGGCTGGTGCTGCAGATGGTCATATCGGGCTGGCATGCCGGTGGCGCGCTGGCAGCGCAGTGGGCCATTCCATTGTCTCTGTAAAAACAGCAGGCGGCTTGCGCCGCCTGTGTTCAGTTCTTCTGCCGGCTCACCTTGAGCACGTTGGGCATCACGCGGATCTTGCGCATGATGTTGGCCAGGTGGATGCGGCTCTTGGTAGTGATGAGCAGGCTGACCTGATAGACCCGGCCATCCTTCTCTTCGGTGCTGATGGCGTGGATGTTGGCGCCGGTGGCGGCGATCACGTTGGCCAGCTCGGCCAGAGCACCCTGATGGTTGATGATCTCGATGCTGATACCGGTGCGGAACTCCTGTTCCTGCTCCTTGTCCACTTCCCACTGGACCGGCAGGTACTTGTCCGGTTCCTTGCTGTAGCCCTTGATGTTGCGGCAGGCTTCCTGGTGGATCACCAGTCCCTTGCCCGGGCTGATATGGGCGATGATGGCGTCCCCGGGGATCGGGCGGCAGCAGTTGGCGAAGGTGACCAGCATGCCGTCGGCACCCTTGATCGGCATCTTCTTGCTGCTGGACTTGGGTTGATCTTCCGGCGGCAGTTCGTCACCCAGCATGCGGCGCGCCACCATGACGCTCATGGCGTTGCCAAGGCCCACGTCGGCCAGCAGCCCCTGCAGGTTTTCGTGCTTGGTATCGGCCAGCACCTGCTTGATGCGTGGCTCGGGGATGTCTTCGATGTTCTTGGCGCCGAGCGCATGGTTGAGCAGGCGACGGCCCAGCACCACCGACTCTTCGGTGCGCAGGTTCTTGAGGAACTGGCGGATCTTGGAGCGCGCCTTGGTGGTCACCACGAAGTTGAGCCAGGCCGCGTTCGGGCGGGCGCCGGGGGCCGTGATGATTTCCACCGTCTGGCCCGAGTGCAGCGGGCTGCTCAGGGGATAGGGATGGCGGTCGACCCGGGAGCCGACGCAGGCGTGACCGATGTCGGTGTGCACCGTGTAGGCGAAGTCCACCGGGGTGGCGCCGGCGGGCAGCTCCATGATGCGCCCTTCCGGGGTGAAGACATAGATTTCGTCCGGGAAGAGATCGGTTTTGACCCCTTCGATGAATTCAAAGGAGCTGCCGGCGCTCTGCTGCAGCTCGAGCAGGCTCTGCATCCATCGCTGGGCGCGGATCTGGGCCGTGGTGCCCGAGCTGTCACCATCCTGCTTGTAGGCCCAATGGGCAGCAACCCCCTTGTCGGCCATCTGGTCCATGAACTCTGTGCGGATCTGCACCTCCACCGGTACCCCGTGCGGCCCCACTAGGGAGGTGTGCAGGGACTGGTAGCCGTTGGTCTTGGGGATGGCGATGTAATCCTTGAAGCGACCGGGGCGCGGCTTGTAGAGGCTGTGCATCTGGCCGAGTACCCGGTAACAGGTGTCGATATCCTTCACCTTGACCCGGAAGGCGTAGATATCCATCACCTCATGAAATTGCAGCTCCTTCTTTTCCATCTTGTTGTAGATGGAGAAGAGGTTCTTCTCACGGCCGCTCACCTGGGCCTCGATACCCGCCTCCCGCAACCGACCACTGATTTCGCTCTGGATGGAGTCGATGATCTCGCGGCGATTGCCGCGGGCACGGCGCACCGATTCGCGCAGCACCCGAGAGCGCATCGGATAGAGCGCCTCGAAGCCCAGCTCTTCCAGCTCGTTCTTCATGGTGTGGATACCGAGGCGGTTGGCGATGGGGGCGAAGATCTCGAGGGTCTCGCGGGCGATGCGGCGGCGCTTGTCCGGGCGCAGTGAGCCCAGGGTGCGCATGTTGTGGGTGCGGTCGGCGAGCTTGATCAGGATGACCCGGATATCCTGGGTCATGGCCATCACCATCTTGCGAAAGTTCTCGGCCTGGGCCTCCTTGCGATCGCGAAACTTCAGCTTGTCGAGCTTGGATACGCCGGAAACCAGTTCGGCCACGGCGTCGCCAAACTGCTCGGCCAGGTCGTCCTTGGTAACGGGGGTATCTTCGATGACGTCGTGCAGCACGGCGGCCATCAGGGTTTCATGATCGAGGCGCATGTCGCCCAGGATGCGGGCTACGGCGACCGGATGGGTGATATAGGGTTCACCGCTGGAACGCAGCTGACCCTGGTGAGCATCACGGGCCACCACATAGGCTTGCCTGAGCTTCTCGACCTGCTCTGCCGGCAGGTAGGAACTGGCTATTTCTTTAAGATTTTCAAATAAATACAAGACAGTCCCCGCTGCGGTGAAACGGCAATTCGTGGAATCGAGGGTATAGCCCTGAGTTTGCGAGGTTTTGGAGCGGTTGTAAATGGGGATGAACAGTTGGCACCCGGGCGGGTGCCAACCGAAAGAATGACTTAACCGCGGCCTTCGGCGATGGCAGCAACGGCAGCCAGCTCAGCGGCTTCCTGCTCTTGCTGCTCGTAACGGTCCTGGGTGTCCATCACCTGGTTGTTTACCAGACCCAGTTCGATCTCACGCAGGGCGATCACGGTCGGCTTGTCGTTCTCTTCTTCAACCAGGGGATCTTTGCCTTGAACCGCGATTTGACGGGCGCGGCGTGCGGCGACCAGCACCAGGTCAAAACGGTTACCAACCTGTTTTACAGCATCTTCTACAGTAACGCGTGCCATGCAGGACTCCAGTATGTGGGCTTTCTGTGTTTAGAAAAGCGGTGTTTAAAAATGACGCAAAAGTTTACTCGTTTTTGGCTTACTCTGCCAGTAACTGTTGCAGCAAGTTTTGTTGTGCCTGCTGTTGCTGACGCATTTCCAGCCGTTGGCACTCAATAATGGCCCTCAGCTGGAACAGTGCCAGCTCAAAGTCTTCATTGATAATGACATAGTCATATTCGTCATAGTGCACCATTTCGGCAATGGCTTTCTCCATCCGCCCCTTGATCACCTCGGCGCTGTCCTGGCCGCGGCCAATCAGGCGGCGTTCCAGCTCTTCACGGCTGGGAGGCAGGATGAAGATGGATTTGGTCGGCATCAGTTCACGGATCTGGCGGGCACCCTGCCAGTCAATATCGAGGAAGACGTCGATGCCCTGGGCCAGGCAGGCCTCGATGGCGGCGCGAGAGGTGCCGTAGTAGTTGCCGAACACTTCGGCCCACTCCAGAAAATCACCGCGCTCGATCAGCGACTTGAACTCTTCCACCGGGACGAAATGGTAGTGAACGCCATTTTCTTCACCGGGGCGGGTGGCACGAGTGGTGTGGGAGACCGACAGCTGCATCTTGCCAGCCGCGTTATGGTGAGTCAGCAAGGCATTGAGCAGGCTGGATTTACCCGCACCGCTCGGGGAGGAGATGATATAGAGAGTGCCTTGTTGCGCCATGTTATTACCTTTAATCGATAACCGTGTTTTTGGTTGTAGCAGAGGCCGCCGTCTTGTGCCCGAAAGGGAGACAGCCCAACGCAAAACGCGGAAAAATTCAGAATCAGGGGGATGTAAAGGCGGCGAATTTTAACAGAAGGTGGCGAATAAAAAAACGGCCGGAATCATATTCCAGCCGATCAAAGGATTCGTAGCTTGCTGCGGGAGCGTAACCCACATTGGTTGCCATTTTGCCGTGGCTATTGGGGCGGGGCCATCAGGTTATCCCTGCCTTATTGCTCGGGATTTTCGAATTGCCCGGGCAGATGTTTATCGGCACACAGCTTGTCAAAGGCGGCAATGACCCGCTCGCTGCTGATCTTGCCCATGGCATCCGGATCCTTGAGGCGGGTGCGCCAACCCAGTTCGGCTAGCGGCTTGCCGGTCTCCTGCTCAATCAGTTCCTGATAGACGCTGACCACATAATCGCGGCACAGATAGGGGCCGGTGCGATCCGGGTTGTGATGGGCATAGAGACCGATCACCGGCGTGCCCACCAGGGTGGCCATGTGGGCGGGGCCGGTATCGGGCGCCAGCACCAGACTGGCCTCACCAATCAGTGCCAGTAGCTGTTTGAGGTTGGTCTGACCCACCAGATCCACCGGCTTGCTGTGGCTCAGTCGCTGGATGTCGGCGGCCAGATCCCGCTCCAGTTTGGCCGGTCCGCCGCATAGATAGACTTGGAATCCCTTGCTCGCAGCGTGATCCGTCAGCGCAGCATAGCCTGCGGCGGTCCAATTCTTGAAAGGCTTGCTGGCGGCGGCGCAGATGAGCAGGGTCGGCTTGCCAGCAATCTTCTCCTGGGCCCAGGCCTGGTGCTCGGCGCAGATGGGCAACTGCCAGTCCGGCGTCAGATCCCGGATGCCGAGTTCCCTGGCGAAGGCGAGAAAGCCATCCAGCACATGAGGAGAGGCAGGCGAGGGTACCCTGTGATTGGTGAACAGCCACTGGCCGTCGTTGGCCCGCTCCTTGTCGAAACCGAGTTTGATGTTTGCCCTGATGCCGAGGGTGGCAATGCTGGCCCGCATGGCGGCCTGCAGGTGCAGCAGGGCATCGAACTTGCGTCCCTTGAGGGTGTGCCACAGATCGCGATAGCCACGCCAACCCTTGCTCTTGTCGAAGGCAATGACCTCCACCCCAGGCAGATCGGCGAACAGGGTGGCCTCGATTTTACCGGTGATCCAGGTGATGCGGGTCTGCGGCCACTCCCGTTGAATAACGCGAACCAGTGCCAGCGCGTGGCAACAATCGCCGATGGCGGAGAGCCGCAGGATGCAGATGGAGGAAGGAGGCGTTTGAAATAGCGGCATGATGTGCGGCACGGCTGGCAAAAAGGGTGGATGGCATTATGCAAACTCCCCTGTGGATTGTAAAATTGCGCGCAATCGCCAGCCCGGTTTCGCCATGACCTCCCGGTTGTGGCTGACCTGTGCCGGCACAGGATATTGACCATATTGCAGGTGGTTGCCACGACAGCCTCATCGCAGTTGCAAACCTAGCGAGCAATGACCCACCGAGCGGGAGCTCATGATGCGAATACAGACCGAACACAACCAAATTTGCTGGTATGCCGAAGGGGCCTTTCGCGACCCCTCTCCCCAGTTATTCGATCCTGCCTGGTGGCAGAGCAATCGACAGGTGGTGGGGACCTCTTTAGGTCGGGGAGTGACCTGGTTCGTCAAGGATGAATCCCGCCATCTGGTGCTGCGCCACTACTATCGCGGCGGCATGGTGGGTAAGGTGGTGCGAGATCGCTTCTGGTTCGAAGGAGTGGAATCGAGCCGCGCCATGGCCGAATACACCCTGCTCGCCAAGTTAAGCGAGCTGGGGCTGCCGGTGCCACGTCCGTTTGGTGCCCGCATGGTCAAGCAGGGGCCCTTCTATCGTGCCGACATCCTGATCGAGCGCATCCGCGGTGCCAAAGACATGGTGGCCCTGCTCAAACAGGGACCGATTGCCCCCGAGCTCTGGCACAAAGCCGGCCAGACGGTGCGCCAGCTGCACGACGCGGGCGTCTATCACGCCGATCTCAACAGCCACAACCTGTTGATCGACAAGGCGGGCAAGGTGTGGGTGATCGACTTTGACAAGGGCGCCATCCGCGCACCGGGGGAGTGGCAGAAGGCCAATCTGGAGCGGCTGCTGCGCTCCTTCAATAAAGAGGCCCAATTGCATACCAGTTTCCACTTCGTACCGGAGAACTGGCAAACCCTGATGAAGGGCTATCAGGGAAAAGCGCTCTGACCCTGTTGCTCGCCGCCGGAGCCAATGTTACTTATTGAGCTGCTGCTATTTAGATCTGGTTTCGAGGTGCCCCATGGAAACACTCAAGACACCTTTGGTGGATGTGACGACCCGGCTTGACCCGGGTCTCTTGTCTGACGCCATGAATCTGCTGGAGGCGGGACTCTGGACCTGGTCTGTGCAGCAGGGACTGCGCCGGGACCCCAGCTGCCTGCATCTGTTGGGGCTGGGGGATAGCTGGCCGGATGACATGGGCTGGCTGGATCGGGTGCATCCCGACGATGTCTCCCGGCTGGAGGAAGCGCTGCTCGCCTGCCAGAGTGGCCGCAGCGCCACTCTGCGCCTCGAGTACCGCATCCTTCATCACCACGGCCACTACATCCGGCTGGAAGAGCGCATTCGTTGTGACGAGCGCGGCCATCTGCTGGGGGCGGTGCGCCATCTTGATTCGGTCGAGGAGTCGGTTGAAGAGCGTCACGGCACGGATCCCCTCACCGGGCTGGAGAGCCGCAACAGCTTCGAATTGCTGCTGGAGGATCGTTTGGCGACCGATAGCGGCAGTTTCAGCCTGATGCAGTTTTCCGTCGATCACATGACCAAGATCCAGCAGCTGTTTGGCGAGGCGGCCTGTGACGCCATGCTGGCCAAGCTGGCGCGCATCGTGCGTCACGAGTTGCGCCGGGAGGACCCCTTCGCCCGTTGGGACGAAGACGGCTTTATCCTGATGCTCTCCCAGACCGAGCGGGCGAGCGGCCTGGAGATCGCCGAGCGGCTGCGCCTCGAGATAGCCGATGCCAGTTTGCTGCCCCAGCGGCCGGTTACCGTCAGTGTCGGATTGGTGCAGAGCCAGCCGGGCGAGATGCTCGATCACCTGCTGGCCCGTCTGGCGAGCTGCCATGGCCAGGCCAGACGGGAACACAACACAGTCGTCGGCTGACGGTCGTCAGGAGGAGGTGGTTGCGTGGCGCTGGCACACCTTGAGGGAGGCCAGCATCAAGAGGCCGCCAAGGGTCAGCCGCACCAGATCGGTATCCTTGCCCCAGAGCAGCAGGTTGACCAGCAGGCCCGCCGGGATCAGCGCGTTGTTCATGATCGCCAGCACGCCGCTGCTGACCAGCGTCGCCCCCTTGTTCCACAGGAAGTAGCCAAGTCCCGAGGCGCCAATCCCCAGCCACAGCAATATGCCCCACTGCAGTTCGCTGGTCGGATACTGGGGTTTGCCCAGTAGCCACCAAGCGGGCAGGGCGACGGCCAGGGCCCCCAGATAGAAGCAGCCGAAGATCGCCTGTTGCGGCGGCTGCTCTGCCTCCCGGGCCAGCACCACCTTGTAGCCGACCTGGCCCAGGGCGAAGCAGATGTTGGCCCCCTGTACCACCAGGAATCCCAGGATGTAGCTCTCGGTCAGTCCGTCGAAACGGATGATGGCAGCGCCGGCTACTGCCAGCAGGGCACCCCACAGATAGGCAGGCTTGAAGCGCCGCTCCAGCAGATCGTGGATCAGGGTGACATAGATGGGGGTGAAGATGGTGAACACCAGTACTTCCGGTACCGTCAGCAGCAGGAAGGAGTGGTAATAGAAGAGATACATGATGCCGAGCTGGATGGCGCCGAGCGCCATCAGCTTGAGCACCAGTTCGGGTCGCAGCCAGCGGCGACGCAGGAAGGGGAGAAACACCAGGCTGGCGAGGGCGATGCGGGTCAGCACCGAGAAGTAGGCATCCACCTGGCCGGCGAGGTAGACCCCGATCAGGCTAAAGGAGAATGACCAGAGCAGGGTAACCCCTATCAAGTAGTTCATGTGGTTGATTTGTCGTCAGTTGTCAATTTGAAAGGGGGCTATGATGGCCGAGATGGAAGCCGTGATCCAGCGTTTATGGCGCCAGTTGCCACAGATCGGAGCATTTGCCTTTGCGGCGAACAACGGAGTGGGCTCGGCGACCGACTGGAATGGTCGCGGGGAGGGGGAGGTGCAGGTGACCGATCATCATGGCGGCTGGCTGTTTGTCGAGACGGGCCGCTATACCACGCCCCATGGCCGGGTGCTGGCGATGCACAATCGCTTCTGGTGGCAGCGCACCGAACAGGGAGTGCGCCTCTCCCACCTGCGTCACGAGAAACCGGTCGAATTGTTCGAGCTGAGGCCGGGGGATGATGGCCGCTGGTTTACCGCCGAGCCCCACCTGTGCGGTCAGGATCACTACCGTGCCGAACTGACGCCGACCGACAACGGCTTTCTGCTCACCTGGCAGATCACCGGCCCGCGCAAGAACGAGGGGCTGAGCTATCGCTACCGGATATGAGTGCCGGCGACGGCAAGAAAAGAGGCATAAAAAAACCGGCGCAAGGCGCCGGTAGCGGGGACAAATCGGAGGTTTTTTATTTAAAACGGTCCCACAAACAGGAGAGACACACTCTCGTCACACATTCAGGTCAGCTCAGGCACTTAGCGCATAGCTCAGCATCGCCTGCAGCTTGCTGTCGAAGAACCAGGGCAGCAGCACCATCAAGAGGCCTACCACCCCGGCCAGTCGCTGGCGATATTGCCAGCTGGCAATCAACACCAGGCCGCCGCACAGGGTTGTCAGGATGCCTGACATAGCTGTGCCTCACGCTGCACCCGGCGTTGCTGGGCCCACTGGTTCATGGCGACGGAACCCAGGATCAGCGCCAGTGCGACACCCGTGGTGGACTGGATCTGCTCGCCGAGGAACAGGGCACCCAGCATGACGCCGAACAGCGGCACCAGATAGTTGCTGAAGGAGGCGAAGGTCGGGCCTGCCTTCTGGATCAGCGCCATGTAGAGGAAGTAGACCAGACCAGTACAGAAGATGCCCAGTACGGCGATGGCGTTGAGGGCCTGGCTGCTCGGCATGGCCAGGCTGCCCAGATCGGCGACGAAAGGCGCGGCAATCAGCAGCTGGGTGGCAGAGGAGATCAGGATGTTGCGGGCCACCACGACCGGATGGTCTTTGGCGAAGCGCTTGATCATCAGCAGACCGATGGCGAAGCAGCTGGCGCCGAACAAGATGGCCATGGAGCCGAGCAGGCCGGCGTTCATGCCCTGGGAGAGTTTCGGCCAGAACAGGGTGAGCACACCGGCAAAGCCGATGACCACGGAGAGCAGGCCGCTCTTGGTGATTCTTTCACCAGAAATAAACAGCGGTGCCATCAGGATGGTGACAAACGGGATACAACCCATCACCACGGCGGCGATGGCGCTATCCACATACTGCTGACCCCAGGCCACCATGATGAAGGGGATGGTGGCATCCAGCAGGGCGATCAGCATGTAGGTGCGCCACGGGGTGTGCTCGCTCTTGAGACGCATGAACAGGCAGAGCAGACCCAGGGTCAGGCTGCCGCACAGGGCACGACCGGCAGCCACCAGGATGGGGGGCAACTCGGCAACGGCTTGGTGCATGAAGATGAACTGGGAACCCCACAGCAGGCCAATGGCCAGCAATAACAAATAGCTACGCATTTTAATCTCCGATGTATTGAGCCTGCGCATTCTAGGCAATCTGTTACTATGTCAAAAATGAATTGTTGGCATTCAACTATGGTCATTATCGATGGAAACTTCCCTCTCCCGCCTCGACCTTAACCTGCTCACCGTGTTCGACATGTTGATGCAGGAGCGCAACGTCACCCGTGCCGCCGAGCGGCTGCACCTCTCCCAGTCCACCGTCAGCCACGCCCTGGGGCGGTTGCGAACGGCGCTCGACGATCCGCTGTTTGTCATGAGCCGGCGCGAGATGATGCCGACCGAGCGGGCCAAGGCGCTGGCCGGGCCGGTGCGTCAGGCGCTCGCCATGCTGGAGCAGGGGTTGCGTCAGGCCAAGGGGTTCGATCCTGCCAGCGCACGACGGATCTTTCGCATCGCCACCCCGGGATCGGTAGAGCATGGTCTGGTTCCTGTGCTGGTGGACCGGTTGTACCGGCAGGCGCCTCACTGTCGGCTGGAGGTGTGCGAGCTGGCGGACAGCGACTACGAACGGGAGCTGGAGAAGGGAGAGCTGGATCTGGTGATCGGGTTTGCCGGTGCCAACCACCTCTCGCCCCGGCTGTGGCGCGAGGACTGGTTCAACAACCCGCTGGTCTGCCTGTCACCGCTGGGCAGTGAACTGCCCGATGCGCTGGGCCCGCGCGAGCTGGTCAGCCGACCCCATATCCACACCTCCAGCTGGGGTCACAGCCAGGCCATGGTAGAGCTCTGGCTGGCCCGGTTCGGGGTGGAGCGTGAACTGGGGGTCAGGTTGCCGAGCTTTATGGCGGTGCCGCCGCTGATGGCGACCGGCCGCTATCTTGTTGTGGTGCCCGAGATGATCGGGCGCCACTTCTGCCGCTACTATCCACTGCGCCTCCATCAGCTGGATCCCGCCATCCCCATCGTCTATCTGATGGCGGGCCATCCGCTCACCGCCCACGACGAGGCGATCGGCTGGTTCAAGAGTCTGCTGCACCGGATCGCCTTCGACCTCTATGGCGACGATGCGCTGGGCTCTCCCGCTCAGCGCAGCCTGGCGAAGTAGTCGAGTCCCAGGGCGCCCTTCACCTCGGCCAGCACCTCGCCGGTGAGAAGGCGGGCTTGCTCCGTGCCCTGATAGAGCAACGCCAGCAGGCTATCTTTGTCGGCGATGGCGGCCTGGCGCCGCTCCCGCATGGGGGCGAGCAGGGTTTGCAGGCAGTCGTTCAGCACCTGCTTACAGCGTATGTCTCCCAGGCCGCCGCGCTGGTAGTGGGCCTTCATCTCGGCCACCAACGCCTTGTCGGGATGGAAGGCATCCAGATAGGCGAACACAATATTGCCCTCCACCCGCCCCGGATCGCTCACCCTGAGGTGGTCCGGGTCGGTATACATGGCGAACACCGCCTGTTTGATCTCGTCGCTCGACATGCCGAGCTCTATGGTGTTGCCGATGGACTTGGACATCTTGGCCTTGCCGTCTATGCCGGGCAGGCGGCCAGTGTCGCTCAGGATCGGCTGGCATTCGGTCAGCACCTCCCTGCCCACCAGACCGTTGAAGCGGCGCACTATCTCGTTGGTCTGCTCCAGCATGGGTAGCTGATCTTCCCCCACCGGTACATGGGTGGCGCGAAAGGCGGTGATGTCGGCGGCCTGGCTGACCGGATAGACCAGAAAACCGGCCGGCAGGCTGCGCTCGAACCCTTTTTGCTGGATCTCCGCCTTGACGGTGGGGTTGCGCTCCAGCCGGGCGACGCTGACCAGATTGAGGTAATAGGTGGTGAGCTCGGCGAGGGCGGGCAGGGCACTTTGCAGGCAGAAAGTGGTCTTGGCGGGGTCGAGACCGGCGGCCAGATAGTCGGCCATCACTTCCAGCACGTGATCGGTCACCTTGGCCGGGTTGTGGCCATTGTCGGTCAGCGCCTGCAGATCGGCGATCATCACGAACTGGCGGTAATGGTGCTGGGCCTCGACGCGCTGGCGCAGTGAGCCGACATAGTGGCCTATGTGCAGTTTGCCGGTGGGGCGATCGCCGGTCAGGATAACGGGGTTTTGCATGTCACTCTCTCCAGTTGGGGGTGGGCCGGGAGGCGACAAGGGAGTAAAAACAGTTGACCGCCTCTCGGCGGTCACGGTGTTTTCTTCGGGAAAATTTCACATAGAAAAGCAGTGCCGCCTGTTTAGAAGCAGCACCACCAGTAGTTGTGAGTGAAGATGGTCATATTCATGGCAAATCAAGCTACGCCTGTTTGATCACTTCTGCAAGGGCACCACCAGCAGATCGCAGGGCACGGTATTCATCAGCTGGCGGGCGCTGGAGGTGAGCAGGCTCCAGAAGCTCTGGCGATGGCCGCACACCAGCAGGTCGATCTGGTAATCCTTGACCGCCTGGTTGACCCGTTCGCTGAGGTCGCCGCAGATCACCAGCTTCTTCTCGATGGGGTAGTCCACCGAGGCCAGGAAGGTCTCCAGCTTCTCCTTCGCTTCGGCGATCACCTGATCCTGCACGTTGTCGATGTCGATATCGATCATCTCGGTGTAGAGGTCCTTGAGGTCCACATCGACATGGATCACCGACAACTTGGCGCCGTTGGAACGGGCCCGATCGACCGCCTTCTCGATCACCTTGCGGTTGTCTTCCGACAGATCGATCGCGGCCAGAATGTGTTTGTAATAGGTTCCACTCATGGGATATCTCCTCACTGATCCTGAGCCCACTATACCAATCTCCGCTGAAACTAAAATGGTGCCGAGGGCACAGTTTAGGGATTTGAACGGGCTTGAATGGTTGCCGGGAGCGTGCGCTTGCTCGCAACAACAGCATTGTTTGTATATTAAATGAACAATAGTTTGAAGCGGGTCACATCCCCCGGCTTGCTCCTGGCAAGGGAGAGGCATAGGATGTGCCCGTGCTTCGCAATGAACACAAAACAACAAAAAGCATTTGAATACCGCTTTGGGGAGCCTCGGCTCCCTTTTGTTTTTCTGCCGTTTTTCTTCTCCGGAATCCGCCCGGTATCAAGGTAATCTCCCTGCGCTTGGTTATGCTGTAGCCAATTCCCTTGGAGACACCGTCATGATCATTACTCCCCAGATCCAGGGCTGCGTCGCCCGTAACTGTCACCCCATCGGCTGCCGGGCCGCCGTGCAGCAGCAGATCGCCAGTGTCAGGGCCGCAGGCCCGTTCAACGGGCCCAAACGGGTGCTGGTGCTGGGCGCCTCGTCCGGTTTCGGGCTGGCGTCGCGCATCGCGCTCACCTTCGGCGCCGGGGCCGATACCATAGGTATCTCGTTCGAGCGCAGCCCCTCCGACAAGGGGCTTGGCAGCGCCGGCTGGTACAACAACATCTGGTTTCGGCAGGCGGCGGAGCAGGCCGGACGCATCGCCATCAACCTGATCGGTGACGCTTTTTCCGACACCATGCGCCAGCAGGCCATCGAGACCATTCGCCAGCAGCTCGGGCAGGTGGATCTGGTGATCTACTCGCTGGCGAGCGGCATCCGGGTGCTGGCCGATGGCACTCAGGTGCGCTCCGTGCTCAAGACCACGGGCCAGCCCTTCAGCGGCTGGGGGCTGGATCTGGAGCGCGATGCCCTGGTGCAGCAATCCCTGGCGCCGGCTACCCCGGAGGAGATCCGCGATACCGTCACCGTGATGGGGGGCGAGGATTGGCAGCTCTGGTTGCAGGCGCTGCAGCAGGCGGATTGCCTAGCGCCCGGAGCCCAGACGGTGGCCTACTCCTATATCGGCCCCGAATCGACCTATCCCCTCTATCGGGATGGCACCATTGGTTATGCCAAGGAGCATCTGCACGCCACCGCCGAGACCATCAACCTGCAACTGGCACAAATCGGTGGCCACGCCTGGGTGTCGGTGTGCAAGGCGTTGGTGACCAAGGCGAGTGCCTATATTCCGGTGCTGCCTGTTTATCTCGGCCTGCTGATGGGGGTGATGAAGGAGCGCGGAGTGCACGAGGGCTGCATCGAGCAGATGCAGCGGCTGTTTGCCGCCAAGATGTACGGGCCCAATGGGGTGGTGGCCGATGGCAACCGGCTGATCCGGATGGATGACCACGAGCTGGATCCGGCCATTCAGGCCGCCGTCTCGGCGCTCTGGCCCAAGGTAACGCCGGACAACTTCCACGCCTTGGGGGATTTCGCCGGCCTGCGCCGGGATTTCATGCAGCTCAACGGTTTTGAACTGACAGGCGTGGATTATGGTGCGCCCGTGGATGTCGCCTCGCTGACCGAGCTGATCCCTTAAGCGAGCAGGAAATGGGATCTCCCTCCCGTTGGCGGGTTGATTCGCAACCTGACTGTGGCGACAATCGATACCAAATCACAGTGGAGAATCAGTATGTTGGCCCAACCCATGATCGAAAAGTTGAACGAACAGATTAACCTGGAGTTCTACTCCTCCAATCTCTATCTGCAGATGAGCGCCTGGTGCGAAGACAAGGGCTTCGAAGGGGCCGCCACCTTCCTGCGCCAGCACGCGGTCGAGGAGCGCCAGCATATGGAGCGTCTGTTCACCTATGTGAGCGAGACCGGTGCCATGCCCAAGCTGGGTGCCATCGATGCGCCTCCCCACGAGTTCAAGTCGCTGGGTGACGTGTTCCGCACCACCCTGGAGCATGAATACCACATCACCAAGTGCATCAACGGCCTGGCCCATGTGGCCTTCACTACCCAGGACTACTCCACCTTCAACTTCCTGCAATGGTATGTAGCCGAGCAGCACGAAGAGGAGAAGCTGTTCAAGAGCATCGTCGATCGCCTGGGTCTGGTGGGCGAGGATGGCAAGGGCCTCTACTTCATCGACAAGGAGCTGGCCGAGCTGGCCAAGGGCGCGCCGGCCAGCATCATGGACAGCAACGCCTGATAGTCGTGGACACTTAGTGTTCAGCCAGTACAATGACGGCCCTTTTACGGGCCGTTTTCTATTGTCTCGGGGCGAAAACCGCAGTGGTGGTGGCCGCCGGGCACAATGGCGACCCTGCTGTATTTTTCCGGGCCGTGTTGGTTGGCCGTTTGATGAGTAAGGCTGTGATGATGCAAGTGGATGTGGTGGTGATCGGGGCCGGTGCGGCCGGGCTGATGTGTGCGGCACAGGCGGGCTATCGGGGCCGTTCCGTGCTGGTGCTCGACAATGCCAAGAAACCGGGCCGCAAGATCCTCATCAGCGGTGGTGGCCGCTGCAACTTCACCAACCATCAGGCGGGGGCCCACGCCTACCTCTCCGCCAATCCCCACTTCAGCAAGTCGGCGCTGGCCCGTTACACCCAGCAGGATTTCATCGATCTGGTAGACCGCCACGGGGTCAACTATCACGAGCGCACCCTGGGGCAGCTGTTCTGCCTCGAGAGTGCCAAGGATATCGTCGACGTGCTGCTCACCGAGTGCGACTGGGCCGGGGTGACCTTGCAGTGTCAGACCGAGATCCTCGCCGTCAGCAAGGGTGACGAGGGCTTCGTGCTGGCGACCAGCAAGGGAGAGGTGCGTTGCCACTCGCTGGTGGTGGCCACCGGCGGCCTCTCCATGCCCAAGCTTGGCGCCACCCCTTATGGCTTCAAGCTGGCGGAGCAGTTTGGCCTCAAGGTACTGCCGACTCGCGCCGGTCTGGTGCCCTTCACCCTGCATCAGGCCGAAAAAGAGGCCTTTGCCGATCTGGCGGGCATCAGCCTGCCGGTGGCGGTGACCGCCGAGGATGGCACCCGCTTCAAGGAGGCCATGCTGTTCACCCACCGCGGCCTCTCCGGCCCCGTCATCCTGCAGATTTCCTCCTACTGGCACGCCGGCGAGAAGATCCACATCAACCTGCTGCCGGAGCTCGATATTGCGGCCGCCCTGCGGGAGTGGGCCCAGGCCCATCCGGCCCAGGAGCTGAAAACCGTGCTGGGGCGCGAGCTGCCCAAACGCTTCGTCGACAAGCTGGTGGAGATGGGCCAGCTCGACAGCAAGCCGATGCGCCAGTACAACGAGCGTGAGCTGGAGGCTATTGCCACCCTGCTGGGAGACTGGCAGATCCTGCCCAACGGCACCGAGGGGTATCGCACCGCCGAGGTAACCCTGGGGGGCGTCGACACCAATGAGCTCTCCTCCAAGACCATGGAGGCGCGCAAGGTGCCCGGCCTCTACTTCGTCGGCGAAGTGGTGGATGTGACCGGTTGGCTCGGCGGCTACAACTTCCAGTGGGCCTGGTCTTCCGGCTGGGTGGCCGGTCAATACTGCTGATCGCCGGCGGTGGTGTGACTGCCACCGGTTTGCCAACGGAGCAGGGCATGTTTGCCGCTTTTGTATGCGACGGTTTCCGACCTGCCAGAGATTGGTATAGAGTGGTTGTTCACTCTTTCATCCGGGAGGGCACCTCTGCACAGGTGTCCTCCGTCTCTCGGGGGCAACATGTACGAACGCTTGGATGGCATTGATGTCGCGGCCTGGTCGATGACAAGAACGGAGGTGGCCGATGTTTGAGAGCCTGGGGGTCATCAACGTCTGGACCTATCTGGTGGGTCTTTTCTTCATCATCATAGCGCCGGGCCCCAACTCGTTTTACGTGCTGCGCACCGGCGCCAGCCGTGGCATAGGGCCGGGATATCGCGCCGCTCTCGGGGTATTCGTCGGCGATGCCATCCTGATCTTCTGCGCCTATCTGGGGGTCGCCTCCCTCATCCGTACCACCCCCCTGCTGTTCACCCTGGTGCGTTACCTCGGCGCCATCTATCTGCTCTATCTGGGGGTGAAGATACTGCACGCCAACTTCATCGCCAGACGGGAAGGAGAGGAGTCCGAGATAGACGCGGGAGAGCGCTATTTCAGCAAGGCCCTGACCTTAAGCCTCACCAACCCCAAGGCGATCCTGTTCTATGTCTCCTTTTTTGTGCAGTTCATCGACTTCAATTATGCCCACACCTGGCTCTCCTATCTGGTGCTGGCGGGCATGCTGGAGGCGATGAGCTTCGTCTATCTGAGCCTGCTGATCTTCGGCGGTACCCTGATGGCCCGTTTCTTTGCGCGCAAGGTGCGCCTCGCCAAGCTGGGCAACGGTCTCATCGGCCTCTTCTTTATGGGGTTTGCGGCCAGGTTGGCCACCCTCTCCTGATGAGGATTGTTTGTCAGGCCCCGCGTGTTGGCGCGGGGCTTTTTCGTTTCTGGCGCGGTGACTCGCCCTCTCTCCTTGATCCCGGTCAGCGGTGGCCGAGCTCACAATCCCTATAGTGGGCTCCCACTTGTCGTGGCCCTGAGGTATCCATGCTTGAAAATCAGATGATGCTGCTGGCGGTGTTCGAACGGGCCGCCCTGATGCTGATGACCCTGTTCTTCCTGACTCGTACCCGGCCGTTCCAGCGCCTGTTTCAGAAGCGGGATCACACCCCGGCCGAACTGGTGCTGGTCGCCGCCATCTTCTGCCTGTTTGCGGTGTTCAGCACCTATACCGGCATCCCCATAGAGGGGGCGCTCATCAACGTGCGGATCATCGCCATCATTTCGGGCGGCATCCTGTTCGGCCCCTGGGTCGGCATTCCGGCCGGGGTCATCTCGGGGTTGCACCGCTACCTCATCGACATGGATGGTCACACTTCCATCCCCTGCCTTATCGCCAGCATCATCGCCGGTCTACTGGCTACCTGGCTGCACCTGAGATGCCGCAAGTCGCGGCTCTGGCTCTACGGCATTCTGGCGGGGATGGCCTGCGAAGGGCTGACCATGCTGCTCATCTGGCAACTGACCGAGCCACATTCGGTGGGGGTGGAGATCGTCAACCACATCGCCTATCCCATGATCGCCGGGACGCTCTGCATCGGTCTCATCATCAAGCTGGTGCAGGATCTGGATGACGAGAAGGAGCTGATTGCCGCCAAGCAGGCCAAGCTGGCGCTCGACATAGCCAACCAGACCCTGCCGTTTTTCCAGAACATCGACCGCCACTCCCTCGGGCAGGTGTGTGACGTCATCCGGCGCGAGATCAGCGCCGATGCGGTGGCCATCACCGATACCCATGACGTGCTGGCTTATGTGGGGGTGGGCAAGGATTACTACGAGCTGGACGAGCACCACGCCATCAGCGCCATGACCCAGCGGGCGGTGCTGCTGGACCAGATCATCATCAACAACGATCTGCGCCAGTATCACCTGGCCGACTTCCACTCGGTCATCATTATTCCGCTGCGGGAGAACGGCGCCGTCAGTGGCACCCTCAAGATCTACTATCGCCGCACCCACAGCATCACCAGCTCCCTCAAGGAGATGGCGGTGGGCCTCTCCCAGCTCATCTCCACCCAGATGGAGGTGTCGCGCATCGAGCAACTCAAAGAGATGACCCGCAAGGCGGAGTTCACCGCGCTGCAGAGCAAGATCAACCCACATTTCCTGTTCAACGCCCTCAACGCCATCTCGTCGCTGATCCGCATCCGCCCCCAGCAGGCGCGCCAGCTGATCGCCAACCTGGCGGACTACCTGCGCTACAACCTCAACAAAGGGGATACCCTCATCGACATCCAGGAGGAGTTGCAGCAGGTGCGCGACTACGTGGCCATTGAGCAGGCCCGCTTCGGCGACAAGCTGGAGGTGGTGTTCGAGGTGGACGACGTGCACATCCAGGTGCCGAGCCTGCTGTTGCAACCGCTGGTGGAAAACGCCATCCTGCACGGCATCCAGCCCCGCAGCGCGCCGGGCCGGGTCACTATCGAGGTGAAACAGCTGGCTGGGGGCATCCGGGTGGCGGTGCGGGACACGGGTTACGGCATCAGCCAGGCAGTGATCGACGGGGTCGCCGCCGGCCGGGTGGAGAGCCGCAGCATCGGCCTGATGAACGTGCATCAGCGGGTCAAGCTGCTCTATGGCGATGGCCTGCACCTCAAGCGGCTGGAGCCGGGTACTGAAGTAAGTTTCTATCTGCCGGATCAGGAGTCGATGCCATGCTGAGTGTCATCATGATTGAGGATAAGTGTGTGCTGCGAGAGGCAATGCCATGCTGAAAGCCATCATAGTGGAAGACGAGTATCTGGCTCGCGAGGAGCTGGCCTACCTGGTGGGGCAGCATAGTCAGATCGATATAGTGGCGAGCTTCGAGGACGGGCTGGAGGCGTTCAAATACCTGCAGGATCACGAGGTGGACGTGGTGTTTCTGGATATCCAGATCCCCGCCATCGACGGTCTGCTGCTGGCCAAGAACCTGCACAAGTCGAGCCATCCGCCCCATATCGTCTTCGTCACCGCCTACAAGGAGTTCGCGGTGGAGGCATTCGAGCTGGAGGCGTTCGACTACATTCTCAAGCCATACAACGAACCGCGTCTCATCAGCCTGCTGCAAAAGCTCGAGTTGGCTGGCAAGTCGTTGGTGGGGCAGGGGAGCGAGCCGGGCACGCTGCACAATCGCACCGTCAATCTGGTGAAGGGGGAGCGCATCATAGTCACCCCCTGCGAGCAGATCTACTACGCGGAAGCCGACGAAAAGCTCACTCATGTCTACACCCGCGATGACCGTTACGTGATGACCATGACCCTCAGCGAGTTCGTCAGCCGGCTGCCTGCCGAAGGGTTCTTCCGCTGCCACCGCTCCTACTGCGTCAACATCAACAAGATCCGCGAGATAGTGCCCTGGTTCAACAGCACCTATCTCATCCGGCTCCATGACCTGCCGTTCGAGGTGCCGGTCAGCCGCAGCAACATCAAGGCGTTCCGTCAGCTGATGCGGCTCTGATTGTCATTCATTCCCGCCGATCTGCATTTCATGCCTTAATCGGTCGGCGGGAGTGGCGTCTTGCCTATAGTGGCCCCAGTTTCCTTAAGGCCATTGACCGAGACGCATCATGACCAAAGAGATGAATCGCACCCGCTATCTCACCCTGTTGGGGACCATCATCACCCAGTTCGCGCTGGGATCCGTTTACACCTGGAGCCTGTTCAACGCCCAGCTCTCCGACAAGCTGGACGAGCCGGTCAGCCAGGTCGCCTTCGCCTTCGGCCTGCTCAGCCTGTCGCTTGCGGTCGCCTCCTCCCTGGCGGGCAAGCTGCAGGAGCGGTTCGGGGTACGCAACGTCACTCTGGGCGCCGGCGTGCTGCTCGGCATCGGCTTCTTCCTCACCGCCCACGCCAGCAACCTGGCGATGCTCTACCTCTGTGCCGGCATCTTGGTCGGTTTTGCTGACGGTACCGGCTACCTGATGACCCTCTCCAACTGCGTGAAGTGGTTCCCGGAGCGCAAGGGGCTCATCTCCGCCTGCTCCATCGGCGCCTACGGCCTCGGCAGCCTGGGCTTCAAGTACATCAACCTGTTGCTGCTCTCCAGCAACGGCCTTGAGACCACCTTCCAGCTGTGGGGACTGATCGCCATGTCCATGGTGCTGGTGGGTGGCATGCTGATGAAGGATGCACCCAGGCAGGCGGCCGCCGTGCAGCAGAGCGAGAGCCGCGACTTCACCTTGGCCGAGGCGATGCGCAAGCCCCAGTACTGGATGCTGGCGCTGATGTTCCTCACCGCCTGCATGAGCGGTCTCTACGTCATCGGCGTGGCCAAGGACATCGGCGAGAAGATGGTGGGCCTGCCGGCCGTGGTCGCCGCCAACGCCGTCGCCATCATCGCCATGGCCAACCTGGGTGGCCGGCTGGTGCTGGGTATCCTCTCCGACAAGATGTCCCGCATCCGGGTCATCACCATCGCCCAGCTAATTACCCTGGCCGGCATGGCGCTGCTGCTGTTCGTGCCGCTCAACGCCAACCTCTTCTTCGTGGCGGTGGCCTGCGTGGCGTTCAGCTTCGGCGGCACCATCACCGTCTACCCTTCGCTGGTGAGCGACTTCTTCGGTCTCAACAACCTGACCAAGAACTACGGCGTCATCTATCTGGGCTTTGGTCTGGGCAGCATCATCGGCTCCATCGTGGCCTCCCTGTTCGGCGGCTTCATGGCGACCTTCAACCTGATCCTGGTGTTGCTGGTGGTGGCGCTGGTGCTCTCCCTCACCATCCGTTTGCCAGCCCCCGTCGCGGTCTCTGCCGAACGGGCCTGACTCTTCGCCTGAAGGCTGCACCATAAAAAAGACCCGGGCCAAGGTCCGGGTCTTTTCGTTGGCGCAAGCGGCGCTTAGCGCGGCGGCAAGCCCAGCAGGGCGCGCAGTTGGCTGGCGGTGGCTTCGACCGTCGGCCAGTCGCGGCCGGTGACGGTGACGTGGCCCATCTTGCGACCGGTACGCGCCTCGCCCTTGCCGTAGAGGTGCAGGTGCACCCCGGGCAGAGCCAGGGCGCCGGCCCAGTCCGGCGTGCCGTCTTGCCACAGATCCCCGAGCAGGTTCAGCAGGATGGCGGGCTGAACGTCAGCCTGCGCCGGCAGCGGCAGATCGCACAGGGCGCGCACCTGCAGCTCGAACTGGCTGCAGCCGGCGTTGTCGATGCTGGGATGACCCGAATTGTGGGGGCGGGGGGCCATCTCGTTGACCAGCAGCTTGCCGCCGACCAGGAAGAACTCCACCGTCAGCACGCCCACGTAGTCGAGGGCGGCGATGATGTGCTCGGCGATGCGTTGGGCCTCAGCCTCCAGGGCGGGCACGTTGGCCGGGGAGCGGGTCTGATCCAGAATGCCGCCGCTGTGCCAGTTCTGCACCAATGGCAGGGCGCTGATGGCACCGCTCGGGCTGCGCGCCAGGGTCAGGGCAAACTCCCCTTCCAGCGGCAGGCGCTTCTCCAGCACGCAGGGCACGCCGCTGGCGGCCAGGGCCGCCGGCAGTTCGCTGGCCTGGTGGATGGTCCACTGCCCCTTGCCGTCGTACCCCTCGCGGGCGGTCTTGAGAATGGCGGGGAAGAGGTGATCCGGCAGCTCGGGCAGCGGCTCGTGGGGCAGCAGGGTCAGGTTCGGCGCGACGGGCACGCCGACGCGGGCCAGAAAGGCTTTCTCTTCACGGCGATCCTGACAGACGCGCACTGCGCTCGCGGCCGGACGCACCGGCTTGTGCTGTTCCAGCAGGGCCAGGGAGGCGGCGGGCACGTTCTCGAACTCGCAGGTGATGGCCTCACAGCGGCGGGCAAGTTCGGCCAGGGCATCGGCGTCGTCATAGGCTGCGATGATCTGATCGTCAGCAGCGGCGCCGGCGATGCTGGCGGGATCCGGATCCAGCACGATGACCTGATAGCCGAGGCGATGGGCAGACATCACGAAGTAGCGGCCGAGCTGGCCGCCGCCGAGCATGCCCAGGGTAGCGGGAGGCAGGATCATGCCGGCTCCTCCAGGGTGAGGGCCAGCACCCGATCGCGCTCCTTGGCGCGAAAGCCGTCGAGCTGCTGATGATAACGGGGAGCGTCGCCGTCCTGAGCGACGGAGAGCAGGGAGACTGCAAACAGGCCGGCGTTGGCGGCACCCGCCTCGCCGATGGCGAAGGTGGCGACCGGTACGCCCTTGGGCATCTGCACGATGGAGAGCAGGGAGTCCATCCCCTTGAGCTGGCGGGTCGGGATCGGCACGCCCAGCACCGGAATCGTGGTCTTGGCGGCCAGCATGCCCGGCAGGTGAGCGGCACCGCCGGCACCGGCGATGATGGCACGCAGGCCACGTTCGCGGGCGCTGGCGGCGTATTCGAACAGCAGATCCGGGGTGCGGTGGGCCGATACCACGCGCGCTTCGTAGGGAACCCCGTGCTCCTTGAGGATGCGGGCGGCCGCTTGCATGACGGGCCAGTCAGAGTCAGAGCCCATTACCAGGCCGATCAGGGGAGGGGTGCTCATTACTACTCCTTGCAGTCAAACGTTTGTCTCTGGTTGGCAAAACAAGCCGGCATGCCGGCTCAGAATTTCTCGGGTCGCACTATTTCGACCGTTTGCAGGAACGCAATCATAGCGTAATCGGGGTAGTAACGGATCTTAATATGTTCCATCAATCGTTCGGCCTGCTCGCGAGTGCAGATCGCCTCCAGCCTGATATTGCCGCTTTCACTCCAGCTGGCGTTGCGTTCGCCATGGTCTCCCCGGCCCCGGGCATCGGTGATGGTATAGCCGCGCAACCCTTCTCGGGTCAGGGTGCGCAGCAGGGTGGGTTCCAGGGTGGCCTCTGTCACTATGGTCAACAGGGTGCGGGTCTCGGTCTGCATATGGCTACTCCATGAAGTGGCGGGCCCAGCTGTGGTAGAGCGGGATCCCCAGCATGATGTTGAACGGGAAGGTGACCCCCAGCACGGCGCTCAGCGACAGCCCGGGATTGGCCTGAGGCAGGGCGATGCGCAGGGTGGCGGGCACGGCAATATAAGAAGCGCTGGCGGCCAGGATGGCAAGCAGGGTAAGTCCGCCGAGGGAGAGCCCCATCAGCTTGCCGACGGCCAATCCCAGTCCGGCCGAAGCGAGCGGCATCAGCAGGGCGAAGCCGAGCAGGAACAGGCCGTGGCGGCGCAGATCCTGGCACTGGCGTGCGACGATGAGGCCCATTTCCAGCAGGAACAGGGCCAGCGCTCCCTTGAACAGGTCGACAAAGAGCGGTTTGAGGGGCGCGACCCCTTCCGGTCCGGCCAGGTAGCCGATGGCCATGCCGCCGAGCAGCAAGGTGACTCCCTTGCCGAGGAAAGTCTCGTGGGCCAGCATCCGCCAGCGGGTCTGGCGACTCACGCCACGCGCCAGCACTATGCCGACCAGAATGGCCGGGATCTCCATCACTGCCAGGAAGATGGAGAGCTGGGATTCGAAGTCGATGCCGCGCTCGGTGAGCCAGTTCACCCCGACCGCGAAAGTGGCCACGCTGACCGAGCCGTAGTGGGCGGCGGTGGCGGCGGCATCGATCCGGTTCATCTTGATGCGCAGCAGGGCAAAGCCGAGCAGGGTCTGCACCACGCCGAGCAGGATCACCAGCGCCAGCTGGGGCAGCAGGGGGAGCAGGGATTGCTGGGCCAGCCCGACGCCGCCCTTGAGGCCGATGGCCAGCAGCAAAAAGAGGGAGAGAGTATCGTAGAGGGCGGGCGGCAGTTTGAGCTCGGAACGCACCAAACCGGCCAGCAGGCCAAACAGGAAAAAGAGAACAACAACATCCAACATGATGACTCGCGGGAGCAGTCCACAGGGTGGTTGCATGCTAGAGTGCATGATGCTTCGATAAAATCAGATTTTGATTGATGGTTGTTCGGTAAAAACTGATAAGGGACCCGATGCTCAACTACAAGCAGCTCTATTACTTCTGGCATGTGGCCCGCAGCGGTGGTGTGACGCGGGCGGCGCAGCAGCTGCATCTGACCCCGCAGACCATCAGCGGCCAGGTGGCCGAGCTGGAGCAATCCCTCGGCGTGGCGCTGTTCAACAGGGTGGGCAGGCGGCTTGTGCTGACGGCGGCCGGCCGCCAGGCGCTCGAACAGGCCGGGGCCATCTTCTCGCTCGGCGCCGAGCTGGAGCACTCCTTGCGCCACGTCAGCCAGGAGCTGACCATGCAGGTGGGGATTACCGCGTCAGTCCCCCGTACCCTGGCATTCGAACTGCTGGCGCCGGCCATGGCACTGGCGACCCCGCTTCGGCTGATCTGTCATGAGGAGCGGCCCGACCAGCTCTTCAGCGAGCTGGCCAGACACAAATTGGACATGGTGCTGACCGACCGCCCGCTGCCCCCCGACAGCGGCATCCGTGGCTATAACCACGAGCTGGGGCGCAGCCCGCTGGCCCTGTTTGCCAGCCCGGCACTGGCGGCGCAGGCCCGCAAGGGGTTTCCCGCAGCGCTGGAGGGGTTGCCCGTGCTGATCCCGGGTGAAAAGTCGGTGACCCATGATCGCTTGCTGGCCTGGTATCACCAGCAGGGTATCCATCCCCACCTGGTCGGTCAGTTCGATGACTCCGCCCTGATGAAGTCGTTTGGCAAGGCGGGGATGGGGATCTTTCCGGCTCCGCTCGCCATGGGGGAGGAGATAACCCGCGTCTATGGTGTCGAACGGATTGCCACCCTGCCCGAGGTCACCCTCTCCTACTATCTTGTCTCGGCTGGTCGTCATCTCTCCCACCCCGGCGTGAAGGCTGTGATGGAGGGGGCCAGCCAGCGATTGGCAGCGCTGGAAAATAAAAAATAGAAATCTGGATGGCTATACATCCGATATCCGTCTGCCTATAATCCCCCCGCTTTGGCGCATCATGCTTAATAGGGAATCCGGTGAAAATCCGGAGCTGGCGCGCAGCGGTAAGGGGGAACGAAGCGACATCAGGGCACTGCCGTCAGGTGGGAAGCCGTCGCCGTAGGTCATCAGCCCCCCAGCCCGAAGACCTGCCAGAGTTCGTATTTCGGGCCGAGAGAAACCGGCCACGAAGTAGATGCTTACGCGAACTTAAGGATCTCTCATGTCCAAGAAATTATTGGCGGCTGCCCTGTTGCCGACGGCGGCATTTGCCCAGCAGCTGACCATTCCTGTCAATCCCACCATGGTGGTGACCGCCACTCGCGTCGCCCAACCTGCTTCCAGCGTACTGGCTCCCGTCAATGTGATCAGCCGGGACGAGATCGATCGCCTGCAAGCCCAGACTGTGACCGATGTGGTCAAAACCCTGCCCGGTGTGGAAGTGGTCAGCAATGGTGGTCGCGGTCAACTGAGCTCGCTGCGGGTGCGCGGCGGTACCTCTTCCCAGACGCTGGTGCTGGTGGACGGCGTGCGCAGCGCCTCTCTGACCGCCGGCATGACCGAACTCAACAACCTGCCGCTCAATCAGGTCGAGCGGATCGAATATATTCGCGGCCCGCGTGCATCCATCTATGGCTCCGATGCCATCGGCGGGGTGATCAACATCATCACGCGCCCCGAGCAGGGCACCAACCAGCACAAGTTCAACCTGGGGGCTGGTTCCAATCAACAGCGCCAGGCGGCGTTCAGCAGCGCCAGCCAGGTGGGCGAGGCGGGTCAGCTCAAGGTCGCCGGCGGCTTTGACGACGAATCCGGCTACAACGTACATCCTCTGCCCGGTATCAATGATGGCGATCGTCATGGCCACCGCGGTTATAACGCCATGCTGGACTATCAGCAGGCGCTCACTGGCAACTGGGATCTGTTCGGGACGACCCGCTGGTTCCGCAACGTTGCCCAGTACGACAGTTCGTCCGCTGCTTCCGCCTGGGGGCCGGCGAATCATCAGCGCAACGAAACCTGGACCGAGAACCAGAGCTACCAGCTCGGTTCCCGCTATCACGATGATCGTTACCTGAGCGAGCTGCGCGGCGCCTTTTCCAAGCAGGACGCCTACGACTATCCGGACAACAGCGGTCGCGATCAGGCCGTTAACCGCACCTATACCCGCCAGTACAGCCTGAACTGGGTCAACAGCTTCAAGGTGAACGAGTTCTGGACCCTGGGGGGCGGGGCCGACTGGCAACGCGACATGCTGGATGATCGCTCCCGCTCCTCCGGCGCCACCTATCCGGCTGACGCCAAAGAACGTGACAACACCGGCCTCTATGCCCTCGCCCAGTTTGACAACCAGACCTGGCAGGCCGAGTTGAGCGGACGCAGCGACGACAACGAACAGTTTGGCCGTCACAACACCTGGCAGACCGGAGCGGGCTGGCGTTTCGCAGAGGATTACCGTCTCAGTGCCCGTTACGGCACCGGCTTCCGTGCACCGACCTTCAACGATCTCTACTATCCGGGCTCCGGCAACAGCAAGCTGAAGCCGGAAGAGTCGAAGAGCAGCGAATTGATGCTGGATGGTCAGACCGCCGGAGTGGAGTGGCGCCTGACTGGCTATCGCAACGATTTCGAGCAGATGATCCAGTGGGCTCCCGATAGCCAGGGGATGTGGACGCCGCAAAACGTGGGCAAGGCACGGATCGAAGGGGTCGAGCTGGAAGGGGAGTTCGCTACTGGCTGGTTGAACCATCGGGTATCTGCCGAATACAAGGATCCCAAAGACAGGATCACCGACAAACAGCTGCAGCTGATCTCCCGCAAGGGCGCCAAGTGGGTGACAGAGGCGCAGTGGCAGCAGTTTGACGGCTCCCTGAGCTGGATTTACCAGGGCGAGCGCTATGGCAACGCGGCCAACACCACCGAGCTGGGTGGTTACAGCGTGTGGAATCTGGCGGTGGGTTACAAGGTGACGCCGGCGCTGAAGGTTTCCGGCAAGATCAACAACCTGCTGGACAAGGAGTATCAGACCGCGGTCGGCTATCCGGCCGATGAGCGCGCTTACTACATCACTATGGATTACTCCCTGTAAGCTCTATCCATCTGATCGGAAAAAACCGGGGCCCTGCCATTGGCAGGGCCTTTTCTATTGGCCGCAGCCGGGAGTATGATCGCCCCCTTGCACCAAAGGGGGAGCTCAAGTGGCCAATATTCTCGTGTTTGATTCCGGTATGGGTGGCCTCACCATCTATCGCGAGATCCGCCGCGTCCTGCCGGCCCACAACTATTTCTACTGTTTCGACAACGCCAACTTCCCCTACGGCGAACTGAGCGAAACCGAGCTGATCGCAGCCTGCTCCGGTCTGGTCAGTCACATGGTGACAGCGCATGCCATCGATCTGGTGGTGATCGCCTGCAACACCGCGAGCACCATAGCATTGCCCGCGCTGCGTGCCGCACTGGCCATTCCGGTCGTGGGAGTCGTGCCCGCCATCAAGCCGGCAGCCGCCCTGACCCGCAATGGGTGCATCGGTCTTCTGGCAACGCCCGGCACGGTCAGCCGCCACTATACCCAGGAGTTGATCGCCCAGTTTGCCCCCGGCAAGCGGGTGCTGCTCAAGGGCACGACAGAGTTGGTTATCGAGGCCGAGCACAAGCTGGCCGGACTGCCGGTCAACATGCCGCTGCTGCGCGAAGTCCTGGCCGAGTGGCTGGAAGAGGAGTGCACGCCGGATACGCTGGTGCTGGGTTGTACCCACTTCCCGTTATTGAATGAGGAGATCCAGCAACTGATGCCAGGGTGCCGGCTCGTCGATTCGGGTTGCGCGGTGGCCAAACGGGTGGCCTGGTTGCTGGCCAACGGGGGCCATGCCGCTTCCGGCCAGATTCACTGCGATGAGGTGATTGCCAGAGCTTATTGCACCCGGCTGGATGGGGAGGCTCAAAAACTGACAGCCCCCTTGCAAGCATGGGGGCTGTCATCACTGGAAGAGGTACGTTACTGAGGTATTCCGACGCTCAGATCAGGCGTCAGCCTCGCTACCTTCCTTCTCCTCTTTATCCCGCTTGTCGTTGGCTTCGCGTACTTTCAGGGTGCGCTGTTGATACTCCTTGTCATTCAAGGCGGCAATCGCCTTGGCTGCATCGGCGGCGGGCATCTCCACAAAACCAAATCCTCTGCGTTTGCCGGTTGCCTTGTCTTTCATCAAGCGAACGGAAATCACCTGGCCTTGCTCGGCAAACAGTTCGCGCACGGCGATCTCGTTGGCCCTATATGGCAAGTTGCCTACATATAAGGTGCATGTCTCCTGATTGGCGACCGCCTCAGCGGCATTGGCCGGGGAACGTTTCAGGCAGAGTGGGACGATAAAACCGCCGATAGCCAGGCCCACGGCAAAAATAACTTCCGCCCTCAAAGAAAACTGCAGGGCTTGAGCAACCAGATAACCGATAACTGCCAATACCAGTGCAAGGATGGCGGCCTGCACATAGACGGGAAATTTGGATAAATTCATCTTAAAAGACCTTTTGTAAATGAAAGCAAAAAAGGTGCAACACTATATTCACCTCCATGGTAACCAGCTTTCCTGATTGGCGCTACCACGGACCGCTAGGGAGAGGTTATCGACGTCAGTATGGCATTCCCGGAGCCCTTTGCGTTGTCAGAAATGACGCTTAAAAGAGCGTGGAGCCGCTGTTTTGTGGATAACCTTGTATATATACACTGAATAAGCTGTTTCTAATTGAAAGATTTGAAATTTTCGTGATTTTCTTCAAAAAAAGTCTTGTCATCGAAACGCCGCTCCCTATAATGCGCCCTCACCAGCACGGCGGTTCACGCCAACCTGATGAGCCAGCTTCACTAAGAAGTCGGCGCCGAAAGAAAAGCGAAAACAATCGCTTGACTTTCGAAGTGAGAAGCGTAATATGCGCTTCCTCAACGCGACAAGCGTAGCGCTCTTTAACAATTTGAATCAAGCAATCTGTGT
>NZ_JBGLRE010000016.1:0-66895 GCF_041403185.1 Aeromonas sp. S9(2024)
CACCCGCGGTGATGTTGCCCTGGGTTTTACCTTCGATGCTGATATAACATGGAGTTGGCATGGATATGCTCCTGATAGATTAGTGAAATGAGATAGCACTCGAGCGAATCTATTAGCAGCGTCCATGCCAAACAAAAAAACTATATAAATATCATATAGATAAAAACAAACCTTCGTCCCCATCACCATTTTTTACGCAAGATTTCGCGCAAACCGGCTCCCCGAGCTACCAAATGCTGCAATGGCAGTGATAAATATCATCATGAAAGCAAGATGTTGCGCATATCAGCATTTATGACTGCCGAGATGGTCTCGATAGCTCCCCTTTACCAACATTCCCCCTGCGCGACCAAGGTGCCAGCCACTTTTCCGTGGCCTCGCGTCAATCCTTGTCACTGAAGCAGAGATAAAAAATCCCCGCCTGATCGGGCGGGGATGTATGCGGGGATCCCTGATCCCCTCATGACTGCGTGTGCTGCTTGTTATTTAGAAAACGTACTTGATCCGTGCACTCAGGTTGCGACCCGGCTCGGTCATGGCGCTATTGTCCGACCCTTCGGCGCGACCGGCGATGCGCTCATAGCTGGTGTATTCCTTGTCAAACAGGTTGAAGACACCGACGTTGAGCTGCAGATCGGCCATCGGATTGAACTGGGCATACATGTCCACTACGCCCCAGCCTGCGCTCTTGACGTATTCGTTGCCCTTGCTGTCCTTGCGAACCTTGTCCATGTCGTCGGCAAAACGCAGCGCCGTGTTGAAGTTCCACTTCTCCTGTTCGAGACGCACCCCTACGCTGCCATTGAGCGGGCTCAGGCTGTTGATGTAGTTGCCATCCCCATCCTTGCCTTCGATATAGGCCAGGTTGCCCCAGACGTTGACGATGTCGTTCAGCCAGTAATCCGCCTTGGCTTCAACCCCCTTGGTGGTAGCCTTGCTCAGGTTCTGATACTGATAGACGGAAGTTCTGCCTTCCGTGCCCACCTGCACCATCTCGATGAAATCATCGAACTTGTTGTAGAAGCCGGAGACTTCGTAGCTCAGACCGTGACTGCTGCCGCGCACGCCGAGATCGATGCCGTCGCTGCTCTCCGGATTGAGGTTCGGATTCGGCTCGATGCGATAGCCGTAGGCCTGGTGATTAAGGGTGGAGAAGGCGGTGTCATACATGGGCGCCTTGAAGCCATGGCTGTACTGGGCGAACAGGTTGGCCGCCTCATGGGCCTTGAATACCAGGCCCAGCTTGGGCGACAACTCCCCTTCGGAGAACTTGTGCAGCTTGTCTCCGGTGTACGCAGGATCATTGTCCGGCGTCATGCGGTAGTAGTCGTAGCGTGCCCCCGGCGTCAGCACCCAGCGCTCGCCAAACTTGATCTCGTCAAAAGCCCACAGTGAGCCACGCTCGCTGGTAGTTGAGGGGAAACTCAGCTCGTTGTAGCCGACAAAATCCCCCGGGGTGGTGGGCCCCTTGTAACGGGATCGCTCGTTGTCCGTGTGTTCGTACTCGGCCCCCCAGGCCAGGCGGTGATTGCCAATCGCCTTGTGGAACTGCAGCTGGGCTCCTGCGCTAGTTTGCTCAAACTCGTTGTTGTCCAGCGAGTTCTTGGTCACATAGGGGTTGCCCGGGCTGACCGGGTACTTGGAAGAGGCATATTGATCCAGGGTCTGCTTGGTGCGGGAGTAGTAGACCTTGCTGTCCATCCGATCAGCCCAGCCAAGGTTGAGCGCGATGCCGTGATCCAGCACCAGGGAGAGGTTGTCGGTCTGCTTGTCGGTGATGGGCTGCTCGAAGACGCGGGCAGTGCCGGTGCCCACCTTGTTGAGTTTGATGGCATCCGGCTCCTCGCCATCGGTCAGGTAATCGACGGTCAGCTTGAGAAACTGCTCATCGGAGAGGTTCAACTTGCTCTTGAGCAGCAGGGCGTGGCTACCGATATCGAAATCGCTCTTGCTGGAGTCGAAATTCTGGGTCACGCCACCATCTCGCCAGGTATAGCGCAGCAGGTTCTCCACCTCGCCGGTACGCAGGGCGCCGGTAAAGCCTGCCATCGTCTGGTGGCTGCCGGAGGCATAGCCGCTGGTCACGTCCAGATAGCTGTCCCTGCCTTTAAGAAAGTCGCCGGCATCCTTGGTGGTGATGGCGATGACGCCCCCCAGCGCATCTGAACCATACGCCGCAGAAGCCGGCCCCTTGGCCACTTCCACCTGCTTGATCATGTCGGTGTCGAAATAGCTCTGACCCACGCCCCCCTTGCTGTAGGCATCGTTCAGGCGCACGCCGTCACGCACCACCTTGACCCGGTTCTCCCCCATGCCACGAATGATAAAGGTCTGGGCATCCCCCTGGCCGCCCAGCACGGTCACGCCCGGCTCGTAGCGGAACAGATCGGCTGCATCTGTTACTACCTGTTCTTCAATCTGCTTGGCGGTGATCACCGAGATGGGACCGGAAACATCCTCCAGTTTTTGCTCCATCCGTGAGCCGCTGACGACCACGACTTCATCCGCCTGGTGGCTTGCGGCAAAGAGTGGGGTGGAAAGCCCTGCTGCCACGGCCATGGCAACCAGAGAGAGTGAGTTATGATGGGTCACAGCGAATCCTTGTTGAGAATAGTTATCAATCAGAGCGCATATTACTCACCATCAAACAAAGATCAATAAAAAGAATCATTATCATTTGAAAGCGAACTTCTTGCTCTTACACTGTCGGCGGCTGTTACCCTTTAATCCTGTTTTTCATCCGCGATGCCTGCGCATCCCGAACCATTTGCCGTGAGATCCATGATGAAACGACTCCCTCTGCTCGCCCTGCCCCTGTTGCTGGCGGCCTGTGCCACTCAACCCGTACCACCTGCATCGTTGCAGACCCTCTATGACTACCAACTGAGCAGCGATCGGCAGGATCCCCTCACCCTGGAGCAGGCCATCGCCCGTGTGACCGATGCCGACATCATACTGGTGGGCGAATTGCACACGCACCCCGCCATCCATCTGCTGCAATCCCGCCTGCTGGCCGGATTGAATGACAGCGCCGCACAGACAGGACGGCAGCTGACCCTCTCCATGGAGCAGTTCAGCCGGGCCGATCAGGCTACCCTGGATGCCTATCTGGCAGGGCGCATCGGCGAAACGGCGCTGATCCGCGAAGGCCATGCCTGGCCCAACTACCAAAGCGACTACCGCCCCCTGGTGGAATTTGCCAAAACCCATCGGCTGCCAGTGATCGCCGCCAATGCCCCCAAACCTCTGGTGAGCTGTGTCGGCCAGGAGGGGCCCGAGTGGCTGGACAAGCTTCCCGCCAACCGGCGCAGCCAGCTGGCTCGCGAGCTGACGCTGGGGAATGATACCTATCGCCAGAAGTTTATGGCCTCCATGCACCACGGCGATGCCGACAGCAACGCCCGCCGTTTCGCCGCCCAGACCAGCTGGGACGACACCATGGCCGAGAGCATGGTGGATTACCTCGCCAGCCACCCGGGCCGGCAGATCATGCATATCGCCGGCAACTTCCATGTGGAAGGGGGCCTGGGGCTCACCAGCCGCATCGCCAGCCGCAATCCGGCGCTCAAGGTGGCCCTGATAGTGCCGCAAACCGGTGACACGCCCGCCGCCGGGCGACCTGCCGATGTGACGGTCACCGTCATGCCGCTGCCGGCACGCTGGCAAAGCAGTACCGAGATGAAGCAAGATATGGGGGCGCTGCATCAATCCCGCAGCCGTGACTGCAGCCAGTGGCTGCAACCCTAATCATCAAGGAGACGGCGAGCATATATGGACGTGTTACTGATCATCGACGTGCAGCAGGGGTTATTCACCGAGCCCCGTTACCGCCAGGAGCAGGTGCTGGCCAATATCAACCGTGCCGCGGCCTATATAAGGCAGCACCATGGCCGGATCATCTACGTCCAGCACGATGGCCCGCCCGGTAGTGAGCTGGTACCGGGCACGCCGGGCTGGCAACTGCATCCGGCGCTGCAACCGGCCAAGGGGGACAGCCGGGTACGCAAGGAGGGCTGTGACAGCTTCCTCGATACCGAGCTCGCCTTCCTGCTGGCCGAACAACCGGTCGACAGACTCATTCTCTGCGGGTGTGCCACCGATTTTTGCGTCGATACCACGGTGCGCAGCGCGGCTTCCCACGGCTTCGAGGTGCTGGTGCTGAGCGATGGCCATACCACGGCCGATCGTCCCCACCTGGGCGCGGCGCAGATCATCGAGCATCACAACTGGATGTGGCACCACCTCAGCCTGCCGCAGGGGCGCGGTGTCACCCTGCTCAGCACGGATGAGCTGCTGGCAGTAACACCCGCTGTGCAGCCATGTTAATCTGCGAGCCTCGTTTAGTTTTCATCGGAGTCTGTCGTGCGCCTGTTGCCTGTCACCCTGTTGCTGCTGTTTCCCCTGCTCAGTGCCTGCTCCGGCTTGCCCGGGCAGGGTTATGACGGGCCTGAGCCCCTGTTCCTGACCCACATCAGCGAAGAGGGAAGCAAGCGCTTCACCTTCGAAGCCGCGCCCAACGACACCCTGCCACGCGGGCTTTCGGCCGCCCAGCACCAGCGACTGCTGGAGCAGCGGGAGGAGCTGCAACAGGATCTGCTGACCGAGACCCTGGCCCGCAAGCAATATTGCCGCGACGGTTACATAGTGCTGAGCCAGAACTCCTGGCGACTGCGGGGGGAGTGCAACGAGACGGCGACCGAGGCCGACCGTGGCGCCTTCCCGAACAGGGGCACCTGGCAGGATTGAGGCGCTGCGCGCCGGTGCGAGATATCAATGAAAACGGGCAGCCACTGGCTGCCCGTTTTGTCATGGTATGGCTGACACTCAGAGAGGTGCATCGGCCGGGCTGGTCAGCTCGGCGCCATTGTCGATGCGCTTGTGCCCTTCCACCAGATGGACGAAATCCACCAGCTCGTCGCCGGAGACGCGAAACGCCTGACCGAAGCCCTTGACAAACAGACCCTGCTCGGGCTTGAGGCGAAACAGCACGAAATCCTTGAGATTGGAGAGACCGCGGACAATCTCGCCAAAGCGCCCTTCCAGCGCACCGACCGCCTTCTCCCAGCGCACATCGTCGCGGGCCACTACTTCGGCCACCGCATCGAAGGTGAGGCGCTTGCGGGCAAACAGCTCGCGAGCACCGGTTTCATCCTCGATCAACATCAGCGACACCCTGGGCACCTGCTGCAGGTTGCGGGCGTGACGGGCGATCTCGGAGATCAGCACATAGTAACCATCTTCCTGCAGCACGAAGGGGGCATAGCTGGCATTGGGATTGCCTTCGCTGTCGACCGTGGCCAGCTGCAGGGTGCGGCAGTGGTCGCGAAACTCGCGGATCTCCGGTTGCAGGCGGTTTTGCAGACGTTCCTGACGCTCACTCATGCTTTGACTTCCTCTTGAGACGGGTGGCGCAGGGCCATGAAACGGGTCACCTGATCCGCCAGCAGCTGGCGTTTCTCGTCACGCCCCAGGTAGATCTTGAAGATGCAGCGGCCACTCTCGGCGAAAAACTGGAACGAGTGCCCCTCCTTGCCCATGAACAGCTTGCTGACCAGCGCAATCCCCACCACCCTGTCGAGCTTGAGGTGGCCGTGCAGCTCGCCATCACGCCCCATCAGGTTGTAATAGCCGCGCGCATCCTTGCCCTTCGGGAAAGGCGCCTTGACCTCGAAGATGGAGCCTTCCGATTCGACTATGGTAGTCACCGGCCCCCAGTCGGCCAGATCCTCCAGCAGACCCTGGGCACGCTCCGGTGGCAACAGGGTCACCAGCTCGGCTGGCAGATGGCGCACCACCTCCCACTCGCTGACGGCCAACTGGGCCGCCAATGTTGACGGATGAGCGCCGGGATCCTGTTCCAGCAGCGCATGAATGCGTTGTGCAATGCTCATGTTCTCTCCCTCTGCGAGGCCCGTTCGCCCCGCTATTCATCATGGCGGCTACTCTAATAAAGCACCAAACTCAATGCAATTGATAATTGCTATCATTATCAGTGCAATTTTATTGCGGCCTTGATATTCTCGGCGACACACCCGTTTCATTGATCCTTTTAGGAGGTTAGCATGGGCCGTCGTCTTGCCCTCGCACTCACCCTGTTGGGCTGCTCAGCCCTCCTTGCCCCTCTGGCGGTATCGGCTACTCCAACAGAACGTATCGTCAGCATAGGTCCGGCCACCACGGAACTCATCCTCGCGCTGGGCGGTGAACCCAGCCTGATCGCCACCGATGTCAGCAGTCCGCTGCCCAAAGGACTGCCAAGGGTGGGCTACCACCGCGCCCTCGCCGCCGAAGGGATCCTGAGCCTCTCCCCGACCCGGGTAGTCGGCAGTGACGAGATGGGCCCGGCCCCGACGCTGGATCAACTGCGCCGCGCCGGCGTCAAGGTGGACGTATTGAAGACGGCCCCCACCCTGGCCAACCTCACCGAGCGCATCGACACCCTGGCCGCTCTGCTGGGGGATAAGCAGGCCGGCACCAGACTCAAGGCCGAGATCCGGACCCAGACTGACAAGCTGGCGACCCAGGCCAAACAGAACAAGCCGCTCAAGGTTGCCTTCCTGCTGCTGCACAAGGGACAACCCACCAGCATTGCGGGTGGAGATACCACCGCCAGCGCCCTCATCGAACTGGCGGGCGGCATCAATCCGGTCGCCAGCCTGCGCAACTACAAGCCCGTCTCTGCCGAATCCCTGATCGAAATGCAACCCGACCTGGTGCTGGTGAGCGGGCGCGACTGGCAGCAGTATGCCGATCCGGCCAGCGTGCTGGCAGAAGTGCCCGCCCTGGCGGCCACTCCGGCCGGCAAACGCAAGGCCATTCACGCCATCGACGGTCACGCCCTACAAGGGGGGCTGAGCCTCAACTCACTGCAGCAGGCGAACCAGATCGCCCAGTGGATCAAGCAGGGATCATGATGCGCCTGCCCCTCCCTTGGTTGCTGGCCATCACCACGGCCTTGCTGGCCCTGCTGCTGCTCGGTTCTCTGGCAACCGGCCCCATGGCCCTTACCATGAGCGAGAGCATCAAGGCGCTGTTTGTCGGTCAGGAGAGCGGGATTGCAGCGCACAAGCTGCTGATTGTGCAGGAGATCCGTCTGCCCCGTACCCTGCTCTGTATCGCGGTGGGAGGCATACTCGGGCTCTGCGGCGCCGTGATGCAAGGGCTGTTTCGCAATCCGCTGGCCGACCCCGGCATCATAGGTGTCTCCGGCGGTGCGGCGCTTGGGGCTGCGCTTGCCATCGTGCTCCTGACTCCCCTCAGCCAGCAGTGGCAGGCCACTCTGGGGATCGGCCTGCTGCCCCTGCTTGCCTTTCTCGGCGGGGCGCTGACCACAACCCTGGTCTATCTGCTCGGCACCCGGGAGGGAGGCACCTCGGTCACCGTCATGCTGCTGGCCGGGGTCGCCATCACGGCGCTCTCCGGCGCCGTGATCGGCCTGCTCACCTATCTGGCCGACGACCAGATGCTGAGGGATTTGAGCCTGTGGCAGATGGGCACTTTGGCAGCGGGCAAACCGGCGGATGTGGCGCTGGCGCTGCTGACCCTGGCGACCCTGATCTGGCTCTTCCTGCGCGATGCCAACCCGCTCAACGCCCTGCTGCTTGGCGAAGGGGAAGCGCGCCACCTGGGAGTGGATGTGCAGGCGCTCAAGCGCCGCCTCATCCTGCTCACTGCCGCCGGCGTCGGCGTGGCGGTGGCCGTCTCCGGCATGATCGGCTTCGTCGGTCTGGTTGTGCCCCATCTGGTGCGGCTGATGGCGGGGCCCAATCACGTCAGGCTTCTGCCACTCTCGGCCCTGCTGGGGGCCGCCCTTCTGCTTGGCGCCGACATGCTGGCCCGCACCCTGCTGGCCCCGGCCGAATTGCCGGTGGGCATCATCACCGCCCTCCTCGGCGCCCCCTTCTTCATCTGGTTGCTGATCAAGGGCCGTCGCGCCCTCTAAGACGGATTGCTATGGATCATCTTGTCCCCTCTCCCCTCCTGACCTGTCAGCAGCTTGGCCTGCGCCGCGGCCAGCGCCGGATCCTCGACAGGCTGGATCTGACCCTCGAGAGCGGTACCCTGACCGCCCTGATCGGCCCCAACGGGGCGGGCAAGAGCACCCTGCTCAAGTGCCTGACCGGTGAACTGGAGCACGAAGGCAGCATCACTCTGTTTGGCCAGGATCGCAGGCTTTGGGACAGCAACCAGCTGGCCCACCGGGTCGGTGTCTTGCCGCAGAGCTCGTCGCTCAACTTTCCGTTTCTGTGTGAGGAGGTGGTGGCCATGGGGCGACTGCCCCACAGCGAACCGGCCAAACGGCGCGACGAGATAGTGCTGGCCGCCATGACCCACGCCGGGGTAGAACACCTGGCCAAGCGGCTCTATCCCGGCCTCTCTGGCGGCGAGCGGCAGCGGGTGCAGTTTGCCCGGGTGCTGGCCCAGATCTGGCAAGCCCCCGACGAGGTGCAGCAGCCGCGCCTGCTGCTGCTGGATGAGCCTACCTCGGCCCTCGATCTGAAATACCAGCACCAGTTGCTGACCATGGCCCGCGCCCTGGCGAGCCGCAACACCGCCGTGCTGGTGGTGCTGCACGATCTCAATCTGGCGGCCCGCTACGCCGATCGGCTGGTGATGCTGGAACAGGGAAAATTGATGGCGGACGGGACACCGGCCGAGGTGCTGACCCCGACGCTGATTGCCCGCCTCTACGACTATCCGGCCCAGGTGATCCACCACCCCGACAGCGGTCTGCCCATGGTGCTTTGAAGGCTGGCCACCAAACCAACTTCCCTCTATTGGGTCCCGGATTGCGTCGGGATTCGTCGCTGTGCTTATCGGCAGCGAGATATCCATCAAGGCTCAACAAACGCTGTGAATGCTTTCACACTTTTGCCAGACAAGAGGTTTCAGTTCTCAAGCGAGCACTATAATGGCGCGGCATTGAAAATGCTTAACCCATTGATGCTACGGAACAATTATAATGAAGAACAAACACAGAACCCTGCTGGCCGCGGCCATCGCCCTCGGGCTGCTCGCCGGCTGCAACAGCGACAACGACTCCAAGGCCCCCGATCCCATGGTCCGTTTTGCCACTTTCAATCTCTCGTTCGACCGCACCGCTCCCGGCATGCTGGCGGGCGAACTGGCCCTGACCCGCACGGCCCAGGATGCACTGCTGGCCCGCTACCAGGAGGGTGACACCAGCCTGAGCGAGGCGGAGAAGACCACCGCCAAGAACGTGCAGCAGATCCGCAATATCGCCGAGATAGTCCAGCGCACCCGCCCCGACGTCTTCCTGCTCAACGAGTTCGACAACGACGGTAAAGGCGAGAGCACGGCCGCCCTCAATGCCTTTAACGACAACTACCTGGCCCACGCTCAGCACTCCGACGTCACCGCCATCAGCTATCCGGTACGCCAGAGTTTTGCCACCAATACCGGCCTGATGAGCGGCTTTGACCTCAATCAGGATGGCAAGGTCAACACGGGGCCGGACGATGCCTGGGGCTTTGGCAACTACCACGGCCAGTACGCCTTCGCAGTCATGTCGAAATATCCGGTCGACACCAAACAGATCCGCACCTTCCAGACCTTCAAGTGGAAGGATATGCCCGGTGAAACCAACCCCGTCATCGATGACTGCAGCAACCCCAAGGCCCCGATCCCGGCCAGCCGTCAGTGTGGCGATGCCTGGTATGACGACGCGGCCTGGCAGCAGTTCCCGCTCTCGTCCAAGAACCACGCCGATGTGCCGGTGCGGATCAAGACGCCGCAGGGGGAAGAGGTGGTTCACTTCCTCATCTCCCACCCGACACCGCCCATTTTCGGCAATGCGGCGCGCCACAACGTCAAGCACAACCGGGCCGAAATCGCCTTCTGGAATGACTACGTCAACGGCCTCGACTACATGACGGATGACAAGGGCACCAAGGGGGGGCTGGCCAAAGATGCCAAGTTCGTCATCGCCGGGGATCTCAACGCCGATCCGCTCACCGGAGACGGCGATCTGAGCGCCATCAAGGCGCTGCTGGACAATGCGCGGATGAATCAGGCCGTCACCAATGGCTCGCTGATCCCGGTCAGCGAAGGGGGCCCGGAGTGCCTGGCCAGCGGCACCGACTGCAAGCGCAACAACAATCGTCCCTCGCCGGAGCGCATCACCAGCAGTAGCGGGTTGCAGCTGGATCACGTCATCCCCTCCGCCAACCTGGAGGTCGCAAGCAGCGGTGTGTTCTGGCCGGCAAGCTTCGAAGCCGGTTACCACCTGGTTTACGACGCCAAGCTTGGCATCGCCAAGGGGGTGAGTTCGGATCACCGCCTGGTGTGGGTCGATCTCAAGCTCGACTGATCCTGACGCATCAACCGAGGGGGCTTTGGCCCCCTCATCGTTTCTCCGGCCAAAGTCGGGAAGATCACAAAACCACGCCACCAATCGGGCTAGAATAAGCCCTCCTGTCGCCTGTGGCGGGCGATCCTCCCGTGCCTTCATTCATCGAGGACTTGTTTCATGGAACTGCTTCTTCTTAGCAACGGTAAAGCCAACGAATTTCCGGGCCTGCTCGGCTGGGCCCGCGAGCGGGTGCAGAGCCTGCTCGCCCGCAAGCAGGTCAAGCGTATCCTGCTCATTCCCTATGCGGTGATCCGCAGCGACTGGGATGAACGCGCCCGGGATCTCGGGGACAGCCTGGGGGTTGAGGCCATCAGCATCCATCACTTCGACGATCCTGTGGCCACCATCAACCAGGCCGAGGCTATCTTCATCAGCGGCGGCAACACCTGGCGTTTGAACCAGCAACTGCACGAGCAGGGGCTGGTCGTGCCAATCCAGCGCGCCGTGCGCGAGCGTGGCGTCCCTTACGTGGGCTGGAGCGCCGGCTGCAACGTGGCCACCCCGAGCATCCGCACCACCAACGACATGCCGGTGTGCAACGCCGCCGTGTTGCCGGCGCTGGGCCTGTTTCCGCTACAGATCAACCCCCACTACCTGGACGCCAGCATCAGCGGTCACATGGGAGAGACCCGCGATGAGCGCCTCGCCGAGTTCTGCGCCATCAACCCGAGTGAATACGTGGTGGCCCTGCGCGAAGCGAGCCTGCTACAGGTGAGCGGCGACACCCTGGAGTACTGGAGTGCCCGCGATCAGGACTTCAAGATCTTCAAGCACGGTCAGGAACCGCAAGCCTTTATGGATGCAACCCCGCTGGCCGAGCTGACCCCGTTCAGGGTGCGCTAGAGACCCACACTGCCAGTCACAAAAACAGAGAGGGATGGCTCAAGGCCATCCCTCTTTTTCATTCTGCCCGACACCACCGACAGCCGCTTACTCCCCCTGCAGGGTCACCAGGATCTTGCGGGCGCCGCCGTCAATGCGATGCTCGCCGAGCCAGATCCCCTGCCAGGTGCCGAGGGCCAGCCGGCCGTCACGCACAGGCAGCAGCAGGCTCACTCCAAGCAGAGAGGATTTGATGTGGGCCGGCATGTCGTCCGGTCCCTCACAGGTGTGGCGATAGTAGGGAGCATCTTCCGGCGCCAGCCGGTGCAGGTGCACCTCCATGTCGGCGCGTACGCTCGGATCGCAATTCTCGTTGAGGGTGAGTGACGCCGAGGTGTGCTGCAACAGCAGGTGCGCCATGCCAACTCGGTAATCGGCAAGCTCCGGCAGTTTGGCCACCAGCTCGTCGGTCACCAGATGAAAGCCCCGGGAGCGGGGCTTCAGGGTCAGCAGGCGCTGCTGCCACATCAGACGTACTCCATAAAGACGCGGGAGGTGAGCTTGGTGATGAGCTCGTAAGGGATGGTGCCGATCTCCTCGGCCACCCGCTCCACCGGCAGCCCCTCACCCCACAGCACAGCTTCGTCCCCCGCCTTGTCGGTGGCGTCCGGGCCCAGATCCACCGTGCTCATGTCCATGGAAACCCGGCCCACCAGCGGCACGATGCGGCCATTGACCAGCACAGGAGTGCCGTTGGGAGCCATGCGCGGATAACCGTCACCGTAGCCGATGGCGATGACACCGAGGCGGGTATCGCGATCCGCCACCCAGTTGGCGCCATACCCTACCGGCTCACCCGCCTTGTGATCCCGCACGGCGATGAGTTGAGTGCGCAGGGTCATCACGGGTTTCAGGTCGTAATCCGCCGCCACCGTGTCGGGGAACGGCGAGACGCCGTAGAGGATCACCCCTGGACGCACCCAGTCGCAGTGGGAGTCCGGCCAGGCCAGGATACCCGCCGAGTTGGCCATGGCGCGCTCGCCCAACAGCGGCGCGGTCAGCTTGCTGAACAGATCGATCTGTTCGCGGGTGGTGGGCTGCTCCAGCTCATCGGAGCGGCTGAAGTGGGTCATGATGTTGAACGGTTGCACCACGTTCTTGCACTTGCCAAGGCGCTCGATAAAGGCGGGCATCTCCTCGGCCCGTACCCCGAGCCGGTGCATGCCGGTGTCGAGCTTGAGCCAGGCCACTACGGGGGCCGGCAGCTCGGCCTGCTCCAGCGCCTCGAGCTGCTCCCAGGTATGCACCGCGGTCTGCAGATTGTTGGCCGCCAGCACCGGCAGATCGGCGGCGCTGAAGAAGCCTTCGAGCAGCACGATTGGCTTGACCACGGCGCAGGAGCGCAGCATCAGGGCCTCTTCGATGCGGGCCACCGCATAGGCGTCCGCATCCACCAGGGTGCGGGCGACCGGCAGCAGGCCATGGCCATAGGCGTTGGCCTTGACCACGGCGATGATCTTGCATTCGGGGGCGTGGCGCTTGACCACGGCGAGGTTGTGGCGCAGGGCCGCTGTATCGATTTGGGCAATTGCCGCTTTCATCTGTTTTCCCTTACGAGGGCATGATAACGCGCCAACGCGTCAGGCACCGGGTGGTGTCAGCCCTCAAATGTCATCGTCTAAGGCCGGACCGGCAGAATTGTCGAACCGGGAAAACTGTTTCTGGAGGCAGGGTTGGCCTTCTTGAGAGCACCTTCCCCGTCAAGATCGCAATGGTGACTCCAGAGTTGGCGTCACCCTGCGGATTGTTCATCAGTAGTCATCATCAAACGCAGGGCCGGCATAGTTGTCGAACCGGGAGAACTGCCCCTGGAAGGTGAGGCGCACACGACCGATGGGGCCGTTACGCTGCTTGCCGATGATGATCTCGGCGATCCCCTTGTCGGGGCTGTCGTCGTGATAGACCTCGTCGCGGTAGATGAACATGATCAAGTCCGCATCCTGCTCGATGGAGCCAGATTCACGAAGATCCGAGTTGACCGGGCGCTTGTCGGCCCGCTGTTCCAGACTTCGGTTGAGCTGGGAGAGCGCCACTACCGGGCACTGCAGCTCTTTCGCCAATGCCTTGAGGGAGCGGGAGATTTCACCGATCTCCAACGTACGGTTGTCGGAGAGGCTGGGCACCCGCATCAGCTGCAGGTAGTCCACCATGATCATGCTGATGCCGCCGTTGTCCCGCGCCACCCGGCGGGCGCGCGAGCGCACTTCGGTCGGGGTGAGGCCGGAGGAATCGTCGATGTACATCTTCCCCTTCTCGAGCAGCAGTCCCATGGTGGAAGAGAGACGGGCCCAGTCCTCGTCGTCGAGCTGACCGGTCCGCACCTTGGTCTGGTCGATGCGCCCCACCGAGGCGAGCATACGCATGATGATCTGCTCGGAGGGCATCTCGAGGGAGAAGATAAGCACCGGCTTGTCGGCGGTGAGGGCCGCGTGCTCGCACAGGTTCATGGCAAAGGTGGTCTTGCCCATGGAGGGACGGGCCGCGACGATGACCAGGTCCGAGCGCTGCAGGCCGGCGGTCATCTTGTCCAGATCGTTGTAGCCGCTGGAGACACCGGTCACCCCGTTGTGCGGGGTCTTGAACAGCTCTTCAATCTTGTCGACGGTCTGCTCGAGGATGAGCTTGAGCGGCTGGGGGCCCTCGTTGGCGCTGGTGCGCTGTTCGGCGATCTGGAACACCTTGCTCTCGGCCAGATCCAGCAGATCGTTGGAGGTGCGCCCCTGGGGCTCGTAGCCCGCTTCGACTATCTCGTTGGCGACCGAGATCATCTCCCGCACCACCGCGCGCTCACGCACGATTTCGGCGTAGGCGTTGATGTTGGCGGCACTCGGGGTGTTCTTGGCGATCTCCACCAGATAGGCGAAGCCACCGGCCTCTTCGAGCTGCTCGGAGCGCTCCAGCTCCTCCTGCAAGGTGATGAGGTCGATGGGGTTGCCCGCATTGGAGAGGCGGGTCATTGCCTGGAAGATCAGACGGTGCGGGCGGCTGTAGAAATCCTTGTCGATCACCCGTTCGGCGACCCGATCCCAGGCCTCGTTGTCCAGCATCAGGCCGCCCAGTACGGACTGTTCGGCCTCAAAAGAGTGGGGAGGTACTTTCAGCTGTTGTGTCTTGGCGTCTTTTTTCGCCGTCACTTGCTCTGCCATACACATAAAAACCGCAGCGGGAAGGGGACGGGAATTTTACAAAAGAAAGCCAGGCACGGCGAGCCCTATTCTGGCTTATTCACACCATCATGAAGGGCCAGACCAGGGTCTGCTCCCCCTTGCTGCTTCTGGTTTTGCTTCGCAGTTTGCGTTCCTTGCGACTCAATCGTCTGCTTTTCATGCTGCATGCTCCCATTCTTGACGCCTGATTCCAGGCAACTCGTTCATGAATAATTCATGCCAAAGGTGATATTGATGAATACAAGCTGCGACACATTTAGGGACAGGCAGCCTGCCATGCGTCTTGCTGAGCTAGCCAACGCGGAGCATGCCCCACCCACAGACGAGAGTGAAAAGAGTCAAAATGAAAAAGATGCTGACCCTGTTTGCCGTGATCCTGGCCATTGGCCTGGGGGCACCTCATGCCGAGGCCAAGAAGTTTGGCGGCAGCAAATCCTTTGGTAAAAGTTACAAAACTGCGCCGGCCCAGCCTGCGGCCAAACCGGTCGACAACAAGAATCCGACACTAAACGCCCAGACTCCGCCGAAGAAGAGCGGCATGATGGGGGGTCTGCTGGGCGGCCTGCTGGCCGGCGGTCTGTTTGCCTACCTGCTGGGCAGCGGTGCCTTTGAAGGCATGCAGGGCATGGACTTCCTGCTGATCGCCCTGCTGGCCCTGGGTGCTGTGTTCCTTTTCCGCGCCCTGCGCAAAGGCAAGATGGCGGCGCCACAGCAGCAACAGGCGGCCTACGCTGGATATCAGGCTCCGCAGGCTGCCCCGCAGCAGTTCGAGCAGAGCCACAGCGCGCCGCAAGCCACCGGCTTTGCCGACAGCGATGTGCCGTTCCGCCTGCCGCCCGGCTTTGACATGAACGGCTTCCTGGCCGGTGCCCGTGACCACTACCGCACCCTGCAAGAGGCCTGGAACAAGAACGATCTGGAGAAGATCCGCGAGTACGTGAGCCCGGAGCTGTTCGAGCAGCTCAAGGTCGAGCGTGCCGAGCTGACCGGTGAGCAGCACACCGAGGTGATGTATGTGGATACCCAGCTGGTGCGTGCTGACTACGGCAGCGACTGGGCCCAGGTGAGCGTACGCTTTAGCGGTCGCTACATGGATCGCCAGGAGCAGGTCGAGGCAGACATCAAGGAGGTGTGGCACCTGGAGCGCGATCTGGCCAAGAACAATGCCCCCTGGCATATCGTCGGGATCGAGCAGCTGTAAGGCATCACTGCCCGTCAGCGCAAACCGGCATCAAGAGGCGACCCTGGGGTCGCCTTTTTTATTGCTCTCTATCCCCCGGGACGCGGCCTGACACGAAAGGCGCAGACCCAACCATAACAAAGGGCAGCCACTGGCTGCCCTTTGTGCGTAACGGCGATGACTCTGCCTCGGGGTTTACGTCGATCAGTTGCAACCGTCAGTAGAGGTGGAGTTCAGGTAGCTCACCTCACCGGCAGGCTGATAGTCAGCCACATTGATGGTCTTCTTGATCTCGATGTACTCCTTCAGCACGGCCGCGTCCACCAGCCCGGCATTGATGGTGTCGATCTTGGGATAGCCATCGCCACCGGCGGCGCTGAAGCTCGGGATGGCGAAGCTGTAGGTCGCCGCCGGATCGAATGCCTTGCCACCAATGCTGGTGATGTTCACGCTCTTGGCCTGGCAATCCACCGCCATGTTGATGCCGCCAAACTGGGCATAACCGCCGGTATTGCGAGTCTTGGTGGCAACCTGTCCAAGGTAGCTGGCCAGCTCACTGCCATTCATGACGGCCTTGTTGACCGTGTTGCCGAACGGGTGCACCAGCAGCACGCTGCGATAGGTGATATCGCCAGCCGGGATGCTGTCCCGCACACCGCCGGAATTGACGATACCGAAGTCGGTGGCCAACTTGCTGGAGGTGGCGGTCGTGATCAGGCGTCCCAGATTGGTCTGCATGTTGCGCACGCTGGCGCGATCGCCGACCAGCAGGCCATCGCTGGAACCGATCACCACGCTCAGCTCCTGCTGGCCCTTCTCCTGATAGCCAAGCAGGGTGTTGTAGAGTTCGGGATCCTTGGTGATCTCGTCCTGAACGAACTGCATCTTGGCCGGATCCTTGGTGGCGGCGCCGGTCGCGTCGATGGGATCCCCCTTGGCATTGCGCTTGACGAGGTTGACCGGGATCAGCTCATAGCTGGTGAGGGTCAGCTTGCCATTCTGGTAGTCAAACTGGGCACGACCCACATACTTGCCCCACTCGTGGGCCTGCATGATCCAGGTACCGTTCTGCTGATCCGGCAGGCAGTCATCACCCGGTTTGAAGTCGGCATACTTGTTCGCCGTCCCCGGCTCCATGCAGACCGGGTTCTGGGAGTGGCCACCAATGATGGCATCCAGGGTACCTGCCGGCAGGGCGCGGGCCATCTCCACATCACCCGGGGCATTGCTGCCATGCTGGCCATCGGCATAGTGGCCCATGTGGGTGATGGCGAAGACCAGATTGGCCTGTTTACTATTACGGATCTTTTTGCCCAGTTTGGCCGCTTCGGTGGTGGGATCACGAAACTCCAGGGTCTTGACGTTGTTGGGATCGACCAGTTGGGCGGTGTCTTCCGTGGTCAGGCCGATCACCGCGACCTTGAGGCCGTTATCCAGCCTGAACACCTTGTAGGGGTCGAAGTAATGCTTGCCGCTGGCCTTGTCATAGATGTTGGCCGACAGCATGGGGAACCGGGCCCACTCACGCTGCTTCTCCAGCACATTGAGGGGGTTGTCGAACTCGTGGTTGCCCACCGCCATGGCGTCGTAGCGAATGCTGTTCATCGCGACGAAATCGGGCTCGGCATCCTGCAGATCCGACTCGGGCACCCCTGTGTTGACGTCACCTCCGGAGAGCACCAGCACCTCGCTACCCGCGTCTTTGGCTTCGGCGCGCAGTTGCTCGACCAGGGTCTTCTGGGCCGCCATGCCATATTCGTTCTCGGCGTTGTGCCAGAAACGGCCATGGGTGTCGTTGGTGTGCAAAACAGTCAGCTTGCAGACATTTTCAGTGCAGGGGGCAACGATGTCATTGCCAGAGGAATTACAGCCAGTCAGGGCAGCCAGCACGGCCAGCGCCACGGTGCCCCTGATGAAGTTCTTATTCATATCCATATCACCTTGATTATGTTGTTATTTATGACCCAATCCGGCGGGTCGGGCGCCAATATAACAAACAACAGATGACGATTTTTCATCAATGACTCACAAAATGCGTTAATTGTGATCCTTGGCTCAACATCCGGATTCCCACCATTTTTTCGTCTCTTTTTATGAGTGGTCGCGCAAAATTCGGTGCCGGGGGATAGCAAGCCGCTTCTTGCCACACCTTTGTGGCATACTCTCCCACCCCATCGGAGCCCGAGGAAAGAGTTGATGGCAAAATACGACAAGATTTCCCCAGAAACCCAGCAGGAGGCGATGAAGATTGCCCGTGCCAACCAGAAGCCGGGGCAGACCAAGGAGCAGACCCAGCTGATCGCCCAAGGGATCCAGAAGGGCATAGATGAATACAAGAAGCAGATGAAGGCGCGAGCCCGCGAAGCCAATCGCCAGAAGAAGCAGCAGGCCAAAGCCAGACAACAGCAGAGTGAAAACCAGCTCGATGAACAGGACGAGTCGATCGAACTGGTGGAAGTGACCCGCCAGCATCCCCTGCCCTGGGCGCTGCTGATATTGAGCTGGCTGGGCTTCGCCGCAGCCTGGCTCTGGCTGCGCTGACCCAGGCGCTGCAAACCTTTGCCTGGGATCTTCTTCACAGCCCTGGCCCATATGGCTGGTCATCGCCGCCCCGGGCTGATTAAATCCCGCCACTCGTTTTCAGGACATCTGCTATGAACCCGGCTCCGCTCTACCTGCTCGCCCCCTTCGTGCTGTTTCTCGTCACCATGCTGCTCTATCGCATCTCGCCACTGCGGGCGGTGGCCAGCGGCAATGTGCGCTGGTTTATTCTACCCGCCTTCACCCTGTTCATCCTGCTCATCGTGATCAATGGCGCGGCCGATCCGGCCCTGCGCAATCCAGCCTTCCACTGGTTGATGCCGGGCCTGGGATTTGCGCTCAGCCTGTTTCCGGCCCTGCCCAAGGCGCTGGTGCCCCGGCTTGCCATCAAGGAGGGAGCCTTCGCCGCTCTGGGCCTGATGCTGATGAGCCTGGCCATGGTCTACTGAGAGAGCGGCTGTGACGACATAACCCAAGGGGCGCTCTGTGACGGGCGCCCCTTGTACAAACAATGGCCGGCAGGCATCTTGGTGACAGGATCGCCAGCAAGGAGGCCGAATGGACAATCCGCCCGATTTCATGGCGCTGTGGGATTATCAGGATCCCGCCGCCAGTGCCCTGCGTTTTCATGCTCTGCTGCCCGAGGCGCGCGCCGCCGCCGACCTGCAGTATGAACTGGAGCTGCTCACCCAGATAGCCCGCACCCATTCGCTGCAACGCCAGTTTGCCGAGGCGCACCAGCTGCTCGACGAGATAGAACCCCGCCTCACTGATGCCACCCCGCGGGCGCGCCTTTGCGTCCTGCTGGAGCGAGGTCGCAGCTTCAACTCCGCCGGCGACAAGGCCAGTGCCAGGACGATGTTTGAACAGGCCTGGCAACAGGGGCTGAAACACAAGGAGCTTTATCTGGCCATTGATGCGGCCCACATGGTGGCCATCGCCGCCCCGCTGGAGGAGCAGAGCCGCTGGCATCAGCTGGCGATGGAGCTGGCGGAGCGCAGCCAGGATGAGCGGGTGCGCGGCTGGCTCGCCCCCCTCTACAACAATCAGGGCTGGACCCTGTTCGAACTGGGCCGTTTGGAAGAGGCCCGCCTGTGTCAGCAAAAATGCCTGGCCTGGCACGAGCAGCATAACAACTCGGCCAAGGCCTTTATCGCCCGCTGGAGCCTGGCCCGCCTGAGCCGGGCCCAGGGGCTGCACGAACAGGCGCAGGCCGAGCTCACGCAGTTGCAGGCCGACATGGCTGCCACTGGCGCCCCCGAGGATGGCTATGTATTCGAAGAGCTGGGGGAGAATGCGCTGGCGCTGGACGATCCGGCGGCGGCCGAATATTTCGCCCGCGCCTGGTTTTTGCTGTCGCGCGATGAGTGGTTCAAGCGCCAGGAGGGGGAGCGGCTCGCCCGTCTCAAGCGGCTCGCCAAGCTTTGACAACGCAGGGGCGGCCTGGCGCCGCCCCCGATTCAGGCGAGGTTGGCCTCTTCCCACCCCTGCTTCTTGCGATAGATGGTCGAGGGGCTGATCTCCAGCAGTGCCGCGGCCTTGGGAATGTTGCCGTCACAGCTGGCGATGGCCTGCTCTATCACCTCTTTTTCCACCAGCCAGAGCGGGCGGATCGGCCCATGGGCAGGCCGCTCCGGCGCGCTGGCCACAGCAAGCTGGGCCACAGGGGCCGCCCCATTAAGGGAACGTCCGCCATTGAGCGGGGGCGGCAAAATATCCTGGCTCACCTGATCCTTGTCGTTCAGCACCACTATGTTGCGCACCACGTTCTGCAGCTCGCGCACGTTGCCGGGCCAGGGGTAGTCGAGCAGTACCCGCGCCGCCTGGGCATCGAAATCCTTGAAGCGCTTGTTCTCTTCCTTGGCGTAGCTCTGCAGCAGGCTGCGAGCCAGCAGCAGGATGTCCTCCCCCCGCTCGCGCAGCGGTGGCAGGTAGAGGGGGATGACGTGCAACCGGTAGTAGAGATCCTCGCGAAAACGCCCCGCCTTCACCTCCACCAGCGGATCCCGGTTGGTGGCACAGACGAAGCGCACATCCACCGTCTCCAGCTTGCTGCTGCCGACGCGCTGTAGGGTACCGGTCTGGATGAAACGCAAGAGCTTGCTCTGCAGGTCGAGATCCATCTCGCAGAGCTCGTCCAGAAACAGGGTGCCGCCATCCGCGAGACTCGCAGCCCCCTTGCGATCCCCCTGGGCGCCGGTGAAGGAGCCCTTCACGTGGCCGAAGATCTCGCTCTCCATCAGATCGTGGGGGATAGCGGCGCAGTTGAGAGCAATGAAGGGCTGATCGCGGCGAGGGCTACACTGGTGAATCGCCTCGGCACACACCTCCTTGCCGGTACCGCTCTCTCCTGTGATGAACACGGTGGCCTTGCTTGGGGCCGCGCTCTCTATGATGCGATAGACAGCCTGCATCGGCATGGAAGCACCGATGAAGCCGGCGAAGGAGTGACGATCGAAGTTTTCCCGGTACTGGGCCACCAGCGAGCTCAGTTGCTGGTGTTTCAGGGCGTTGCGCGCCGTGGCGCACAGCCGCTTGCTGTCAAAAGGTTTGGTCAGGAAGTCAAAGGCGCCGAGGCGCATCGCCTCTACCGCCACGTCCACCGAACCATGGGCGGTGATCACCACCACGGCGCAGGGCAGCTGCTGTTCGGTGATCTGCTGCAGAATGTCCATGCCGGACATGTCCGGCAGCTCCAGATCGAGCAGCACCACGGGCGGGGGGCTCGCCATCAGCTGGTCCAGCGCCTGCTGGCCACAATCGGCCAACAGTACCTCATAACCATCCTGACGCAGGTACTGCTCATAGACGACCGCCAGACTCCGGGTATCTTCCACCAACAGCACACGCGGTTTGTTTTCAGCCACAGGATTCATCCTTGTCATTGATTGTGCGCTTTTATTTTGCAACCTTTCTCGGGCAAACCCAAGGTGACGCCCCTCCAGTTATCCCGCGGATCCCGAAGAGACACAAGAAAAAACGGCTCCCTAAGGAGCCGTTTTTGCGCAAGATGAACTTACTTTTTAGCGTCGTCAGCCGCCGGCTTCTCGATGTCCAGCAGTTCGACGTCAAACACCAGCACGGCATTGGCCGGGATGGTGCCTGCACCGTGCTCGCCATAGGCCAGCTTGGACGGCAGGAAGAACTTGAACTTGGAGCCAACCGGCATCAGTTGTACCCCTTCGGTCCAGCCCGGGATCACCTGGTTCAGCGGGAAGGTCGCCGGCTCGCCGCGATCGACGGAGCTGTCAAACTTGGTGCCATCGGTCAGGGTGCCGGTGTAGTGCACCTTGACGATATCGGTGGCCTTCGGCTTGGCGCCTGTGCCCATCTTCTCGACCTGATACTGCAGGCCGGATTCAGTGGTCTTCACGCCCTCTTTCTTGGCATTGTCAGCCAGGAAGGCTTCGCCCTTCTTCAGGTTCTCAACGGCATCTTTCTCGGCCTTGGCCTTGGTCAGCTCGTTGATCTTGGCGTCGTACTGCTGCAGAACCTTCTGGATCTCTTCATCGGTCATCTTGGCGTCTTTGCCCAGACCGTCAGTCACCCCTTTCAGGATCACGGCGTTGTCCAGCTTGATGCCGAGCTCTTGTTGACGCTCCAGGGTATTGGCGATGTAACGACCCATGGAGAGGCCAATCGCATAACCGGATTGCTCTTCAAAGCTCTTGGCTTCAGCCTTGGTCGCCTCTGCAGGCTTGCTGGCCTCTGCCTTCACCTCGGCGGTATTGGCCGCCGGCTTCTCGTCTTGGCAAGCAGTCAGACCCACGGCAACCGCCGCAGCCAACAGGGACACCTTCAGAAATTTATTCATCAGTTTCTCCAAACTTCAAATACCGCTCTCGGTTCCATCGTGAAATGAGAGGTTTATCGTGACAAGCGCCTTATACTAACGCCGTGATTGCAGGTAACAACAGCGTGAGACCGCAAAAATGTTAAAAAGTGCTATTTATCTGGTAAGCCTCTGCCTGATGCTGACTGGCTGCGAGCAAAGCGCCCGGCCAGACCAGCAAATTACCCTCGCCAGCACAGGCCTGCTGACCGCCGATCTCTCCAGCGATGGCAAGCAAGCCATCGTCTCCAGCTTGAGTCAGGGTATCGTGGTATGGGACCTTGAGCAAAACCGCCAACGCTGGCGCTGGACGCAATCAGACGCACCGGACAACCTGGTGTTCATTACCCGTTTTGCCGAAGGCAACGAGCACGCCGTCACCGCAACGTCAAATACCTTCGCCATCTGGGCCCTCCAGAATGGGCATTCGCAAGGCTACTACTCCCTTCCTGAATCCAGGCTGAGGGACATCGCCCTGTCGGCAAATGGCCGTCAGGTACTGATCGGTCGGGAAGATGGCAAGGCAGAGGTGGTCGACACCCAGAGCGGGCGCCGCCTGCAATTCCTGGGGCATACCGAGCAGATCAATACGGTGGATCTCTCCGCCAATGGCCGCTATGCCCTGACCGGTGGCAACGACTACAGCGCCTATCTGTGGGATACCCAGAGTGGCCAGGTAGTGTGGCGTTTCAACCACGGCGGCCGGGTGGTGATGGCCAGACTGGAGCCCAGCGGCCGCTACGCCTTCACCGCTGACAGCCGTCAGGCCAGCATCTGGGATCTGAAAACAGGTAAAGAGGTGAGCCGGCTGCAGTTTGATCACCGTTTCGAGGTGTACAGCAGCGCCCGCTTCGCCAACGACGGCAAATGGCTCATTACTGGCGCCCCGTCCCGTCAGCTCTCCCTGTGGCGGGTGAGCGATGGTACCTTGCTGCAGAGCTGGCGCGTCGCCCCCTATCCCAAGGCAAAACCGCCCAGCGCTGTGGTCTACGGCGTGGCTTTGCGCGACAATAGCCACCTTGTCAGCGCCAGCTCCAGTGGTCTGGCCGAAATCTGGACAATCAAGTAAGGACCCGAAGGCCCATGAGTCAGCAAGTAAACGATCGCATCGAAACCCTGGAAACCCGTCTTGCCTATGCGGAATACACCATAGAGCTGCTCAACGACGAGGTCACCACCCAGGGGCGCGAGCTGGATCGGCTCAAGCATCAGATCCAGCTGCTGGTGGACAAGCTCAAGAGCGTGCAGCCGAGCCAGATTGCCAGCATGTCCGAAGAGACGCCCCCCCCTCACTACTGATCCGGTAACGCCTATCACCAGTTCATAAAAAAACCCGCGTGGGCGCGGGTTTTTTTATCTCGGGTCGAACCCGGATCAGTGGTGATGGCCCTTGCCACCGCAACCGCCGCCACCGCAGCAGCCGCCGTGACCATGGTCGTCACCGTGATCATGGCCGTGGTCGTGACCGTGGCCAGCACCGCCGCAGCAACCACCATGACCATGCTCTTCTTCATGATGGTGATGACCACCACCACAGCAGCCACCGTGATCGTGGTCATGATCATGACCATGATCGTGGCCGCAACCACCGGCACCGTGAACGTGACCGTGAGCCAGCTCTTCGGCGGTGGCGGCACGCACGTCTTTGATCTCGACCTTGAAGCCCAAGGTCACGCCAGCCAGCGGATGGTTGCCATCCACCTTGACGAAGGACTCGGACACTTCAACCACGGTCACCGGGCGGTGGCCGTCATCGGTCTCGGCCACGAAAGTATCCCCTTCGGAGACTTCCATACCGTCGAACAGCTCGCCCGGCACTTCCTGCACCAGAGACTCGTCATATTCGCCGTAGGCCTGGCTCGGGGTCAGGGTCACTTCGAAGGCGTCACCTACCGCGCGACCTTCCAGCTCGGCTTCGAGGCCGGAAACCAGATAGCGGGTACCGTGCAGATATACCAGCGGCTCTTTGCCGACAGTGCTGTCGATGACTTCACCGTGCTCGTCGGTGACTGTGTATTCCAGCGTAACCACGCTCAGAGGAGCTACTTTCATGTCAGGATCCTGCGGATAGAAAAAAACGGGCTCAGAATACCCTAAAAAGCGGGCCACGCCTATGGCGGACCCTGCCAGCGGGTGTTGAAAAAAGCGACAACGGGAGCGAAGTGACGCACCTCACCCAATCCCGTTACCCCGTCAGGGGCGGAATACCCCGATCACCTCTTCGGCCTCCCGGGTCATCTGATCGACCTCGGCCGGCGTCTGCACCTGGGTATCGCCGCAGGAGACGCAGGTCACCTTCTCGACTCCATGCTCCAGATACAGCATCATGTTGTCCATCTTGCCGCACGCCGGGCAGACTGCACCGGCAATGAAGCGCTTTTTACGTCTGGTTTCCATTTTTGTTACCTCCAGGCAGCATCATATCAGGGTTTTTACATGCATCACGCCATCGAGTACCACCATTTTTCCAGCCAGGGCCTGCAAGCCGGTCATCGCAAACGTACCCCGGTCGGGCAGTTGTTGCGGATAACCAGAGGAGCCGCGCTGCTAAGACTCGGTCAGCATGAGCTGTTGCTCCCGGCCGGCCGCTGTTTCTGGCTCTGTGCCGATGCCCTGGCCGCCTTCAGCCCGCTGGCAGATTGCGATTACGACCTGCTGAGCGTCTCTCTGCGAGTGCCACAACCCGGGCAGGCCGGCTGGCTGCAAGCCTCGCCGCTGCTCGATGCCCTGCTCGATTCGCTGGCGCAATGGCAGCGGCCACAGGATTGGCAGGGGGCCTATGGCCACCGGCTGCAGGTCATTCTCGATGAGGTGCAGCAGTGCCCCATCAGTCAGCAGGGGAATGAAACCCTGCAAGCGGACTGGCAGGCCATCGCCAGCGGCCATCCCGATGCGCTGCAAACGTGGGCCGAGCGGGCCGATGCGCCAGTCCCGGGCGATGCCCTGCAACAGCAGTGGCAACTGCTGCAGGCCCTCAGACTGCTCAAGGGAGGCAGCAAGGCAGCTCAGGTTGCCGGCAAACTGGGTTATCCCGATGAAGCGGCGCTGCAACAGGCTTGTCAGCGCTGGGGCGTGACACCGGGCGAGGGGCAATAAGCGCCCTCCCCCGCCAGCGAAGAAAAACGGCCAGGCGAGTCCAGTTTTTTGGCCGCCGGTCGTTAACAAGAGAGGATCATCCCCCCTCTTATCCTTTATGCTGGAACCATAAGTGACGGCCAACGTTTCGACCAACAGGACATCTGCCATGACGAGCAAAGCCAATCAATCCCAGGGCATGTTGCTGTTTCATCTCTCAGCCAACCAATCCTTCGCCATCGGCACCCTCAAGGTAAAGGAGATAGTGCCCTATACCCAGCTGACCGCGCTGCCCCAGTCCCACCCGACCGTGCTGGGGGCAGCCAATATGCGTGGCACCACCATTCCGGTGATCGACATGGCCATGGCGGTGGGATATCGCCCCATCCAACGGGAAGAGATACAACACTGTTTCATCATCATCACCGATTGTCGCCGTACCCTGGTGGGCTTTCTGGTGCGCGGCATCGACAAGATCACCGAGTGCAACTGGCGCGATATCGCCCCGCCGCCTGCCGCCCTCGGTCACAACGTCTTCGTGACCGGAGTGACCCGGGTCAACGGCCAGCTGATCCAGCTGCTGGACGTGGAGCTGATCCTGTCACGGGTCTACCCTGACGATCCCAGCCACCTCTATCCGGTGCTGACCGACGTGCAGCGGGAGCGGATCAAGCCGATGCGGATCCTGCTGGTGGATGACTCCTCCGTCGCCCGCCGCCAGCTGATGGCGGCACTCGATTACATCAATATCCCCTACGAGGTCTGCACCAATGGCAAGGATGCGCTGACCCTGATGCAGGAGAGAGCTGGCCAGCAGACCCCCATCGATATCCTGGTGAGCGATATCGAGATGCCGGGGCTCGATGGTTATGAGCTCGCCTTCGAAGTGCAGAGCGACAGCAAGCTGGCGGGTGCCTACATCATCCTGCACACCTCCCTCTCCAGCGAGATCAGCGTGGAGCGGGCCCATCAGGTGGGGGCTCACGAAGCGCTGACCAAGTTCGAGGCCAACGAGCTGATCCAGGCCATGCTGCGCGGTGCCGAGCACCACGACCGCCTGCAGCACTGACCACAGAGGCGGGGAGGACACTTCCCGCCATTACAACCGGAACCGACAGACCCATGTTGACCGAGAGTCACTTTCAGGCCCCTTGGTGGGCCCGCAACCCCCATCTGCAAACCATATTGCCAAAATGGCTGCGCCGGACCCCGGCCCGCTTCGTGGCCGAGCGGTTTGAACTGACGGACGGGGATTTCGTCGACCTCGCCTGGAGCGGGGAAATGGCCCAGGATGCCCAGCCGCTGGTGGTGGTGTTCCATGGCCTGGAGGGAAGCATTCACTCCCACTACGCCAAGGGATTGTTTGGCCACCTGCAGCAGGAAGGGAGAGAGGCGGTGCTGATGCACTTTCGGGGTTGCAGCGGCGAGCCCAATCGCCACCTGCAGGCCTATCACTCGGGGGCCATCGGCGATGCGCAGGAAGTGATTGCCGAGCTGAGCCGACGCTTTCCGAGCAAGCCCTTGATCGCCATCGGCTTTTCGCTGGGCGGCAACATGCTGGTCAATCTGCTGGCTCGCGCCTGTCCGGCGGCACTGACAGCGGCCGTGGTGATTTCGGCCCCCCTGCAGCTGGAAAGCTGTGCCAACCGGGTCAACCAGGGCTTCTCCAAGGTCTATCAGAACTATCTGCTGCGCACCATGCGCCGCAACCTGTTAAACAAGATCCACCAGCAACAGAAAGCGGGCGAGCGCTGGCAACCACAGCAGGTGCGAAGCATTGCCACCCTGCGCGACTTTGACGAGCAGGTCACCGCCCCGCTCCATGGCTTCACCAACGCCGGCCACTACTACCAGAGCTGCTCCGGTCTGCCCCTGCTGCGACAGATCCCGATCCCGACGCTGATCATCCACGCCGCCGACGATCCCTTCATGTCGCAGGCAGTGATCCCGCGCCCCGAACAGCTCAACCCCATGGTGCGCTATGAGCTCAGCCAACGTGGCGGCCATGTGGGATTCCTGCACGGCACACCCTGGCGACCCAGATTCTGGCTGGATGAGCGGATCAGCCGCTGGATAACCGAGCAAGCACGGGCCACCACCCAGAACTGACACATCTCGGCATCTTGCCCGGCTGCACATTCTGAGCCATCGCCAGGTGACACTTAAGTGCCTGCGGGGCGTAAAAAGGAGTTGCACTCGGGCAAGCGGGCATAACAATGACCCGACAGCCCTTTTTTTGTTGTGAGACTTACCGATGATCATCCCCTGGCAAGAGCTGGATAGCGAAACCCTGACCAATCTCATCGAACATTTTGTACTGCAGGAAGGCACCGAATATGGCGAGCAGGATGTGCCCCTCGCCCGCAAGGTCGAGACCGTCAAAGCCCAGTTGCAGCAAGGCTCCGCCGTCATCGTCTACAGCGAGTTGCACGAGTCGGTCAACATAGTGCCCAAGGATCGCTTCATCGAGTCGGCTTGACCGGGCACGAAGCCTGCCTTTATAACGGAACTCCCAAGGAAGAGAACATTCTATGTCGGCCAAGCATCCCATTATTGCGGTTACCGGTTCGTCCGGAGCCGGCACCTCCACCTCCACCATCGCCTTTCGTTCCATGTTTCATCAACTGGGTTACAACGCGGCCGTGGTGGAGGGGGACAGTTTTCATCGCTACACCCGACCGGAGATGGATGTGGCGATCCGCAAGGCGCGCGAACAGGGGCGCCATATCAGCTATTTCGGCCCGGAAGCCAACGACTTCGGCCTGCTGGAGTCGTTTTTCCAGGAGTACGGCCAGCAAGGCAGCGGCCAGTATCGCCGTTATCTGCACAGCTTCGACGAGGCGGTCCCCTTCAACCAGATGCCGGGTACCTTCACCCCCTGGCAGCATCTGCCGAGCGAGACCGATCTGTTGTTTTATGAGGGGTTGCACGGCGGCGTGGTCACCGACGAGCACAACGTGGCCCGCCACGTGGACCTGCTCATCGGCGTGGTGCCCATCGTCAACCTGGAGTGGATCCAGAAGCTCATCCGCGACACTTCGGAGCGCGGGCACTCCCGCGAGGCGGTGACCGACTCCATCGTCCGTTCCATGGATGACTACATCAACTTCATCACCCCCCAGTTCTCACGCACCCACATCAACTTCCAGCGGGTGCCGACGGTGGACACCTCCAACCCCTTCAGTGCCAAGGTGATCCCGAGTCTGGACGAGAGTATGCTGGTGATACGGTTTCGTGGCATCAAGCAGGTGGATTTCCCCTACCTGCTGTCGATGATCGATGGCTCTTTCATGTCACGCATGAATACCATCGTCGTACCGGGCGGCAAGATGGGTTTTGCGATGGAGCTGATCCTGCGTCCCCTCATCCAGCAACTGATCGAAACCGGCAAGATCACCTGAGCCAAGGAGTTTATGATGCGGTTAGCGTTTATCTCTGTGGGATTGGCGGCCCTGCTGGGTGGCTGCAGCACGGGTCCGGCTGCGCCGACCGTCGAGGCGGGCACCATGGTGGTTCGGCCGGCCAGTGACTGGCCATTCGGCGCGACACCGCGCTACGCCCTGGCCGAACAGTACCAGTTTGCCGGGGCCCATGCCGAAGGGTGGCTCGATCCCCTGCAGCAGGCGGTCAGCCAGCAGCTCAATGGCAAAGGGTGGCAGAGCGTGCCCCTCGATGAGGCGGATCTCTGGGTCGCCATCGGCGTTGCGGGTGAAAAAGATGTCAGCGATGGCCAGATCTTCGCACGCCTTGGCATGACGCCGGGATTGCAGACCAAGGCCGGTGAGCGCAAAGGCACCCTGGCCATCGTACTGCTCGATCGGCGCACCCAGCAGGCCGTCTGGAGCAGCGCCATCTCCCTGGCCAGCGATGTCGCCATTGCCGATAGCCAGCGCCAACAACTGAGCCAGCAGTTGGCCGCCGAACTGCTCTCCTCGGTGCCCGGCCACTGACCCGGGTTCGGCACAGATGCAAAAGGGCGGCTTGTCTCTGGCAAGCCGCCCTTTTTTGACTCCGATATCACCACGACATCGGCAACAGACTCAGGTCATGGAACGAGACCTTATGCTTACTGCAGGGTGCAGGTCAGCTGGGTGACATTCTTCTGTACCAACGTGGCCTGTTTGTCCTGCTTCATGAAAGTGGTCACACTGTCCGAGTATTTCTCGCCTGATTGTGACTCCACCCGATCCAGCTTGTAATAGAGCCCACCATAGGGGAATTGCACCATGTCAGCCTGGGGATCATAGGTGACGGCCAGCATCACCTCCCCGCACTGGTACTGGCTGTACTGGTACTGGGTAGGTTGCGGGCTGCTGCACGCCGCCAGACCCAACAGAGGAAGCAGAACGATCATTTTTTTCATTGCACTTTCCTTATGTCGTGGCGTTATCAACGAAACAACGCTCGGGTTATCAGGCTTCAAGAATTTGATAACTGTGAGTAATTTGTACCGCTTTTTCCAACATCAGGGAAACGGAACAGTATTTTTCCATCGACAGGTCCACCGCACGAGCCACCTGCTTTTCGGCCAGCTCCTTGCCGGTGACGACAAAGTGCAGGTGGATCTTTTCAAAAACCCGTGGCACCGAATCCGCCCGCTCGCCGGCCAGTTCCACATGGCAAGCGGTCACAGACTGACGCGCCTTCTCCAGGATGGAGACCACGTCGATGGAGCTGCAACCACCGACCGCCAGCAGGATCATCTCCATCGGGCTTGCCCCTTCACCAGGGTTTGCACCATCCAGCACCACCTTGTGGCCGGACTCGCTCTCCCCTGTAAATTTCATGCCCTCTACCCAGCTGACCTTGGCTTTCATCTCACGCATCCTCATATTGTCATTATGCTCATGATGTCCATAGCATACCCCACTCCCCCTCCGTTCGGCACCCTTGTGCCCATACCGACGCCGTAACGGATGAGTTGGAATGGAAATAGATCAAAATCAACATATCCCCCGCTCATCTTCCCTAGAATGACGCGAACGGCGCAGCAGGCATGACTCCAAGGGATCCTCAAAAGCCCGCAAAGCCTTGTCAGCACAGACAAAGGCTCTTATCCTACTGCGACCACTACAAGGAATGGCAAGGTTGGCAGCTTGCCCGGACGCACAAGTCCATAAAAAGACACTACAGAGGAATTCTCATGGTTATTGGCAAACCGCAAAGCGATCCCACCCTGGAATGGTTCTTGTCGCACTGCCACATTCATAAGTATCCCGCCAAGAGCACCCTGATCCACGCGGGTGAAAAAGCGGAAACCCTCTACTACATCGTCAAGGGCACTGTGGCCGTCTTGATCAAGGACGATGAGGGCAAAGAGATGATCCTCTCCTACCTGAACCAGGGCGACTTCCTGGGCGAGATGGGGATGTTCGAGGAGAACGAGAATCCTGAGCGTTCCGCTTGGGTTCGTGCCAAGGGCTCCTGCGAAGTCGCAGAGATCTCCTACAAGAAGTTCCGCCAGCTGATCCAGGTCAACCCGGATATCCTGATGCGCCTCTCCGGCCAGATGGCCAAGCGTTTGCAACATACCAGCCAGAAAGTCGGCAACCTCGCCTTCCTGGATGTGACCGGCCGGATCGCCCAGACCCTGCTCAACCTGGCCAAACAGCCGGATGCCATGACCCACCCGGATGGCATGCAAATCAAGATCACCCGTCAGGAGATCGGACAGATCGTCGGCTGCTCCCGCGAAACCGTCGGCCGCATCCTCAAGATGCTGGAAGAGCAGGAGCTCATCTCCGCCCACGGCAAGACTATCGTGGTGTTCGGCACCCGCTGATCGACCCGATACCGGCTACCGGATAAAAAAGGCTGCCACGGCAGCCTTTTTCGATCCGCTCCCCTATAATCCCGAACGCCCTTCCCCTTTCATGGCATCAGCCAGGAGAGTTTTTATGCATCTTCAATGTCCCCGTTGCCGCAGCCCCCTGCATCTTCACGAAGCCTCTCGTGGGGTCTACTGCGCCAACAAGCACCACTTCGATCCTGCACCGGAAGGCTATCTGGATCTCATTCCCGGCAAGAAGAATCCCAAGGACAGCGACAGCCGCGCCCTGATGCGTGCCAAGCGCCATTTTCTGGAACAGGGACACCAGTTGCCACTCATCGAGGCGATGGCTGCCCTGCTCGCCCCACTCGGTGCCCATGAGCTGATCCACCTCGGCTGCGGCGAAGGCTACTACTGCCGCGCACTGGCCGAGCGGCTGCCCGGCTGGCAATTTGGCGGCGTCGATATCGCCAAGAACACCATCTTCGCCGCCAGCAAGGCCCAGCCGGAGGGCCAGTTCGTCATCGCCGATCCGGTCCGCGCGCCCCTGCAGCCCGGCACTGCCCAGGTATTGCTGGTCAACGATCTCAAGGTCAAGACGGAGCAACTGGTCAGCTGGCTGGCACCGGGCGGTTATCTGCTCTATCTGCAACCCGGACCTCGCCACCAGTGGCAGCTGAGAGTCAGTCTCAATCCGGTGAGCATGGAACATCCCCTGAGCTGGCCATCCCTCGCCGGCCTCGAGCTGGTGGGGCAGGATCGTTGCCAGTTCGCCATGACCATGGATCAGGCCCTGCGCACCTTTATTCTGGAAACCAGTCGCCTCGGCTGGCGAGCCAACGGCGAACAACGTCACGCCTTCACCCATCAGGGGCCGGATCTGCTGGAGCAGGATCTGTTGCTCACCCTGTGGCAAAAACCCTGCTGATCTTCCCGGGGGGGCGCTCCATTCGCCCCTCTGTTTTTCCCCCACCTCCCTGTTTTGCCGCGATCTCCTGTGTGATCGGCCTCACAACCTGCCACTTCCGGCTTACGGGATACTATTGGCTCACATCCACATCCCTGCTCACTCATCCTCACCAATTAACTCATTGAATAAAATTAAGTTAATTTTTTATGCTACTTTTTTAATCGCAAGAAATTAACTGTCGTAGCGGATGCCCCAAGGTTAATTAAGCATTGATGCATTCAGCGCCAGTCAAGGTTTCGACTCCTACCTTGTGGGTATCGGAGCCCCTCCGATCCAATAGAACCGAGAAACAGGTTCGGAAGTCTTATTACAGAGGAATAAGCATTATGAAAAAGTCTGCACTGACTCTTGCCATCTCCAGCCTGTTGCTGGCCGGTGGTGCCAATGCCGCAACCGTATACAACCAGAACGACACCAAACTGGACATCGGTGGTCGTGCTCAGGGCATGTACTACGGTACTGATGACGACAGTTCCGAAGGCGACGCCAGCTACTTCCGTGTAAACATGAGCGGTGAAACCAAGATTGCCCCGGAAATGAAGGCTTTCGGTTTTGTCGAGTACAACCTGCCTACCTCCGGTTCTGACAACGATGAACTGCGTTATGCCTACGCCGGCATCAAGCACGATCGTTTCGGTGCCTTCAGCTACGGCCGTCAGGACGGTCTGTTCCGCATCGTTAACGACTACACCGACGTACTGCCCGAATGGGGTGGTGACGGCCTGGGCAAAGGCACCGAAGTATTCGGTACCGGTCGTACCAACGGTCTGGCCCAGTACCTGTACACCTACAACGGTCTGACCCTGGGTGCCCAGTTCACCGGCAACAATGATCCGCAGAACTCCGGTCGTTCCGACAGCATCGGCTACGATGGCGGTGTGTGGAACAAGAAAGGCTCCGCTGAAGGCTTCGCCGTAGCGGCCTCCTACGATTTCGATATGGGTCTGGGTCTGTCTGCTGCCTACAACCAGGCTGGCAAGACTGACGAGCAGGCTCGTTACGCCACCTTCGGCGGCAATGACGATGCCAAGTTGATGGGTGTCGGCGTCAAGTACGCAACCGGCGACCTCTACCTGGCAGCTACCTATGCCCACGGTGAAGACTACATGTTCATCGGCAATGGCTATAACGGCTACGCCGAGAAGCATGACGGTTACGAAGCCGTTGCCCAGTACACCATCGGCAAGTTCAAGCCGTCTCTGGCTTACCTGCGCACCGACGTGAAAGATGATGCACGCGGTATCGATGACACCTACACCGAGTACGTTTCCATCGGTGCCTGGTACTACTTCACCGACAACTTCAACGCCTATGTTGATTACAAGCTGAACCTGCTGGACGAAGAGAACGGTTCCAGCACCAGCAAGCTGGGCCAGAACACCGACGACATCGTCGCTGTTGCCCTGCAATACAACTTCTAAGCAATTGGAAGTGTGTTACCCCCTGTGAAAGCAATGCCTATTGTATGAATTTCTTTCCGGCCGCTCTGCGGCCGGTTTTTTTATTGCGCCCTTTCAATACCTTGCATATAACTATCGAGCGGATAACGGACTATCTGCGAAAGCTTGGACGGCCGGGAATAGCGAGGTAATTCACGGATGAGAGAATACGCCCGACACAGACACTGGCTGGCGTGGCTGCTGTTGCCACTGCTGCTGGTCGCCATCAGCCTGGACAACCAGGCCCATGCAAGCTGGGATCAGACGCTCTACCGCCAGCTGGGACTGGCAGGCAAGCTGGACAGGGAGACGTTTCGCAAGGCACTTTACGGTTACCAGAGCGTACGCCACAAGCAAAAACCCATCCTTACCATCATCGATTACAGCAAACCATCCAACCTGCGCCGCCTGTTTGTCATCGATATGAAGCGGCACAAACTGCTCTATCACACCTGGGTCAGCCATGGCCGCAACTCCGGCGAGCTGGCCGCCCGTCAATTCTCCAATCAGCCCAATTCCCTGAAAAGCTCCCTCGGGGTCTACCGTACCGCGGAAACCTATCAGGGCAAGCATGGCTACTCGTTGCGCCTCGATGGCCTGACCCCGGCCCTCAATGGCAATGCCCGCAAACGGGCCATCGTAGTGCATGGCGCGGCCTACGCCAGCCCTTCCCATCTGCGCAAGCACAACAAATTGGGTCGCAGCTGGGGATGCCCCGCCCTGCCCAAGGAGCAGGCCAGAGCTATCATTGACGCTATCAAGGGGGGGAGCGTCATCTACGCCCATGGTTGAGGCAACAAAAAGGGCCGGCAAACGCCGGCCCTGATCATCCCATCAGCGCGACGCCCTATTTGCGCACCACCAGCACGGGGCAAGGGGCATGACGCACCACGGATTCAGCCACGCTGCCTACCAGCAGATGGGTGATCCCCGAGCGGCCATGGCTACCCATGACGATCAAATCCACCTCATCCTCTTTTGCCTGGATGACGATCTCGTCTGCCGCACGGCCAAAACGGATATCGAAGGTCGCGGGAATGGGCAGCGTCGCTATCAGTTCCTTGAGCTGGGTTCTGGCCTGACGCTCCATCTCATGGGTGATCTCGATGGCCGTCATGTGCAGGATCTTGTAGCTGTCGAAGCCGTGCAGTTGATCGACCACGTGGATCAGTTTGAGCTGGGCCTGATGGGTCTGGGCCATAAAGACGGCGTAGTCGAGTACCGCTTGAGACATGTGGGAAAAATCGACGGGGCAGAGCAGCGTCTTGATCGATGACATAAGCAGTCTCCTCTTCTGTTGTTGGGTCACTATTGAATCTTTAACCCCATCATAACAACTACTTGAAAAAGAACCCTCGACCCTGTCGCAAAATGAGCATCCGAGTTTTTCTGCGCATAGCCGCTACCCATACCTTGGTATAAAGTAAAGGCTCAGCATGACTCGCTTGTCACCATGGAGCCTGTTCTGACTCTACTGCGTATCGGTTTTCTGTTGCTCTGTTGCCTGTGCGCCTCTTTTGGCAGCCGCGCAGCGTCACTTCATGTCTATTGCGATGACTGGCCCGGCTTCTGCCAAGCGGATGGCAAGGGGGTCTATCTCGAGCTGGTGCGCACCATCTACCAACCCCATGGTTACCGGGTAATCCACCATATTGTGCCCTACAAGCGCTCCCTTGCATTGATCGCCAAAAAAGGGGGGGACATGGCGATGGGGGTCTATCTTGACGAAGTGCGCGGAGTGCGGCAGCCATATTTTCCCGCCTCTGCCGATGATCTGACGGTGATCATGCTCAAGCAGTGGCAACCCCAGTGGCGGGGAGAATCCAGCCTGCTGGGGCAGCATGTGTTATGGCGACGGGGCTGGGCGCTGGACAAATACATCCCGGTCACCATGAAGTGGCACGAGATAGACAGTGACGAGGTGGCCCTGCAGCTGTTGAACAAGGGGCGCTATCGCTACTTCCTGACGGCCGGAGTGCTCTATCCCGACGCTGAACTCCCCACCGGTCTGTACCGGACCTTTCTGCGCTGGATCCCCACCTACCCCATTTTTTCCGATACCGCAGAGGGGGCGAAGCTGCAGCGGATCTGGGATCAAGACATGGCCTCCCTGATCCGTCAGGGCACGCTGGCCGATATCTATCGCCACAACCATCTCTATGACTACTATCAGGGATTCATCAAGGAGCTGGAAAAGCAGGCCGCTCCCCGATGACATCAAGGCGAAACACGGTTATCCCCTAGTCAGCCCTGTGCTGCTTGGCCAGGCGGTCATAGAGGATCACGTTGACCGATGCAGCCAGATTCATGCAACCCCGGGTCGGCACATACACCACATCCCTGACCACACCATAGAGGGCGGGATCCAGGGTGCCATCCTCGGGTCCGAAGATATAGAAAGCCCGCTCGGGATGCTGGTATTCCGGAAGCGGCGTGGCCCCCTCGATAAGATCCACCACCACGGGCACATACCCCTCGGGGATAAAGGCCAGCAGATCATCGACCCCCAGTAGCGGGATCTTGTCCACCATCTGCTTGGTATCGGTGGCAAACCGGCGCGCCAGCTCAAAGCGATGGCCGGTGTAGTAGACCTCATCCACCCCGTAGCAACCCGCCGCCCGCATCACAGAGCCCACATTTTCCGGTGACTTGGGATTGACCAGCCCCACACAGCAGAACGAACGTTTCACCATCATCTCTTCTCCTCTTTGCGGCCGGCATTATAAGCAGCAATGGCGCACCCGACCCGCAAAAAGTGCGCCTTCCGACCGCGTCGGCAACGCCCGCTAACCCAATGACGATTTTTTGTGCGCTCACCGACACTTTCCACATGCCGCAATGGCGCGAAAAGAGCGAATGGAAATAATAGACAAACGTTTGTAAATGGATATTTGTCTATGACGGAGCGTGAACAAGAGATCCTCGCCCTGCTGCGCCAGGACCCCATGATCCCCCAGCAGGAGCTGGCAGATCGCCTCGGCATCAGCCGCTCGGCGCTGGCCAGCCATATCTCCAGCCTGATCCGCCAGGGATATGTGCAGGGTAGAGGCTATGTGCTGCGGGAAGGCCCTTACGTGGTGGTGGTCGGCGGTGCCAACATGGATATCTGCGGCACCAGCCATGGCCAGCTGCTCATCGGCGACTCCAACCCAGGCAAGGTGCGTACCTCAGCCGGCGGCGTGGGGCGCAATATCGCCGAAAACCTGGCCAGGCTCGGCACCGATACCCGGCTGCTGACCGCGGTGGGCAACGATCAATATGGCCATCACCTACTTGAGGTGAGCCAGAAGGCGGGGGTCGACGTGCGCCAGATCCAGGTACTGGACGGCCATGCCACCTCCTGCTATCTCAGCCTGCACGAAGGCAGTGGCGAGATGAGCTGCGCCATCAATGACATGGCGATCATCGATCAGCTCACCCCCGCAAGGCTCACCCCCCTGGCCGGTTTTCTTGCCGGCGCCCGCCTCTGGGTACTGGATACTAACCTGGCCATCCACACCCTCGACTGGCTGTTCGAGCGCCAGGGGGAGCACGCCATCTTCGTCGATACCGTCTCGGTGGCCAAGGTGGAGAAAATTCGCCCCTGGCTCGACCGGATCCACACTCTCAAACCCAATCGCAGCGAGGCGGAGAAGCTGTGCGGCATGACCATCGCCGGACCCGAGACCTGGTCCATGGCCGCCGCCTGGTTCCACCGTGCCGGGGTGCAGCGGCTGTTTCTGAGCCTGGGGGATCAGGGGATCTTCTACAGCGACGGTGAGCAGCAGGGCCATCTGCCGGTACTCGGCAGCCCGGTGCTCAATGTCACCGGCGGTGGAGATGCCTTCATGGCAGGGCTGGCCCACGCCTGGCTGCAGGGGCACGACATCGCCAGCACGGCCCGCTTCGCCCTGGGCTGCGCCGCCCTCACCGTCAATTGTTCCGATACCGTTTATTCCGGTCTCTCCAAGACCGCCGTTGACCGCATACTGGAGGAGTACTCATGCTGAACGCATACCTTGATATCCAGCCGGAAATCGCCGCTGCCCTGGCCGCAGGCAAACCTGTCGTGGCCCTCGAATCCACCATCATATCCCACGGCATGCCCTATCCACAGAACGTAGAGACGGCCCGCCGGGTCGAGCAGGTGGTACGCGACAACGGCGCCGTGCCGGCCACCATCGCCATCATGGATGGTCGCCTCAAGGTGGGACTGGATGGGGAAGCCCTGGAGGCGCTGGGTCGCGCCGGCCACGCCGTCACCAAATGCAGCCGACGCGATATTCCCTTCGTGCTGGCACGCAAGGGGATGGGGGCCACCACGGTCGCCTCGACCATGATCATCGCCGCCATGGCGGGGATCCGGGTGTTTGCCACCGGTGGCATCGGCGGGGTGCATCGCGGCGCGCCCGAGACCTTCGACATCTCGGCGGATCTGCAGGAGCTGGCGCAAACGCCGGTCGCCGTCGTCTGCGCCGGTGCCAAGTCGATTCTCGACATCGGCCTGACCCTGGAGTATCTGGAGACGCAAGGGGTGCCCGTCATCGGCTACCAGAGCGAGGAGCTGCCCGCCTTCTACACCCGCGAAAGCGGCTTCAAGGTGGATTACCGGCTCGATACTCCGGCGGCCATTGCCGAGGCGCTGCGTCTGAAATGGGAGCTGGGGCTGGCTGGTGGCGCCGTGGTGGCCAACCCCATTCCGGCCGAGCATGCCATGCCCAGGGCCGACATAGATGCGGCTATCGCTCAGGCTCTGGGTGAGGCGGAGGAGCAGGGGATCAAGGGCAAGGCCTCGACCCCCTTCCTGCTGGCCCGGGTCTGCGAACTGACCGGCGGCAATTCGCTCTCGGCCAACATCCAGCTGGTGCTCAGCAACGCCGCCCTGGGGGCGCGCATCGCCGCCGCCCTGTAAATCAGGCTCCCCCAATGAGAGAAGGACCCACGGGCCCTTCTTGTCTTACTGGTTCTGGATCTCGTTGCCAATCCCTTTGACCGCATCGCGCGTGCCATGACCGATCTCCCGGGTCACATCCCGCGTGGTATGGCCTATCTCGCGGGTCACGTCACGGGTCGTATGGCCTATGGTACGCCCCGCCCCCTTCAACTCGGCGCAGCCCGCCAGCAACACGGCGGCAATCAGCAGCAGGTATTTCATCACGGCTCCATGCAATCAGTCAGGCTCTACTGTTTACCCGCTTCACAGCGGCGTCGCAACCAGCAGCGTATGGCCCGGCCCCGAAATGTCGTGATCGGCCTCCACATGGAACTCCGCCTCCCGCAGACACTGGTACAGCTCCTTCGAGTGATAGAAGCGACTGTTGCCATTGGCCAGGCAGGTGAAGTAGAGGGAGGTGGCATTGAGACTGAAGCTCGCCGCTTCGAACGGTTGCCGATCCCAGAACAGCTCCAGGATGCACAGGCGCGCCCCCGGCTTCATGCTGCGACGGATGCGCCGCAGCAGCGCGACGATCTCGTCGTGGCCGAAGCAGTCGAGAAACTGGCTCATCCACCAGATATCCGCTTCACCGGGAAGCTGGCGCTCCTCAAGCAGGTTGACCGGATAACCCCGGACCTGACCTGCCAGCCCGGCCTCGCGGATCTGCTCGTCGGCCATGGCGATCTGCTCCGGCAGATCGAGGATGGTCACTTCCAGCTCGGGATTGCGCCGCGCGCACGAGAGGGCCCACTTGCCGGTGTTGCCGCCGAGATCGTAGAGGTGACGAGGCTCGTAACCGAAGACCAGATCCTGCACCTGCTTGAACGCCCAGTCCGAATAGAAGTGGTCGAAGCGAAACCAGCTGCCGCGCGCCGGCTCCGGCAGATCCTTGAGATGGGGATAGAGACTCTGCCAGTCGCCAAACTCCTTGATGCCGGCCGGAGTACCACTCTCGATGGCCTGTTGCAGATGGGCGAGGGGCTTGTAGCAAACGTGCTGGACAAAATCCATGTTGACCCGGGTCATGGGATCGCTCAACAGGTATTGCCCCACCTTGCCCAGATGGTAGCGCTCCTCGCGGACGTAGCAGATGCCGCCCCCCAGGCCCATGTCCAGCAAGACGCCGACCGCATACTCGGTCAGGCCGGTCTCATGGGCGAGAGTGGCCACCGTGGCCCCTTCCCGGGAGGCGGCCAGGGTGGTGAGGATACCGGTCTCGCGCAGGCTCCAGGCGGCCTGGAACAGCATGGGGGCGAAGGCAATCCGCTGGGCCTGGCTGATGGCATCCAGTGCGTTATGGCTATCGGAGTGATAGTGATTCAAGAGACACCGACCTTACTTGTAGCTGCTGGCACGATTCAGTTCGATCTGAATGGCCTGATTCAGCCCGTTGATCCAGCGGTTATAATTACGGTGAATTTTTCCGCTACCGTTGTCACTTAAATTGACGCTGCTCACATAATTAATGGAATAATTGAGAGTGTTATAGGGAATAGTGATGTTTGCCTGATGTGAGCGAACTTGAATATGGCCGCTAATTAACCCGGGACGTTCTTCACGCATTACCCATTTCTTACTGACACCCGCATTAATAATTGCTTGAGAAATTGTCTGTTCGCTGAGATTGGCCGGTACCGGGCTATTGCTCATATTCATGACCGGTTGGGTCGTGGAGCAGCCTGCGGCCAGCGTTAATGTGAGGGCTGCAAAAATAAGTTTAAATATTTTCATTTTATTAACCTTTTTAAATTGTGACACCTGCCAAAAACCGCCCCAATAAAACAATAAAAACTGCAAGCTTTCAATAAATAAAGGAAGGTGAATTAACTTTCCATTACACCTATTGGCGAGCTCACACTTTCCCTCTGGTCATAAAGAAAAATAATGGTAATATGCAGCCCTATTTCAGAATCCTTAACCGGAGCTGAACCGACTTTCTGTGGGTCCGGTCACATCTCCCCAGGTATCACAGCCGTTAGCGCATCAAGGTCGTTTCGTGCACAGAATGCCCACTTTTTCCATCGTTGAAAGCCACGCCCTGGCTCCGGGCATGTCGACCCGTGAGCAGTGGCTGGCGTGGGCTCAGGATGGCCTCTGGCTGCCTCCGGCACCCGCTGTGACGCCCCATATCCCCATGATGGTGGCAAGGCGCATGAGCCTGGGTGGACGCCTGGCGGTCGAGGTGGCGCTTGAGCTGCTCTCCCGCCATCCGGTGGATGGCGCCGTGTTTGCCAGTCGCCACGGGGAGCTGGATCGCTCTCTGGGCTTGCTCGGCGCCCTGGCCGAGCGGCGCAGCCTCTCTCCCACCGATTTTTCCCAATCGGTGCACAACACGGCCGCCGGATTGACCTCCATTCAGGGCAAGCAACCCATCCCCATGAGCTCCCTGGCTGCCGGCACCGGCAGTGTTGCCGCCGCGCTGCAGGAGGCGATGGGCATGCTTGCCGACGGCATGGAACGGGTGCTGGTGGTCAGCTTCGAAGGCGCGATCCCCGCCTTCAGCCAGCCCTGGCTGCCCGATGAAGCCCCTCCCCATGCGGTGGGCCTGGTATTGGCCAGGGGAACGCAGTGGCAAGGAGAGGTGATGACAACGCCCTCAGGCGCAACCGGCACAGGAGATGCCCTCGCCTGCTGGCGAGCACTGCTGACCGATGCGTCGCGTTTTTCTATTTTCGACGGGCGTCGGGAGTGGCTATGGCAGCGAAATTGAATCAGCTCTGGCGCTTGTTCGGCACCATGCTGGGGTTTACCCTGTTTGGCCTGGGTTGCCTGTTGCTGACACTATTCTGGTTTCCTTTGCTGTGGCTGTTTGTCCGTGGTGACATGCAGCGTCATCTTGCCCAGACCACCATCCGGGTCACCTTCCGTCTGTTTATCAATATTCTCAAACTATTGGGTGTGCTGGATTACCGTTTCCACCATATTCCGCAGCAACTAAATGGCGTGCTGGTGTTGGCCAATCACCCCAGCCTGCTCGATTACGTATTATTGGCGGCCCATATGCCGGAATGCGACTGCATCGTCAAAGAGGCGCTCTGGCATAATCCTTTTGTCGCCGGTATTGTCCGCGCCGCCGGGTATATTCCCAACGTGGCGGCCGAAAAATTGTTGCCCCTGTGCAGTGAGCGCCTGCAACGGGGTGGCGTGCTGCTGATATTTCCGGAAGGCACCCGTACCACGCCGGGTCAGCCGCTGCAACTGCAGCGGGGGGCGGCCCACCTCGCCGTGCGCTGCAATGCCAGATTGCAACCGGTACGCATTCACTGCTCGGCCCCTTTTCTGACCAAGCAGCACCCCTGGTTTCGGGTGCCCGCACACAAGCCGGTCTTTACGGTAGAATTTCTGCCCCAATGCCAGGTTCAGGAGATGTTGCCACAGGAAGAGACCCCTTCACTGGCGGCACGTCATCTGACCCATTATTTCAAACGGGTATTGAGCCCGACTCAACCCGCACCGCGATGGACTCAAGATGCAAGACACCTTAACTGAAGAAATCAAACAACTGATCATCGACAGCCTCAACCTAGAGGGCATGACGCCAGCCGACATCGACGCCGATGCCCCGCTCTTTAACGATGGCCTCGGGCTCGACTCCATCGATGCCCTGGAACTGGGCCTGGCGATCAAGGGGCGTTACGGCATAGTGCTCTCCGCCGATGACGAGAACACCCGTCGCCACTTTGCCAGTGTCACTGCCCTGGCGGCCCTCGTCGCCGCACAGCGAGGATAAGGCCATGACCAGAGACGACATCTTCAACGAGATCCGCAATGCCCTGGTCGAGCTGTTCGAGATCGATCCCGAGGCCGTGACCCTGGATGCCCAGCTCTATCAGCAACTCGAGCTCGACAGCATCGACGCCATCGATCTGGTGGTACATCTGCAGAAGCTGACCGGCAAGAAGATCAAGCCGGAAGAGTTCAAGTCGGTGCGCACCGTCGCCGACGTGGTCGACGCCGTCGAACGCCTGATCGCCGAGTAATGGTGCGGCGGTTCAACCTGCTGGCAGGCGCCCTGTTGCTGCTCTATCCCCTGCTGGTCTACTTTTGCCTGTCATCCGGGGAGAGGCAGCTGCTGACGCTCCTGCTGCTGCCACTGTTTGCCATTCGCCTCATCGCCGGCTCGGCGATGCCGGTGGCGTGGCAGTGGGCGACCCGCTGGCTCGGGGCCACCGGCCTGCTGCTGGTGCTCCTGAACCTCTGGTTTCGCGAACACGACTGGCTGCTCTATTACCCGCTGGCGGTCAACGCCACCCTGCTGGCCCTGTTTGGCGCGAGCCTGCGCCAACCCATGACCATGGTCGAGCGGCTGGCGCGCCTGACCACGCCGGACTTGCCCGAGCAGGGGGTTCGCTACACCCGCAAAGTGACGCAGGTGTGGTGCCTCTTTTTCATCGCCAATGGCGCCCTATCCGGCTGGACCATCTGGCAGGGGGACCTGGCGCTCTGGAGCCTCTACAACGGCCTTATCAGCTATCTGCTGATGGGGGCCCTGATGGGCGGCGAGTGGCTGATTAGACAACGAGTGATGAAGCGGGGTACACCATGACCCTGCTGGATGAACTGCTGCTGGCCGATGGCAAGCGCACCGTCGCGTTCGATGCCCAAGGTGAGGTCACGCTGGCCAGCTTGCGCCGCACGGCCCTGACGCTGGCCGACCAGCTGAAGAGCGGCTCTGCGACCCGCTGGGCGCTCTGCATGAACGACAGCTACCACTTCACCGTCGCCCTGCTGGCCTGCGCCATGGCTGGGCACGATGTAGTGCTACCCGGCCACCAGCGGCTTGCCGCCCTGGAGGAGCTGCTCGAACAAGATGCCTTCGAGGGAGTGATCTGCGATGAGGCGCTCTCGCTTCCCTGCCCCGTGCTGCGGGTGGATAGCGTTGCTGGCGACGACGCACAGCCCACGAGCCGCCACGCCCCCTCCCTGGCCCCGACCCTCACCCTCTACACCTCGGGCTCCAGCGGCCAGCCCAAGGCCATCGCCAAGCCCTGGTCACTGATCGAGGCAGAGGTGCGGGTGCAGGCGACCCTCTGGGGCGCCGCCCTCACGGGCGCACGGCTCTTTGCCAGCGTCAGCCACCAGCATATCTACGGCCTGCTGTTTCGCATCCTGCTGCCGCTGGCCCTCGGCGTGCCGTTTGCCCGCCGCCAGACCGATTACCCGGAGCAGCTGCTCGGCCAGCGCCAGCACTGGGCACTGGTCAGCTCGCCGGCGTTTCTCTCGCGCCTCGGCGCCAATCTGAATGCCCCCGGCTGCCGACTGGTGGTCTCCTCCGGTGGCCCCCTCGCGTATGAGGATGCGCGCCAGTGCGCCGCCCTGCTCGGTCCCTTGCCGGTAGAGATCTACGGCAGCAGCGAGACCGGCGGCATCGGCTGGCGCCAGAGCAGCGCCCCGGACTGCCCCTGGACCCCCTTCCCCGGAGTCGAGGTCGGCTGTGACGAGCAGCAGACCCTGCTGCTGAGCTCCCCCTTTATGGACGAGCTCGCCCCCTGGCGCGGGAGCGATCGCATCGCCCTGTGCGGCGAGCCGGGACAGTTTCGCCTGCTGGGCCGCCTGGATCGCATCATCAAGCTCGAGGAGAAACGCATCTCTCTCGATGAAGTGGAGCTGCGCATCCAGGCCCTCGATGGGGTGTGTGATGCAGCCGTTCTGCCCCTCGAGCAGGGGGGCCGCCAGATCCTGGGGGTCGCCCTGGTGCTGACCCCGGAGGGGATGGCAAGTTTCACCCGCCTCGGTCACGGCTCCTTCTTGCAGGCCCTGCGCCAACGGCTTCGCCCCTGGCTCGAGCCGGTGGCGCTGCCGCGCAGTATCAGACTCTTTGAGGCTTTGCCCCTCACCGGCGCCGGCAAGCGCGACGGCGTCGCGCTGCGCCGCGCCTTCGACGAGCCGGCCGCCCCCATTCCCGGAGAACACCCCTGATGGATATTTCACTGCTCCCCACGCAGCTGGCGCGTCAGGTCACCTCCGACGGCGTGCAACTGCTGCTGCGCCTTGATGCCCTCCTGCCTTGGTTTAGTGGCCACTTTCCCGGCGCCCCCCTGCTGCCCGGGGTCGCCCAGCTGCACCTGGCCATCCACTACGCCCGCGAGGAAGGGCTGCTTGCTGGTGAATTTCAGGGGATGGATCAGCTTAAATTTCAGCGCCCCCTGCGCCCGGATGAGCAGTGCTGGTTGATGCTACAGAGACAAGACGACGGCCAGCTGCGCTTCGAGTACCGGGTCGGCTGCGCCGAGTCCCTGGCCGAGCAGCCCCTGGCGAGCAGCGGAAGGGTCAAGGTATCGTGACGCCCTGCCTTATCATCCCCTGCTACAACCACGCCGCGCCCCTTGCCGGTGTGCTCGATGAACTTGCCCCCCTCGGACTGCCCTGCCTGTTGGTGGACGATGGCAGCGAACCGGTTGCCGCCGCCCGGCTGGACCAGCTGGCGGCCGAACACGCCACCTGGGTCACCCTGCTGCGCCATGAGCGCAACCGGGGCAAGGGCGGGGCGGTCAAAACGGCGCTGCTGGCGGCAAGGGGCCTGGGTTTTAGCCACGCCCTGCAGGTCGATGCGGATGGCCAGCACGATCTCGCCCGCCTGCCGGATCTGCTGGCCGAGGCGCGGCGTTACCCCGAGGCTCTCATCTCCGGCGCCCCCCAGTACGATGAGTCGGTGCCCAAGGGGCGCCTCTACGGCCGCTACCTGACCCATGTCTGGGTCTGGATAGAGACCCTCTCGTTCGAGATAAAAGACAGCATGTGCGGCCTGCGGGTCTATCCGGTGACAGCAAGCTGCGAGCTGCTCGAGCAGTGCGCCCTCGGGGAGCGGATGGATTTTGACATCGAAGTGATGGTGCGCCTGCACTGGCGCGGGGTACCGGTGCGCTTTATCCCGGTGAAGGTGCACTACCCAGAAGATGGCCTCTCCCACTTCAACCCGCTGCACGACAACCTGCGCATCTCCTGGATGCACACCCGGCTGGTGCTGACCTTGCTGCGCGACGGCGCCGCCCACCTGCTGCGCTGGCCCAAGCGGCTGCTGAACAAGGGGAAGGCGCACTGGTCTCGCACTCCGGAGCGTGGCACCCTGCTCGGCATCCGTACTCTGCTGTGGAGCTACCGGCTGCTCGGGCGCCCCGGTTTCAGAGTGATATCGCTGCCGGTTATCGCCTACTTCTGGCTGACCGGTCGCCGCCAGCGCGAGGCCTCCCGCAACTATCTGGCCCGCCTCACCGCCCGCGCCGGGCAGCTTGGCCATCCCCTGCCAGAACGGGTGGGGAGCCTGCGCCACTTCCTGCGCTTTGGCGAGGCGGCCCTCGACAAGCTGGCCGCCTGGCGCGGCGACATCCGCCTCGACGACATCGAGCTGGTCAACCGTGAGCACTACGAGGCCGCCCGCGGCCAGGGGGCGCTCATCATCGGCTCACACCTGGGCAACCTGGAGCTGTGCCGCGCCCTCGGCAGCCAGGAGCAGGGAGTGCGCATCACGGCCCTGGTCTTCACCCGCCACGCCGCCCGCTTCAACGCCCTGATGCAAGAGGTAAACCCCGATTCGGGCCTCAACCTGGTACAGGTGCAGGAGCTCGGGCCCGATACCGCCATCATGCTCAAGTCCCGCATCGAAGCGGGGGAGTGGGTGGTGATCGTGGGGGATCGCACCTCGGTGACCAAAGAGAAACGCGTGGTCTGGGCCGATTTTCTCGGGGAGAAGGCGCCCTTCCCCCTGGGACCCTTTGCCCTGTCGGCGGTGCTCGGCTGCCCCACTTATCTGATGTTCGGACTGCGGGAACAGGGGCGTTTTCGGGTTCATTTCGAGCCCTTTACCGATGGCACTCCCCTGCCCCGTGCCGAGCGCCAGCAGCGTCTCGAGGCCAGGGTGCAACACTACGCCGATCGGCTGGAATACCACTGCCTGCGGGCCCCGCTGGAGTGGTTCAACTTTTTTGACTTTTGGCATCTGACCGATGAGCAGGATTGAGCAAGGTATGCACGAGATCGTATTCGGGGCCCGTCCCCTCACCATTGAAGAGGTGGTCGCCCTGGCCGAGCGCCGCGCCACCCCGACGCTCAACCCCGAGCCCGCCTTTCGTGCCCGTATCCAGCGCGGGGCCGACTATCTGGACCGGCTGCTGGCCGACGAAGGGGTCATCTACGGCGTCACCACAGGCTACGGTGACTCTGTCACCCGCGCCGTGCCCCTGGATCTGGTCGATGCCCTGCCCCTGCACCTGACCCGTTTCCACGGCTGTGGCCTGGGCGAAAATCTCAGCCCGGCCGCCACCCGCGCCGTGCTGGCCACCCGCCTCAACTCCCTGGCGCAGGGGGTCTCCGGGGTCAGCGTCACCCTGCTCGAGCGCCTCACCTGGCTGCTGGAGCAAGATCTTCTGCCGCGCATTCCCGAGGAGGGCTCGGTCGGTGCCAGCGGCGATCTGACCCCCCTCTCCTATGTGGCCGCGGCCTTGGTGGGAGAGCGCGATCTCTATCGGGACGGCCAGCTGATGGCGGCGGCGGATCTCTACCGCGAGCTCGGCATGACACCGCTCAAGCTGCGCCCGAAAGAGGGGCTGGCGCTGATGAATGGCACTTCTGTAATGACGGCGCTCGCCTGCCTCGCCTTCGCCCGCTGCGACTACCTGATGCGCCTGTGTACCCGCATCACGGCGCTGGTGAGCGTGGCCATGGAGGGCAACGCTTTCCACTTCGACGAGCGCCTGTTTGCCGCCAAGCCCCACCCGGGCCAGCAGCAGATCGCCGCCTGGCTGCGCGCGGATCTGCAAAGCGGCGAGCTGCCCCACCACAGCAACCGGCTGCAGGATCGCTACTCCCTGCGCTGCGCCCCCCACGTCATCGGCGTGGTGGCCGACAGCCTGCCCTGGTGGCGCCAGCTCATCGAAAACGAGCTCAACAGCGCCAACGACAACCCCCTTATCGACGGTGACGGGGAGCATGTGATGCACGGCGGCCACTTCTACGGCGGCCACATCGCCATGGCCATGGACAGCATGAAGGTGGCGGTGGCCAACCTGGCTGACCTGCTCGACCGCCAGCTGGCGCAGCTGGTGGACACCAAGTTCAATCAGGGGCTGCCGAGCAACCTCTCGGGCGCGAGCGAATCGCTGCGCTTCATCAACCACGGCTTCAAGGCGGTGCAGATCGGCGCCTCCGCCTGGACCGCCGAGGCCCTCAAGCACACCATGCCCGCCAGCGTCTTCTCCCGCTCCACCGAGTGCCACAATCAGGACAAGGTGAGCATGGGCACCATAGCGGCCCGCGACGCCCTGCGGGTGCTGACCCTGACCGAGCAGGTGGCCAGTGCCAGCCTGCTGGCCGCGGTGCAGGGGGTGGAACTGCGCCTCGCCCTGCAGGGCAAGGGGCCCGACGCCCTTAGCCCGGCGCTGGCCCACACGGTGGAGGCGGTGCGCCGGGATCACCCCTTCCTGACTGAAGATCGCCCGCTGGAGGCCGAGCTGCGCGCCCTGATGGGGCGCCTGCAGGCCCGTCACTACCCGCTCTATGACGAGGTGCCCCATGGCTGAGCCCTGGCAATTGAGCGCCGAAGTCGACGTCACAGTCCCGTTTCACGACGTGGACATGATGGCCGTCGCCTGGCACGGCCACTACTTGCGCTACATCGAGCTGGCCCGCTGCGCCCTGCTCGATCGCATCGACTACAACTACCCGCAGATGGAGGCCTCCGGCTACCTCTGGCCGGTCATCGACGTGCGGATGAAGTACGTGGCGCCCCTGCGTTTTGGCCAGACGGTACGGGTGCGTGCCACCCTGGTGGAATACCAGAACCGCCTCAAGATTGACTACCTGCTCTACGATCCCGCGACCAATCAACGCACCAGCAAGGGCTACACGGTGCAGGTGGCGGTCAGCAAGGAGAGTGGCGAGATGTGCCTCGTCTCGCCCCGGGTGCTGCTCGACAAGCTGGGGGTGGCAGAGTGAGAAAGTGCCTCTGGCTGCTGCTGGCCCTGCTCCCCTGGCCCCTGCTGGCCGGTCAGATCACCCTGGTCGAGGTGCAGCGCCAGCTCACCGCCGCCGATGCCCGCAGCGCCCGCTTCGATCAGGAACGCCAGATAAGCGGCCTGAGCCAACCCTTGCGATCAGGCGGCGAGATCCTGCTGGTCAAGGGCCAGGGGCTCTGGTGGCAGCAGCAAAAACCCTTTCCCCTGACCCTGACGCTCACCCCGACCCGCATGGTGCAGCAGTTGCCGGGCCAGTCGGCCCAGACCCTGGACAACCCCCAGCTGCTGGAGTTCAGCAACCTGATGCTGGCCCTGTTTGACCCGAGCGAAGCGGCGCTGGCGAGCTATTTTCGCCACACCCTCACCAGCGAGGGGGAGGGGTGGACCCTGACCCTCGAGCCCATCCGCACTCCCCTCGACAAGGTCTTCGCCACCCTGGTGCTCAAGGGGCGCAATGAGCTCAGGTCGCTGGCCATCCACGACAGGCAGGGGGATGTCACTCTGATCCGTTTTTTTGACTGGCAGCTCAAGACCCTGCCACTGAGCGCCGAGGAGCAGTCCCGCTTTGATGCTCACTGAACGACACTGGCGCCTGCTGGGGCGGGCCTGGCTGCTGCTCTGCGTGGCGGTCTGCATCGCCCTGGCGCTGGCTCTGCCCCGCGCCCGTTTCAATACCAGCGTGATGGACCTGCTGCCCAAAGAGGAGCATCAGCAGTGGCACCCCGAACTGCGCGCCGGACTGCTCGCCAACCTGGACCGTCAGCTGGTGTGGCTGGTGAGCCTGCCCCCTGGCAAGGACGGTGAGGCAGCCGCGACCGAGTGGAGCCGACAGCTGCAAGCCATCGACGCCCTGGTGCAGGTGAAGGGGGCCCAGCCCGAGCTTGCACCCGCCTGGCAAGCCTATCTGCAGCAAATGGCCTGGCAGCACCTCACCCCGGCCGCCCGGGCGCGGCTGGAGGGGGGCGCCAGCGTCTGGAGCCAGTGGGTGCTTGGGCAGATCTACTCCCCCTTCGGCGGCGTCTCCCGGGCCGAGTGGCAAGCGGACCCCATGCTGCTGACCCGCGCCGCCGTGCTCGAGCAAAAGAGCCCGATGCAGCTTGGCGAACAGGGCTGGTTGAGCGCCCTGGGGCCCGATGGCCAGCGCTGGTATCTGGTGCGCGCCGAGCTCAACCTCTCGGCCTTCGACATGGCCCGCAACCGGCAGTTGCTGGCCGAGCTGACCCGCGCCGAAGATAAGCTGAAACAGAACTACCCCGGGGCCGAGCTGCTGCGCCGCGGCACCCTGTTTTATAGCCAGCACGCCAGTACCCTGGCCGAGCAGGATATCTCCACCATCGGTCTGGGATCGCTCTTTGGCGTGGTGCTGCTCATCTGGCTGGCGTTTCGCTCCCTGCGAGCCCTGCTGCTCTCCCTGTTGCCGCTGGCCACAGGGATGCTGTGGGGGCTCGGCGCCGTGCTGCTGGTGTTCGGGGAGATCCACGTCTTCACCCTGGTGATCAGCACCAGCCTCATCGGCATCTCCATCGACTATGCGCTCCACTTCATGAGCGAGCGGCGCCTGCACGGCCACGAAACGCCGGCCCAGACCCGCGCCCACCTGCTGCCGGGCCTGAGCCTGGCCCTGCTCACCACGCTCATCGGTTATGCCCTGCTCTGGCTCGCACCCTTCCCCGGGCTGCAACAGTTGGCGGTCTGCGCCCTGGCCGGCCTGCTGGCCGCCTTCCTGACCGTGTTGCTGCTCTTCCCGGCCTGGCTCGGGAAATTGTCACAGGGGCCGCTCCCCATCCGCCGCTGGCAGGCGCGCTGGATTGCTGCCTGGCGCGCGCCCGCTGGCCTGCGCCGCTGGCTGCCGCTGCTGGCGCTCGTCATCAGCGCCATCGGCGTGAGTCGCCTGGTGGTGGATGACGACATCCAGAAGCTGCAACCCCTGCCGCACCAGTTGCAGGCGCAGGAGCGCCAGATCCAGCAGCTGACTGGCCAGCAGGGGGGCATGACCGGCTATCTGGTGGTCGGACGCGATGACGAGCAGGCCCTCACCCGCCTCGAGACCCTGGCCGGCCACCTCGAGCAGGCCCGTCAGCGCGGACAGCTGGAGCAATTCGTCGCCATCAGCCAGTGGCTCCCCTCCCTGGCCCGCCAGCAGGCGGACCATCACGCCATCATGAAATTGCAACCGAGCGTCATCGCGGCGCTGAAGGGGGCCGGCCTGCCGGTGGAGACCAAGGGACGCCCCTTCTCGCCGCTTACCCCAGAGACCTGGCTGGCGAGCCCGGTCAGCGAGGGCAGCCGGCTGCTCTGGCATTCCTTGCCTGATGGCCGGATCGGCATCTGGGTGCCACTCGCCGGTATTCACGACGCCGCCGCCCTGGCCAACCTCGCCACCGAACTGGATGGTGTGGTGTGGCAGGATCAGCGCAGCCAGTGGAGCCAGCTCTTCGCCGACTATCGCCTCAAGCTGGCCGAGCTGCTGCTGGTAGCGGTATTGCTGGTGACCGGGCTGCTCTGGCGGCGCGTCGGCTGGCGCGTCGCGGCGCGCATCCTGCTGGTCAACGCCCTGGCCATCGCCATGGGGCTGGCCCTGCTCGGTTTCAGCCAGCAGCCGCTGACCCTCTTCGGGGTGTTGGCGCTCGGCCTCATCTTCGGTATCGGCATCGACTATGGCCTCTTCTTCGCCCACTGCGGCGAGGACCCGGGACGCCAGCAGTCGACCCTGCTGGCTATTTTGCTCGCCCACCTCACCACCCTGCTGGCCTTCGGCCTGCTGGCGCTTAGCCACACCCCGGCCATCGCCGGCTTTGGCATCGTGCTGAGCGGCGGGATCTTTACTGCGTTTTTGTTATCGCCCATGGTGCTGGCCCCGCGGCCGGCTGCGGAGTCATGATGAGATATCTGATGTGTTTGCTGTTGCTGCTGGGCGGCTGTAGCAGCCGGCAGGGGGTGGAGGCCTTTATCGCCCCGAACGTCCCCCTGTCGTTGCCGGCGCCCACCCTGGCCGAACCTCTCACCCGCCAGCAACTGCTGCTGGCCAGCGCCCAGGGCAAGCAGTACCAGCTGCTCACCGCCCTGGAGGCGGGCCCGCAAGGGATCACCCTGGTCGGCCTGATGCCCACCGGAGCGCGCCTGTTCAAGGTGCAGTACGACCAAAGCGGCATTCATAGCGAGCGCCTGCTCCCCCTGCCGGGCAGTGCCCTGCCGCCCCCCGCCCAGGTGCTGGCGGATGTCATGCTCTGCTACTGGCCCGTGGCCGACTGGCAGCCACGCCTGCCCGCCGGCTGGCAGCTCAAGGACGAGGGAGATGTCCGGCGCCTCACCGACCCCGCCGGAGAGCTGGTCACCGAGATCCACTATCAAACCTGGCAGGGCCAGCGCGAGCCGGTCAGCCTGACCCAGCACCGCTTCGGCTATGCCCTGACACTGGAGAGCCTGGCCCCATGACCCTCTACATTCATGCCTACAGCCTTATCAATGCCCTCGGCCGCGGCAAGGAGTCAGTGTGCGACGCCCTCAACGGGTGGCATAGCCGGGGTGAGAGCCCGCTTGATAAAGAGCGCTGGACTCTGGTTGATGGCCGCACCTCGCCGGTGGGGCGGGTGAGCGATCCGCTGCCCGAGGTGGCGCAGCCCCGCCACGACTCGCGCAACAACCAACTGCTGCTCGCCGCCTTGGCCGACATCGAAGCCGAGGTGAGCGCGGCCATCAGCCGGGTGGGCGCGGATCGGGTGGCCCTGGTGCTCGGCACCAGCACCTCCGGCATCGGCGAGGCCGAGGTGGCCGTGGCGGCGCAGCTAAGAGGTGAAGCGATGTCGCCCCGCTTCGACTATGCCCAGCAGGAGCTGGGATCCCCGTCGACCTTTCTTGCCGAGCATCTGGGCATACTGGGACCGGCGATGACCATCTCGACCGCCTGTTCGTCGAGCGCGCGGGCCTTTATCACGGCGCGCCGCCTGCTCGAGAGCGGCCAGGCCGATGTGGCCCTGGTCGGCGGTGCCGACTCCCTGTGCGGCCTCACCCTGAACGGTTTCGACAGCCTGGAGTCGTTGAGCGAGCGGCGCTGCCGTCCGTTTGCGGCGGGGCGCGACGGCATCAACATCGGTGAAGGGGCGGCCCTGTTTCTGGTGAGCCGCGATCCCGCCCCCCTGGCCCTGCTGGGGGATGGGGAGTCGTCGGATGCCTGGCACATCTCGGCGCCGCACCCGCAAGGGGAAGGGGCCGAGCGGGCCATGCGCATGGCGCTGGCGCGCGCCGGCCTTGAGGCCGAGCGCATCGACTACGTCAACGCCCACGGTACCGCCACCCGTCTTAACGACGATATGGAGAGCCTGGCCCTGTCGCGTCTCTTCCCCCACGGGGTAGCGGTGAGTTCCACCAAGGTGCTGACCGGCCACACCCTTGGGGCGGCCGGGGCCACCGAGGCGGCCCTTTGCTGCCTGCTCCTGGAGCGCGCCCTGCCGCTGCCCCCGCAAGGGGAAGAGCAGGACCCGAGCCTTGCCCCGCTCACGCTGGTCAGGGAGGCCGGGGCGGCCCGCATCATCATGTCCAACTCGTTTGCCTTCGGTGGCAACAACGTGAGCCTTATCTTTGGCAAAGAGGCGCCATGACTTTTCCTCCCATAGAACAACTGCTGCCCCACCAGGCGCCCATGCTGCTGCTCGATCGCGTCACGGCGTTTGCGGCGCAGAGCATCAGCTGCGAGACCCGGGTGGGCGAGCGGCACGCCCTGCTGCTCGATGCACAGGGCAACCTGCCCGGCTGGTGCGGCATCGAGCTGATGGCCCAGGCCATCGCCGCCTGGGCCGGCTTGCAGGCGCATCAGCGTAGCGAGCCGGTGCGCATCGGCATGCTGCTCGGCACCCGCAAATACGAGAGCCAGCTGCCCACGTTTGCCGCCGGCAGCCTGCTGCGCATCGAGGCGCACTGCCTGCTGCAGGACGCCGGCATGGCCAGCTTCGAATGCCGCATCCTGCAAGGTGAGACCCTGTGCGCCAAGGCGCGCCTGAGCACCTACCAGCCCACGACGGCCCAACTGACAGACTTACTGGAGACCCAATCACAATGAACTCGACCGTATTGGTAACCGGCGCCAGCAAGGGGATTGGCCGGGCCATCGCCCTGAAACTGGCCGCCGACGGCTTTGCCGTGGTGGTCCACTATCACGGGGATCAGCAGGGCGCCCAGGCGACCCTCAACGACATCGTCGCCCAGGGCGGGAGCGGGCGCCTGATCCAGTTCGATATCGGCGATCGGGAGCAGTGCCGCGCGCGCCTTGAGGCCGACATCGAGCAGCACGGCGCCTACTACGGCGTGGTCTGCAACGCCGGTATCGTGCGCGACGGCGCCTTCCCGGCCCTGACGGACGGGGAGTGGGACGACGTCATCCACACCAACCTCGACGGCTTCTACAACCTGCTCAAGCCCTGCATCATGCCGATGATCGGGCTGCGCCGCGGCGGGCGCATCGTCACCCTGTCGTCGGTCTCCGGCATCATGGGCAACCGTGGCCAGGTGAACTACAGCGCCTCCAAGGCGGGCCTCATCGGTGCCACCAAGGCGCTGGCACTGGAGCTGGCCAAGCGGCGCATTACGGTCAACTGCGTGGCCCCCGGCCTTATCGACACCGGCATGGTGAGCCCCGAGGTAGAGAGCGAGGCGCTCAAGATGATCCCCCTCAAGCGGATGGGACAGGCGGACGAAGTGGCGGGTCTGGTCTCCTACCTGATGTCCGACATCGCCGGCTACGTGACCCGGCAAGTGATTTCCATCAACGGAGGCCTGATATGAACCGACGTGTCGTCGTCACCGGCATGGCCGGTGTGACCGCCTTTGGCAACGACTGGGCCAGTGTGAAGGCACGCCTGCAGGCAGGGCGCAGCGCCGTGGTAACTATGCCGGAGTGGGCCGTCTACGACGGGCTCAACACCCGGCTGGCGGCCCCCATCACCGATTTCTCCCTGCCGGCCCACTATCCGCGCAAGAAGACCCGCGCCATGGGTCGCGTCTCCGAGATGTCCACCGTGGCCACCGAGCTCGCACTGGAGCAGGCAAGGCTGCTGGGTGATCCTGTGCTGACCGATGGCCGCACCGGCATCGCCTACGGCTCCTCCACCGGCAGTACGGCCCCCATCAGCGCCTTTGGCGCCATGCTCAACGACAAGACCACCGCCAGCATCACCGCCACTACCTATGTGCAGATGATGCCCCATACGGCGGCGGTCAATACCGGCCTCTTCTTCGGCCTGCGTGGCCGGGTCATCCCCACCTCCAGCGCCTGCACCTCCGGCAGCCAGGGGATTGGGTATGCCTATGAGGCGATCCGCCATGGCTACCAGACAGTGATGGTGGCGGGCGGTGCAGAGGAGCTCTGCCCCTCCGAAGCCGTGGTGTTCGACACCCTGTTCGCTACCAGTCAGCTCAACGACACCCCCGAGCTCACCCCGCGCCCCTTTGACCGGGATCGCGACGGTCTGGTCATCGGTGAAGGTGCCGGCACCCTGGTGCTGGAGGATCTGGAGCACGCACTCTCGCGCGGCGCTCCCATCATCGCCGAGCTGGTGGGCTTTGCCACCAACTGCGACGCGGCCCACGTCACCCAACCCCAGAGCCAGACCATGCAGTTGTGCATGCAGATGGCGCTGGATCAGGCAGGACTGACCCCCGAGCAGATCGGTTACATCAGTGCCCATGGCACTGCCACCGAGCGCGGCGACATCGCCGAGAGCCAGGCAACCGCCGCCATCTTCGGTGACCAGACCCCCATCTCGTCCCTCAAGAGCTACTTCGGCCACACCCTGGGGGCCTGCGGCGGCATCGAAGCCTGGCTGTCGCTGGAGATGATGCACGATGGCTGGTTCGCTCCGACCCTCAACCTCACCAACCCGGATCCGGCCTGTGCCCCTCTCGATCACATCACGGGAACGGGCCGCGAGCTGCCGGAGATCGAATACCTGATGTCCAACAACTTCGCGTTTGGCGGCATCAATACCTCCCTTATCTTCCGGCGCTGGGACAACTCGCAGCCATAAGCAAAGATGCCAGTCGGCAAACGCTGACTGGCATCTTTCTATTTCCCCCTCTTCATTCCTTATTGCAGGACGACACGGCCGTTAAGGGGCTGCACCGGCCGGTTGTTGGGGTGGTGCATCACTTCCTTGAAGGCATCGATCTGGGCCTGGCTGGCCTCAACCGGTTGCTTGAGCACCAGCCAGCGCACGCCTTCCGAGCAAGGGGGCGTGGTGAGGGAGCCGCTGAAGCGGTAATAGTCACGCTTGGTGGGTAGCAGTTGCTCGACCGCAACCGGTGCCTTGAGGGCATGGCTCTCACCCGCCTTGATTGGCAGTTGCCGCCACGCCTCGGCCAACACAGGATTGGCCTTGCCCACCTCGAACATCACCGCCACCACGGCAAGCTCCCCCTTGCCATTGGCGTGTACCAGATGCCCCTCCAGCGGATAGGATTTCCCTTTGATATGGTTCTCGCTCGGCGCGTGGAAGTGGAACTGCTTGAGCTCGAAGCTCATGCCATCGAGCTCAAGCGTGCTGCCCGGGGCATAGCCGATCTGCACGGTATGACCGTTGTTGCTTGCGGACTCGCCCCCGGTACGGTAGTGAAACACCAGAGGGGGCAGATCGGCCTCGACCAGGCCGGTCAGATCCACGGGAGATTGGTTGTTGCCCGCACAGGGGCTGAATTCCGGCGTCAATTTGGCCCAGTGGTCGGGACCAGCCGCCCCGCTGTATTCCCAGTGCGGGGCCGCAGCAAACGCGGGAAGAGCAAGCAACAGGCTGCAAGCCAGCAGAGACGTTTTCATCATGCATCCTTATCTTGATTGAAAAGCGGGTCGCCCCTCTCCTCATCAAGGCAGGTAAAGAGGGCGGCATTTCTGGAATGCAGGGTGCAGTGGTTCAGACCGGAATATTTATTATTAGCAGTCGAGTTATTGATGACATTTAATAATGCATTTTAAATAGATCTAATTAATAAACTCGCTGTCTCTGCATATTGGATAATCGCTTTATTCAATGGTAGCAATCTAATTAATTGGCTATGGGAAACGATGAATTAGGCCATAAATTATTGGTCAGAAATTCGCACGTTTTTTCCTCGCAAGACCCCGCCACCAGTCCGTCCGAAATTATCCAATTCATTGTTTTTAATGTGGTTTTTGTTGTGCTCAATTGATCTTGAGCAAATAACAACCAGGCTTTCCCGGTCAGGCTGGGGCTGCTGTTAGGCACAGCCAAAAGGGAGAGAAAAAGAATGAATAAATATTGTCTGTTAATGGTGTTGGCCCTGCCCGGGATGGGCTGGGCAAGCGAACCCATTCAACCCATAGAAGCAGCCAAGGTGAGCGCACCGGAAAAAGTCGAACTGGGCAAGATGCTGTTTTTCGAGCCGCGACTTTCCAAATCCAATGCCATCTCCTGCAACTCCTGCCATAACCTGGCCACGGGGGGCGTGGACAACCAGGTCAGCTCCCTCGGTCACAAGTGGAAGGAGGGGCCGATCAATTCGCCGACCGTGCTCAACTCCAGCCTCAACTTCGTGCAGTTCTGGGATGGCCGGGCCAAGGATCTGCAGGCCCAGGCGGCCGGCCCCATCGAAAACCCGCTGGAGATGGCCTTCAGCCACAAGCTGGCGGTGGAGACCCTGCGCACCCTGCCCGAATACCGCGCCCGCTTCAACGCCGTCTACGGCAAGGCAGAGTTCGACATCAAGGAGGTGACCGATGCCATCGCCGCCTTCGAAGAGACCCTGGTCACCCCCAATGCGCCGTTCGATCGCTGGCTGAAGGGCGACAGCAAGGCGCTGACGGCGCAGCAGCTCAAGGGCTATCAGCTGTTCAAGGACAAGGGGTGTACCGCCTGCCACAACGGCGCTGCCATCGGTGGCAACTCCTATCAGAAGATGGGGCTGGTCAAGCCGTTCAAGACCGACAACCCGGCCCAGGGGCGCGGAGCCGTCACCGGTGAGAAGCAGTTCATCGGTTGGTTCAAGGTGCCCACCCTGCGCAATATCGAGCTGACCTATCCCTACTTCCACGACGGCTCGATCTGGGATCTGAAAGAGGCGGTGCAGATCATGGCCGATATCCAGCTGGGCCAGCAGTTGACGGATCAGGAGGCCGAAGACATGACCGCCTACCTCAAGAGCCTGACCGGTGAACAACCCCAAATAGTGTTGCCTATCTTGCCCCCCTCCCAGCCCGACACCCCGAAGCCGGTGGTCAAGAGCTGAGCAATAGAAACAGGGGCCATCAGGCCCCTGTTTTCATGCAACACAACCCAAGGCGGATCAGCGATCCCGGTTCAGGGCGATGAGGCGATCGAGCACCCGTTCACCATCGACCCGCAGGCCGTTGTGCTCATACTCGTTGGTGATCCAGGCCCGGCTGTTGCCCAGTGTGCGCAGCGTATCGCGGCTGTAATCAAATTCCACATACATGTCCTCGGCATAGACGGCGCAGGCCACCGGCACCTTGTTGCGAGCCAGCCGGGCGGGATCATAGAGCCGGCCCCAGTCACGCTTCTGTGCCAGCAGATGGGCCGCCTCCTTGAGGGGCACCAGCTCGCGGAATTGATCGAACATCCAGGGGAAGATCATCTCGCCGGTGAAGGCGAAGTCCTTGCCCGGTTCCCAGTCGAAAAGGGGGTATTCGCTTCGGACCCGCTCGGCCGCCCAGCGGGTCGCCTCCCCTTCGGCGTAGATAGCTTCGTGCAGCACGGCAAACAGCGGATTGGTGTTGAACGGCTGCATCCCCTGCACTTGATAGAGGAAGGCCGGGTTGATCTGCTCCCCGATAAAGGCCTCTTCCAGCAGGTAGTAGAGCTCTTCAAAGGCGCCGCTGGCCCCCAGATCCAGCCCCTGTTGCTGGAACTGCTCCACCGTCAGCCGTTGGCCGTTGGGCAGGCGCACATCGTGCTGGTGCAGATGGGTGGCCAGCCGGTTGGCAATGCCCTGGGCATAGGGGAAGCGGGCGAAGAAGGCGCGGTTCTTGTCGACAACCCGCTGATAGGTGGCGCGATACACCTCGTCGGCACTGCGCCCGATCGGGGCGACCCCCCCCGTGATGTAGACCTCCCGCAGGCTGTCCGGGAACAAAGAGAGATAGGTGAGGCAGCAGAAGCCGCCAAAGCTCTGCCCCAGCAGGCTCCAGCGATGGGAGGGCGAGATCTCCAGCCGGATGAACTCGGCATCACGCACTATGTTGTCGGCACGAAAATGGCTGAGGTAGGCCGCCTGCTCCGTCGGCGTCATGGCAGCCAGCAGCTGGCCATGGATCGGGCTCGACATGCCGGTCCCCCGCTGGTCGAGCAACACCACCCGAAACTCCTGCAGCGCCCGCTTGAGCCAGCCGCTGTTGGCGGTCGGCCGCGGCGACCCAAAGCCCGGCCCCCCTTGCAGATAGAGCAGCCAGGGCAATTTGTCATCCAGCTTGTCCTTGCGACAGAGGGTGCGGGCAAACAGGGTGATGCTGTCACCATCCGGATCATCGTGATCCAGCGGGACGGTATAAAAATGCGGCTCGCAATGGATGCCGTCCAGGACATAGTGCAGGGGGCTGTTCATCTGGGATCTCTCCGTCAGGATGGGAACATGATGGGCCTCATCATAACGTTGCAAAGATGCCGGGTCACTTCGGTTTTTCAAAACATTAACAATGAGTTAAATACTCAGGATGGCGCAAGCCACAGCGACCGGAAACATCTTCGCCAAGGACGATTGACGTCCATGTTGCCTTCGACCAAGATGGCTCGCCGGCACGTAAAGTGCAAGCCGATGGACGCAGCGAGCAGGGAGAAGAGCGTGATGAAACCCAGGTGGATCAGGGTCAGAAAGAAGGAAAAGATGGCAAGCCCTGGCGGCGTGCTGCAGACCGGCATGCTGGTGTTCGGCGCCACCTGCGGGGCTACCCTGTTTCTGGCCGCCTGCAACAGCAACTGATAAACGAAAAAAGCCCGCTCGATTGAGCGGGCTTTTCGAATTTGGCTCCTCCTACTGGACTTGAACCAGTGACATACGGATTAACAGTCCGCCGTTCTACCGACTGAACTAAGGAGGAATTGTGGTGCCCAGAGACGGAATCGAACCGCCGACACGGGGATTTTCAATCCCCTGCTCTACCGACTGAGCTATCTGGGCAACGGCGCGCATTAAACCCTTTCCGGCGCCGGGTGTCAACCGCAATACAAGATAAAAAGCGCGTTCGCTCAACATCTGAACGCAACGGGCAGTTATTCACCATTTCAAGGTGATACGGAGACCTGCCCGCAACATTATCCTGCCACCACCGATCTGCCGCATTGAGCCGGATGCACTCTGCGAGTATGCTTTGCCGCAATGATAACGCCTGGAGGCAACATGAGTCTGAATATGCAAGAGTGGCGTGAAGAGACCACCGAAATCGTCAATGAACTGCTGGCAGACGGCAGCAATCCCGATGCGGATTACGACATTGAGCACCACTTCGCCTGCCAGGACTTCGACCGTCTGGAGAAGGCCGCGGTCGATCTGTTCAAGGCCGGCTTCGAGGTAACCGATGCCGAGGAGATGGAGCTGGATGACGGCGCCACCATCTTCTGCTTCGATGCCACCTGCGAGAGCAAGCTGAATGTCGAAGCGATCGTCGCCGATATCGCCAAGATGATGCCCATCCTCGAGAAATACGGGGTAGATTACGATGGCTGGGGTACTTACTTCCAGGAGTAATGTCCCCTCATCAAACAACAAGGCCACCGTCAGGTGGCCTTGTTGTTTGGGGCGCTATGCCAGATAGGTGGCGGCGAACTCCTCCGGCGGCAGGGGGCGGCTGAAGAGATACCCCTGCAGCCGATCACACCCCGCCTCCATCAGCCACTGCTGCTGCTCCGGGGTTTCCACCCCTTCGGCGGTGATCCCTATCCCCAGCTCATGACCCAGGCCAATCACCGAGCGAATGATGGCCGCGGTAGCCGTGTTGCTCTCCAGCCCCTGGGTGAAGCTGCGATCCAGCTTGAGGGTCGCCACCTTGAGGCGGGGCAGATAGGCGAGCGAGCAGTAGCCGGTACCGAAATCGTCGATGGCCAGCTGAAAACCGGCGGCCAGCAGATTGTCGAGGTTGGTCTCTATCTCGTCGGCATTTTCCATCAAGACCCCTTCGGTGATCTCCAGCTCCAGCTGACTTGCCTTGAGCCCGTGCCGGGCAATGCAGCCCTGCACCAGCTCGCACAGCCCCGGATCCCGAAACTGCAGCGGTGACAGGTTGATGGAGAGCACCATGTCCGGCAGCGCCGCTTGCCACTGGGCCAACTGGGCACAGCCCTGCTCCAGCATCAGCTGACCGAGCTGGCCGATGAGGCCCATCTCCTCCGCCAGCGGGATGAACTCCTCGGGGGAGATCATCCCAAGCTCTGGATGGGGCCAGCGGCAGAGCAGCTCGGTACCATGCAGCCGATGGCTGCGGGTGCAGATGATGGGTTGGTAGACCGCAACCAGCTGGGCGGCCTTGATGGCCAGCGGCAACTGGGAGGCGATCAGCTGACGCCGCTTGAGCCTGGCATGAAGTGCGGGATCGAACAGGGTGTAGTTCTGCTGCAACTGCTTGCCCTGCGCCAAAGCGGCTTCGGCATGGCTCAGCAATCGTTCGGCATCGCTCGCCCGCCCCTGGGCCAGCCCCAGAAACACCGGGATCTGGATGCGGTGATCCTCGATCAGATAGTGCTCCATCAGCTGTTTTTGAAGATGGCGGCACCATGTCGAGAGCGGTTCGCTGAGCTCGGGCAGCAGCAGGCAGAAGTCATCGGCCGCCACCCGGCAGAGCAGGGTGCGGGGAGGCGCCAGCTGCTGCAGCCGCTTGGCCACCTGGCTTAGCAGGCGGTCGGCGATCCGGATCCCGAAGCGATCGTTGATCTCGCGAAAATGGTGCAGGTCGATCAGCACCAGAGTGGCGCTGCGGGTGCCGAGATGACGGCTGGTCTGCAAAAAACGGGAGAGTTTTAGCAACCCGGTCAGGCTGTCGTAATGCTGCTCCTGCTGCAGCTGGGCCTGGGTGGTGCGCAGGCCCGTGATGTCGCGCCCCAGGGTCAGCGTTCCCAGGGAGTGGCCATCGCCACCGGGCACATCCACCCGGGTGATATCCATGTGTCTCCCCTGACCACGAGCATCCAGCAGGCAGCACTCTCCGGGCCCCATACCCTGGGGTGCCGCCAGAATATGTTGGCTCTGCTGACCCAGTACCTCCTCGGCGTTGTGGCCAACGAAGTCGAGAAACGCCTGATTGCACTCCAGCAAGACACCGTTGTGGTCATCGAAACGGATCAGATCCGGGATCGCATCGAGCAGAAAGCGCTGCAACAGCTGCTGCTTCCTGAATGTCTCCTCGAGTGACTTGCGCTCGGCAATTTCGTTGACGACGCCAAACACGGCGCAGGGCTCCCCCGCCTCATTGTAAAGGGGGATCTTGTGGGTCTCCGACCAGCTGCCCCGCTCCCCGTTCTGGCAATAGAGCTGCTGGTTAAGCAGGGGGCTCCCCTCTGCCAGCAGCTTCTCGTCTTCACTGCGAAACACATCCCCCCAGGGCATCTGTGCATCCGTCTTGCCAACCAGCTCCGCCGGTGAGGCGTACTGTGCCTCGCTGGCAAAGCGGCGATTGACGAACAGATAACGCCCCTGCTTATCCCGGCAAAAGATACTCATGGGCAAGTGGTCGATGATCTGTTGCAGCAGATCCGGAGTGAGGATGTTGTTCACGGAGGCGCTTATGGAGGAATTTCGAGCAAATCTATGATAGACAACTCATTTTGTAAAGCGGCGGACAAATTGACGAGGCGTTGGATGCAGGATGCCTGCTGACAGAAAATGGCGCGCCGGCGATAATGGGCACCGGTTGGCCAATGGCCTGTTTATGGACGAGAGAAAAATGAAAAAAATAATGGGGGGCGCCCTGGCGCTGCTGCTGATTGGTTGTGCTGGTGACAACAATGGTGGTGAGGCGTATCGCTACAATCCGCCGATTGCCAAGGCCACCAACAACACCCAGGAGATGGCGATCCCGGTGGATCTGGTATGGGCGCGCGCCGAGAAATGGTTCGCTGATCATGGTCTGAGCATCGAGAACAGCCAGCGTGGTTCCGGTCTGATGACCGCCAGCGTGAGCCAGGCCGCCGACGGGCTGGAGTGGCTCGATTGCGGCACCATGGGTGCCAAGGTCGCACTGGGCAACCCCAACCTGCAGATCAACCTGATCATCACCCAGAGCGGCAACAACAGCGTGGCCACCGTCAACGTCAAGGGCAACACCGAGCTGTTCTTCGTCGAGTCGTCCGGCGAGCGCGTGCCCGCCCCCTCCATCCAGCCGGTCTGCGTCTCTCGCGGCACTCTGGAGCAGAGTCTGTTCGCCACCCTCGGCAACTGATTTCACGCTCGTCGAACAATAAAAAAGCGGCAGATTTCTCTGCCGCTTTTTGTTGCCCCGAACCGGGATTACTTGTCGATATCGAGCAAGTGGTTTTGCAACATATAGTTGATTACCTGTTGGGAAGCCGATTCCGAGGAACCAGATACATAATTATTGTGGTCCCCGGTAATTGAACTGAAGCTCTCGCCCAGCAAGACAATCTCCTGACTGACCTGATTACTCCCCGCCGCCGACTTCACCTGCAGATGCACGCCATCTTGAGCTTCAAAGGCCGAAAGCAACTTGCTGAGGTCCCCTTCCAAATTGCTGCCGCTGTGATCCAGCATATCGGAGAGATCCAGCCTGTCGGAATGAGCGACGTCCACATCCTTGAACCAATTGCCATTGTTACTACTCAACTGCCAGTTATCCCCATGCTCCACATGGAAATCGGTAATATAGTCGATGGCGTGATCAGGGGTCATGGCTGCATTATTTGAGCCCTGCTCCAGGGCATCCCCCAGTTGCCACTGGAAGGTATCGGCACCATCCCCTCCTGTCAGTACATCTCCGTAGTAGAGCTTGCCATCCACGCTGAGCGGGCCGGAAGAGCCGTGTCCATTGGTTCCTCCAATCAGAATATCCTCCCCCTGGCCCCCGGTCAGATGGTCATACCCCTGGCCACCATAGAGAGTCACACCGGAACGAGTGTCGATATTCTCTTCGATCATGACCTGAGGACCACCGCCATGCACACCACCCAAGGCGATATGCACCTGGCTGTCGTTGAGCACTGTCAGGTGATCATCGCCATCATTACCTGCGAAGGTTCGCCCGTTGTCTGACGGTTCGATGGTGATGGCCAGCGATCCTGTCGCTTTATCACCATCCGCATCCACCAGATCGAAACCGATGATCTTGCTCTGAGCACCAAGCTGACTGGTTTGGTAAAGATACTCCCCCGTCACCAGACCAATGGTCAGCTTGTCACCATTACCCAGGGTAATTATCAGTTGCTGATGCTGGGCATCATAGCTTCCCCCCTGAGCTGCGCCGCTCACCAGACGACCATTCTCAATCGCATAGATGTAACCATCGACGCGCACTGTGCTGATGGCGCCACCGTCAGCACCGGCACCGGTTCCCGCCTGGCCAAAGAGATCACCGCTCACTTCTCGCTGAACCGTACCGCTGATGGCTTGATCCAGCTTGCCCATATCGGTCACGACAATGGCATCAGTGTTCTGCTCGGATACCCCGTCATAGGCAGCGAGATTGAGTGCATCTTGATTGATTTGAGAACCCATTCCCAAGGCGAAGCTCTTGATGTCATTTGCCTTGAGGAAGTTCAGCCACTTGTTCTCGGGTACCCCATAGTTTGCCCATGGTTCCCCGTCGGAGAAGAAATAACTGACATTCTGCACACCTTGTCCCGTCAATTTACCCGGGTCGGCAAACGCATCGATACTCTCGTTGATGGCATCCTTGTAGTTGGTGCCCCCATCTGCTCGCAAGGACCAAACATAGGTCTTGGCCTCGGTCACCGTCATCCAGCGCTCACCGATGTCATCGGCCTCACTGCTGAACGTCACGATACGCACCTTGGTGCTACCCAGACTGTCATAGGTATTGAGCAGGGAAATGAGTGACTCCTTGGCAATATCCAGTCTCGTCTTGCCTGGAACGCCAGAGGCATAGTCCATGGAACCCGATACATCGACGATCAACATCAGATTGGTCTGGATCCCCGAGCCATCGATATGCCCTGCCTGAGGCGTGACCACCATGGGGCTGTCATCCTCAATGGTGATTGGCAGCTTGCCGGTGGTTACCGACTGCCCGTCAGACACATTCACGTCCAGCTCGAAGCGAAGTGTATCCTCCTGACCCGCGACAGGGTGATCGACAGGCCCCTTGAGGGTCACCTGATAGCTCCACTCTCCCTTACCCGTGGCATTGGGCGGTGTGAGCTTGACCTCGAGCACCGGCTTACCATTGGCACTGCCTATCAGGGTCTGCCCCGACATGCTCCAGGTGATGGCACTCCCCCCTGACGTCAGCCCGGTGGGGCCGTTGAGGGTGACACTCACCTGACTGCTATCGGCGTCTTGCACGACCAGCTTGCCAGATGCCACAACGCTGTTGGTAGTATCCACACTGCCTTGACTATCTGGCAATGCTCCTGCCAGCCCCTCTTCGGAGAGCTGTACCTGCCCGGAAATCGCCAGTGTCGGACGCGCATCGTTATCGTGGATGACACCCGCTCCGCTCACGCCACCTATGGTCAGTTGGAAACGCTCATCCGACTCAATGAGGCGATCATCGACCGCAGGTACATACACGGTGAAGCTGCTCACCCCCGCAGGAACGACAATCTTGCCAGTCTGGCTGTTGTAGCTCACCCCATTGCTGAAAGTCAGGCTTCCCAGATCACCGGCCGATGTCGGTGAAGCGCCGGTCCCCAGAATAGAGAGACTGTACTCGGTCGCAATATTGGTCGCGGCCGTCAAAGTCACGTTGTGAGCCAGTGAACCACCCTCGGTCGCCGACGCATCAGATACGGTGGCAATGGTAGGAGCGCTCAACGGGTTGACTGCGAAGCTGCCCAAGGCCCCATCACCATCCTTGTCCACGGTCCTGAAGACGAAGTCGATATCACCATCACCGACGGGACGCTGCATCTCCCTGTACTGGAAGAATTCCCATTGACCGTTACCTGGCGTGAACTCCAGCTTGAAGATGAGGTTACCGTTTTCATCCTTACCCAGCAGGGTGTTCGTCCCATCGGCTACCAAGCTGATCAGAGAACCAGCGGCGGTCTTGAGTCCGCTCTCGCCGGAAACCAACTCGAGCGCCCCCTTGCCGTCCGCCCCCCACTGGGGATTGACCGCCCCGGAACCATAGGCGATAGCCTGAGGCGTATCGGAGCCCAAGAACTCGACAGACTTTATGGTGAAGTCACTGTTGTCCTTGGTGGTGAAGGCGTTACCGTTATCGGTAGCCTTGATCACCATGGTGTCAAAGCCTCCCAGCTGGACCTGGAAGTTGGCCGCATAATCACCACTACTGGTATTGGAACTGAACGTCTGGGTTGCAATCAGCTTGCCATCACGCCAGAACTCCACCACCCCACTCTCCAGCTCACCACCATAGATCTTGCTGAACTCGAGCTTGGCTCCATAAGCAACCGTACCGGCATCCAGCTTGAAAACCAGCTGTTCGGAGGCACTGGAACCATCCGCAAACTTGCGGAAATCCACTTCATTCGACAGGTTGTGATAAGGCGCCCCCACACTCTTGACCCCGATGCCATCCGACGAGCCATTGACAGAGGCATCGATCAACTTGGAAGACGTGGCAGATTCGAACCCTTTGGCCGTAATGGTGAAACGACCGGCATCGATCACCGACTTGTCACCGGAATATCCAGTCAGGCTGAATTTACCGGTCAAAACATCCGGGATCTGGGTACTGGTGACAGAGACAGCCACGCTGTTACCGGCTATTGGAGCATCATCTTCGATAATAATCGGCAGCTTGCTGATGACACTGGACTGTCCATCACTCACGGCTACGTCCAGGTCGAAGCGAAGCGTATCCTCTTGGCCAGCGACAGGGTGATCAACTGGCCCTTTGAGGGTCACGACATAGGTCCACTCCCCTTTGCCGCTCGCATTCGGAGCCGTCAGAGCCACCTCGATCACTGCCTTGCCAGCAGCGCTGCCTACCAGTGTCTGACCAACCATGGTCCAGGTAATGGCCTGACCACCCGAAGTCAGATTGGAAGGCCCGCTCAGAGTCACCGTCACACGGCTGCTATCGACATCATTCACGACCAGCGTACCGGAACCCACCACCGCGTTGGTCGTATCCGTGTTACCGCCATTATCTGGCAAGCCACCGGCCAATCCCTCTTCCGATACGGTCACACTGCCATTCACCACGACACTCGGCGGCGCATCATTGTCCAAGATGGTAGAAGTAACGCGATCCTTGCCGGCATCAGCGACAATGGCCTCGAATACCGTGTTGCTACCAATGCCACTGATAGTCGCGACCAACCCCTCTGACGGTTCATAAATCGCATCATTAACCGTGTTTACGGTAAATGTTGCCTTGCCATCAGACCCGATGGTCACCGAGTTCAACCGCCCCGTCGTATCGGAGTCATTAGCCGCAGGACCGCTCCATGCAAGGTTGACTACCACTTCTTTACCGGCAGGGACGGTGACAGCATTACCCTTGCCATCAACAAGACTAACGGTATATACCAGCTGGCCACCTTCGGCCACGCTCGACTTGTCCACGCTGATTTGGGCATAAACCTGGTCGCCCTGGCCCTGCGGCTCGTCGGTCACCGTGGTGGTCACCGTCTCCTGGCCCAGGGTCAGCTGCTCGAAGTTGTCCGCGCCGCTCACGCCGGTCAGTTTGGCG
>NZ_JBGLRE010000017.1:0-49574 GCF_041403185.1 Aeromonas sp. S9(2024)
ACTTGAAAGTTGCTTTGGTCACTTCATCAGACATTGAAAATCAAAAATTGTTTTTGATGCTCGATGCTGTGAGTGCCCACACAGATTGCTTGATTCAAATTGTTAAAGAGCTGCGCGACTTTCATCGCTGCGGGAGTGGCATTCTACTCAACCGCCTTCTCGAGTCAAGCCTTATTTTCACAGGCTTTTCGAGGTTACCGACCGGCTTGTTTGCGTTGCCGCTTGCCGTGTCGATGGAGGCGCATTATAGGGAGTGAATTCGTTCTGACAACCCCTCCCCTGCAATAAAATTGTAAAAAACTGCACTTTTTTAGTTATTCATATCCAAGCACAGCTTTTATACAAACTTATCCACAGAAACCGGTACCGAATTGCTAGAATGGCCGAAAACAAGGAGGCCAAGATGGACTTGCGACTGAGACCTTACAAGGGAAAACGCCCGCAACTGGGCAAACGGGTATATGTAGACCCCTGCGCCACCCTGGTGGGCGACATCGAACTGGGCGACGATGCCAGCATCTGGCCCATGGTGGCCGCCAGAGGGGACGTCAATCACATCCGCATCGGCGCGCGCAGCAACATTCAGGACGGCACAGTGCTGCACCTGACCCGCAAGAGTACCAGCAACCCTGCCGGCTATCCGCTGCTGATCGGGGAAGATGTCACGGTCGGCCACAAGGCGATGCTGCATGGCTGCACCATTGGCAACCGGGTACTGGTCGGCATGGGGGCCATCCTGCTGGACGGGGCCGTGGTCGAAGATGATGTGATGATCGGTGCCGGCAGCCTAGTGCCACCGGGCAAGCGACTCGAGGCCGGCTTTCTTTATATGGGCAATCCCATCAAACAGGCTCGCCCGCTCAAGCCCGCCGAGATCGCCTTCCTCAAGACCTCGGCCGACAACTATGTCCTGCTCAAGGACGAATACCTGCAAGAGGTCTGAATCCAGATAGCCACAAACAGGAAGCCCGGCATGATGCCGGGCTTCCTGTCTTATATAGCTATATAGGTGTCGATGACGACTGCCAGCGATCAGTGGGCCTGATCCCAGTTGTCACCGGTGCCCGCCTCGACCACCAGGGGCACATGCAGCTCGGCGGCGGCTGACATCTTCTCCTTGATGATGGCGATGTACTCCTCCAGCTTCTCTTCGCGGATTTCGAACACCAGTTCATCGTGCACCTGCATCAACATGCGGATCGACTCGTCTTCAATGCCCCGGATCCAGTCATCCACGTTGATCATAGCGCGCTTGATGATGTCGGCGGCCGTGCCCTGCATGGGGGCGTTGATGGCGGCCCGTTCCGCTGCCTTGCGCAGACCGGCGTTGCGCGACTTGATGTCCGGCAGATAGAGACGGCGACCAAACAGGGTTTCGACATAGCCCTGGGCTTCTGCCTGCTGGCGAGTGCGCTCCATGTATTCCAGCACGCCCGGGTAGCGCTCGAAGTAGAGATCCATGTACTTCTGCGCCTCGGCACGGCCGATGCCCAGCTGCTTGGCCAGACCGAAGGCGCTCATACCGTAGATGAGGCCGAAGTTGATCGCCTTGGCGCTGCGGCGCATGTCGCTGGTCACCGCATCAAGTTCAACCCCGAATACCTCGGCAGCGGTCGCCTTGTGGATGTCCTTGCCCTCGGCGAAAGCGGTCAGCAGCCCCTTGTCACCGGAGAGGTGGGCCATGATCCGCAGCTCGATCTGGGAGTAGTCCGCCGCCACCAGCTTGTAACCGGTGCACGGGATGAAGGCCTGCCGAATGCGACGCCCCTGTTCGTTGCGAACCGGGATGTTCTGCAGGTTGGGATCGGTAGACGAGAGCCGCCCGGTCGCCGCCACCGCCTGATGATAGGAGGTGTGCACCCGCCCGGTCTGCGGCTTGATCATCAGCGGCAGCTTGTCGGTGTAGGTGGACTTGAGCTTGGCCAGGCCACGGTGCTCCATCAGCAGTTGCGGCAGCTCATAGGTCTCCGCCAGCTCGGCCAGCACCTCTTCCGCAGTGGATGGCGCTCCCTTGGGGGTCTTCTTGATGATCGGCAGCCCCAGCTTGGTAAAGAGGATCTCCCCCAGCTGCTTGGGCGAGGAGAGGTTGAACTCCTGCCCGGCCAGCTCGTGGGCCTGTTTCTCCAGCTCTGCCAGCCGCACTTCGATCTCCTGGCTCTGCTGATGCAGCAGCCTGGGCTCGATGGTGGTCCCGAGCCGCTCCATCCGTGCCAGCACTGGCAGCAGGGGTAGTTCGATCTCGCTGAATACCTTGGCGAGGCCCGGCTCGGCAGCGAGCTTGCCCCACAGCGCCTGATGCAGGCGCAGGGTGATATCGGCATCTTCCGCCGCGTAGGGGGCCGCCTGCTCCAGTTCAATCTGGTTGAAGGTGAGCTGCTTGACCCCCTTGCCGGCAATCTCTTCGAACGAGATGGTCTCGACGTTCAGATACCTGCGAGCCAGCGAGTCCATGTCGTGACGGCTGGCGGTGGAGTTGAGCACATAGGACTCCAGCATGGTGTCATAGGCGATGCCCTGCAGCTCGATGCCGTGATTGAGCAGCACGTTGCGATCGTACTTGAGGTTCTGCCCCACCTTGAGGCGGGCCGGATCTTCCAGCAGCGGCTTGAGCTTGCCGAGTACCACAGCCTCGGTCAGCTGCACCGGCGCCCCCAAATAGTCGTGACCGAAGGGCACGTAGGCCGCCTTGCCCGGTTCGATGGCAAAGGAGACGCCAACCACCCGCGCCTCCATATAGTCGAGACTGGTGGTCTCGGTGTCGAAGGCAAACAGCGGGGCCGCCTGCAATCGAGCCAGCCAGTCGTCAAACTCGGCCTCGTCCAGGATGCAGCGATAGTCAGTCTCGATGGCGGCAACCGGCGTCGCGGCCTCCCCCTCTTCCCCTTCCTCGCTGGCGCTCTCTGCGTCGCCGGACTCCAGCTCCTTGATAAGGTTGCGCAGCTCGTACTCGCGGTAAACCGCCAGCAGGGATTCCTTGTCGACCGGCCCCAGAGTCAGCTGTTCCAGCTCCTGCTCCAGCACTACATCGGTCTTGATGGTGGCGAGGGTATAGGAGAGGCGTACCTGCTCCTCCTGCTCGCGGAACTTGTCGGCAAAGGTCTTGGAGCCACGGAAACCGAGGGCCGCCACCTTGTCCAGATTGGCGGCGATCTCGTCGATGCTGCCGATGCCCTGCAGCAGGGCCAGTGCGGTCTTCTCGCCGACGCCGGTCATGCCGGGGATGTTGTCCACCTTGTCTCCCATCAGGGCTAGGTAGTCGATGATGAGCTCGGGCGGTACGCCGAACTTCTCGATCACCCCTTCCCGATCGGTCTTCACGTCCTTCATGGTGTCGATCAGGGTGACATGGTCGGAGACCAGCTGCGCCATGTCCTTGTCCCCCGTGCTGATTAGCACGGGCAACTGCTTCTCGGTCGCCTGACGAGCCAGGGTGCCGATCACGTCGTCGGCCTCGACCCCCTCCACCATCAGGAAGGGGAAGCCCATCGCCTTGATCATCTGGTGGATGGGGGCAACCTGGCTACGCAGATCATCCGGCATGCTGGCCCGGTTGGCCTTGTATTCGGGATAGATGTCGTCGCGGAAGGTCTTGCCCTTGGCATCGAACACCACGGCCACATGGCAGTCGGGATACTGCTTGCGCAGGCTGCGCATCATGTTGGCCATGACACGGACGGCGCCGCTCGGCAAACCGGTCGAGGTGCGCAGATCGGCCTGTTGGGAGGCAAAAAAGGCGCGATAAAGATAAGAGGAGCCGTCGACCAGAATAAGGGGGTTGCTAGGGGCCATGAAATCGTCCTGCCAGAGATAAACAGCCGCTAGGATGCCACAGGGCCCCCTTCACACCAAGGGGCCTGGTAACAGCCTGCATGGCTGCTGACGGGACAAAAATCTGTGGATAACTCTGTGTTCAAAAATGGGGCGAATTATTGTCAGCAGTGATAAAACTGTGCACAAAAACCAAAAATGCCATTAAAAACAATTAAATATAAATACAGAGCCAGATCGGCAGATCGTTAAAATGATCTCGATCAATGTGGAAAAAGTTTTAAGGGAGTAGGTACGGCAGGATCCAAAACGAAACAATCCTAGCACAGCAAGATGACTTGACCAGCGGATGGCGAGCGATAACCATACAAAAGTACAACAATCCATCCTGGCTCACATTTTCAACAACGAGGAGTTTTCCATGAAAAAAGTGGCCGTGATTTTGAGTGGTTGTGGCGTCTTCGACGGGGCAGAAATCCATGAAGCCGTCATCAGTCTGCTGGCGCTGGCTCGCCATGGCGCCACCACCCAATGCTTTGCCCCGAACGTGGCACAGCTCCACGTGATCAACCACCTGACCGGCGAGGTGAGTGAAGGAGAGAGTCGCAACGTGCTGGTCGAGGCCGCCCGCATCTGCCGCGGCCAGATAAAGGACGTGGCCGAACTGGATGCGGCCGATTATGACGCCCTGCTGGTACCCGGCGGCTTTGGCGCCGCCAAGAACCTGTGCGACTTCGCCATCAAGGGGGCGGAGTGCCAGATCCAGCCGGATGTGCTGAAGGCCTGCCAGAGCTTTGCCAGGGCCGGCAAACCGGCGGCCTATATCTGCATCGCCCCGGCCATGATCCCGCTTATCTACGGCGCCGGCACCCTGGCCACCATAGGCCACGACGAGGGTACCGCCAACGCCATCGAGGCGATGGGTGGCAGCCATCTCAACTGCCCGGTCAACGAGTTCGTGGTGGATCAGGAGCGCAAGGTGATCTCCACTCCTGCCTACATGCTGGCCAGCAACATAGTGGAGGCCGCAGACGGCATCGAGAAGACGGTCAAGCAGCTGCTTGCCCTGTGATCCCCCGCTTCACCAAGACAAACGGGCCGCTCATGGAGCGGCCCGTTTTCAATTCTCGCGTATAGCGGCGGATTAGATGCTTTCGCCCATCTGATCCATCTTGCCCAGCAGGGCACGCAGACGCTCTTGCCATGCAACGTGTTCGTTGCGCAGCTGATGGTTCTCGTCTTGCAGCTTGCTGTTCTGCTCTTTCAGCTCGTCCAGCTCCATCTTCAGCAAGGAGATGTTGTCGACGGCGGATTGTACTTTGGATTCGAGTTGCTCAAGGACTTCTAGTGACATATGCATACCTGTTTGTTCAATTGCGATGCCCCACAAAGGGCGATTCAAGCGCGTGAAGCCAGCATACCCCGAGCACATCGGCACAAACAAGCCAGCACGCTGTAAAATGCGCCTTCCGTAGAGGTATTGTCCAAATATGCGTCTATTTTTCTCGCATCCTGCTCCCCAAGACTGGGCCAACCCCGACCATCAGCCGTGCAGGGCGATATAGGCCCCCAGCAGCAGGCAGGCGACACCGTACATCGACAGGCCATAACCCAGGTTCCAGCGCAGGATAGACCCCGCACTCAGGTTATAGCGGGAGGCCAGCGCCAGGTTGGATCCAGAGAGCGGGCTGGTGCCGGTAGCGAGCCCCCACCCCAGCAAAAAGCTCATGCCGAGCAGGCTGGGATCCGGCGCCAGGGGCCAGAGCAGGGGTGCCAACCCCGAGATGCTGATGAGGGGATGCACCCCGACGATGGCCACCAGCAGGATCAGCAGCAGGGTGAGGGAGGCTTCGAGCCAGCCGAAGTGGTTGAAGAACGGCAGCCCGTGGCCGCCTCCCAGATCGATCACCGACAGGGCGCTGTTGATACCGGCAGCCAGCAGACCCGCCCCGAGAAACAGCACCAGCTGACCGCCGATGGCGGGGAAGCGTTCCACCACCTGGCGCTTGAGGGCCGCCTTACGACCGGCGTTTGGCATGAAGATCAGTGCCAGCAGCGGCGCTACCAGGGCGATCACCGCCAGAATGCCGAGCTCTGGCCAGATCTGCTTGATGAGCAGCACCAGCAACGCCAGCGCCACCGGCAGCCCCAGGGTCTGCAGACGCAGCGGATAACCGGCAAAATCCTGCACGCCGAGCAGCTCCACCTGCCAGGCCGTCAGCCCCATCGCCAGCAGGGCGCCTACGATGCCGAAGGGCAGGATCGCCGAGAGTTGCAGACCGGGGGCATAAGTAAGCGCCACCGCCATGGCGACGAAGAAGGGGGACCAGAAGGCGGCGGCGCAGAAGATCCGGCTCAGTACCATCACCTGGCGCCGCTCCAGGGTGCCGTTGCGCTCCAGCCGATCGCCGATGATGAAGAGCACCGAGAGGTTGATGACGGCCCCCAGCAGGTTGAGGCTGGCCATGGTGCTCCACAACCCCTTGCGACCGGACCAAGAGGTGGTGCCGGTGAGCAGGCCGGAAGTGGCGAGGTTGAGGGTGCTCACCGCGGCAAACATGGTGAGCATGTTGATGTTGGGCAGCAGCCAGTCGCCGGCCTTGAGGCTGGCCCCCTGCGACCAGGCGAAGAGCAACAGCAACAGGGCCGCTCCGTACAGGGCCAGCGCCTGACGTCTGGCCGCCCCCACCAGCCAGGGCCAGGTGAGGAGAGAGGCTGCCCAGGCCGCGATGGCCGCGGGCCAGGGGGAGAATCCCAGATAGAGATGCAGCAGGTTGAGCAGCCACATCCCCAGGATCAGATAACCTGACCAGCGCTTGGCCATCGAATCGTCTCGGTCAGGGGATCAGAGGCACTGATCCATATCCAGGGAAGGCTTGTCGCACTCCGGGTGGCCCACAATCTTGGCCGGCACCCCGGCCACCGTGGTATGGGGCGGCACCGGGTTGATCACCACGCTGCCGGCACCTATCTTGGCGCCCCTGCCCACTTCGATATTGCCGAGCACCTTGGCGCCCGCCCCTATCATCACCCCTTCGCGGATCTTGGGATGACGATCGCCGCTCTCCTTGCCGGTCCCGCCCAGGGTCACGCTCTGCAGGATGGAGACATCATCCTCGATCACCGCCGTCTCACCCACCACTATGCCGGTGGCATGGTCAAACATGATGCCCTTGCCGATGCGCGCCGCCGGGTGCACATCCACCCCGAACACCACGGAGATCTGGTTTTGCAGATAGAGCGCCAGGGAACGGCGCCCCTGGCGCCACAGCCAGTTGGCGACCCGGTAACCCTGCAGGGCGTGGAAGCCCTTGAGGTAGAGCAGCGGGGTGGAGAAGAGATCGACCGCCGGGTCGCGCTCCTGCACCGCGCAGATATCGGCCGCCACCATGGCCAGCAGTTCGGGTTCGCTGCGCAGGGCCAGCTCGATCACCTCGCGCAGGGCGATGGCGGGCATGGTGGCACTGTCGAGCTTGTTGGCCAGCTGAAAGCTGAGAGCCGAACGCAGATTCTTGTGATTGAGAATGGTGGAGTGGAAGAAGCTGGCCAGCATGGGCTCTTCGGCCGCCATGCAGAGCGCTTCTTGCTGAATTTTTTGCCAGGTTTTGGCAACCAGATCATCCATGTGGTGCAACCTACTGTTGTTCGGAGTGAGGACTCTGTTGTTCTTTTATCAGTACCGAGATGGGGTCCATGTGGATGATGACATCCATTCGCTCGAATGCCTGGCGTATCGCCTGCTCGGCTTCATCGGCTATCTGATGGGCCTTGACCAGGGGGATCTGATCGTCAAGCTCCAGATGCAACTGAACGAATCGGGTCGGCCCGGATTGACGGGTACGCAGATCGTGGACGCCGTGAACGCCATCTACGGCACAGCAGAGGGCCATTATTCTCGCTTGTTCTTCCGCTGGCAACTGACGATCGAGCAGCGCCTGTACCGACTCGTAGCCGATATGGACGGCTCCCCACAGCAAAATGCCCCCGATCAGCACGGCAAACAGGCCATCTGCCCAATACCAGCCCTGCCCCGCCAGCACCAGTGCCAGCAGCACGCCACCGTTGAGCAGCAGATCGGAGCGGTAGTGCAGCATGTCCGCCTTGATGGCCACGCTGTTGGTCTTGCGGATGACAAAACTCTGGAAGCTGACCAGCAGCAGGGTCAGCACGATGGAACCGACCGTCACCCAGATCCCCGCCTCCAGCCGCAGAATGGGCGTCTGGTTGAGCAGGGAGGAAATGCCGTGCATCACCAGCAGCAGGGCCGAGCCCGAGATGAATGCCGCCTGGATGAGCCCGGCCAGGGACTCGGCCTTGCCGTGGCCGAAGCTGTGCTCGTCATCGGCGGGAGCCAGCGCATAGCGGATCGCCAGCAGATTGATGATGGAGGCGCTGACATCCATGAAGGAGTCGGTGAGGGAGGCCAGCAGGGTCGACGAGTCGGTCATGATCCAGGCGATCAGCTTGCCGATGATTAGCAGGGTGGCTGTCGCAACCGCCGCCATGCTGGCAAAGGTCACCCAACGGGAATAGTGTTGATGGCTCAAATCCGGCTTTCCTCTGTCGCGTAAAAAATTATTATACCTTCACCCCGGCGTCAGTTTGGCGCGAAAATCTGCGGAAGAACACCCGATGAACAGAATACTCCTGGTCGATGACGATCTTGAATTGACCCAGCTGCTCACCGAAATTCTGACCCTGGAAGGATTTCAGGTCACGGTCGCCGAGGATGGTGAAGAGGGATTGCAGCGCCTGGCGGAACAACGCTTCAACCTGGTGCTGCTGGACGTGATGATGCCCAAACTGAACGGCTTTGCCATGCTGACCCGGCTGCGCAAGACCCACGACACCCCGGTGCTGATGCTGACCGCCCGCGGCGACAGCCAGGACAGGGTCAACGGCCTGGAGGCCGGCGCCGACGACTATCTGGCCAAGCCATTTGATGATCGGGAACTGCTGGCGAGAGTGCGGGCCATCCTGCGCCGCACCCAGAGCCATCAACCCCAGCGCGGCCATGGCTCCGACGAAATCCACTTCATGGACATCGTACTGCAGCCGGGCCTGCAGCAGGCGCGCTGTGGCGACCAGCCGCTGGAGCTGACCGCCACCGAATTCGGCCTGCTGGAGTGCCTGCTGCGCAACCCGGGCCAGATCATCAGCAAGAGTCACCTCTCGGAACAGGTGCTCGGCAAGAAGCTGGAGCCTTTCGATCGCGCCATCGACATGCACCTGAGCAACCTGCGCAAGAAGTTGCCGGAACGGCTCGATGGCCAGCCCCGCTTCAAGACTGTACGGGGGCGCGGCTATCTGTGGCTAGAACAGGAGTAATCAAGGCACCCTCGATCAGCGGCCTCTCCACCCAGATCTTCGTCTGGTTCTGGCTGATCCTGCTGGTGATGATGGCCGCCGTCATCAGCCTGCCCAACCTGGATCCGCGCAACCAGCTCCCGTTGCCTGCCCACGAGGTGATGCGGATGCAACACAACGTGCAGATCCTCAAGGATGCCGCAGACCCGGCGCGGGATTTCGAGCTGGCAAAGGCGATGGAGAAGATCACCATGCTGCCGGTGGACAACGTCTATGTACGCGGTGTCAACGGCCAGATCCAGTCCACCGTCCATCCTCGCAAGTTCGTGGTTCGCTTCATGGTGGATGCCGACAACCCCAACCATCCCATGCTGGGTCACGAGGATCGCAAGGCCATCGCCGGCCCCTTCCTGATGGAGCATCGCGGCCAGCAATACCACGTCTATTTCGGGCTCAACGTCGATACCCCCTATCTGTTCCTGTTCATCCAGATCCTGGATCACCCGATCCGCATCCTCGGGGTCGCCATGCTGGTCAGCACCCCGCTCTGCCTGCTGCTCGCCTGGCGCCTGACCCGCCCCATACTGCAATTGCAAAAAGCGGTCTCCCTGCTGGCTGCCGGCAGCCTGGAGACCCAGATCCCCAACCTCGGCCGGGGTGACGAGATAGGCCAGCTGGCCGACAACGTGAGCCACATGGTGGATACCCTCAAGAGCATGATCCAGAAGCAGAAACAGCTGCTCTCCGACATCTCCCACGAGCTGCGCAGCCCGCTCACCCGGATGCAGCTGGCCCAGGCCCTGATCCGCCGCAAGCAGGGCGACAGCGCCGAACTGGCGCGGATAGAGTCGGAGATTGGCCGGCTGGACAAGCTGATCGGCGACCTGCTGGATCTGTCGCGGGTGCAGCAGCATGTAGAGGCCCCCGTGGTGCAGCCGCTGGCCGAGCTGCTGGAGCCCATTCTGGAAGACGCCATGTTCGAGGCCAACCAGAGCGGCAAGCAGCTGCGTCTGCCGCCACTGCCGGCCGAGTCGCTGCCGATGTGGCCCGAGCTGCTGGCGCGGGCGGTGGAAAATCCGTTGCGCAACGCGCTCAAATATGCCCGTGAATTCATCAAGGTGGAGTGGTACCGGGAAGGGTTGGAGTGGGTGATGATCATCCGCGACGACGGCCCAGGCGTGCCGCCGGAGCAGCAGGAGCAGCTGTTTCTGCCCTTCTTCCGGGTCGATGATGCCCGCAACGCCAAGACGGGTGGCACAGGGCTCGGGCTCGCCATCGCCTCGGAGGCGATCCATCGCCATGGCGGCACCATCCAGGCCAGCAGCAACCAGCCGACCGGACTGACCATTACCATCCGCCTGCCCATCGCCTGATCTTTTCAACGCCGCGGGCGCTGGGTATGCTGGCGCCCTTTCCGTCCCAGCAGGAGCCCTGCCATGCTCGATATCGTGCTCTACCAACCCGAAATTCCGCCCAATACGGGCAACATCATCCGGCTCTGTGCCAACACAGGTTACCGGCTGCACCTGATAGAGCCGCTGGGGTTCGAGTGGGATGACAAGCGGGTGAAGCGGGCGGGGCTCGACTATCACGAATTTGCCGAGGTGAAGCGCTGGCCGAACTTTGAAGCCTTCCTGGCGGCGGTGGCGCCGAAGCGGGTGTTCGCCTGCACCACCAAGGGGCGCACCGCCCACTCGGCGGCCCAGTTTGCCTTGGGCGATGCCCTGCTGTTCGGCCCGGAGAGCCGCGGCCTGCCTGCGGATCTTATCGAGAGCCTGCCGTTTGAACAGCGGCTGCGCATCCCCATGCTGCCCCAGAGCCGCAGCATGAACCTCTCCAACGCGGTGTCGGTGTTCGTCTACGAAAGCTGGCGCCAGCTGGGCTACGAAGGCGCCCTCTAAGGTTGGAAAATCAGTGGCGGGCGTCGAGCAGGTGGCCGCTGCGCTCCAGTTGCCAGCACAGGAACCCCAGGGTCAGGCCACGCCCCACCATGAGCGCGGCCATCGCCGCCCACAGGGCGGCCACGCCCCACGACTGGGTCAGCCACCAGACCGGGAAGAAACCGCCGAAGACCGCCAGCAGCATGCTGTTGCGCATATCCTTCGCCCGGGTGGCGCCGATGAAGACCCCGTCCAGCAGGAAGCACCAGACCGCCAGCAGCGGCATGGCCACCAGCCAGGGCAGCTGGCCATTGGCCTCGACCACCACCTCCGGGATATCGGTGATCCGGCCGATAAACTGGCTGCCCAGCAGGGCAAATCCCAGGGTAAATCCGGCCGCGATCAGGGCGGCCCAGCCCAGATTGAGCAGGATGGCCTCCCGCAGCTTCTGGCGATCCCGCTGGCCGATGGCGCGGCCCACCATGGCCTCCACCGCGTAGGCAAAGCCGTCCAGCCCGTAGGAGATCAGCATCAGGAAGTTGAGCAACACCGCATTGGCAGCCACCGCCACGTCCCCCAGCCTGGCCCCTTGCAGGGTCATGAAGGCAAAACAGAGCTGCAGGCAGAGTGCCCGCAGGAAGATGTCCCGGTTCAGCCCGAGCAGCCGCTTCAGGGGGGCGAGCCGCCGCCAGCGCTGCCAGCCGTCCTGCCACACCTCTGGCAACAACTGGCGCAGATGGTGGCGGACCAGCCAGATGCCAACCGCCAGCGCGCCGTAATCCGCCAGCACCGAGGCCGCCGCCACGCCGCGCACCTGCCAGCCCAGCCCCAGCACGAACAAGGCATCCAGCGCCATGTTGACCAAATTGGTGAGGATCAGCATCACCATGGGACTGCGGGCATCCTGCATCCCCAGCAGCCAGCCCATGATCACCAGATTGCACAGCGCCGCCGGCGCACTCCAGATCCGCACCGCCACGTACTGACCGGCATAGAGCTGCACCTCGGCGGAACCGCCACTCAGGGCGATAAGCCAGGGCAACAGGGGAAAGAGCAGCACAAGCAGCCCCAATCCCATGATGATGGCCAGCCCCAGCGCCCGCACCAGGGCATCAAGCTGGGCGCGCTGATCGGCGGCGCCATGGGCCTGGGCCGTGAGCCCGGTAGTGGACATCCGCAGGAAGCCGAGCAGCCAAAAGATCAGGTTGATGAGGGTCGAGCCGACCGACACGCCGCCGAGAAACCAGGCCTGGCCGAGATGACCGATCACCCAGGTGTCCACCAGCCCCAGCATGGGGGTGGTGATGTTGGAAAACACCATGGGCAGGGCGAGGGCAAAGACGGCGCCGTGGCGGGCGGGATCCCGCCACCAGGGCGCAACCGGACGGGTCACTCCCGGTTGCCCGACAGCTTCAGAATGCGGGAGAAGTCAGAGAGCAGGGTCGCCATCTGCACCCGTGGCACCTGACCCGGCGCCACCTGCGGGCGAAACACGCCCTGCAGCTTGCCCTTGGGGTTGATAAGCACGATGGAGGCGGAGTGATCGATCAGGTAATCCTTCTCCCCCTGATTGGCGATGGAGTAGATGAGCCCCAGGTTGCGCACGAAGGGAAACAGCTTGTCGTGATCCGCCGTCACCGCCTTGAACTCGGGATTGAAGAAGGCGGTGTAGGTCTTGAGGCGCTCCAGGGTATCCCGCTGGGGATCCGCCGAGACGAACACCACCTGGCTGTTGGGTGCCAGCTGCTTGAGCTCGCCGTAGATGGAACGCAAATCGGCCATGGTGGTGGGGCAGATATCGGGGCAGAAGGTGTAGCCGACGAACAGGAAGGTCCAGTGTCCCAGCAGATTGGCGGGGGTAAAGGGCAGATTGTCCGCGTCGGTAAAGGTGAAGTCATTGATGTCCCGTGCGGCGGGATAGTAGTCGGCATGCTCCGGCATCTCTGGCCGGGTAACGTAGAACGCGAAGATGAGGCAGCTTGTCAACAGCAGAAAAATCAGGGGATAACGAAGCTTCATCATAACAAGAGACCCTTTCAGTTCGGTGCATCTGACCTGCAGTGGTCACATGGAGGGCGTCATTGTAACTCCAATGGGCCGGAAACGGGTCGTCATCGCGCATCAACTTCTTGTCGGGCAATTTGCCAGCGCCAGATCCTGTAAAAACAAAAGCCCCCTCTATGACGAGGGGGCTTTGGAACGGGGCCCGCCAATGGGGCCCCGGGCATAGAGAACGCGTAGACGCTACTCCCGCTCCTTCACATAAGGGGTGCCGAGCGCCTTGGGCGCCACCGCACGACCGATAAAACCGGCCAGCAGGAACACCGTCAGGATATAGGGCAGCGCCTCGATGGCCTGTACCGGGATGGCAAAGCCCCCCACGCTCACCCCTTGCAGGCGGATGGCCACCGCATCAAGGAAGCCGAACAGCAGGCAGGCAGCCATGGCGTTCCAGGGGCGCCACTTGCCGAACACCAGCGCCGCCAGCGCCATGAAGCCCTTGCCCGCGCTCATGTTGGGGATGAACTGGGCCGTCTGGGCCACCGACAGGTAGACGCCGCCCAGCCCCGCCAGCAGGCCGCCGATGACGAGCGCCGTGTAGCGCATCCGCACCACAGAGATGCCGGCAGTATCGACCGCCGCCGGGGCCTCGCCCACCGCCCGCAGGCGCAGACCGAAGCGGGTGCGAAACAGCACCCACCAGGCCAGCGGCACGGCGGCGAACGCCAGGTACTCCAGCAGGGAGTGGCCGCTCAGGAGCTCGCTGTAGAGCTGGCCTATGACGGGCACGTCATACAGCTCCTTGGCATAGGGCAGATCGATGGGGGCGAAGCGGGCATCACCGGAGAGCGCCGGGGTCTGGCCCCCCTGATCGAACCAGTAACGACCCAGGGTAACGGTCAGGCCGGCCGCCAGTATGTTGATAGCCATGCCGCTCACCACCTGATCACCCCGGTGGGTGATGGTGGCAAAGCCGTGCATCAGGGCAAACAGCACCGAGACCAGCACCCCGGCCCCCAGCCCGACCCAGGCCGAGCCGGAGACCGCGGCGGCGGCACCGCCGGCGAAGGCGGCCGCCAGCAGCTTGCCCTCCAGGGCGATGTTGACCACCCCGGAGCGCTCGCAGAACATGCCCGCCATGGCCGCCAGTATGAGGGGCGGCGCGGTGCGGATGGTGGCATCCAGCATCAGGATCAGCAGTTCAAACATATGATCAGGCCCCCTTCACTTGTGCAGTTGAGCGGCTGGCAAAGGCCAGATAGAGCTGCTCGATGCGCGGGCGCATCATGTGCTCCAGCGCGCCGCAGAACAGGATCACCAGCCCCTGCAGCACCACCACTATGTTGCGGTCAACGCCGAACTCGAAGCTGAGCTCGGCGCCCCCCTGATAGAGGAAGCCGAACAGCAGGCTGGCGATGATGACGCCGACCGGGTGGTTGCGCCCCATCAGGGCCACCGCGATGCCGGTGAAGCCAAACCCTTCCACGAAGTTGAGCTTGATCTGGTGCAGCTCCCCCTGTAGCACGTTGAGGGCAAAGAAGCCCGCCAGCATGCCGGAGATCACCATGGCCAGGATCACCACTCTGGGATAGGAGATGCCCGCGTAGGCGGAGGCACTCTGGCTCGCCCCCACCGCCCGGATCTCGTAACCCCAGCGGGTATGCCAGATGAAGACCCACACCAGGAGCGCACAGATCAACGCCCAGACGAAACTGATGTTGAGCGGGCTGTTGGGCACTTCCATCCCGAAGCTGGCCGCCATGGTGCTCAGCTTGGGCAGCCAGCTCGCCTCGGCGAACACCCGGCTCTCGGTGGCCATGGATCCGGGCGGCTTGAACACCTCCACCAGCAGATAGGCCATCAGGGAGGCGGCGATGAAGTTGAACATGATGGTGGTGATGACGATGTGGCTGCCGCGCTTGGCCTGCAGCCAGGCCGGGATAAAGGCCCAGGCCGCACCAAACAGGCCGCCGGCGATGATGGCCAGCGGCAACAGCAGGACAAACGGCAGCACATCGCCGAGCAGCAGACAGACCAGACCGACGCCGAGGCCGCCGATGTAGGCCTGCCCCTCACCGCCGATGTTGAACAGGCCGGCGTGAAAGGCCACCGCCACCGCCAGACCGGTGAAGATGAAGCCGGTGGCGTAGTAGAGGGTGAAACCTATCCCCTCGCCGGTGCCGAAGGCGCCGTACCACATGATCTCGGCGGCATCGACCGGGTTGATGTCGAGGTAGTAGAACAGGATGGCCGACACCAGGAAGGCCAGCAGAATATTGACCGCAGACAAGACGCCCACGGAGACCCAGGCAGGGACACGAACTTGGCTCATCAGCGGGCCTCCTTGGCAACGTCATCAGGCTCGGATGTATTGACCATCATCAGACCGCGCTGACGACAAACAGATGTGATCCTCATGACGTCGCTCCTTGTGTCGGGCTGGCCGCCACGTCATCGGGTACGATATTCGCCATCATCAGGCCTATGGTGCGCTCATCCGCCCTGGCGGCATCCAGCTCGCCAACGATGCGGCCATCGGCGATGACCAGGATGCGATCGGATAAGCTCATGATCTCGTCCAGCTCCACCGACACCAGCAGCACCGCCTTGCCCTTGTCGCGCATGGCGATCACCTGCTGGTGAATGTACTCGATGGCGCCGATGTCGACGCCCCGGGTCGGCTGGCCGATCAGCAGCACGTCCGGGTCCTGCTCCACCTCACGGGCGATCACCAGCTTCTGCTGGTTGCCGCCGGAGAAGTTCGCGGTCTTGTGCTCGGGGCTGGGCGGGCGCACGTCCCACTTCTCCATCTTGGCCTGGCAATCCTGCTGGATCGCGTCTTTGTCCTGCAGCCACCCCTTGTTGTATTGCGGGCGGCGGTGATAGCCGAGAATGAAGGCCTCTTTCGCCTCGAAGCGGTTGATGAGGCCCATCTTGTGCCTGTCTTCCGGCACATGGCCGAGACCGAAGTTGCGCACTCGCTCGGGATCGGCGGGATGCTCGGCGCTTACCCGGTGCACCCCGTCGCGACTGCTGATGGTAAAGCCCCCCTTGCTCGGCTTGAGGATGCCCCCCAGCAGGCTGAGCAGTTCGGACTGACCGTTGCCGGAGACCCCGGCGATGCCGACCACTTCACCGGCACGCACCTCGAAGCTGACCGACTTGACCCGCTCCACCTTGCTGGCATCGACATAGCAAAGCCCCTCGACCTTGAGTTTGGCCTCGCCCGGCCGGGTCGGCCCCTTGTCGACCTTGAGGCGCACCTTGCGCCCCACCATCAGCTCGGCGAGCTGCTCCTTGTCGGTGTCTTTGGTGGCCACGTGGGCCACCATCTCGCCACGGCGCATGATGGAGACCTGATCCGTGATGGCCAGGATCTCCCGCAGCTTGTGAGTGATGAGAATGATGGTCGCCCCCTGATCCCGCAGCTTTTTCAGCACCTCGAACAGGTGATCCGCCTCTTGCGGGGTCAACACCCCGGTCGGCTCGTCGAGGATCAGGATGCGGGCGCCGCGATAGAGCGCCTTGAGGATCTCGACCCGCTGCTGCAGGCCCACCGGCAGATCTTCCACCTTCTCGTGCAGCGGCACTTCGAGACCATAGTCCCGGGCCAGCTCGCCGAGCAGCTTTTCCGCCGCCGCCACGCTCTGGCGCAAGTGCCAGCCGTTCTCGGCGCCGAGGATGACGTTTTCCAAAACAGTGAAGTTGTTCACCAGCATGAAGTGCTGGTGCACCATGCCCACCCCTGCGGCAATCGCATCTTGTGAGCCATGGGGTTTGAAGGGTTTCCCGTCGATCAGCATCTCGCCTTTGTCGGCATGATAGAAACCGTAAATGATGCTCATCAGGGTGGATTTGCCGGCGCCGTTCTCGCCGACAATGCCGTGAATGCTGCCTTTACGAACCTGGAGGTCAATCAGCTTGTTGGCGTATACGTCGCCGAACCGCTTATCGATACCTCTTAATTCGATGGCATAGCGATCTGTCTGGTCCATGATGCAGCCCTGCGTGTCATGAAGTAAGACTAAAAACCGGCCCGTGCGGGCCGGTCGGTGCGTTGAGAGTCGTAGCTAGGTTCTGATTAGTATTTGCAGGAGTTGTCGCTCATGTAGTCATGAACCTTGATCTTGCCAGCGATGATGTCGGCCTTGATGGCGTCTACCTTGGCCTTCATTTCCGGAGTGATCAGCTTCTCGTTATCCTTGTCGAGTGCCCAATCCACACCGCCCTCGGCCAGGCCCAGGTTCTTGATACCCGGCTTCCACTCGCCCTTGGCGGCGTCATCCCAGGTCTGGTAGGCGGCCAGACCCACCGACTTGACCATGGAGGTCAGCATGGTGCCCGGTTGCAGGTGGTTCTGGTTGGAATCCACGCCGATGGCCAGCTTGCCCTCGTCCTTGGCAGCCTGGTAGACACCGATGCCGGTACCGCCGGCGGCGGCATAGACCACGTCCGCGCCCTTGGCGAACTGGGACTTGGCGAGCTCAGCCCCCTTGGCCGGGTCAGCAAAAGCCGCCGGGGTGGAGCCGGTCATGTTCTGGAACACGTCGATCTTCGGATTGACGTACTTGGCGCCCTGCTCGTAGCCGCACTGGAACTTGCGGATCAGCGGGATATCCATGCCGCCCACGAAACCGACCTTGCCGCTCTTGGAGGCGATGGCCGCCAGCGCACCCACCAGGAAGGAGCCTTCATGCTCCTTGAAGATGACGGACTGCACGTTCGGCTTGTCGACCACCATGTCGATGATGGTGAACTGGGTTTTCGGGAATTCGGTCGCGACCTTCTCTACTGCCGATCCCATGTTGAAACCGACCGCTACGATGGGGCCGTTGCCACGGCTGGCCAGACGGCGCAGGCCCTGCTCGCGCTGGGCTTCGTTCTGGGGTTCGAACTCCTTGACCTTGACCCCCTTGTCCTTGTTGTAGACTTCGACGCCGTTGCGGAACACGGCTTCGTTGAATGATTTGTCAAACTTGCCGGCGGTGTCGTAGATCACGGCGGGCTCGGAAGCAGCCTGAGCTGAGAGGGCGGCGAGGGTGAGGGTGGCCACGGTGGCCAGCTTGAGCACTTTAGTCACGATCGTATCCTTGATTGTTATTAAGTGAGGGAACCTGCTTGCCTGCCCGGGCAGGCCAACTAGCACGCAGACTTACTCTAAGTCAGCCCGGGTGGGGGTCAAGCAGATGATAATAGAAAAACGTTTGCGCTAACGGTTTGAGTTATAAGCAAGTAACTATATAACATGTTGTTTTTTGGCGATTTTTAAGTTTTTTGTTCTGAATAGATAAAGACCCAAACGACATTTCTCTTATTGTTCAATGGGTTAATGTAAATCGTTTTCCTGAAATTCATCTCTCCCCCTGCCCGTCCGTGATCCGGCTCGCAGATTCCCGCGCGGCACCGAAGCTGTACCGACAAGGCGCGCCGCCGCCCCCCTTCATCCCCTTCTTCGGTTTACGCCCGAGATAGACATCACATCGGAATGCTGGCCCCTCCCCTGATGTCCGCCCCCTGACTTTGGGTTTGGTCTGACGGGGGGATGGCCGTATAATCGCCGCCTGTATAAATAAACAGGAGTGGTGATGGACGTTTCAACCCTGCTCGACGGGCTCAACGACAAGCAAAGAGACGCGGTAGCGGCCCCCCGCTGCAACCTGCTGGTGCTGGCCGGTGCCGGTTCGGGCAAGACCCGGGTGCTGGTGCACCGTATCGCCTGGCTGATGCAGGTGGAACGCTGTTCACCCTTCTCCATCATCGCGGTGACCTTTACCAACAAGGCGGCGGCCGAGATGCGCGGCCGGGTCGAGAAGGTGATTGGCGACAATGTGCGCGGCATGTGGATCGGCACCTTCCACGGCATCGCTCACCGATTGCTGCGGGCCCACCATCTGGATGCGGGCTTGCCGCAGGATTTCCAGATCCTCGACTCCGACGACCAGTACCGTCTCATTCGCCGGGTGCTCAAGGCGCTCAACCTCGACGAGAAGCACTGGGCCCCGCGCGCCGTGATGGGCTACATCAACGGCAAGAAGGACGAGGGGCTGCGCCCCGGCGACATCGACCTCTACGGCGACCCCGTCACCCGCACCTATCAGCAGATCTACAAGACCTATCAGGAGACCTGCGATCGCTCCGGGTTGGTGGACTTTGCCGAGTTGCTGCTGCGTGCCCACGAGCTGTGGCTGAACAAGCCGCACATCCTCGAGCACTACCGCGACCGCTTCCAGAACATCCTGGTGGACGAGTTTCAGGATACCAACGGCATCCAGTACGCCTGGCTGCGGATGCTGGCGGGCAACACCGGCAGGGTGATGATCGTCGGCGACGATGACCAGTCCATTTACGGCTGGCGCGGCGCCAAGATTGAGAACATCCAGCGCTTCCTGACCGACTATGAGGGGGCGCAGACCATCCGCCTCGAGCAGAACTACCGCTCCACCGCCAATATCCTGAAAGCCGCCAACAGCGTCATCGCCAACAACGCCGAGCGCCTTGGCAAGGAGCTGTGGACCGAGGGGGCCGAGGGCGAGCCGATTTCCCTCTACGCCGCCTTCAACGAGGTGGACGAGGCGCGCTTCGTGGTCGGCCGCCTCAAAGACTGGAAAGAGAAAGGTGGCCTGCTCGCCGACTGCGCCATCCTCTATCGCTCCAACGCCCAGTCACGGGTGCTGGAAGAGGCGCTGATGCAGGATGCAATGCCCTACCGCATCTACGGCGGCCTGCGCTTCTTCGAGCGGCAAGAGATTAAAGACGCCATGGCCTACCTGCGCCTTATCAACAACCGGGGCGACGACGCCAGCTTCGAGCGGGTGGTGAACACCCCGACCCGTGGCATCGGTGATCGCACCCTCGAGATCCTGCGCGGCAACGCCCGCGATCAGGGGCTCAACCTGTGGCAATCGGCCAAGGCGCTGCTCAATGACAAGGTGTTGACCGGCCGCGCCGGCAACGCGGTGCGCGGCTTTGTGGAGCTGATCGACGCGCTGGAGGAGCAGGTCTCCCTGCTGCCGCTGCACCAGCAGGCGGACATCGCCATCCAGAATTCCGGCCTCAAGGCCATGTATCTGGCGGAAAAAGGCGAGAAATCCCAGGCGCGGGTAGAGAACCTGGACGAACTGGTCACCGCCTGCCGCCAGTACCAGCGCCCGGACGAGCTGGAAGACATGAGCGATCTCTCCGCCTTCCTCGCCCACGCGGCGCTGGAATCCGGCGAGAATCAGGCCGACGAATACGCCGATGCGGTGCAGCTGATGACATTGCACAGCGCCAAGGGGCTGGAGTTCCCGCTGGTGCTGCTGGTCGGCGTCGAGGAAGGGATGTTCCCCAGCCAGCAATCGACCGAGGAGTCGGGCCGGCTGGAGGAGGAGCGGCGCCTGTGTTACGTCGGCATGACCCGCGCCATGGAGAAGCTCTACATCTGTTATGCCGAGAGCCGCCGCATCTACGGCCGCGAGATGTTCCACAAGCCGAGCCGCTTTATCCGCGAAATGCCCGCCGAGTGCCTGGAGGAGATCCGGCTGCGCACCCAGGTCAGCCGCCCCACCCAGTACGGCCGCTTTAGCCAGAACGAGGTGCAGCAGAGCTTCGATGCCAGCGGCATCAAGCTCGGCCAGCGGGTGCTCCATCCGAAATTCGGCGAAGGCATAGTGCTGAACTTCGAAGGGGTTGGCCAGCAGAGCCGGGTGCAGATCCAGTTCGACGACGTCGGCGCCAAGTGGCTGGTAACAGCGTATGCCAGATTGGAAGCACTCTGATTTTTCCTGCCTTTTGAAAAAACCAACCCGGCTTAGGCCGGGTTGGTTTTTTTATGATTCATCACGAAAACTTTATTATACGATCATCATAATACGCCTCGCTGTTTGAAACTACAGCCTTGGCTATGATTTTTTATGAAATAATCAACTCGACTCTAAAAAGTTTATTACCTCATCGATCCACACAGGAATAGCTTTGGGATCATCTAGTTCACAATATTTTTTTGAGAAAGATGTCTTCATTCCTCGTAAATCAAAGAATCGCTCCAACTCTTTTTTCTCGATATGGCCTAGATTTAAGGAGAGACCTGCAGGAGCATTATCAATGTGCACCTTCATTTTGTCTGATAGTTCTTGAAATGAAGGGTCATTGATATGCTGTGCAAAGTGAGCGAATGTCTGAAGAAAAACATATGGCTCTAGGCAATCTTCAATCTCTGTCGGTGGGAAGAAATTGTTGTCATTTGTAGTTTTTAGCGTAGTCTCATTTTTGTCTATGCAATTATGCAGTCGTTTAATATCGATTGCTTTAATCGCAGTTTTAGACCCGTATTTTTCATAATGCTTATCTGTATCTAAAAGGCAAAATATTTTCCCTTTAATCTCTTGGCGATCCTCCTCAAGCGCTAAATGAAAGTATTCATATAATTTTTTAACATACTTAGAACCACCGATAGAAATAACATTAATATTATTTCTTTGACCCAGCCAATGCTCTATATATCTTTTATCTGAGCTACCTTCACAAATTATCCATCCACGATTTTCAGAAGTGACTGATGCAATAATGGATTGAACAAGGTCATTAATGTTTTTCAACTCGATACTTGAAGGCTGCTTTCCTTTTGATTCTGTTTTTATAATTTTTATGTCTTCCCTGAATCTAGAAAGATCTATTAGATAAGTTTTTTTCTCAGAGTCTTGTTCAGCAATATAAGTTGCTGTGCCAGCCGGAATCGCAGACATGAACCCATACCAATGGGTTGCAACAAGAGTTTGCACATTATGAGATGATATATCATGAAGTTTTTCAAATTGTGAGAAGCAAGATGATGTATGCAATGATATTTCAGGCTCATCTATTGCTAATATCACATGTCGCCTTCTATCTGTTGACTTCATGATAAAAGCTCTTGCTAAATCTATAATTGCCTTTCTTTTTTCCCCAGAGCTGCAATGAAATATTGGGGTTGACTCACCTGTTATATTTAGGTTTAAAACTTTGGATTCGAAATATGTCTCAATTATTTTTGAAGATAAATGTGTCAAATTGAATAAAGTTTGTTTTTTTGCTGGCTTTTTATATTCATATATCTCTAGATAACTACTTACCTCATTAATGAACACATCTAATTTTGTATTTATTTCTTTTATTAATTTTTCGTCTACAGCTTTCCTTACAATTTCATCGACGGTAGTACCCATTAGCGACTGAGTTGTATTGCTCTCTATTTTTGTATAGTGTTCGAAATCAATTTCAGAAGGTATGTATATATACTCAAAAAGCTCATCAATTAAACTTCTAGCTTCCTCTATGAAATCATCTACTGTTATTTTGAATTGTTCACTCAAGTCGTCATTATAATCAGAAACGCCATTAAAAATAGAGAGTGATAATTTTGTTTCTCGTTGACTTTTCTTTTCAAACGCTAAAGGAAATATAAAGAATGACTTCTCATAACCTTTTTCTTCAGTTTTGAATCTGTCTAGTTGTCTAATGAATTCATTAGCGATATTTATATGTGACGAATTAAATTGTTGAAACTCTAACTGCCAAGTTATTTGACTTACAACTTCAAGCCACTTATATATATTTCTAGTTTTGTTTATATATTTTTTTGGTATTATAAAAACAGGACATATTGTCGGCTCTGTTGAACTAAAACCACTTTTAGCTACACTGTGATTATAGTTCCAATCTGAATTTGGATTGTTAAAGTAGATATCTAATGCTTCTAGAATAGAACTTTTACCAACACCATTTTCACCAACAAAGGCAGAAAAAAACTCTCCATTTGAGACAGGAATGAAGTTCCAACCACGATAGGTTTTATAGTTTCTTAAAAACAATGAGAATATCATTTAGCGCTCTACAGTGAATAAGTTTAAAACTAAAATAATGATAACTCACTTAATTAAGTACATAAACCCATATGAGTCACAAATTGCAGTTCGTAGGTACGAATATTCACAATGAAAACAATCTAGGAAACCCACCTTTCTAAAAGAGGCGTAGCTGGTAACACTACGCCCTGTTTTTAGGTGAGGATATCTGGTCACTTAACCAGCTTGCTCTCCATCACCCCTTGCTTGCCTTCCTCTTCACTGACCTGACTCAGCTTGGAGCGGGCCATCAGCAGGCCCATTTTGACCTCCTGCCAGACGTAGTAGTTTTTACCCGCCTCGGTGCTGAGGGTCAGGGTGGCATCGTTCTCCGACTTGGAGGTGATGGTGTGGCTGCCCGGCGTCACCTGCTTGAGGATATAGGTGTGGGCCACCGTGTCCCCAACCGCCATGCCATCCACCAGCACCGGCATCTTGACGGCGGCCCCGAAGGTTTCATTGCGATAGATATAGAGGTTGGCGGCATTGGCCCGGGCGACAAACTGCTTGGCCTGGGCATCCGCCGAGGTATCGGCCATCGGCACGGAGGCACAACCAGACAACAGACCCGCCGACAGCAGGGCGGCGGTTACCATTAATTTCCTGAACATAGTCTTTGTTTTTATTGGATTAAAGGGAGGGCCGTAGGTTCGATTAGCGAAGCGTAATCGGACGATCGCGTAATCGGACGTTCAACCCTTGAGAGGTCTACTCCAATCCCCCCAGCACCCCATCCACCGACCCGCACCAATCCGGTGGGTAGATACCGCTCGCCACATAACGATGGAAGGTGGAATACGGCCAATCGGCCACCCGCGTAACATGCCCATGTTTGAGGGGGTTGATATGGACGTAATCCATATGGCGGCGGTAATCCTGCTCATCCCGGATCAGGTGTTCCCAATAATGACGTTGCCAGATTCCCCGCTCCCCGTGGCGTAACCGGGTCTGGCTGCGGCGCTCGGTCACTGGCAAGGCGCGGGAAAAGTGGCTCTTGATTAGTCGCCACCGCAGGGGGAAATCAGTGTCCCCTTCCGGCAAAGAGAGAATGCAGTGAAGATGGTCGGGCAACACCACCCAGGCGTGAATGGCGAAGGGGTGAGCCTGTTGCACCCTGGCAACGCTGTGACGCAGCAGGTCGATCTGCTCCACCAGCAGCCGGTTGTTGCGCCGCTCCAGCAAGTTGACGGTAAAGAACCAGGTTCCTCCGGGCCACCATGCCCGCCGCCAGTTGGCCATGCCCTTCCTCTCGCCTCGGCCGAAAAGCCAAGCATAGCCTTGCCTCACTTCGATCTGCTTGCAGGCCATGATGACGCGGATGTTCCATTACGCGATCGTCCGATTACGCTTCGCTAATCGAACCTACACGGACAGGAAATATGGGACACCCACCTTTCTGACAGCGGCGTAGCTGATAAGGCTACGCCGTGTTTGTTAGGGGAAATATCTGGTTATTTAACCAGCTTGCTCTCCATCACCCCTTGCTTGCCTTCCTCTTCACTGACCTGACTCAGCTTGGAGCGGGCCATCAGCAGGCCCATTTTGACCTCCTGCCAGACGTAGTAGTTTTTACCCGCCTCGGTGCTGAGGGTCAGGGTGGCATCGTTCTCCGACTTGGAGGTGATGGTGTGGCTGCCCGGCGTCACCTGCTTGAGGATATAGGTGTGGGCCACCGTGTCCCCAACCGCCATGCCATCCACCAGCACCGGCATCTTGACGGCGGCCCCGAAGGTTTCATTGCGATAGATATAGAGGTTGGCGGCATTGGCCGGGGCGACAAACTGCTTGGCCTGGGCATCCGCCGAGGTATCGGCCATCGGCACGGAGGCACAACCAGACAACAGACCCGCCGACAGCAGGGCGGCGGTTACCATTAATTTCCTGAACATAGTCTTTGTTTTTATTGGATTAAAGGGAGGTAGAGGTTCGCATGGAGCTTGGTTGGCAAGCAATTACCCATTGCCCTTCAAGCCGTGACCCGCCTCTCTTTTCCGGGAATTAATCGAGGCCAATATGCAGCTTCTCTCCCCCAAGCTGATCGGTTGCTGCGATAGTGGCGAGAGGATGACTCATCTGGAGAGAGACCATGCAGGCATTGATCACCACTGCTCACCAAACCAGTTACCCCAATCCCATCGGCTTTCAGGCCGGAGAGCGGGTTCGTATCGGCCATGAAGACGACGAATTTCCAGGCTGGGTACGTACCGTCACGGCCGATGGCAACGAGGGGTGGGCCCCGCTGTCGCTGCTCACCCCCATCGGCGAGGGAGAGGCACTCGCGCTGCAGGATTACACCGCCCGCGAGCTGGATGTGGCGGTGGGGGAGCTGGTCACGGTAGTACGTGAGCTGGCCGGCTGGCTCTGGGTGCAAGGGGAACGAGGCGAATCTGGCTGGATACCGGCCAGTTGCATCGTATTGGCATCATAAGAGGCCATGGATAAGGCTGGGGCGCAGGCTCACATCCACGTAATAAACGCTGGAGGTAAAGCCGGAGGTGAGTCAAAAACCCGGCCATCAGACGGGACGCGGCGGCCGGGTGAATTGTAAAGAGTAGGGTGACAGATAAAGCGGGTTATCAGCCTAGTCTAATCAACTCGATGGGCGCGTAACGCTCTTGAGAGTTGGCCAGCAGCACACACTTCTCATGCTCTGCCTCATAGGGGGTCATATTGTCGGTGTGGGCCTCCTTCAGGGTATCGACGGCGCCGGTGGCGGCAATCATTACGCGCTGGCCGATGTTCAGCACGTTTCTGTTGCGATCATAGATCTTCATTACTTTCTCCTTTTCCTGTGTCCGGGCCTGTGCCCGGGACAACGGAGCCAGACTACGCCCCTGAAAAAACGGGATGTATGTCACAGATCAAAAAAGGGGCAAAGAGGGACTCATCACGGCGAGGAAACCCGGGATCGCAGGCAGAGCCTGTCGCGCTACATGCGTGCATGCTGCGCTTTCTGCCGCCATGGGCTCGAAGCAAAAGGCGGATCCGTTATAGTGAACCTCGCTCGCACCAAGCCGCTTTCAACCTACAGGGAATGCACCATGAATCGCGATATCACAGCCCAGTTTATCAAGATGCTGACCAACCTCGACCACTGCCTGGCCAAGGCGCAATCCCATGCCGAGGCGAAACAGTTCAATGTGGAGAACTTCTTCAACGAACGCCTTATCGTCGACATGCTGCCGCTCGCCAAACAGGTACTGATCTGCTGCGATTCGGCCCGCGCCGTGGTGGCCACCGCCAGCCACAGCGAGACACCGGCCATGGGGGACGAACCCAAAACCATGGCGGATCTGCGCGCCCATATCGGCAACACCATCGCCTTTTTGCAAAGCAGGCTGGACGCCGACTACAGCGATTACGAAAGCGGCCACTACTTCCCCTACTGGGCCGGTGGCAAGGGGATGGACGGCCATACCTGCGTTCATGAGTACGGCATTCCCAACTTCTACTTCCACCTCACCATGACCTATGCCCTGCTGCGCCAGGCCGGGGTCGATCTCGGCAAGCGCGACTATCTGGGCGGGATCAATTTGCAGTAAGGATTGCAGGCACTACATCGACTCACCGTCGCGAGAACAAGCCACCAGATAACCAACAGCCTGCCATTCGGCAGGCTGTTGCGTTTCAGAGGGGCAACCAGGCGTTAAAACGGCCCCTGGCTCTCGCGCAGCTTGTCGGGCAGGCCATCGTGATCACCCAGCTCGCGGGCCGGCACATCGTCCCAGTGGCGCTCGCCTATATGGCGGTTGCGCTCGGGGTGCAGGGCATAGTGGATGCGATTGTCATCCCGATCCCTGTCGCCGACACAGAGCAGCCGCACCGGCTTGTCGGTGTTGTTGATAAAGGTGTGGGCCAGGCCATCGCCCGCCTTGAAGCCGACCGAGTCGCCGGGCTGCAGCCGATGGAGGATGCCATCAAGCCAGACATCCGGGGTACCTTCCAGCACGTGAACAAATTCATCCTCGGTCTCTTCGGCGTGAGGCCAGCTGGTGCGATGACCTGGGGCCAGCAGTTCGTGGTGAATGCCGATGCGGGCAAAGCCGTAGTGCCTGCCGAGGGGACTACCCCGGGACAGCCGCTCCTGGCTGCCGGCGTAGCAACCCGGCTCCGCTTCTTGCAGTTCGCTCCAGTGTTTGATGCAGGGGTGACGGCTCATGGCGGGCTCCTGTGGCACGGGCGCTAAAGGTGGACGCTCATCCTACCTTTGCCGCACGGCACAGGAAAAGTGGAAGTCGGCTGGCCAGATGAGCCCCTCAGGCGAGGGGCTTGATGGGAGTCGTTGTTACTTCCCCTTGATGCATGGCAGCGGGGGCAGCTCGCCCTGTTGGGCAACCCGGGTCATCTGGTAGTTGCCCTGCAGATCCCGATAGACGCGGGTGTTCCACACCTCGCCGTTGTCGAGCTGGAATTCGATATCGTAATTGACCCCGGATACCACCTGGCTGCGCACCTCGCGGATGCTATCGAGCTTGGCGGCCGTGTTCATGCGAGCCAGCACGCTGGCCAGTGCGGCGTCGGCCTGGGTATTGGGCAGAGCCTGAACCTGCCAGCCACCGGCCAGCGTGGCACATTGCGGTTGCTGCGGCGCGCTGCTGCAGGCACCCAGCATGCCCGCCATCAGGATGGGAAATAGCACTCGCTTCATCTGGTGTTCTCCAGTCTCAAAATGACCACTCTATCAAGAGTGCGCGCACAATATTGTCGCAGCGGTCACGGTCAGACCGGCAAGAGAGCACAGATCGATCCGGTATAAACGCCGGGAGAAGGCCGGGAAAAGAAAGAGGCGTGAACCATGCCAAGCCTCGGGATGACGGAAAGGCCAGGCCACTCGGTTCAAGAAAAAGCCAGAATTGCCGCAGTGTTGTTTTGGGACTCCCACGATACGGTCAATCACGGGGCAGACGTCAGTTCTCCACATCCCAAGGACACTGCTTGGCCAGTTCCGCCTTGCCGCTGGCGACCAGCGCCTGCTGCACCATTCGTTTGTAGCGGTTCTTGATATGGGCTGGCAGGGCGGGCACCAGCAGCCGTTCATCAAATTCAGGCAGGGCACGTTCAGGCAGCACAGCCTGCTCCTCGGGAGTGAGCGGGGGCCGGGCAGCCAGGTTGCTGCCCGATATGGTGGGGGTGCCCACCAGCATCCGGCTTTGCAACGGGGCACTCAGCAGAAAGTCGATCAGCATGTAGGCAGCCTTGAGCTTGTCAGGGTCATCCTTCACATGGCGGGCGATGGAGAGCGCATCCAGCGCATAGATGGCCCCCTCCTGCACCATGGCGATCCGCCACTGCTGGCCGTTTTGCCGGTTGCACTCCACCAGCTCCAGTCCCCAGGTGGTGGCCAGCCGCTGCTGACGCAGAGCCTCGCAGCTATTGGTCTGATTGAACCAGAAGCCGCGACTGGACTTCAGACGCCGGGTCAGGAGGCGCTCCACCTCCTGCTGCAATGGTTGATCGGCCAGCATCTCGCCACTGGCAAACAGGGCGGGCGATTTGCCAAGGGAGAGCAGCACGGAGAACAACAGGGGCTCGAACTGATCGCAAAACACGGCAAATTGCCCCTGGGGCAGATCGTCAGCCAACACCTGCCAGCTGGTCGGCGCCTGGGCAATCTGCTTACTGTCGTAGGCCAGGCTGAACATGGCGTATGTGAACGGGACCGAGTAATTGCGCTCCCCCTGCTTGTCATATTCGGTATTCCTGAGGGTCGGTTTCAGCTCCGGATAGTGGCTCAAACGGCTGAAGTCGATGGGCAGCAGCAACTTGAACAGGGGGTGATGATGCGCCTTGTAGAAATAGCTGGTCGGCATCACCACATCGGCAGAGCGGGTCCGCAAAGCCCGGTAAACGCTGTCAAAGTCAGTCAGCAGTGGTTCGACCCGGCTGACCGTCACCTCCATCCCGTTGGCCCTGGCATAGTCGGCAAACTGCTGCTCATACCCGGCGGGCAGATAACCCCACTCCAGCAACTTGAGCTGGATCGGCGCCGCCAGCAGCGGAGTCCCTACGAACAAGCAGCAGAGAAACAGTAGACGCATGGCCGTTTACTCCTGAGATGAGCATCTTGATGGAGTATAGGAGCGCGGCGCGATCGCACCTTTGATGTATGTGAAGAGATAACCGGCCCAGCCAGCACGCCCCCAAATAGCATCAGCCCCGCACGAGGGCGGGGCTGATGGGTTATCAGGGTTGGCGAGGGGCGAGGCCTTCCTCTTGCAGATAGGTTTCGACCTGCTGCTGGTAATCCGCCTGATAGGAGAACTTGGTGCTGTCGGTGGCGGCGATCAGGTTGACGACAGTGCAAAACAGGGTCGCCGCCAGCAGTCCCTTGCCCACCCACTGGGGATAACGGCGACTCCACTCCACCAGCAACAACAGCATGGGGAACAGGGCATAGGGGAATATCAGCATCAGGTGCCAGTAGTTGAAGATGATGGGCGAGAGCGCCGCACTCACCAGCACCGCCAACACGGCCGCGACAGCATAGAGGCCGAGCCAGCTTTCGCCATCCACGGGGGCGCGGTCGCTGCGCATCAGCCGCGGCTTGAGCCTCTTCCACAATTGCCAGTTGGCCTTGGCTGCCAGCAGCACGGTGGCCGAGCCCACCCCGTAGATCACCAGGCGCCACAGCCAGACCGCGGCCAGTTGCAAATATTCATGGCCCGCCAGCCAGATGAACTGGGTATCGTTGACCAGCTTGCTGGCAAACAGCCAGGAGCCGTAACGCAGCCAGTAGAGTACGGATTTGAGCACCGGATAGACGTGCACCAGACCCCAGCCGATATAGCGCTGGCGCGCCTCGGGGTCGACGTTCTGGGTGATCTGGCTGTTGCTCATCACCTCCATGGCGTAGGGGATCAGGGAGGCACCGATCAACAGGGCCGCCACCGCCACGCCGCTCCAGCTCACCTTGAGGATGCGACGCCAGAACAGGTAGGTCGACATCACCGCCAGCAGCGGCCAGGAGTAGTGCAGCTGCATCGCCATGCCGATGGCCAGCAGATGGACGATCATGTGCCAGAAGGAGGCCCGCTCGCGCATATGCCAGGCCGACCAGCAGTGCATGGCCGAGAAGAGGAAGAGATAGGAAGGGTTGTAGAGCAGGCTCTCGTACTGGAACCAGGGGTTGAGCCAGCAGAGCACCAGAAACAGCAGCCGTACCCTGTCACCAAACACCTGACGGATCACCGCATCAAACAGCAGGAAGCCCACCAGCCGCATCGCCAGCAACAACAGCACGGGCGCGTAGGGAGAATCCCACAGCAGCAGCGGCCCGCCGATCAGCCAGGCCGACAGGCTGCCCGGCACATTGCCCACCGCACTCGCCGCGTTGCCGTAGCTGAGCCAGACCCCCTCATAGGCACCCAGATAGCCCTTGTAGAGCATCTGGGTCTGGTCGCCGGTGAGGATCTGAAACTGGAAGAAGACAAGGGACATCAGCAAGCCCCCGATAACCCCCAGATAAAAAAGTCTGTCCGACTTCGCTGTCTCATTCATGTCATTCAGCCCCTGTGGCTCGGTTGGTTGTCACTGCGGTGTTAAGCACGATTTTCTCCTCCCATGGTGGCAACCCATCTGGCAAATGCCTGCTCGAAAGCCTGCATATCCAGCGAGTTGATATCCTGGGTCTCCAGCGATGTTGAAAACAGGATCATCGCATCCGGTGTGTACGGATGCCATTCGGCGTAATTTTCGCCTCCACCACCCAGATCCGGGTTGTAGAGCCCGAGGATGGGCAGACCCAGTCCGGCCGCGATATGCACAGTTGCCGTATCGACCGACACCAACGCGGTGCTGTGCCGAAGCTGGGTAAAGAGGCCGCCGAGTGAGGGCTGCTCGGGAGAGAGCAGGATCCGCTCTGGCGCAGAAGCGCCGGCCTTGAGGCCGGCAACTTCCTGTTCCAACCCGGGTGGAAACAACAGACAGATGGATTGCGAGCAGCCTGCCAGCATGATTTCCAGCATGAAAGCGATGCGGTCCGGCCGTAGCCGACGGGCACCACCGCTACCATAGGGATTGAAGGCAATAACGGGTCGATCCGTCGGCCACCATACGGCCAGGGCACTCTCCCATTCAGCTTTTGCCGGGATGATGTAGCGAGTGTCAGGGGATGCGATCCCCATGCAGGCGAGCAGCTCGGCGAACTTGTCGGCAAAATGGCGCCCTACTGTGCGGGCTCCCAGCTTGATATCGATGCAGGCAAGCTCGTCATCCATCCCGGCCACGTGGCAAGCATCGACCTGGCTCAGGAAGTAGATATCCTTCATCTTCAGCGATTTGCCCAGATGCACCAGATAGCCGACCCGCCCCAGGGAACGAGCCAACCGCTTGAGTTCACCATAACCGGGACGTTTTGGGATTTCTACCACCCTGTCCACCCCGAAATGCTCGCGAAACAGCGGTGCCATGGCCGGTGTCGTCACCACCCAGACTTCACGGCCGGGTTGGGCCTTGTGGATCTCCCGCGCCACCCAGGAGGAGACGATGGCGTCTCCCAGCTTGGCATCCCAGCGCAACAATACGACCTTGCTCTTGCCATCATCGGCAGGGCGCGAGCAGGCTTTGTCAAACAGCCAGCGCCCCAGTCGGCGACGCAGCACATCGCGCGCCAGCTGCAGCTTGTTAATCAACGCCATGGGATCCTCGAATGCAGAGAAAAGGGGCTCAGGATACCAGCATGTCACTCAGGGCGGCAGCCACTTCACCAGACTTGAGTGCATCCAGACTGTTGCCAGGCACCTTGATAATGCGGTGAGGACCGTGCAGGGGAATGAAGGCCTCGCGCCAGGGCTCGTCGTTCATCAGGATCAGGGTCGGCACTTCATGGGAGGCGGCGATATGGACGATCGAGGTATCTGTCGAGACGACCGCCACCGCATCACGCACCAGGCTGGCGGCATCCAGGATCGAATCGGGGTAGAGCGCAGTGAGGTCGGAACGCTCGACCGTCAGCGGCTCGGAGCTGAAGCAGAGATAGCGCACATCCTCCAATATCGGCAGGGCGGCCAGAATGGTCGTTTGCCGCTCCCGGCTGATGGAGTTGCCGCTCTGACTTCCCGCCAGGTTGACAACGACATAACGCCCAAACCGGCGCGTGTCATAGCCCGGGCTGTATGGGCAGGGAATATTGGCAGGCAAGGCCCCCTCTCCCTCCACGATGGCCAGCATCCGGTAGACGAAATGGGGCTGGGTCGTTGCGGCCACCTCACGCGCACACTGGCGAAAAAGCGGTAACAGTTTTTGCTGGTTGTCGCTCTTTCGACGCAGCGGCAGTGAAAGCAGGCGGCCATTGGCCACATAGAGCATTCTGGCCATCGCCAGCTCGTCCGGTTCATCGAAAAGGTTAATTACCGCATCGAACCGCCGAGCCTTCAGCTCACGAAGCGTATTCCAACCGGCGCGATCAAACAGACGATCATTGAGCGTCACCGGATGGCATGCCACCACGCCATCCACCTGTCTGGCCAGCACCAGATTGCGCGGGCTGCAGAGCAACTCCATCTGCGCATCAGGGTAACGACGCCGCAGTGCATCAAGCGCCGGCAGGGAGAGCACAAAATCCCCGATGGCATCGAAACAGATCATCAGCAGAGATTTGACCGGCTCATTTATCTCGGCGGCAGCCGGCTGCGCCGTCATTAGACGGCGAGCAAACCGGTATTTGACCCATTTTTTCAGATTCATAACGCAACAGCCTTGCTCTTAACCCTTATCACTCTCGTTTTGCTCGAGATAGTGGCCATAGGCACGGTCCTCTATGGTCGTGGCGAACAGATCCACATCCAGACAACAGGGCTCGACACCGGCGGCGCTCAGGCCAGTCATTTGCAGCCGACCAGTAAGATAGTCTGCCGGCATACGAACGGGATAAGCCTGAGCCAACAGCTTTTTGGCCCCTTCAAGAGTCAGTACATAACCTGCGGCGGAAAGCACAGCCCGTTTGGAATGTTTGCTGGGCGTTCGATATCTGGCAAGCCGGTAACCTTCTGGCAAGGCACGAAAAATAGGCCATTTTTTTGCTTTGCCATGATGCAGAAAAACAATGTCAGAGTGATTGCAGGAGACGATGGCCTCAACAATTTTCTTGAAATGCATGTGCAGATAAGCGTCATCCTCGAGAATGACGCAGCGTTCAATCCCCTTTTCCACCATCATCTCATAGAGCTTAATGTGGCTGAGCGCACAACCGATCTCGCCCGGGCTCAAATCATGGCCAGAAAACTTTTTGGCTTCAACCTGGTCGACTCGACGGACATCCTCATCCATCAGATTGCGGCCATCCACGGCATCAAAAAAACTGTAGCCGATGCCTAGGTGGCTCATCTGTTTACGCGCCATTTCCCGACGTTCGAGGCTACGGGAAAGACTAATGACAAAAACTGGAATCATGGAATATATCACTCAAGAGGCCGAAAAATGCTGAAACGCCAAGCGTCATAACGGCTATAAAAGCTCTTGCAGCATAGTATCAAAGTCACGCAACACACTCTCGCTTGAATATTTATCAAGATCAATATTTGGAAGCTTTGGCCCCGTGTTTGAAAGAGCCTCGGCCAATGCCGAGACATCCCCCATGGGGATCAAAGTGCCCAATCGTCCTCGCTCAAGGATCTCACTTGGCCCCACGGGACAATCTGTCGAGATGACTCTGCCACACAAATACAGTGCCTCCACCAGTACCAATCCGAATCCCTCCCCCTTGGAGCTAAGGACAAACGTATCGGCATGTTTCATCCATACATAGGGGTTGGCCTTAAGCCCGAGAAAATGGACTCGGTCCTGCAACGCCAGGCGTTGAGCCACAATCTCCAGATGTATCCTGTCCGGCCCATCTCCAATGATTAACAGCTTTTTATCTAGTCCCCCTTCAACCGCTTTGGCATAGGCAAGAAGCAGACCTTCAATATCTTTGGTCTGCTCGTCAAGGCGAGAGACACTCAATATATAATCTTGCTCAAGCAGTACTTTCTCTTCCTGCGAGTTTTCAGCGGTCTGCTCTGCCAGATTGAGTAGCCGGTTAAAATCGAAAGGGTTATAAATCACACGAGCCTTGTGCAACCAACTAACATGTTCACGCTGGAGCTCGGTCAGCATATCCTGACAAATAAGAACGACGCGATCATAGCTGGCACATCGTTTACCCATGTGCCTTTTTCTCTTTTCAAGATTAAAGAAACTGGAGTGCAGCCACATCACTTTAGGCTTCTTGCATCTCTTCAGATATTTAAAAAAATCGCCATCCAAAAAATCAATTACGACATCATGCTCATCAATCAACTTGTTTATTTTTGATTGCTTTTTGAAAGAAAATCTTAGCTTTTCAATAAAATTATTTTTTTTACTGCCATCAAAATCGAAATGAACCACTGTTGCCACGTCAGCTATTGATTTTGCAACTATATGCTGACTACTGTCTTCGTTTGTTGCTACCGTTATTTGATAACCATAGCGGTCAACCAAACTGCGTACATAAGAAAGAAGAACCTTTTCAGCCCCTCCCATGCCCAATGAGTGGATAAAAAACAAAAGGTTCTTGGTCATGACATAGCCTCTTTATTTTTTTCTATCTCATAGGACAAGCACAATGAAAACAATGTTATCATGTATATATATAAAGTGTTTTGATGCTCCATTGGCACATCGGAAAGAGCACAAACAAAGATACCAAAAGATACCATAAAGCCTGCAGAGAGCACTTTTGTTCTATGGTAAAAAAATATCATTGGGTAAACAAGAACAGCAATTGCGCCAAGCAACCCAAAAATGCCACGAACTACCATGTTCTGCATAAACTGATTATGGGCATGATACATGCCATAATTGACATAGAAATTGTCAACTATCCCATCCAATAGTTGCTGGTGTTGTATGTTCTTAAATCCATCCAGACCGATCCCCAATACTGGATGTTCAATAAAACCAAACCAGGCACTTTTCCAAGCCATCACTCTCAATCCCCAAGAGGTATTGTAGTTGTTGCTCTCCATCATGCTCAATTCAGATAGGCTTTCCTGGATGCGAATTTTAAATATTTCAGTTTCAGAAAAAACGATAGTAAGCAAAATAAATACCATGATGAATAGAGCTATATACCTCACTGGTTTTTTAATTGCTTTTATCGAAAGTGCCAGCATTGTAAGCATCAATAAAGCAAGCCACACGCCTCGACTCTGTGATAAATAAATAGCGATAACAGCAGCCCCAGCACCGATAAAATAACCACACTTAACAAACTTGTTGGATTCAACTTGACTGAAGAATCCATTTAGAATCACCAGAATAAATGCACCTTGAGCAAATAATATAGCATTGGTGAAACCTTCGACTCTGAACATACCATTGTGATGCTGCCAACTGGCAAGTAAACCAATGGATATACCACCAAGAAGTGCCCCTAATTTGAAAGCACGAATGACGATAGCCTCTCTCGGAATGAGCAGAAAGAACACCAAAATATAGAACAAGTTTCGGATCAACCAGCTTTCATCATCATGTACCAGTCGACTGGCACCAATAGCAGCAATATAAATAAGAACACAGACGTAAAGGTTCCTAGCTGATACGCCAAGCTTATCCTTGTTTCCAATAAAATAATTTATGACGCCAACAACAGATGACAGAACCAATAGTTTGGAAAGATAATGATTTCCCTGTGGAACGAGAAATAACCCACACAATGTAAAAAATAAAGTGCAAGAAAAAAGAAAAACATTCAACCGATGAAAGTGCTGCGCCATATTCATTATGCCTTTCTAAAAACATAATTCCCGCGGATTTTGCGCCATAGCCCGAACACATCGGTACGAGGGAAGATGGCGATCCGGCGGATCTGGAAAGGGTCCTGGTGCATAGCTTTGGGACCGCTGTTGGTGGCGACGGCAAAGCGATAACCAGCATTTTTGGCCTGTTCCTTGGCACTCTCGTTCATATCCCCGTAAGGATAGGCAAACGACATCAACGGATAACCAAGCAGGGCCTCAAGCTGACGCTTATTTTCCTGAATTTCATGGGCTTGCTGCTCCACAGACAGTTGGCTCAGGCGGGGATGGGTCAGGGTATGGCCCCCGATCTCCACATGGCCGCTGGCCGCCAGCGCCTTGATCTGCTCACCGTTCATCAGGGACACCCGGGTATCCGGATTGGTTGCATGTTCCACATCCCAGCGGTTATATCCTTCCCCCGTGACCACGTATACCACAGCTTTATAACCGTATTTTTCCAGCAGCGGCAGCATACGGGTCAGGTTGTCCTGATAGCCGTCATCGGCGGTGATCATCAGATACTTCTTGCCGTACTGCAGACGATGGATAAAGCCCTTGTCAGCCAAATCACCAAACGTCAGGGTCTCATAGCCGAGCCACTTCATTAAACGAAGGTGCTTCTCGAGCATGGTGATCGGCATCCAGGTACCGTGTACCCCCTTCTCGCTCTCATGCTCGATAAAGCGGTGATACATGATGACCGGCATCTCCCGGCGCAGGGTTTCGACCACTGCATCCTGGTAGATGGACTCCAGCCCAGAGACAACCCCCTGCAAGCCATACTCGTCCTGGATACGCTGGCGGATCGCCTCCGGCACCTCCTTGCTGGCAAGCGCAGGGGCAATACTGGCTTTGAGGGCGACAAAATCGATCGCCAGATCCTTGGGGCCTATATCGCCGAAGTTGCTGGCGAGCGCCTCGGTCAGATTCTCTTCCGTCACCAGGCCGATGGCCTTGGCCTCGCCGATGGCAAACGCCGGGCGACCACACAGCAGGGCCTCCATCGCCACCCTGCCGGCACCGATCACCAGATCGCACTGCGCCATCAGAGCGGGGACATCGTCAACGTAACCGACGAAGTCGACCCGGTCACGAAAACGCGCGAAGCGCTCGGGCACCTGGCTGCCACTCACTACCCGCACCTGGCAGGCGTCCAGATCCAGCACCTCGTCCAGCAGGCGATAACAGAGCTCCCCCTTGGGACCACTCAGGCGACCAATGATGGCGATCACCGGCTTGTCATTGGCGGGCGCGGCGGCGGGCTGAAATTTGTCGGTCTCGATGCCGTTGCGCAGTACCTGAACGATGGCCGGTTCGACTCCCAGATTGTCGATAATCTGACTGGCGATATCTTCGCACACCGCCACAGCCCGATAGCCGAGGGCATGGAAGGCCTTGCGGGAAGCATGCACCGGCTGGCGGCCATGCACTGTGGTGATCATGGGTGTACCGGTCAGCTTGCAAGCCACATAGCTGCTCCAGCCGGAGGCACGAGAGTGGGCATGAACCAGCTGGATGTGATGCTTCTTGATGAGATAGATGAGGTAAAAAACGTGCCAGAAACGGCGCAGAATGCTGCGCTTGTTAAACCGCAGCTTGAATACCGGGCCCAACGTGGGCTTGGTCAGAGTATCTGACACATAGAAAACATTGTGACCACGCCGGGTGAGTTCGTTACCGACCGTGGTGGCATAGACCTCTGCGCCCGTTACTTCGAGCTGGGAGAGTGCCATCAAGATATTCATTGCGTGGTTACTCGTTGCAGAAAGGGAAAGTCAGCCCAGAAAAACCGGAAGCGGAGTAGAGTCCGCTTCCGGTTTCACTAACAGTATCAATATATTGCTATTACGCGTTATCTATTGAGCCAGGCCATGTAATCGGCCACCCCTTCGGCCACTGTCATGAACTCGGCGTCATAACCCACGCTGCGCAGCTTGGTCATATCGGCCTGGGTGAAACTCTGATAGCGGCCTTTCAGGTGATCCGGGAAGGGGATGTATTCGACAGACCCCTGTTGGTGATACTTGATCACCGCCTCTGCCACGTTCTGGAACGGCTCGGCGCGGCCGGTACCGCAGTTGAAAATGCCGGAGTGCTGCGGGTTCTGCCAGAACCACAGGTTCACTTTGCAGACGTCATCCACATAGATGAAGTCGCGCATCTGGCCGCCGTTCGGGAAACCATCGCAACCTTCAAACAGCTTGGGATTTTCGCCCTTCTTCACCTGGGTGTTGAGGTGGAAGGCAACGGAAGCCATTGAACCCTTGTGCTGCTCGCGCGGGCCATAGACGTTGAAGTACTTGAGGCCCACCACCTGGGAATTGATTTCCGGCATCAGGCGGCGCACGTACTGATCGAACAGCTGCTTGGAGTAGCCATAGACGTTAAGCGGCTGCTCGAACTTGGGATCTTCGATGAAGTTGTCGTTGCGGCCACCGTAGGTAGCGGCGGAGGAAGCGTAGATGAAGGGAACTTCCCGCTCGATGCAGTAGTGGAACAGATCCTTGGAGTACTCGTAGTTGACCTCCATGATGAACTTGCCGTTCCACTCGGTAGTAGCAGAGCAGGCACCTTCGTGGAAGATCACCTCGATACCGTCATCCCACTCTTCAAACTCATCACCGGAGACGATCCGCGCCTGGAATTCGTCTTTGTCCATGTAGTCAGCGATGGTCAGGTCGACCAGGTTGACGAACTTGGTGCCGTCGGTCAGGTCGTCGATGACCACGATATCGGTCCGTCCTTGAGCGTTCAGCTGTTTGACCAGATTGCTACCGATAAAGCCAGCACCGCCAGTTACTACGATCATGGAGTTTGCCTCGCGTACGTTGATGGCTACATGTGACTGCTTGTTAAAGCTGTGTATAGTGAGCCAATTTGAAATTGCCGAAAAGTTTATCATGGGCAGTCAGGGGATTCGACCACGTTAAGTCGACCCGGGCGAATCCCGCAGGAGAGAGGCGTGATGAAAACCAGAGACAGGATCATTCACAGCGCGACCGAGCTGTTCAACGATCAGGGTGAGCCCAACATCACCACCAACCACATTGCGGCACACATGGGCATCAGCCCGGGAAACCTCTATTACCACTTCCGCAATAAAGAAGACATCATCCACTCCATCTTCGATCAATATGCCCGCCACCTGAGCGAGAGCTTCGTCCCGGCACGCAACCGCGAGATCACCCTGCAGGATTTGATGGGCTATCTGGATGCCATCTTCTACCTGATGTGGCAGTTCCGCTTCTTCTACGCCAACTTGCCGGACATCCTGAGCCGCGACGAGCCGCTCCAGCAGAAATATCTCAAAGCCCAGGAGCAGATGCGCGCCTCCGTGGTCGCCCTGCTCAAAAGCCTGCGCGAGGGCGGCATCATAGACGTCAACGACGAGGATCTGCCGGATCTCGGTCAGACCATCAAGATGGTGGTCACCTGCTGGATCCCGTTCCAGATCGCCCAGGCCCCCAATACCCGCATCACCAAGCCCCTGCTTTATCAGGGCGTATTGAAGGTGCTGTTCCTGCTGCGTCCCTACGTACAGCCCCAGGTGGCTAACCAGATCCGTCAGCTGGAGCACCATTACCGCCAGCTGGCCCAACCAGCCAGGTGAGATCCTTTTCACATTTGTTGAAAATCAGCACAATCATTTGAATTACGCGCAACAAATTGCAGTAAAATGTTGCTCTCTGTTGATACGCAGCTGAAATAGCCAATAAGGATCGAGGATGTCTAACGGATTCTATCGTCACCTGACCGAGCAGCTCGACCAGGTCAAAACCGAGGGCCTGTACAAACAGGAACGCGTCATCACTTCCGCCCAGCAGGCAAGCATTGCCGTCGCAGGCGAACAGGTTCTGAACTTCTGTGCCAACAACTACCTTGGGCTGGCCAATCACCCGGACCTTATCGCGGCAGCCCATCAGGGGCTCGACAGCCACGGCTTCGGCATGGCTTCGGTGCGCTTCATCTGCGGCACCCAGGACCAGCACAAGGAGCTGGAGCAGAAGATGTCCGCCTTCCTCGGCACCGAGGACACCATCCTCTACTCCTCCTGCTTCGATGCCAACGGAGGTCTTTTCGAGACCCTGTTTGGCGCCGAAGATGCCATCATCTCCGATGCTCTCAACCACGCCTCCATTATCGATGGCGTACGCCTGTGCAAGGCCAAGCGCTATCGCTATGCCAACAACGACATGGCCGAACTGGAAGCCCAGCTCAAGCAGGCCGACGCCGATGGAGCCCGCTTCAAACTGATCGCCACCGACGGTGTCTTCTCCATGGATGGCGTCATCGCCGATCTGAAATCCATCTGCGATCTGGCCGACAAATACGACGCCCTGGTGATGGTGGATGACTCCCACGCCGTCGGCTTCATCGGCGAGAATGGCCGCGGCACCCACGAATACTGTGGCGTCATGGATCGGGTAGACATCATCACCGGCACCCTGGGCAAGGCGCTTGGTGGCGCCTCCGGTGGCTATACCTCCGGCAAGAAAGAGGTGATCGACTGGTTGCGTCAGCGCTCCCGCCCCTACCTCTTCTCCAACTCCCTGGCCCCCTCCATCGTCGCGGCCACCATCAAGGTGATCGACATGCTGGCCGAAGGGCATGACCTGCGCGCCCGCCTGAAAGAGAACAGCCAATACTTCCGCGAGCGGATGAGCGCCGCCGGCTTCACTCTGGCCGGTGCCGATCACGCCATCATCCCGGTGATGCTGGGGGATGCCAAACTGGCGTCCGAGATGGCAAGTCGCATGCTGGCTGCCGGCATCTATGTGGTGGGTTTCTCCTTCCCCGTAGTACCCAAGGGCCAGGCCCGTATCCGTACCCAGATGTCTGCCGCCCACACCCGCGAGCAGCTGGACAAGGCCATCGATGCCTTCATCCGCATCGGCCGCGAACTCGGCGTCATCTGATTTGAACAAAAGGGGCCAAGCGCCCCTTTTTCTGTATTCATCGTGAAGGAGGAACAAGCATGAAAGCCCTCTCCAAGCTCAAGAAAGAAGTCGGCATCTGGATGACGGACGTCCCGGCCCCCGAACTCGGCCATAACGATCTGCTGATCAAGATCCGCAAAACCGCCATCTGCGGCACCGATATCCACATCTACAACTGGGACGAATGGTCCCAGAAGACCATCCCGGTCCCCATGGTGGTCGGCCACGAATACGTAGGCGAAGTAGTCGCAGTGGGTCAGGAAGTGCGCGGCTTCGCGGTCGGCGACAGGGTCTCAGGTGAGGGTCACATCACCTGTGGTCACTGCCGCAACTGCCGTGCCGGTCGCACCCATCTTTGCCGCAACACCATAGGGGTCGGCGTCAACCGTCCCGGCTCTTTTGCCGAGTATCTGGTGATCCCCGCTTTCAACGCCTTCAAACTGCCGGACAACATCCCGGATGACCTGGCCGCCATCTTCGATCCGTTCGGCAATGCGGTACACACCGCCCTCTCCTTCGACCTGGTGGGTGAGGACGTGCTCATCACCGGCGCCGGCCCTATCGGCATCATGGCTGCTGCCGTCTGCCGCCATGTCGGTGCCCGCCACGTGGTGATCACCGACGTCAACGAGTACCGACTCGAACTGGCTCGCAAGATGGGCGCCACCCGCGCGGTCAACGTGGCCAAGGAGCAGCTCTCCGATGTGATGAGTGAGCTCGGCATGACCGAGGGATTCGACGTGGGGCTGGAGATGTCCGGCGTACCCAGCGCCTTCCAGGACATGATCGACAAGATGAACCACGGCGGCAAAATCGCCATGCTCGGCATTCCGCCCTCCACCATGGCCATCGACTGGGGCAAGGTGATCTTCAAGGGCTTGTTCATCAAGGGGATCTACGGCCGCGAGATGTTCGAAACCTGGTACAAGATGGCAAGCCTCATCCAGTCCGGGCTGGACCTCTCCCCCATCATCACCCATCGCTTCCACATCGACGACTTCCAGCAAGGCTTCGATGCCATGCGGTCTGGCCAATCCGGCAAGGTGATCCTGAGCTGGGACAAATAAGCGTTTCTACGCCTGTGACCACGAAACCCGGCTCAATGCCGGGTTTTTTACGATCAGGGCTCCCTGACACGACCCGATACGGGCAAAACTTTGTACGCAGAGTGTTTAACACTTCACACACAAGCGTTTAAATGGCTGTAACTATTCGGTTATAATCCCGTCGTTTACAGGGATAATAAAAGACTGCTGGGAGTATATGAGCGTGTTGAAAAAACTGAGCTATTTGCTGGCTGTCGGGATGACGGCCGCCAGCTTGTCTGGTGCCGTACTGGCTGCCGATGAACTGTCACCGGAAGCGATTGCCGAGCGGATCAAACCGGTCGGTGAAGTCTACACCGCCAAGGATCTGGAAGGCATTGCCGGTGCGGGTGCAGCCCCGGCCGCGGCGGCCGCATCCGGTCCCCGTGATGGTGAAGCCGTCTACAAGGGCGCCTGCTTTGCCTGCCACGATACGGGCGCTGCCGGTGCCCCCAAACGCGGTGACAAAGCCGCCTGGGAACCCCGTGTTGCCCAGGGGATAGACACACTGAAGAAACATGCCATCGAAGGCTTCACTGGCAAATCCGGTATGATGCCGCCGAGAGGGACTTGCGCGAATTGTAGCGATGAAGAGATTGAAAACGCGATTCATTACATGACCGACAACCTCTAAGTATTTGAAAGGGCCGCAATTGCGGCCCTTTTAATCTCTCGGCTTCCGGCTACTCTTGTAGGGTAGATACCTCGGGAGTTGCTCATGTCGGCCCAATCCATCGAACCCCATTATTCGACTCCCTTGCTGGCGTTGGTTTCCACTATCATGGATTTCCCTGCGCCCCATACCGCCACGACCCAGGATTACGACGCCCTCATCCACCAGATCGACGAGCTTTGCCCACTGCAGCACTTTGGCATGCTGGGCCTCTCTGGCTCAGGCTTGCACTGGCTCTATGCCTACAAGATCAGCAACGCCTTCAAACAGCAGCTGGGGCGGGAGCAGTCCCGCATCACGGAACAGCTCACCCAGCTGGATGAAGTGGAAGGCTGGTGCGTGTTCCCTATCGAACATGGCCAGGTGCAGTGGCTGCTGGCACGGGGCACCCCGGCCGATCTCCCGACTCTGCGTCTGTTGTTGGAGTGTCTGGCCAAACGGTTGACCGAAACCCAGGCGGGCACCCACCTTGCCGAGCCTCCTTCCCCCCTGATCCGCAAGGATCCGAACTGGAAAAAAAAGATAGAGAGCATCAGCCGCATCATGCGACTGGCCAATACCCTGCCCGGTCAAGCGCTCTTTTCCCAGCTGGAAGCCGTTTTGCGCCAAATGCTGGCCATCGATGACATGCTGCTGGTACGGCTCAACAACCACAAGCTGGAACGGATCTACCCCACTCATCCTCACCAGAGTGACGCCTTCATCAGCGGACTGTGCCATGGCACCAGCAATATCGAGGTCAACCGAGAGTCACACTATTGGCACAGCATGCCACTGCGGCTACAGCAACAATATTTCGCTCATTTCATCATCAGCACATCCCAGCCACTGGAGACAGACGACAAGCTGTTTCTCGATTTCCTTCGCGCTCAACTGACCCTGTTGCTGGAACTGAAGCGGATCCGTCAGCAGCTCCATGAAATCAATTCGGAAGAGTCCATCAACCAGCGGCTGCAACAGCTGCGCCAAACCAACATAAGGCTGCAGAAGCAGCTCAAGCAGCATCAGGAGCTGGAACGGCGCCTGCAATTCGACGCCCTCCACGATCCGCTGACCCAGCTACCCAACCGGGCGCTGCTGATGAACCACCTCAACCACGCCATGACCCACTTCAATCGCTACAAGTCGCCGGGATTTTCCCTGATTTTCATCGATGTGGATCATTTCAAGCAGATCAACGACACCCTGGGCCATAGCGCGGGAGACATGTTGCTCAAGGAGATCAGCCGCCGCCTGCAGACCTGCATCCGGCAAAATGACATGGTGGCCAGGCTGGGGGGAGACGAGTTCGTCATCTATCTGGACAACAGCAGGCACGAAGATGACATCAGCCCGGTACTCAACCGCGTCGTCAGCCGGCTCTCCTACCCGTTCCGGCTGATGGGTAACGAACTGGGCATCACCGTCAGCTTGGGAGTTTCAAGCGTATCCGAGCAGACCACGGACATCAGCCAGTTGCTCCATCAGGCCGATCTCGCCATGTATCAGGCCAAACGCAATGGTCGCAGCCGCATCGTCACCTACTCGGAAGAGTGCATCAGCCAGAATTGGAACTCGCCGGAAGAGATGTTGGCCAGGGCCCTGCGGGACGGGCGGATCGTGCCCTATTTCCAGCCGGTGATCCGGTTGCAGGACAGCCGCCTGACCGGGCTGGAAGTGATGGCCCGCTGGCTAACCGAAGAGGGGGTTATCAAGGATGCCTTCGACTTCATCCCGCTGGCAGAGCAGTGCGGCCTGATCCTGGAGCTGGATTACCAGATCCTGCGCCACACCTGCCAGCAGCTGAAAAACTGGCTGCCGTTGTCAGGGCCAGGCAAGTTCAAGGTGGCGATCAATCTCTCTGGCAAGCACCTGGTCAACCATGAGCACATCATGCGGCTGATGAAGATCATCGAGGAGGAAGGGATCTCCCACGGCTACCTCATCTTTGAATTCAATGAGCGGGAGCTGTCGCGGCAAGACTCGGACGCCCTAGCATCACTGCACGATCTGAGGGCCAAGGGAATCCAGATCAGCCTGGATGACTTCGGGACCGGCTTCTCCTCCCTCAACGCCCTGTTCCACTTCCCGGTGGATTACATCAAGGTGGATGACAGCTTCACCCAGCGCATGCTGCAATCCCCCAAGGATCTGGCCCTGATCCGCGCCATGAGGGATATCTGTCAGGATCTCGATTACACCATGGTAGTCGAGGGGATCGAGAACCAGCAGCAGTTGCAGAAGCTGATCGATATCGGCTGCCAGATGGGGCAAGGGCGCTATATCTCCCCCCCAATGCCGGGAACGGACATCATCCCCTTGTTGACCCCGGACAGCCCGCAGGCCTAATCCTTCTTGAACATGGCCCTCAGGTTGGCCACCGCCATCTGCCCCTTCTGCTGGCGCTCCTCGGCGGTCACCTTCTTCTGGTTTTCCCACTCTAGATCATCCTGGGGCAATTCCAGCAGGAAGCGGCTCGGCTCCGGTCGCACCGACTCGCCAAACTGGCGCCGCTCCTTGCAGAGGGTGAAGGTGAGCTCGGTCTGGGCCCGGGTGATGCCCACGTAGGCGAGGCGCCGCTCCTCTTCCACGTTGTCCTCGTCGATGCTGGTCTGGTGAGGCAGCAACCCCTCCTCCATACCCACCATGTAGACATAGGGGAACTCCAACCCCTTGGAGGCGTGCAAGGTCATCAGCTGTACCTGATCGGCTTCATCCTCTCCCTCGTTGCGCTCCATCATGTCGCGCAGGGTGAGACGGGTCACGACTTGAGCGAGCGTCATCGACTCTTCCAGCTCGTCCCCCTCCAGCATCTCGGTGATCCAGCGATAGAGGGTCGAGACGTTCTGCATCCGCATCTCGGCCGCCTTCGGGCTGGGTGAGGTCTCGTAGAGCCACTCCTCGTAGTGGATCTCCTTGATCATATCCCGCACCGCCTCGACCGGATTGCCACGCAGGGCCTGATCGCCGAGCCGCACCAACCAATTGGTGAAGGCCTGCAGCGCACTGAGGCCACGCCCGGAGAGGTGCTGCTCCAGCCCCAGCTCGAAACTGGCGGCAAACAGGCTCTTGCCGCGCTGATTGGCGTACTGGCCGAGTTTTTCCAGGGTAGTGGGGCCGATTTCGCGGCGCGGCAGGTTCACCACCCGCAGGAAGGCGGTGTCCTCATCCGGATTCACCAGCAGCTTGAGGTAGGCCATGATGTCCTTGATCTCGGTGCGGGAGAAAAACGAGGTGCCCCCCGAGATGCGGTAGGGAATGCGGTTGGTCATCAGCGCCTTCTCGAAGATGCGCGACTGATGGTTGCCCCGGTAGAGGATGGCGTAGTCCTTGAAGCGGGTGCGATTCATGAACTTGTGGCCCATCAGCTCGGCGGCGATGCGCTCCGCCTCATGCTCCTCATTCTTGGCAAACAGCACCTTGAGTTTCACCCCCTCGTCCAGCTCGGAGAAGAGCGCCTTGTCGTAGACGTGGGGGTTATTGGCGATCAGGATGTTGGCGCACTTGAGGATGCGCCGCTTGGAGCGGTAGTTCTGCTCCAGCTTGATGAGCCGCAGATTGGGGAAATCCTCGTTCAGCAGCACCAGGTTCTGCGGCTTTGCCCCGCGCCAGGAGTAGATGGACTGGTCATCATCCCCCACCACGGTGAAGCGGGCCCGCTCGCCGACAATCTGCTTCACCAGCTCGTACTGGCTGGTGTTGGTGTCCTGGTATTCGTCGACCAGCAGGTAGCGGATCTTGTTTTGCCAGCGCTCGCGTACCTCCTGGTTGCTCTTGAGCAGCAGGGTCGGCATCACGATGAGGTCGTCGAAATCCAGGGCGTTGTAGGCCACCATCTGGCGGTGATAACGCTCGTAGAGCTGGGCCATCAGCACCTCTTCCGGCCCGCGGGCGATGCGCATGGCTCTGGCCGGCAGGATGAGATCGTTCTTCCAGTTGGAGATCTGGCTGATGAGGGCCGAGAGCTTATCCTTGTCGTTGTCGAGCTCGGCTTCCGTCAGCTCTTTGAGCAGGGCCAACTGATCGGTATCGTCGAACAGGGAAAAGTTCGCCTTCAGATTCAGGCTCTTGTGCTCGCGGCGAATGATCTCGAGCCCCAGGGTATGGAAGGTGGAGACCATCAGCCCCCGCGCCTCCTTGCGGCCCAGGGTCTGTCCGACCCGCTCCTTCATCTCTCGCGCCGCCTTGTTGGTAAAGGTGACCGCCGCTATGTTGCGCGCGTTGTAGCCGCACTGCTGCACCAGATAGGCAATCTTGTTGGTGATGACGCGGGTCTTGCCCGATCCGGCACCCGCCAGCACCAGGCAAGGGCCGGAGACATACTTGACCGCTTCGTTCTGATTGGGGTTGAGCTTCATGGGCCGGATCTCTTGGCTTATGATGAGGGGCGGCATTGTAACAGAAATCACCCGGCCAGCCCCATCGAGCAATAGCTCGCCAGATGCCTTGTATTCGGCGGCGGTTTTCAGGATCATGACCGACTTTTCGAGATGATGACCACTTTTCCAGACAGTGAGGGGAGCATGAACCAGCAACAGCACGACCGGCTGCGCAGCCAGTTTCCGGCTTTGGCGCAGGAGGTCAACGGCCACCCGCTGGTCTATCTGGACAACGCCGCCACCACCCAGAAGCCGCAAGCCGTGCTGGATGCGATCAATCACTACTATCGGGCCGACAACGCCAATGTGCACCGTGCCGCCCACGCCCTGAGCGACCGGGCCACCCGCGCCTTCGAAGATGCCCGCGAGACTGTCGCCCGCTTTATCAATGCCCCTCGCAGCCACGAGGTGATATGGACCCGTGGCACCACGGAGGCGATCAACCTGGTGGCCCAGAGCTGGGGGGTGAGCGAGCTGAGGGCGGGGGATGAAGTCGTGCTCAGCACCCTGGAACACCACGCTAACATCGTCCCCTGGCAACTGGTCGCCCAGCGCACCGGCGCCGTCATCCGGGTCATCCCCCTCGATGAGCGGGGCAATCTCGACATGGCTGCCTATCTGGCCATGCTGGGACCACGTACCCGACTGGTGAGCGTGGCTCACGTCTCCAATGCCCTCGGTACCGTCAATCCAGTTGAGCAGATAGTGGCGGCCGCCAAGGCGGTCGGTGCCATGACCCTGATCGACGGTGCCCAGGCAGTGGCTCACCTAGAGGTAGATGTGCAGGCCATCGGCTGCGACTTCTACGCTTTCTCCGGCCACAAGCTCTACGGCCCGACCGGCATCGGCGTACTGTGGGGGCGCACTGCACTGCTGGAGCGGATGCCTCCCTGGCAGGCCGGCGGCGAGATGATCGACAGAGTCAGCTTCAGCGGTACTACCTTCAATAGCCTGCCCTTCAAGTTCGAGGCGGGTACGCCCCATATCGCCGGCGCCATCGGCCTGGCCGCCGCCATCGACTTTGTGATGGAGCAAGACCGGGGGTTGCTGGCCAGCTATGAAGCGGTGCTGACCGACTATCTGGTCGCCGGCCTGCGGCAGGTGCCGGGGCTGCATCTTGTCGGCGAACCTCGCCAACGCGCCGGCGCGGTCTCCTTCCTGCTAGCGGATATCCACCCCCAGGATGCGGCTACCCTGCTCGACATGCAGGGGATCGCCCTGCGGGTCGGCCACCACTGCGCCATGCCGTTGATGGAGAGCCTTGGCATAGGCGGCACAATGCGAGCCTCGCTGGCCTGTTACAACAACCGTGACGATGTAGACGCCCTGCTGGCCGCCCTGCACAAACTCAGTGACTTCTTCTAAGGCAGACAACCCGATGAACAGCCTCGCAACCTATACCCGGATCGGCCTTGAGCCCGACGCCGATACCATCCGCCAGCAGTTTGCTGCGGCGAACGGCTGGGAGAACCAGTACCGCCTCATCATCCAGCTCGGCAAGCTGCTACCCGCCTTGCCCGCAGAGTGGCAACAGGAAGAGCACCGCCTGAAAGGGTGCGAAAGCCAGGCCTGGCTAAAGGGAGAAAAAAGTGAGGACGGCAACTGGCACTTTGCTTGCGACTCCGATGCCCGCATCGTGCGTGGCCTCATCGTCATCGTGCTGGCGGCGCTTAACCACCAACCTGCGGCGGCGATTCAGTCCTTCGACATGGAGGACTATTTCACCGAACTGGGGCTTGAGAAACACCTGAGCCCGTCGCGGGGCAACGGGCTCAGGGCAATCGTGTTGGCGATCCGGCAACAGGCCGTCTAACCCGCCTTGTTCAGTGGTCGATCAGGCCTCACCAATCGACCCTGTGTCTTCATTCCCAGCCTCTTGCTCGGCACGGGCTCCCCGTTCGGCAATCTTCTTCAATACCCGGGAGGCGGCCACCAGACCGAAGGTCGCCGTCACCGGCGTCACGGCGCCAAAGCCAGAGGCGCAATCCATCTTCATGTTGCCGTCGCTGGCCGCCTTGGCCTGACAGGTGCCGCCATTACCATCCGGGTAGCTCAACTGCTCGGTTGAGAAGACACACTCCACTCCGAACTTGCGCGCCGGATTCTTGCTGAAGTTGTGTAGCCGGCGCAGGTCAGAGCGCACCTTGGCGGCCAGCGGATCCTGAATGGTCTTGGCCAGATCGGCCACGGTGATCCGGGTCGGGTCCATCTGCCCGCCTGCACCACCCGCCACTATCACCGGGATCTTGTTGCGCTTGCAGAAAGCAATCAACGCCACCTTGGCCTTGACCGAGTCGATGGCATCCACCACATAGTCAAACTCCCGCTTGATATGCTCGGCCAGGTTGTCGGCGGTAACGAAGTCATCCACCTCGATCACCTCGCAATCCGGGTTGATGGCGCGAATACGCTCGGCCATCACCTCCGTCTTGAGGCGACCAACCGTGCCCTGCATGGCGTGGATCTGGCGGTTGGTGTTGGTGATGCAGATGTCATCCATGTCGATCAGGGTGATCTGGTTGATGCCAGCACGGGCCAGCGCCTCTGCCGCCCAGGAGCCGACGCCGCCGATCCCAACCACGCAGACTTTCGCCTGGCTGAAGGAGCGCAGCGCACTCTGACCATAAAGACGGGCAATGCCCCCGAATCGCTGTAGATACTCTGCTTTCATACCACCACCTTGATTGAGGGCGGCCATTATAGCGACAACCATGGGCGGCGGCGAATGTCAGATGGCCGTGAATCGGGGTCGTACAGCATAAGCGGGCAAATAAAGATGAGATGGGAGCAAACTGAAATAAAAAAAGCCCAGTCAATCGACTGGGCTTCTTGTTAGTGGCGGAGCGGACGGGACTCGAACCCGCGACCCCCGGCGTGACAGGCCGGTATTCTAACCGACTGAACTACCGCTCCGCATTCGGTTAGCTTTCGCTAAATCATTTGC
>NZ_JBGLRE010000018.1:0-27983 GCF_041403185.1 Aeromonas sp. S9(2024)
TGCAACTTTCGTTGCTTTGGTCACTTCATCAGACATTGAAAATCAAAAATTGTTTTTGATGCTCGATGCTGTGAGTGCCCACACAGATTGCTTGATTCAAATTGTTAAAGAGCGACGCAGCTTTTGGCTGCTGCGGGAGTGGCATTCTACTCAACCGCCTTCTCGAGTCAAGCCTTATTTTCAAAGGCTTTTCGAGGCTACCGACTTGGCTTTATGCGTTACCGCTTGCCGTGTCGATGGAGGCGCATTATAGGGAGTGAATTCAGGCTGACAAGAGAAAATCACGTATTTTTTTGATAAACCCAAACAATCGTTCAGATAACACCCGAAAAGAACAACCTTCGTACTAAATCAGCGCACCGCGTCGTAAAAACAGAAGCGCACCTGGCACACTCAGCTTATATAGGAGACCTCCGGTTGTTGCCGCGCCAACCAGAGTTCCTCCATCTCCAGCAAGGTTTGATAGATTTTTTCGGCCTGTTCCGGGCGACTGAAGAGATATCCCTGTCCGTATAAATGGGTATCGGTCAAAGAGCGAAGTACATCCAGTTGGGCTTGCGTCTCAATCCCCTCACACACCAAGCTCTTGCCCAGCATGGAGCCCATCCTGCAAATGTTGGCAACCAGTTCAGATGCTTCAATGGACGTATCGATCCCCTGGATAAACGAGCGATCGATTTTCACCTTGCTGACTGGCAACTTCTGCAAGTAGCTCAGTGAAGAGTAGCCGGTTCCGAAATCATCGAGCGCCAGCAACACCCCCTGTTGATTTAGGTCCTGCATCAGCTGCAACGAATTTTTCACTTCCCGCATGGTGGTATCTTCAGTGACTTCCAACACCAGGCTGCTGGCTGGCAAGTGATGATCCATCAATGCCTTGGTAACCAGCTTGAGCAAATTGCGCTGATACATGCCGGGGGAGATATTCACGCACATCTGCAGGTCAACCAGTCCGAGCTGATGCCATTGATATAGCTGCTCACACGCCGTATTCAACACCCAGCTGCCCAACCGCTCGGCCAGCTGAAACTCTTCGGCCACCAGAATCACTTCATTGGGGGGGATAAAGCCGAGTTCCGGATGTCGCCAACGCAACAGGGCTTCAACGGCTTCACAGCGGCCGCTATCAAGATTGACGATAGGCTGGTAATAGAGCTCCAGGGCATTGTGTTCAAGGGCCATCACCATATCCGAGGCGAGATGCTTGCGCCGCGCCGTTTCATTGAGCAAGGAGCTGTCATAGATGACGTAGGGCACATGGGTCTTGCGGCTATGAAACAGCGCCTGTTCCGCACAACTGAGCAATTCCTGGGTTTTTTCACTGTCCATGGGGTAAAACGCAATGCCGATCCCCACATCCAACCGAAAAGGATAGTTATCGAATACAATATTCTGCTTGAGAGCATGTAACAAACGGGCCACCAACTCTCTTATCTGCCGCAGATCATTGCTGCCACGCTGGACAATGGCGAATTGATCACCACTCAGGCGGCAGCTCCACTCCCCTTCCTCACACAACACGCGGATCCGCTTGGCGAATTCGTGTAACAGGTAATCCCCTGTGTCATAACCAAACTTGCTGTTGATATCCCTGAAATCATTGATGTCTATCAGCACGAGCCCAAACGGTGCCTCCTGGGTTGCATACTGCTCCATTCGTTCAAGCAAGGCCACGCGATTGGATAAACCGGTCAGCGGATCCTGTCTGGCAGCCCTGAAATGGCGGCGACCTTCATAAATAAGCAAGGCAGTAAGCAACAGTACCGAAATAATCAGGCCGGAAACCATCAACAACAGGGCATTACGCAGTTGGGCAAAATGGCGATCGTTGTCTGTGTAGATATTGATGTTCTTCTGCATCACCGAGGCGAGCGAATAAGAGAGGGGTTCTTGCAAGGGGGAGAGGCGCATCATGATCTGCTGATAATTGGGAGCACCACTCTTGAGACGAATAATCTCGGGCTCTATGCTGCGGATATTGCTTTCGATCAGTTGCACCAGACGCAGGGTTTTCTGTTTGTCCTGCATGCTTTTGCGCAGTTGCCCGCTTAGCAAGATAGGGGTTCTGCTCCAGAGAATGTCATAGCGCAGCATGAGGGCGTCGTGATCAATCCCGCCATAGTGGTACACCTCTACGGCATTGAGAAACCGCCCCAACTCCAGCTGCAACTGCATCAGGGCCCAGGAGACATCGTAGGTATACTTCTCCATCGCCCTCGTCGCATTCTGGATCTGCATCAGGCTGTAGAGGGTACTCCCGGTGAACGACAGGATGGAAATGTACAGAATAACGAGCAATGGCCAGGCCCTGGTCTTTCCTTTCACCCCTTCTCCTGTCGCGTTAGCTATCAGTGTTGTATGTCGATGGAACCAAGCTGCCAGATCATCATATCGGTATATTCGGAGCGTTTCAGCTCGGGATGCTGATCCAGAGGCAGCATGAACCAGAGGGGCCCCTTGTCACGCACCCGCATCACAACCCCATCATCTTCCCATGCAAGTATGGGATCATACTTGGCCACCTTGCTCCATTCGATACCTATTTGATAGCTATTCAACGCCGTCAGGGTAATGTTGTCGCCATCCGCACCAACCGCAGCCAACACATCAGAAAGCTTGGGACCACGATAGGTGTGCGGTTTATCAACCCATGGATTCCCCGTCACTATCTCGTGCTGCGGCAATGCCTGGAGCCTGGTCAAATCAAACTGCACCTTGCCCCCCACATCTTCGGTCGACTTGATATTGCCACTCACGCTCAGGATCACGGGACCGGAGAGAGGCTCGGCCACGGCGACGGGGAGTGCAAGCAGCACATACAGCACAGGGATCCATCCCAATAATTTCATATCAACCTCGCTCTTGTTGTTATCCAGACAGACTCAGTTTAGCCGTAGATAAAAAAACGGCCCGCCTTGGGCGAGCCGTTCTCAAACAGACAGGAAGCAATGATTACATCATGCCCATGCCACCCATGCCGCCCATGTCAGGCATGGCAGGAGCATCTTTCTTCGGCAGCTCGGTAACCATGCACTCGGTGGTGATCATCAGACCGGCGATGGAGGAGGCAAACTGCAGGGCAGAACGGGTTACCTTGGTCGGATCCAGGATACCCATGGCCAGCATGTCGCCATACTGCTCGGAGTAAGCGTTGTAACCGAAGTTGCCTTCGCCATTCTTGACGGCATTGGCAATGACGGATGCTTCTTCGCCGGCGTTGATGACGATCTGACGCAGCGGGGCTTCCATGGCGCGCAAGGCAACCTTGATACCCACGTTCTGGTCTTCGTTATCACCGCGCAGATCGGCCAGCTTGGTCGCAACGCGAACCAGCGCCACACCACCACCGGCAACCACGCCTTCTTCCACAGCAGCGCGAGTCGCGTGCAGGGCATCTTCAACGCGGGCTTTCTTCTCTTTCATCTCGACTTCGGTGGCTGCGCCAACCTTGATCACGGCAACACCGCCAGCCAGCTTGGCTACGCGCTCTTGCAGCTTCTCACGATCGTAGTCGGAAGAGGTCTCTTCGATCTGCTGGCGGATCTGGGCAACGCGGCCCTCGATCACACTCGCATCACCCACGCCATCGATGATGGTGGTGTTCTCTTTGGTGATCACAATGCGCTTGGCACGGCCCAGATCTTCCAGGGACGCTTTTTCCAGCTCCATGCCCACTTCTTCGGAGATCACGGTACCACCGGTCAGTACGGCGATATCCTGCAGCATGGCCTTGCGACGGTCACCGAAGCCCGGTGCCTTGACTGCAGCCACTTTCACGATGCCACGCATGGTGTTGACCACCAGAGTCGCCAGCGCTTCGCCTTCCACGTCTTCGGCGATGATCAGCAGGGGTTTGCCTGCCTTGGCTACGCCTTCCAACACCGGCAGCATTTCACGGATGTTGGAGACTTTCTTGTCAACCAGCAGGATGAAGGGATCGTCCAGCTCGACGGAACCAGTCTCTTGCTTGTTGATGAAGTAAGGGGACAGGTAGCCGCGGTCAAACTGCATACCTTCAACTACTGCCAGCTCGTCTTCCAGGCCCTGACCGTCTTCAACGGTGATGACACCGTCACGGCCCACTTTGTCCATGGCTTCGGCAATCAGCTTGCCTACTTTCTCGTCGGAGTTGGCAGAGATGGTACCAACCTGAGCGATGGCATTGCCATCAGCGCACGGCTGGGACAGAGCCTGCAGCTCGGCAACGGCGGCAACGACGGCTTTGTCGATACCACGCTTCAGATCCATCGGGTTCATGCCGGCGGCAACAGCCTTCAGACCTTCGTTGACAATGGCCTGGGCCAGTACGGTCGCAGTAGTGGTACCGTCACCGGCGGCATCGTTGGCCTTGGAGGCAACTTCCTTGACCATCTGGGCGCCCATGTTCATGAACTTGTCTTCCAACTCGATCTCACGAGCCACGGAGACGCCGTCCTTGGTGATGGTCGGGGCGCCGAAGGACTTGTCCAGCACCACGTTGCGACCTTTCGGGCCCAGGGTGACCTTGACGGCATCGGCCAGGATGTTTACGCCTTCCAGCATCTTGATGCGGGCTTCGTTACCAAACTTAACGTCTTTAGCTGCCATTTTTCTTCAATCCTTAAATCAATTCGGGGAAAAGTGAGGATGGATTACTCTTCGACAATCGCCAGGATGTCGGTTTCGGACAGGATCAGTACCTCCTGGCCATCCAGCTTCTCGGTCTTCACGCCGTAACCTTCGTTGAAGATCACCTTGTCACCAACCTTGACGGCCAGCGCTTTGACATCGCCATTATCCAGGATCCGGCCAGTCCCTACGGCAAGCACTTCACCACGGGTGGACTTCTGAGCCGCAGTACCAGTCAACACGATACCGCCGGCGGATTTGGCTTCAGCTTCGATGCGCTTGATAATGACGCGGTCGTGCAGTGGACGAATTTTCATCGATAACTCTCCCAAAATGAGTCTCATTGTTGCTTTGAGGAATGGCCGTTCCGGGCCAAATCAGGTATGTCCCTGATGTGGGGCAGAGTTGTTAACCCTTCAAGGGCAAATACAAAAAAAATTTTTTCACGTACTATGAGCACCTTCGATTGTTCATCGGTGCCCTCACCATGGAACGGACCGGCCAACCCGTCTCTTTCATGTCAGAACCGTCAACGCCAGATGTAGAGACGAGCCCTTGACCCACACCAACCCCATGCTGACAGCGCCCGCACCAGTCGTACTGCGCCGGATGACGGGGCCCATGATCCTCGGCATCGTCGCCATTCTGGCCTTCAACCTGATTGATACCTTCTTTATTGGCATGCTGGGCACCCAGGCGCTGGCGGCCATCAGCTTTACCTTTCCGGTGACTTTCGTGGTTACCTCGCTGGCCATGGGGCTCGGGGCCGGGTTGTCCGCCGTGATCGGTCATACCCTGGGACAAGGCAAGCATGAAGAGGCGGCACGCATCACCACCGACAGCCTGTTTCTGGCGGTAATCATGGTGAGTCTGCTCTCCATCGGCGGCGCCCTGACCATAGACCCCCTCTTCACTCTGCTGGGCGCCAGTCGCGAACTGATTTCGCTGATCCACGATTACATGCTGATCTGGTATCTGACCGTCCCCATGCTGGTACTGCCCATGGTGGGCAACGCCGCCATCCGGGCTACCGGGGATACCAAGACCCCCAGCCTGGTGATGACGGTCGCAGGACTGGTCAACGGGGTGCTGGATCCCCTGCTCATCTTCGGCATTGGCCCCTTCCCCGAGTGGGGGATCCGGGGTGCGGCCATCGCCACCTCCCTCTCCTGGATGATGGCCATGCTGGTCAGCCTCTATATATTGCGCCACCGGGAAGGGTTACTGTTGTGGCGTCTCTCTGCTCGCCCCAGATTGCTCGCCCACTGGCGGGCCCTGCTTCATGTGGCCGTGCCGGCCTCCTTTACCAACATGCTCAATCCCTTGGCCAATGCCGTGTTGATGACCATCTTTGCGGGTCTGGGCACCGAGGTAGTGGCCGCCTACGGTGCTGCGTCACGGGTCGAGGCCCTGCTGCTGATCGTGATGATGGCGCTCTCCTCGGTGCTCGCCCCCTTCATTTCACAAAACTGCGGGGCAGGCAATCCGGTCAGAGCCAGGATGGCGCTACAAAGTTGCATGCGATTTGCCCTGTTGTTCCAGCTCGCCGTTTACGGCCTGACCTGGCTGCTGGCGCCCCTGATTGCCAAGCTGTTCAGCGATCATCCGCAAGTGGTGCGCCTCATCATCCTTTATCTGCATCTGGTCCCCATCGGTTACGGCTTTCAGGGAATGGTGATGTTGCTGGCGTCCGCCTTGAATGGCGTAAGGGCATCCAGTATTTCGTTCCTGTTCAACGGTCTGCGGCTGTTTGTCTTCTTGTTGCCAGGGGCCTGGCTGGGGGCAAAGCTGGGGGGGGAACAGGGGATCTATCTTGGAATACTGCTGGCCAACCTGCTGGCGGGTTCACTGGCCTGGTGGTATGCCCGCCACCGCTTCGAGGCGTTGTGCCATCTGGGCAATCCCTGACGCACAACGCCCCCTGCTGCGAGACTTACTCCTTGCGCTCGAATTCACCTTCGATGGTGGTGCCACCGCGATGATTCTGTCCCGGCTGTTCATCAGAAGAGGGGGCCTGACCGAATGGCGGTTGCGAACCCTGGAACCCACCCATCTGCATCCGGAACTGGTTGCTGCCAATCAGTTTGTCGGCCAGCTTGTTGCGCAGCCAGGGTTGCAGCAGCAGGATACCGAAAAAGTCGGTGACAAACCCAGGGATGATCAGCAACAGACCGGCCAGCGCCAGCATCATGCCACCCATCACCTCGCGCCCAGGCATTTCGCCCTGCTGCATCTTTTGCTGGGCGCTGAACAGGGTCTTGAGCCCTTCGCTACGCACCAGGGAGGAGCCCAATACTGCCGTCAGTATGAGCAAGCCGACGGTTGGCAACGCACCAATGACGGCGCCAACCTCGATCATCACGGTGAGTTCCAGTACCACCAGCCCCACCAACAACAGAAACAACTTGCCCATATCAACTCCACGCTCGGTAAATTGGGAGAAAGCCGCTCCGCACGGCGGAGCAATGCCCGATTGCTGTCGGCATTGTCGCAACTTTCTACCCGGAATAAATGGGGCCAGTTCGGGCTTTTTCAAGTCTCGCCATTGAGCCCCAAATCACCTACGTCATAAAAAATCAGCAACTCTGTCTTTAAATTGATAAAAATCAGCGCGATAGATGTGCCACAACAGATGTGTACTTTCATCAACGCAATTTGAAAATGTCTAAAGATTAGTGATCCATCTCTAATAATTGATACCTCAATTGGAGTAGTATGTTCTTCAGTAATTCGGGAGGTTATCCTCCCTACCGCCCCACTCGATGTGTGGTGCTTCAGGATGAGCTGTGCGCAAGGAACTCGCGACCACTCGGTGAGGTTTTTTCCATTTATCTGATTTCTGAGGCATTACAATGAGCGACATCAAGAACGTCCGCATTGAAGAAGACCTGCTGGGCACCAAAGAAGTTTCCAACGACATGTACTACGGCGTACACACCCTGCGCGCCGTCGAGAACTTCAAGATCAGCTCTCAGAAGATTTCTGACGTTCCGGAATTCGTACGCGGCATGGTGCTGACCAAGAAAGCGGCCGCCATGGCAAACGGCGAGCTGGGTACCATCCGTCCTGAAATTGCAGACAAGATCGTGGAAGCCTGTGACCTGATGCTGAACACCGGCAAATGCTTCGACCAGTTCCCAGTCGATGTTTATCAGGGTGGTGCGGGTACCTCCGTCAACATGAACACCAACGAAGTCCTGGCCAACATCGCCCTCGAACTGATGGGTCTGGAGAAAGGCCGCTACGACGTCATCAACCCCAACGATCACGTCAACAAGTGCCAGTCCACCAACGACGCCTACCCAACCGGTTTCCGCGTCGCCGTGGTCAACAGCACCGACGTGACCCTGCATGCCTTGGAGCACCTGATCGCTGCCTTCGACGCCAAGGCTGAAGAGTTCAAGAAAGTCCTGAAGATGGGTCGTACCCAACTGCAAGACGCCGTGCCCATGACCCTGGGCCAGGAGTTCCACGCCTTCGCCGTCACTCTGCGCGAAGAGATTAAATCCATCAAACGCTGCCAAGAACTGCTGCTGGAAGTGAACCTGGGCGCCACCGCCATCGGTACCGGTCTGAACACTCCGCCCGAGTACTCCAAGCTGGCCATTCAGCGTCTGGCAGAGATCACCGGTCGCGCCTACGTACCGGCAGAAGATCTGATCGAAGCCACCTCCGACTGCGGCGCTTACGTCATGCTGCACGGCGCCATCAAGCGTCTGGCCATGAAGCTGTCCAAGATCTGTAACGATCTGCGTCTGCTCTCCTCCGGCCCGCGTACTGCACTGAAAGAGATCAACCTGCCGGAAATGCAGGCTGGTTCCTCCATCATGCCGGCCAAGGTCAACCCGGTTATCCCGGAAGTGGTCAACCAATCCTGCTTCAAGGTATTCGGTAACGATATCACCATCACCTTCGCCGCCGAAGCCGGTCAGCTGCAGCTGAACGTCATGGAGCCGGTGATCGGTCAGGCAATGTTCGAATCCCTGAGCCTGATGGAAAAAGCCTGTATCTCCCTGCGCGAGAAGTGCGTGGAAGGTATCACTGCCAACCCGGAAATCTGCATGAACCACGTGCTGAACTCCATCGGTATCGTGACTTACCTGAACCCCTTCATCGGCCACCACGAAGGTGACATCGTCGGCAAAATCTGTGCCCAGACCGGCAAGAACGTACGCGAAGTCGTACTGGAGCGTGGTCTGCTGAGCGCCGAGCAGCTGGATGAAATCCTCTCCATCGAGAACCTGATGAACCCGCAATACAAGGCCAAGCGTTTCACCCGCGAAACCACCGTATAAGCGAGCATGGGCCGGGATCTTCCCGGCCCATTTAAAGTCAGTTCCCGATCGGCCTCACCCAGTCCCATCGGGAATTGGCTTTTGCCAAAGAAAAACCAAAAAACTAAAAATGGAGTTATCGCTATGATTGGAATCGAGTTACTTGTCGTACTCGCCGCTATCTATCTGGGGGCCCGGATAGGCAGCATCGGCATCGGCTTCGCCGGTGGTCTGGGTGTACTGGTCCTGACCTGGGGTCTGGGTGTACAGATCCCGAGCGATCAGCTGGTATCCTACATCCCCTGGGACGTGATCATGATCATCGCGTCCGTCATCTGTGCCATTGCCTGCATGCAGTTGGCCGGCGGGATGGACTACCTGGTACACCTGGCTGAAAAAGCACTGCGCAAAAACCCCAAATACATCACCTTCGCCGCTCCGGTCGTCACCTACCTGATGACCATGCTGGCCGGTACCGGTCACACCGCGTTTTCCACCCTGCCGGTGATCGCCGAAGTGGCCAAGGAGCAGGGCATCCGCCCCTCCCGTCCGCTCTCCATCGCGGTCGTTGCCTCCCAGATCGCCATCACAGCCTCGCCAATCTCCGCGGCCGTGGTTGCCTTCTCCGGCATGCTGGAACCGCTTGGCGTTGACTATCTGACTCTGCTGGCCATCTGCATCCCGTCCACCTTCATCGCCTGTATCCTGGGTGCCTTCGTCGCCAATATGCTGGGCAAGCCGCTGGATCAGGACGAAGTCTATCTGGAGCGCAAGGCCAAGGGCCTCATCAAGCTGCGTGGCGCTACCCAGCTTGAAATCAAGCCTTATGCCAAACTGTCCGTCTGGATCTTCATCGCCGCCATCGTCGCCGTCATGGCTTACGCCACTGCCATCTCCGGCAAAGTGGGCCTGATCACCAACCCGCCGATCCCCCGCGACGGCGCCATCATGGGCATCATGCTGGCCGCAGCCACCATCATGACTCTGGTGTGCAAACTGGACGTGACCCAGGTGACCAACATGCCGACCTTCAAGTCCGGTATGTCCGCCTGTATCTGCGTGCTGGGTGTGGCCTGGCTGGGTAACGTCTTCGTGAAAGGCAATATGGACACCATCCAGCTCATCGCTGGTGACCTGCTGAACCAGTACTCCTGGCTGCTGGCCGTGGTGCTGTTCTTCGCCGCCATGCTGCTCTATTCACAGGGTGCCACCACCAAGGCCCTGATGCCGGCCGCCCTGGCTCTGGGCGTCAGCCCGCTGACTGCTATCGCCTCTTTCGCGGCCGTAAGCGCCCTGTTCGTACTGCCGACCTACCCGACCCTGCTGGCTGCGGTCGAAATGGATGACACCGGCTCCACCCGCATCGGCAAAGCCGTGTTCAACCACCCCTTCTTCATCCCGGGTGTGGCAACCATCGCCATCGCCGTGGCGCTGGGCTTCTTCTTCGGCGGCATCATGATCTAATCCGGTTGCTTGCCACCAACAAAAATCCCCGCCAATTGGCGGGGATTTTTTTATCCATATCACGCTCAAACCAAGCCTGCGCCGGATGATTCGGCAAGACTATCTCGCACACGGCCTCATCATCTGCCTATCCAGGCCTCTGACAGAGGTTCTGCTGCATCGAAAGGGTAAAGCGCTTGTACACCATTACCGACCCCTTCGATATGCCGGATCCTGCGGATCAGACCGGATCCAGAGTATCCAGCGGCCAGCGCGGCACAGCCTTGACCACCAGAGGCTCGAACACACCGGCCTTCAGACGCTGCATACCGGCGTAAGCAATCATGGCGCCGTTGTCGGTACAGTATTCGGTACGCGGATAGAAGACTTCGCCCTTAAGGCTCTCCATCAGCTCGGCAAGCTGGGCCCGCAGGTGACGGTTGGCACTGACACCACCGGCCACCACGAGGCGATTGAGACCGGTCTCCTGCAAGGCGCGACGACACTTGATGGCCAGGGTATCGACTACGGCATCTTCAAAGGCTCTGGCGATATCAGCACGAGTCTGCTCGTCATCCCCATTGGCAGCGATGGTGTTGGCGGCAAAGGTCTTGAGACCGGAGAAACTCATGTCAAGTCCGGGGCGATCGGTCATGGGACGCGGGAAATGGAAGCGCCCCTTGGTGCCCTTCTCAGCAAGACGGGAGAGCAGCGGACCACCGGGATAGTCCAGACCCATCAGCTTGGCGGTCTTGTCGAACGCCTCGCCGGCGGCATCGTCGATAGACTCGCCCAGCAGCTGGTAGCTGCCGATGCCATCGACCCGCACCAGCATGGAGTGGCCGCCGGAGACCAACAGTGCCACGAAGGGAAACTCGGGCGCACGCTCTTCCAGCATGGGAGCCAGCAGGTGGCCTTCCATGTGGTGCACGGCGATGGCCGGCTTGTTCCACGCCATGGCCAGCGAACGGCCAATGGTGGCCCCGACCAGAATGGCGCCGACCAGACCCGGGCCCGCTGTGTAGGCGATGCCGTCGATGTCATCTTGACCCAGTCCCGCCTCTTGCAATGCGGCCTGGATCAAGGGGATCGTCTTGCGAACATGATCCCGGCTGGCCAACTCGGGGACGACGCCACCGTAGTCCGCATGCAGCTTGACCTGGCTGTATAACTGGTGGGAAAGGATCCCTTTTTGATCGTCGAAGATCGCGATCCCGGTTTCGTCACAGGATGTCTCTATGCCCAATACACGCATTGCTAAAAAATTTCACTGCTAAAATGAGACGGCTATGGTAACCTTCGCGGGTTTTTTAAACCAGAGCGATCTCTGCGGGTTTACTTTCATTCCCTGTCCAGAGTATAATTTCGCACCATTTTAAGAGATGCTGATCGATTGAAGGTCAGCTAACAATTTATCACTGAGGTGAAAGGCACATGCCAGTAATCAAAGTCCGTGAAAATGAGCCGTTTGACGTTGCTCTGCGTCGCTTCAAGCGTTCTTGCGAAAAAGCCGGTATCCTGTCCGAAGTTCGTAGCCGTGAGTTCTACGAGAAGCCGACTACTATTCGTAAGCGTGCCAAAGCGTCTGCCGTTAAGCGTCACGCCAAGAAGCTGTCTCGCGAAAACGCACGTCGTATCCGCCTGTACTAATCAGGGGACTGTGCCGTGTCTCTGAAGGATCAACTCAAGGATCAGCAAAAACTCGCCATGCTTGCCAAAGACAAGCAACGGCTGGGTGCTATCCGTTTGTTGATGGCAGAAATCAAGCAGCGTGAAGTTGATACCCGTGTCGAACTCACTGATGAAGATATCCTCGCCGTCGTGACCAAAATGGTCAAACAGCGCCGTGATGCCATCAGCCAGTTTGAAGCTGCCGGTCGCCAGGATCTCGCCGACAAAGAGTCCGCAGAGATCGTTGTGCTGCAGGAATTCCTGCCACAACAGCTGACCGCAGATGAAATCTCCGCCCTGATCGAGCAAGCCATCGCGCAAAGCGGTGCTGCCGTCATGGCTGACATGGGCAAGGTCATGGCTGTTTTGAAGCCTAACATTCAGGGACGCGCCGATATTGGCGCCGTCAGTGCTCAGGTGAAAACCCGCTTGGCGTAACAGGCAACTCTCTTGTTTGGTCGAAGAAGCCGTGCTTCCCTGGGAATGCGCGGCTTTTTTATTTTTCCGCAATGAAACAGGACGGTTATGGCAGGCAGGATCCCTCAATCCTTTATCGATGATCTGCTCGTACGCACAGACATTGTCGAGCTGATTGACTCCCGTGTGCGGCTGAAAAAAGCCGGTAAGAACTACCAGGCTTGCTGCCCTTTTCATAACGAAAAAAGCCCCTCGTTTACCGTCAGCCAAGAGAAACAGTTCTATCACTGCTTCGGCTGTGGCGCCCACGGCAATGCCATCGGCTTTGTCATGGAGTATGACGGCCTTGAATTCCCCGATGCCATCGAAGAGTTGGCCAGCCTGCATGGCATGCAGGTCCCGCGTGAGCAGAGCGCCGGAGGCGCTAGCAGCAACCAGCCTGCAGTCAGCAAGGATCTCTTCGAGCTGATGAACCAGATCGCCCGCTTCTACGAGAGCAGCCTGAAAAGTGCTCCCCAGGCGGTGGAGTACCTGAAAGGGCGTGGTCTGACTGGCGAAGTGGTCAAGCGCTTCAATATAGGCTATGCCCCGGGTGACTGGGATCAGGTGCGTCGCCGCTTTGGAGCCAGCCGGGATCACGAGCAACTGCTCATCTCCGGCGGTATGCTGATCCCGCGCGATAGCGGCCCCGGCAGCTATGATCGCTTCCGCGATCGCATCATGTTCCCGATCCGTGACAAGCGGGGTCGTGTCATCGGCTTCGGTGGCCGAGTACTGGGTGATGGTACGCCCAAATACCTCAACTCGCCGGAAACCCCCATCTTCCACAAAGGACGGGAGCTATTCGGTCTCTATGAGGTGAAACAGGCGCACAAGGATCCTCGCCGGATCCTTGTGGTGGAAGGCTATATGGATGTGGTGGCCCTGGGCCAGTACGACATCGACTATGCGGTGGCCGCCCTGGGCACGGCAACGACCAGCGACCATATCCACACCCTGTTTCGCACTACCGCCGAAGTGGTTTGCTGCTACGACGGTGACAATGCGGGACGAGAAGCCGCCTGGCGAGCACTGGATAACGCCCTCCCCCATCTGCAGGATGGCCGCGAGCTCAAGTTCGTGTTTCTGCCGGACGGCGAGGATCCCGATTCCCTGGTGCGTCAGATCGGCAAAGAAGGGTTCGAGGCTCTGCTCGACCAAGCACAACCCTTTGCCGACTTCATGTTCGAGCGTCTCGGGCGCGATGCCGCACTCTCGGGCGAAGCAGGCAAGTTCGAAGTGGCCAACAAGGCCGCCGAGCTGATCCGCCGAGTGCCGGAAGGATTTACCCGAGAGGGATTGATCACTCGCCTCTCCAGCATGATGCGCTGGGGGGAAAACAAACAGCGCATCGCCGAACTGTTTGCCCGTAACAGCCAGCCCAAGGCCGAGGTTAACAAGCCCAAGGCTGCCAAGCTGACACCGCTGCGCCGGGCGCTGGCCCTGATGGTGCAGTATCCCGCGATCACTGCCGAGCTGCCAGCCATGCCGGAGCTGGCAGGATTGCGCTTACAGGGCATCAAGTTCCTGCTGCAACTGCACCAGCAGATCCTGACCCAACCGGGGATCACCACGGGCATTCTGCTGGAACACTGGCGCGGCACCAAGGAAGGGGAAATCCTGGCGCAACTGGCCATGCACGACCTGTTTGAAGAGATCAAACTCGATCAGGAACCGGATATTCTCGGGGAATTGCAGGACACCTTTGTCGGCTTCATCAATCTATTCTTGAAGCAGCGGATTGAGGAATTGCAAGCCAAGGTGGCACAGGAAGGCCTAAGCGCAGAAGAGACTCAAGAGCTGATGATGTTGATCAGAGAAGTACAAATTGAGAAAAGAAATGAGAGCGGGGCTTGATATTTGAGTGATTAGTCCCAATATGGATAACGTTGCCCGAATCGACGGGATAAAAAGCAAAAATTTTATAACCGCCTGGCCCCGACAATACTGCGGGCAGGGGTTTCTCATGACCGACGCCGCAACCAGACATAGCATGTCTGGCGGTTTTCTATTAGAATTGGCTATTTGCGCAGCAGCGCACTGTAAGCGCAACCTAGCAACACCAACCGGATGAGTTCTATGGAGCAAACCCCGCAGTCTCAGCTTAAACTCCTCGTTGCCAAAGGTAAAGAACAGGGCTACCTGACTTATGCCGAGGTGAACGATCACCTCCCGCAAGACATCGTCGATTCAGACCAGATCGAAGACATCATCCAGATGATCAACGATATGGGCATTCAAGTCGTTGAAAACGCTCCGGATGCCGATGACCTTATCATGGCTGAAGGTGGTACCGCCGATGAGGACGCTGCCGAAGCAGCGGCCCAGGCTCTGGCATCTGTTGAATCCGAGATCGGCCGTACGACCGATCCTGTCCGCATGTACATGCGGGAAATGGGTACCGTCGAACTGTTGACCCGTGAAGGCGAAATCGACATCGCCAAGCGGATCGAAGATGGTATCAACCAGGTACAAAGCTCCGTGGCCGAGTACCCGGAAGCAATAACCTATCTGCTCGAACAGTACGATAAGTATGAAGCCGAGCAGCTGCGCCTCTCCGACATCATCTCCGGTTTTATCGATCCCAACGAAGCGGAAGATATGGCACCGACCGCCACTCATATCGGCTCCGAACTCGGCGAAGACGATCTCGCCGACGAAGATGAAGAAGATGAGGATGAGGACGAAGACGGCGACAGCTCGGACGATGACGGTGACGGTGGCCCGGATCCGGAAGTCGCTCGCGAGAAATTTGCCGAACTGCGTGCTCAATATGAAGTGACTCGTCTCTCTATTCAGAAGAATGGCCGCGCGCACGACGATACCCAGGCAGCCATCGCCCTGCTGGCCGATGTATTCCGCCAATTCCGCCTGATGCCCAAGCAGTTCGATCGTTTGGTCAACAACATGCGCGAGATGATGGAGCGCGTACGTGTGCAGGAACGCATCATCATGAAACTCTGCGTTGAACAGGCCAAGATGCCGAAGAAAACCTTCGTCGCGGCCTTCACCAACAACGAGTGCGAAACTGCCTGGTTTGAATACCAGAAGCAAGCTGGCAAGGCCTGGTCCCCCCGTCTGGTCGAGATGGACGAAGATGTCCAGCGTGCCATCGGCAAGCTGCAGCAGATCGAGGAAGAAACCGGTCTGTCGATCGCCCAGATCAAGGACATCAACCGTCGCATGAGCATCGGTGAGGCCAAGGCCCGCCGCGCCAAGAAAGAGATGGTCGAAGCCAACTTGCGTCTGGTTATCTCCATCGCCAAGAAGTACACCAACCGTGGTCTGCAGTTCCTGGATCTGATCCAGGAGGGCAACATCGGTTTGATGAAGGCGGTAGACAAGTTTGAATACCGTCGTGGCTACAAGTTTTCGACTTATGCCACCTGGTGGATCCGTCAGGCCATTACCCGCTCCATCGCGGATCAGGCCCGTACCATCCGTATCCCGGTGCACATGATCGAGACCATCAACAAGCTCAACCGAATCTCTCGCCAGATGTTGCAGGAGATGGGTCGTGAACCGAACCCGGAAGAGCTGGCCATGCGCATGGGCATGCCGGAAGACAAGATTCGCAAGGTACTGAAAATCGCCAAAGAGCCCATCTCCATGGAGACGCCCATCGGTGATGATGAAGATTCCCACTTGGGCGACTTCATTGAAGATACCACCCTGGCGCTGCCGGCCGATGCCGCGACCAGCGAAAGCCTGCGCAACGCGACCCGCGAAGTGCTGGCCGGTCTGACCGCCCGCGAGGCCAAGGTACTGCGCATGCGCTTCGGTATCGACATGAACACTGACCACACCCTCGAGGAAGTGGGCAAGCAGTTCGACGTTACCCGTGAGCGTATCCGTCAGATCGAAGCCAAAGCTCTGCGCAAACTGCGTCACCCGAGCCGCTCCGAAGTGCTGCGCAGCTTCCTGGACGAATAGTCCAAAGGCATGTGCCCTTTATTGCTGTCTCAAAAGCCCCGCCATGCGGGGCTTTGTTTTATCTGGCGCCAGCCCGAAAGATATAACCCCTTTCATCGTCACAGCAGGATAATTAGTCGCCAAGTGGTTGATCTGCCTATGGACTGCCCTTTGTACTTCCCCTATAATCCACGCCGCTAAACGCACAATTTGGCCCCTTAGCTCAGTTGGTCAGAGCAGTCGACTCATAATCGATTGGTCGTGGGTTCAAGTCCCCCAGGGGCCACCAAATTGAAAAAGGCCGCTCATCAGGAGCGGCCTTTTTGCATTTAGCCCAGACCATGAAACGCTGCGCACCAGATACAAAAAGACCCGCCGTGGGCGGGTCTTGGGCTGGCAACAGGATGCAAGGCTTCACACTGAAATAGAATTCTGGTTTATGCGTTTTCGCTCTGTCCGGATGGTAGGCGATCCCGCCCAGGCAACATCCGTCTGACCAGATTGCTGCGTTGACGCCATGAGGTGAACAGGATGGCCAGCAGATGCAGGACTATCAGCCCTTGCAGCGCCCAGGTACACCACTCGTGCCAATCATCGGCTCCCAGCTCGAAACCCGTCTCGGTATTCTGAAACCAGCCCGTTCCTGCTGTCGCCAACACCAGCAGCCAGAAAGCCCACACCGCCAGCTTGCCGGTACCGTGATGACCAGGCGCTGGAGGCTGACGCTCACGCATCTCTTCCGCTTGCTGGCGAAAGTCCGCGCGGCTGGGGAGCAAGGCATCGAGACGGGCATATCCCCTGGCCCATGTCACTCCCCATAACAACCGCAAGGCGACGAGGGCAATGGCGCCATAACCAAGCCACTCGTGCCACTCCTCTCCCGCCTCATTAAACCAGAGGTTGCCGATGCAGATCGCCGCCAACCCCCAATGAGTCAGGCGGACCACCCCATCCCAGCGAAAAGGCTCACCCTTTTTGCTTGGCATATTTGTGGTACTCCTTCTTCAGGTCGTTGACCTTGGCCAGATGCTCACGCGCCTTGCTCTCATCACCAGCCTTGAGCGCAACCAGGCTGGCATCCAGCTCGGCTTGCACCTCGTTCATGCCTTCGAGGAACTTCTCTTTCTTGGCAGCAGGCATGTTTTTCTGCTTGGCCACATCCAGCTGGGCCTTCATCTCGTTGATGTACTTCTCCATGGTGGCGGGATCTTCCGCCTTGACGGCCTGCTTGTAATTGAAGCCGATCTTCTTCATGGGCTGTTCCAGATCACCGGCCATGGCAGGCAGGGTCATCAAGCCAAACATCAGGGGCAACAGCAGGGGGCGTACAGTTTTCAACATGGTATTTCCTTATCATATGACATTGCGGCTTCTTGTTCGCACTCGATAAGTGCAGTCAATTGAATATGATGCCACGAACAAGGGGGAATTGTATGGGGAAAGTTCGACCAATTGTGACCAGATGTGTCAGATATGCTGACTGCATGTAGCCAATCGATACATTTCATCATCTTGGAAGGACACGGGAAAGAGGAAGGGCAAATGCACCATGCGGGCCATCAACTGCCACAAGACGATCCGCATGAGGCAGAGATGGCCGGGTGAAGGAGGCACCCTTTCCACCCGGCGCAGAGTAAGGAGCCTAACCCAGATGGTTGAGCGGCAGCGCCGTCTTGTGCTTGATCCGGCGCAACACGAAGCTGGAACGCACTCCGGTCACCCCCGGAATATGGGTCAGCTTGTCCAGCAGGAAGTGCTGGTAGTGCTCCATGTCACGCACCACCACCTTGAGCTGATAGTCGGCATCGTTGCCTGTGATGAGGTCACACTCGAGCACCTCTGGCAGCTCACTGATGGCCCGGTCAAAATTCTCGAACCGCTCCGGCGTATGCCTGTCCATGGAGATGTGAATGTAGGCGGTGAGGGTCAGACCCAGTTGGCGGGCGTTGAGCAGAGTAACGTGGGTGTCGATGAGGCCTGCATCTTCCAGAGCCTTGACCCGGCGGGAACAGGGGGAAGGTGAGAGGCCAACCAGCTCGGCCAGTTCCAGATTGCTGATGCGGCCGTTCTCCTGCATCAGCTCAAGAATATGTCTGTCTATGCGATCAAGTTTCAGCATTCACCCATCCTCGTTGCAATGACTAATCCACTTTTTCTAGATTAAGGGTGAACTATTGCAAAAACAACCGAAATAACTGCTCGCTTTGCAACCACTCACCGCCCCAGGAGGGATACTATGGTTACATCTTCCGGTGGTAAAGCAGATGCCCAACCAGGTCTCTGCGGTGAAGGACCTTACCGGGTCAAGAGCCCCATCAGCCGTCCAACCTTATCGGGAACAGACGGGCTGGAACGAGAGCATCCCCTCCCCGAAGGCAACAAAGCAGGCATCCCGGCGCCTGCTTTGTTGTTTCTGGCTTCCTGCATCAAGGCCCTACTGGGCGGATCCGGTAGAGACAGCGGTGATCCCCGTCCAGCAGGTATTGCTCCCGTTCGACCTCGGCCGGCGCCAGCAGCTGGCGAAACATCTCCAATTCACTGCGACAAAATCCCCGGCAGGCCCGAGCGGCGGCGCAGATGGGGCAGTGACTCTCCCACAACAGCCAGCTGCCATCCTCCTCCTGACGCATATCCGCCATATAGCCTTCACGTGTGCGAAGAGCCTTTAATGCAATCAACCTGTCGGCCAGCCCGGCCTGGGTCAGATGCGCCTGATAACGAGCCAGCTGTTGCTGCTCCCGCTGCAGGATCAGCCGCTCCATGCCAACCTCGCCAAATAGCTGCTGGATGTTGTCGATAAGCTGCAGAGTCAGATCGCTGTGGGTATCGGGGAAGCGTTGCCAGGCCTGTTCGGTCAGGTGCCACAGCCTCACCGGACGGCCGCGACCACGAGCCTCGTCGCTAAACCCCACCCAGCCTTCGGCCTCCAGCGCCATCAGATGCTGGCGGGCGCCCATGGATGTCATCTGCAACTGCTCTCCCAGTGCGGCGGCACTCTGGGGACCATGGGATTTGAGCAAGAACAGGATCTTGTCGGTACTGGCATTCATTGAGTGACTCTCGCTATCGACACTGGGTTATCGATAAGTACGCTCCGAGGCGCTATGGCTCCTTGATCAGGAGCTTGCCGGTGCAGGTGTCCATGGGCTCATTATGGGAAGTGTGATTTTTTAAATCAACTATTCACTTTACTTAATGTTGCTTCTCACCCAACATAAATAAACCAATAACTTTATTTAATGAGACTAACATGGAAGCATGCAAAGGACAGGCAACTCTCTGGGTATTGGTGATGACGGTGACACTGGCGGTGGCGGGTTTCAGCCTGCCATCACCCGTGCTGGCGCCGCTGCTGCTGGATCCGGCGCAGGGCATGTTGACGCCGGATACGTCGGACTGGAGCCGCAAGGTGTGGCTCGGCGTCATCATGGGGCTCTATCCGCTGTTTCAGTTGGTAGGCTCCCCCTGGCTGGGCAAACAGTCGGATCGCCACGGCCGCAAGCCGGTGTTGACACTCTGCCTGATCGGCGTGCTGGCGGGGTATGCCCTGATGGCGCTGGGGATCGCCTGGCGTTCCCTGCCACTGCTGTTGCTGAGCCGGATTGTGGAAGGCTTCTTCAACGGCAATATCGCCATCGTCCAGGCAATGGCGGCGGATCTGAGCACCACCAAGACCAAGGCGCGCAGCTTCGCCTGGATCAACATCGGCATGAATCTGGGCTGGGTACTGGGCCCCATGATAGGCGGCTACGCCGCCGTGATCTCAGGGGATTACAGCCTGGCCGCCTGGCTGGCGGTAGCCATGACCGCCATCAACCTGTTGCTGGCGTACTGGCTGCTCCCCAACCAGGCACCGGCGGCCACTCGCCAGCAGGCGCCCTCCCTCTCTTCCCGTGAGCTGCTGTTGCAACCCGCTCTGCTGCCCTACTTCGTGCTGACCCTGCTCAGCTATGGCGCCGTGCAGCTCTATTTCACCTACTTCAACGTCTGGTTGGTGGAGCGGCTGGCCTGGGATCCGGTGCAGCTGGCACAGGCCGCCGTACTGGTGAGCGTGCCCATGATGCTGGGCTCCTGGCTGGGTTCCCGCCTCGCCCGCCATTGGCGTGGCAGCAGTCTGGGGATTGTCGGCCACCTGGTGATGGCGGCAGGCATGCTGATGTTCGTGCTGCCGACCCACTGGTGGGGACTGGCGCTGACCTTTATCCCCGCCGGCATCGGCATGAGCCTCGGAGAGCTGGCGACCTCGGTAGCCATCTCCAACCGCAGCCATGCCGAACAACAGGGGCAGGCGATGGGCATTTACCGCGGCCTGGCGGTAGGCAGCGAGATACTGGCGGTCGTGGTTGGCAGCCTGGTGCTGCTGGCAGGCACCGAATGGCCCTTCTATCTGGCCGCCCTCTGCGGTGTGCTATGTGCTGCCGGTTTCTATGGCCTGCGCAGACGGGCCGATCGGCGACAACCAGTGGCAGCTGCGCCGAACCGGCTTGAAGTGCAGGCGGAGTGAGGAAGTAAAGAGTCTGCACTGCCGCCAGATCACAGATTGCCGTCCGGCTCCCTGTCAGGACTTGCATCCGCACATCGGGTTTGGGAGGGTAGAAGCCTTGTCCCGTGTCGGATGCCGGTTCCGGAATGAACCAATAACCGACACGGACAACCCATTCGCCGCGAGATGGTATGGCACCTCGCTCGGACCGACATTGCTGGAGATGATATGAGTAATTTTCAGGCCATTGCTCTTGATATGGATGGCACCCTGCTGACCCGGGATCACAAGATCTCGTCTGCTACCCGGGCGGCTCTTGATCAGGCTCGTACCCGGGGCATCAAGGTGCTGCTGGTGACCGGGCGCCACTTCATGACGGCGCGCCCCTTCCATCACGAACTCGCGCTCGATACCCCCATCATCTGCAGCAACGGCGCCTACCTATACGATCCGGAGCAAGATCGGATCCTGGATGGCGATCCCCTGGCGATCGCCCCCCTTGACCAGCTACTGGGACAGATTGAGGCCCAGGCGATGGGGGCCCTGTTTCACTTAAGCGAAGGCATTGGCTTTCTTGGCTGCGAGGAGCACGTTACCCGGATCCGCCACTGGTCAGCCCGGCAACCGGAACATCTCAAGGTCTCTCTGTTGCCGGCAGACAATCCGGCAAGCTGGCTGGCGCAGCCAATTTGGAAGCTGGAGCTGTTCAACCAGGATCCGGCTCGCCTGCACACCTTCATGAGCGAGGTGGTGGATGCCATGCCCTTCACCCGTGACTGGGCGGCCCCCTACGCGGTAGAGCTGGTGCAACCGGGTTGCAGCAAGGGCAACCGGCTGGCCCAGTGGGCCGAAAGTGAGGGGATCGCGATGGAAAACGTGGTGGCTTTCGGCGACAACAATAACGACCTCAGCATGTTCGAACAGGTCGGGCTGGCGGTCGCCATGGGCAATGCGGCGTCACAGATCCAGGCGGCTGCGGATCGGGTCACCGCTGATCACAACGAGGACGGTATCGCCCTGGCGCTGCAGCGCTGGGTACTCTCCTGACCAGGTGCTGGGCCGGTTCTGCCGGACCGGTTCAGCCTCCGAAGGAGAACTGGATCACCCGATCCGGAAAGCGCAGCCGATCATATTCGCGGCGCAGGGATTCGTAATGACGAATAGCGCGATAGCGCTTGTCACGGTAGTACTGCCGCTGCTGGGTATCCTTTTCGCTGCGGATGCTGCGCTCAAGCTGATCGATCTCCCGCTCGCTGCGGGCCAGCTCGTTGCGAATTTCGCTCAGGCGGGTTTCCAGCTGATATTCCTGATAACCGCGCTGATACTGCTGCAGGAAGCTGGCATCGTTGGGACATACCCCCTGGTAGGTGACGCCGGACTTGCCCTTGCTATAGGCGAGTTCCGGAATGCAGTAGAGCTCCAGCCCCTTGTTGTAACCCCGCCGCCACTCCCCCTCATCCACCCTGAGACCATATTCGCCACAGGTGGCAACATAGTCCCGCGCCTGCTGACGGCTCTTGCCCTGCTCTCCATCCTGATACCCCAGGTTGTACCAGCTCATGGAACGGCACTCCTCTTCCGACAGCGAGCTGCAACCGGCGAGCAGCAAGGGCAGGGTCAACAACAGGATCTTGGGGGACATGAGAGGGCTCTGGAAAAGACAGTGGCTGGCATTCTAGTGAGGATGCCGGGTCGGGACAAGGGATGGAGGCGGGTTCTGACGGATACCTTTTTTTGACTTTTTCGTCACTATTTACTGTCTGCCTGAACCGGGCTCTCGGCCCGCTTTCCTTGGCGCATCGTGCGGGGTACACTGCGCCATCTTTTAACTGGCATGTAACAAAAATAATGAAAGTCCTGACCGTCGATTACCGCTCGCCCGATGCGGCGCAGCGCTTTACCGAATCCCTGCGAACCACCGGCTTCGGGGTACTGACCAACCACCCCATCCCCAAGGAGCTGGTGCAGTCCATCTATGACAACTGGTATCGCTTCTTCATGAGCGAGCAGAAACAGGATTTTCTGTTCAATCGCGAGACCCAGGACGGCTATTTCCCGCCGTCGGTCTCCGAGGTGGCCAAGGGCCACAGCCAGAAAGACATCAAGGAGTACTTCCACATCTACCCTTGGGGTCAGATGCCGGCAGAGCTCAAGGATCAGGCGATGGAGTATTATGCCCTCGCCAACAACCTGGCCGCCGAGCTGCTGGGTTGGGTCGAGCAGTACACCCCGAGCGACATCGCCGCCCACTACAGCTGCCCGCTCTCCTCCATGATCGAAGAGAGCCAGAAGACCCTGCTGCGGGTGCTGCACTATCCGCCGTTCGACGGCACCGAGGAGCCGGGCGCCATCCGCGCCGCCGCCCACGAGGACATCAACCTGCTGACCATACTGCCCGCTGCCAACGAGCCTGGCCTGCAGGTGAAGGGTTCCGACGGCGAGTGGATGGACGTGCCGTGCGATTTTGGCACCCTCATCATCAACATTGGTGACATGCTGCAAGAGGCCTCCCGTGGCTATTACCCCTCCACCACCCACCGCGTCATCAACCCGACCGGCGGCAGTGCCAGCAAGTCGCGCATCTCCTTGCCGCTGTTCCTCCATCCGCGGCCGGACGTAGTGCTCTCCGAGCGTCATACCGCCCACAGCTACCTGATGGAGCGGCTGCGGGAGCTGGGGGTGATCTGACCCGACGCGACACGCCAACCAGACCTCAAACCGGAGCAAAAACGCTCCGGTTTTTATTTTTTGGCATGATTGCATACAAAGATATGATTTATTGGTTAATCATGCCAAAAACTCTGTTTTCATCCCCATAAGCGTCGTTGTGATTGCCCGCCTCCCTCCGTAATCTGAGTGCCGTTCCAGCCCCATTTTCAGACCCTACTTTCTAGCCCCACCAAGGGGCGCTCGATTGGAGTTCTTATGAAGCAGTCCCAATGGTCATCCCGCCTCGGGTATATCCTAGCCGCCGCCGGCTCCGCAGTGGGGATCGGCGCTATCTGGAAGTTCCCCTATGTGACGGCCACCAATGGCGGGGGCGCCTTCCTGCTGGTGTTCCTGCTGTTCAGCTTCACCCTGGGGGTCATAGTGCTGATGGGGGAGACGCTGCTCGGCAGCATGAGCCGGCGCGGGGTGGTGGGCGCCTTCTCCGAACTGCTCGGCAAGCGCTGGCGCTGGGTCGGCGTCATGGGCATTCTCTGCACCCTGCTCATCTTCAGCTTCTATAGCGTGGTGGGAGGCTGGACCCTGGGCTACACCGGCATGGCCATCTCGGGTCAGCTCAACCAGGGGGATGCTGCCGCCCTCACCGCCCGCTTCAATGACTACGTTAGCGATGGCACCTGGCCCATCCTCACCCACCTGCTGTTTGCCGCCCTCACCTGGATCGTGGTGCAAGGGGGGATCCAGCGCGGGGTGGAGCGCACCCTGCGCTGGATGATGCCGGCCCTGTTCCTGATGATCCTGATGCTGGTGGCATTTGGCCTGACCCTGCCTAATGCCATGGCGGGTGTACGCCACTTTCTGATGCCCGATTTCAGCAAGCTGGGGATGTCCGGTGTGCTGGATGCCATGGGGTTGGCCTTCTTCTCCCTCTCCATCGGCCTTGGCATTCACACCACCTATGGCGCCTATCTGCCCTCCAGCGAAGGGGTCGGGCGCTCCAGCCTCTGGGTCGTGCTGCTGGCCAGCATGATCGCCGTACTGGCCGGCTTGATGATCTTCCCCGTGCTGGCCGCGACCGGCATCGATCCGGCGGCAGGGCCCGGCCTCACCTTCATGACCATGCCGGCTGTGTTCCAGCTGCTGCCATTCGGCCAGGGGCTGGCGGTCATCTTCTTCGGCCTGCTGGTGTTTGCCGCCCTCTCCTCTGCCATCTCCCTGCTGGAGCACCTGCAGTGCTTCCTGTGCGAGAGCTGGGGCTGGTCCCGTCGCAAGGCCTGCAGCGCCATCACGGCGGTCATCATGCTCAACGGCATTCCGGTCAGCCTGTCGTTCGGCCCCCTGCAAGATGCCACCCTGTTTGGCAAAACCATCTTTGAGCTGCTGGATTTCATCACCTCCAACCTGATGATGCCGCTGTTCGGCCTGATGGTGACCCTGTTGCTGGGCTGGAAGCTGGGACGCAAGGCACTGCCGCAGGGGCTGGCAGCCCACTGGCATCACCTGCTGATGAATGGTTGGCGCTGGCTGGCACCGCTGCTGATCGGCGGGATCCTGGTGCGAGGACTGGTCTGATCCTCAGCGCTTGTGGTCAGGGAGCCTGCCTTCGCGATGGGCGGCCCTGACCTTGTCGAGGGCCGCCTGCCAACGAGTAATCACGGCATCATCCTGTGACTTGCCAAAGGCGAGATACAACCAGGAGTCGTGCAATATGACCCCGCTGTTAGTGACACTCTTGGCAGACAGGCCCAGCCGCTCCAGCGCGGCATCGAGCACCATCTCCCCTACCGGCAGGGCGTCTATCTTGCCAAGCAGCAGGCGCTGCAAGGCTTCATCTACGGTCTGATAACGAACCAGATTGGTATAGCCCTCCCGGGTCAACCGCTCGTCATCGGCATTGCCCAGCACCACCCCGACTCTGGGCAGATGACGCAATTGGTCCAGCCGGGTCAGCGTTTGCCGGATGCCGGGAGGCTGGTAAATCACGACCCGATTGAGAAAAAGCGGCCCGACCCATTTGTAATGGGGAGCCCGCTCCGGCGTCCATTGGGTCACAAACAGTGCATAGCCCGGCTCCAGCCTGGTCAGTGCCAACCCACGTTTGAAGGGATAGACCCGGATAGGTTGATGCTCGCCCAGTTCTTGCTGAACCTCTTCCACCAGTCGCACGGCCAGCCCATCCAGCTTGCCCTCATGGAGATACGTAAAGGGAGGGAGCTCATGGCTGAGCAGCGTCAGGGCTGGCTGGGCCGAGAGACTCAGGCTGAGGAACAACCAGGGGATGAAGATCCATTTCATATGCAATCCTGCCTTTGCTGCTGCGATGCCGGCTTGCGGCCACGCACGCCATAGGAAACGAGGGTGATTATCCCCCAGCCATCAAGGACAAGGTAGCGAAGAGGCTGCCCGATGATCGCCCTGTGGGAAAATGGCGAGATAGCCACATATAAAAATTTTTTATTTTATGTGTCAATTTTTCTTTCCATAGTTTAGGCTGTCGACTCGGTTTATTGCTCGGGTCATCTCTTCATGTCTGCCATCCTCGTGCTGTTTGGTCGATTTTTTAGCTCGCAAGAGAGGTGACCTTGCACGCACAGCTTGTCTGAAAGTTCATTGCATAGGTCGCCTCGGGCGGCCTTTTTTGTTGTTGCCCATATTGTTGTTTGCCCAAGGAGTATCGATTCGATGTTGCATTACCCGGAGGTTGCATGAGTCAGGTTCAGTGGTCTTCCCGTCTTGGTCATGTGCTGGCAGCCGCTGGCACGGCGATCGGCCTTGGCGCGATCTGGAAGTTTCCCTATGTGACGGCCACCAATGGCGGGGGCGCCTTCCTGCTGGTGTTTCTGCTGTTCAGCTTCACCCTGGGGGTGGCGGTGCAGGTCGGCGAAACCCTGCTCGGCAGCCATAGTCAGCGAGGGGTGCTCGGCGCCTTCCGCAAACTGGTGGGTCCGAACTGGCGCTGGATGGGGTACATGGGGATCCTGTGTGGCTTCTTCATATACAGCTTCTACAGCGTGGTCGGCGGCTGGACCGTCGGCTATGCGGCACTGGCCGTGAGTGGCCAGCTCAACCTGAGCGAGGGAAGCGCCCTCACCGCCCTGTTCAATGGCTATGTCAGCAATCCCTGGTGGCCTGTGCTGACCCATCTGATATTTGCCGGGCTGACCTGGTGGTTCGTACAGGGCGGGATCCAGAAAGGGGTGGAGCGGGCCCTGCGCTGGATGATGCCGGCCCTGTTCGTCATGATGCTGCTGCTGGTCTGTGTGGGTCTCTCCATGCCTGGCTCCATGGCTGGGGTGCGCCAGCTGCTGCTGCCGGATTTCACCATGCTGACCGGCCAGAGCGTACTGGATGCGCTGGGACTGGCCTTCTTCTCCCTTTCTATTGGTCTGGGGGTACACACCACCTATGGCGCCTACCTGCCCAATAGCGAGGGGGTGGTGCGCTCAGGCGTCTGGGTGGTCACTCTGGCGAGCTTCATCTCGGTGCTGGCGGGCCTGATGATCTTCCCGGCGCTGGCATCGACCGGCATCGATCCGGCAGCAGGCCCGGGGCTGACCTTCATGACCATGCCTGCGGTATTCAACCATCTGCCGTTCGGTCAGGGACTGGGGATAGTCTTCTTCCTGCTGCTGCTGGTCGCTGCCCTCTCCTCCTCCATCTCCATGCTGGAGCACCTGGTGCGCTTCACCACCGAAGAGTGGGGCTGGTCACGCCGTGGGGCTTGCCGGGTGCTGACCCTGCTCATCATGGCCTCGGGCATCCCGGTCAGCCTGTCGTTCGGCCCCTGGAGCGATCTGACCCTGTTTGGCAAGACCATCTTCGAACTGCTCGACTACCTCACCTCCAATCTGATGATGCCGCTGTTTGGTCTGGTGCTGACCCTGCTGCTGGGCTGGCGGCTGGGGGAACGCATCCTGCCGACCGGGCTGTCACCTGCCTTGCGGCTCGCTCTGCTCTGGTGCTGGCGCATCGTGGCCCCCCTGTTGATCGCCGGGATCCTGATCCGCGGCATCCTGTAAGCCCATGCCAGAGGGCAGGCCCTGGCCTGCCCTTTTTTCTTGTCCGGAATCCTGGGTGAACCTTGGTAAAGCAAGCGAATATAGCCGCAGGCCGTCAAGTTGATGACGACGGGTGGTGGCAGTAAGGCGAAGAAAAGAGAGGCTGCAATGCGGCAGAAGAACAGCCGGCACGCCGAACGACAGGCAAAAAAAATCCCCACCTGAGTGGGGATTTTTTCTGAAACATTGCTACAGGTTTCAGCATTCTTGCAAATATGGTGGTCGTTACTGGGCTCGAACCAGTGACCCCCTCCTTGTAAGGGAGGTGCTCTCCCAGCTGAGCTAAACGACCTGGGATACTGCTAAATGATGGTGGGTCGTGCTGGATTCGAACCAGCGACCAATTGATTAAAAGTCAACTGCTCTACCGACTGAGCTAACGACCCATCTGTATCATTTTTTAAAACTGGT
>NZ_JBGLRE010000019.1:0-3062 GCF_041403185.1 Aeromonas sp. S9(2024)
AACACTTCTTGGGTGTTGTATGGTTAAGCCTCACGGGTAATTAGTATGGGTTAGCTCAACACGTCGCCGCGCTTACACACCCCACCTATCAACGTTGTGGTCTCCAACGGCCCTTTAGGACCCTCAAGGGGTCAGGGATGACTCATCTCAGGGCTCGCTTCCCGCTTAGATGCTTTCAGCGGTTATCGATTCCGAACTTAGCTACCGGGCAGTGCCACTGGCGTGACAACCCGAACACCAGAGGTTCGTTCACTCCGGTCCTCTCGTACTAGGAGCAACTCCCTTCAATCATCCAACGCCCACGGCAGATAGGGACCGAACTGTCTCACGACGTTCTGAACCCAGCTCGCGTACCACTTTAAATGGCGAACAGCCATACCCTTGGGACCGACTTCAGCCCCAGGATGTGATGAGCCGACATCGAGGTGCCAAACACCGCCGTCGATATGAACTCTTGGGCGGTATCAGCCTGTTATCCCCGGAGTACCTTTTATCCGTTGAGCGATGGCCCTTCCATTCAGAACCACCGGATCACTATGACCTACTTTCGTACCTGCTCGACCTGTCCGTCTCGCAGTTAAGCTGGCTTATGCCATTGCACTAACCTCCTGATGTCCGACCAGGATTAGCCAACCTTCGTGCTCCTCCGTTACTCTTTGGGAGGAGACCGCCCCAGTCAAACTACCCACCAGGCACTGTCCGCGACCCCGATTCAGGGGCCTGCGTTAGAACATCAAACATACAAGGGTGGTATTTCAAGGACGGCTCCAGCGCAACTGGCGTCACGCCTTCAAAGCCTCCCACCTATCCTACACATGTAGGTTCAATGTTCAGTGCCAAGCTGTAGTAAAGGTTCACGGGGTCTTTCCGTCTAGCCGCGGGTACACCGCATCTTCACGGCGAATTCGATTTCACTGAGTCTCGGGTGGAGACAGCATGGCCATGGTTACACCATTCGTGCAGGTCGGAACTTACCCGACAAGGAATTTCGCTACCTTAGGACCGTTATAGTTACGGCCGCCGTTTACCGGGGCTTCGATCAAGAGCTTCGCTTGCGCTAACCCCATCAATTAACCTTCCGGCACCGGGCAGGTGTCACACCCTATACGTCCACTTTCGTGTTTGCAGAGTGCTGTGTTTTTGATAAACAGTCCCAGCCATCTGGTCACTGCGACTCCCGTCAGCTCCATCCGCAAGGGACTTCACCAACAAGAGCGTACCTTCTCCCGAAGTTACGGTACTATTTTGCCTAGTTCCTTCACCCGAGTTCTCTCAAGCGCCTTGGTATTCTCTACCCGACCACCTGTGTCGGTTTGGGGTACGATGACTTGTAATCTGAAGCTTAGAGGCTTTTCCTGGAAGCAGGGCATCAATGGCTTCCGCACCGTAGTGCGTTCGTCTCGTGTCTCAGCGTTGCACCTCCGGATTTACCTAAAGGTACCGCCTACGCACTTTCACCAGGACAACCGTCGCCTGGCCCACCTAGCCTTCTCCGTCCCCCCATCGCAATTACAAGTCGTGCAGGAATATTAACCTGCTTCCCATCGACTACGCCTTTCGGCCTCGCCTTAGGGGTCGACTCACCCTGCCCCGATTAACGTTGGACAGGAACCCTTGGTCTTCCGGCGAGGAGGCTTTTCACCCCCTTTATCGTTACTTACGTCAGCATTCGCACTTCTGATATCTCCAGCATGCCTCTCGACACACCTTCGCAGACTTACAGAACGCTCCCCTACCACTTGCACTAAGTGCAAATCCGCGGCTTCGGTGCCTGGTTTGAGCCCCGTTACATCTTCCGCGCAGGCCGACTCGACTAGTGAGCTATTACGCTTTCTTTAAATGATGGCTGCTTCTAAGCCAACATCCTAGCTGTCTGAGCCTTCCCACATCGTTTCCCACTTAACCAGAACTTTGGGACCTTAGCCGGCGGTCTGGGTTGTTTCCCTCTTCACGACGGACGTTAGCACCCGCCGTGTGTCTCCCGGATAGTACTTACTGGTATTCGGAGTTTGCATGGGGTTGGTAAGTCGGGATGACCCCCTAGCCCAAACAGTGCTCTACCCCCAGTAGTATTCGTCCGAGGCGCTACCTAAATAGCTTTCGGGGAGAACCAGCTATCTCCGAGTTTGATTGGCCTTTCACCCCCAGCCACAGGTCATCCCCTAACTTTGCAACGTTAGTGGGTTCGGTCCTCCAGTTGATGTTACTCAACCTTCAACCTGCCCATGGCTAGATCACCCGGTTTCGGGTCTACACCTTGCAACTAGACGCCCAGTTAAGACTCGGTTTCCCTACGGCTCCCCTATACGGTTAACCTCGCTACAAAATGTAAGTCGCTGACCCATTATACAAAAGGTACGCAGTCACCCCGAAGGGCTCCCACTGCTTGTACGTACACGGTTTCAGGTTCTATTTCACTCCCCTCACAGGGGTTCTTTTCGCCTTTCCCTCACGGTACTGGTTCACTATCGGTCAGTCAGGAGTATTTAGCCTTGGAGGATGGTCCCCCCATATTCAGACAGGATGTCACGTGTCCCGCCCTACTCGATTTCACATCAAGGTTGTTTTCGTGTACGGGGCTATCACCCTGTATCGCCGGCCTTTCCAGGACCGTTCCACTAACTTCCAAGATGCTTAAGGGCTAATCCCCGTTCGCTCGCCGCTACTGAGGGAATCTCGGTTGATTTCTTTTCCTCGGGGTACTTAGATGTTTCAGTTCTCCCGGTTCGCCTCTGTTACCTATGTATTCAGTAACAGATACCCGAGTTATCTCGGGTGGGTTTCCCCATTCGGAAATCCGTGAGTCGTAATGTCTCTTACCGACTGCTCACGGCTTATCGCAGGTTAGTACGTCCTTCATCGCCTCTGACTGCCAAGGCATCCACCATGTACGCTTAGTCACTTAACCATACAACCCCAAGAAGTGTCGTCGAAACGGCATTCAAGTTGCTGTACAACAAGGACCAAATAAAATTTGGTTTTCGCCAAGAAGTTTCCAAAGCACTTGTAACAAATGTTTGAGAACTACTTTTTAAATCAGCTTTCCAGATTGTTAAAGAGCA
>NZ_JBGLRE010000020.1:0-2708 GCF_041403185.1 Aeromonas sp. S9(2024)
CGAGTTTGAATTCAGCAGTAAATGAGCGACGTAGTCTTGTCATTGAACACCTCTGGTCATGGTGGCGACTGTACCACCTAAAACGGTGTCCGGGATGATTAGACCACTACAGTTTCACCCAGCCACAGGGTAAGGCGAAACACTAAATAATTGATTACACCTTCGCTTAAGGTGTGGAGATTGGGATAGGTACGACTGGGGCTCGGCTAGCCCGTAAAGCTGCTAGCGCATCTATGCCTTCATCTCGATTGTAGTGGGCAACTAAATCCCATCCCCAGCCATGAACAGGGCCTAGACTATGGTGCTCAACGCTTAAGGTCTTGTACATGGGCGGCTCTAAATCACTGGCTCGTTAGGCCAGTGATTTAGTTATGTGTAATTAAATAAAAACTTATTCTAAATCAAGTGTTATCGAGCTAACCCTGCTTAATTTGACCTTATCAAAAAGCCCTAAAGATATCGACGATATTGTATCTGGCGTGATTTCTGGAGATATATGTCTTTCCGTATACCAATGGTTACCCAGTTTAACAGCGGTTACCACGCCTAAATCTGCGTTCATATGTTCGCCATTCGCTGTAATATAATGTAAAAATAACACATTATCATCAGTAGTAAGTTTGGATGGATCTGTATTAAATTGATAGATAGCCATACCCTTTCTTTCCATATAGAAGGGTAGTAACTCATCATAAAAAATTATCTTTTCCAACTTCACAGAATCAGATAGAGATGCGTTGACAACTAATTCTTTATCATTGATTTTTATATGCGCGTAATTAAACCCCACTGAAAATGGAGATATTTCAGCAAAGCCCCAGTATTTAGCCATATACGCATAGTTTGAGGGAAAGCCTTGAGTCAGCTTACCAATATATGGATTGGTTATAAACTCTGGTACTTTTACATATTTTATATCGTTTGACTTCGCGCCATTCAAAATATCATTTCTTATTTTTTCTTGCTGGTGAACCAGTTCGAGATCACTTTTTAACATTGTAATCTGTGGAAGAACGAATACTGCGCAGAACAATATTGCTGGGCTTAGGTATGCTATTCTGACAACAGGTGAGCCCCAAATGGATGCAGTGGAGTGAAGAGTGAAAGATAAGGATATCAATAAAAAAACTAATGCCCCATTATATGACCTAGAAGGCACGTATGGCGATGCAGCCATTGCCAAAGCACTCCCCATGGCAGATATGAAGAAAAAAATCCCCCATTTAGAATGACTGTGTCGGCCAGCAGCTATTGCTACGATTGATAGATATACCATTGTAAGTAATAATGGCCATAATTCTGATAAGGCCACAGGCAGCTGGTTATAAACATAGGAGCCAATCCGATTCAACCATGGATTCTTATACCAATCTGTGAAGTTCAGTGCTCTTGCGGTATTACCTGGTGACAAAATTAGAACGAGCCATCCAAATAAACCACCAATCACACCAATATTTATGCTGTTAAATATTCTCTTGCCTTTTGGAACATAAAATGCCACAAGAAAAATAGAGAATATTGGAACGAAAATCCCTGTACTTTCATTTGTGCATCCGGCCACAAAGGATGATATTAATATGAGAGCAGAGCATTTTAAGTTGTTGCTCGACAACGCTTTAATTGAAAGACTGAAATAAACTAATATTGCTAGGCTAGTCCATAGATAATTTGAAGAGCCGACAATCCACATAGACGTTTCGACAAAACTTGGATTGGCTATAAAATATAACGCCCAAATTAAAACCATTACAATCGGCAGTAATGGATCTGATTCCTTACTGAGTTTTGATGGTAACGATGAAACTAAATAAACAAGTAAAACCAATGCTGCTGAATTTAATGCGGAATATAAAAACTTGGGGAGATTGGCCAACATATTAGAACTGATGGTATCAGCTACAATTCTACCGCTCCATGTCATGTAATGAGAAACGGCCCTTCCCAAATAATCATTACCCATGAGAAAATAAAAATAATCATCTGAATATGTTGGGATCAACATTTGTAAATAATACATAAATGTGAATATTAAAATCACCACACCTATGGTTGGGACAACTTTTATCACGTTCACTTCGGCACCATGTTCGCAAAAAATAAGGCTCATATGATAGCAGGCCGTTGCTTAATATTCATTGTTTTCATTGCTAGCGTGGTGGCTTATCACGAACCATGTAAAGTGGGTATGTGTAACACAAATTCAACCAGCGCCTTTGTATGTTTTTCAACCTCAGATTGAACCTGCTTTGCTTTATATCATCTAGATCTTAGGGAGGTGTGAACAAGTTCTTGGTGTGAGATCATGGTCCCATTGATGTCAGGGATGAAGTTCAGTATGAGTCACCATGCTCACCTTCGCGGACTGCAAACAATGACAAACGCCGAAAAACTCGTAAAGAGGAGTTTTTTGCTCGTATGTAAGCTCTGCTGCCATGGTTAAGAATGCTCGGCATCATCTAACCCGTTAACCCCAAGGCTGGCAACGGATATAAAAACAGAGCGCATTAGCGCCCTGTTTGTCTTTTTCTATAAGATCTGTGTTCTACCATCACGCCGATGATCTGGATGTGCTGCCGGTCGGAGTGCATGGTGGGGTATGTAGTGGTCTAATCATCCCGGACACCGTTTTAGGTGGTACAGTCGCCACCATGACCAGAGGTGTTCAATGACAAGACTACGTCGCTCATTTACTGCTGAATTCAAACTCG
>NZ_JBGLRE010000022.1:0-1145 GCF_041403185.1 Aeromonas sp. S9(2024)
TGTAGTGGTCTAATCATCCCGGACACCGTTTTAGGTGGTACAGTCGCCACCATGACCAGAGGTGTTCAATGACAAGACTACGTCGCTCATTTACTGCTGAATTCAAACTCGACGCCGCATCCCTGGTGCTCGACCAAGGCTATTTCGTCTCCGAAGCCAGCCGTTCACTGGATGTCGGCGAAACCGTGCTTCGTCGATGGGTTCAGCAGCTTCAATCCGAACGAACTGGCACAACTCCTATCAGCAAAGCGCTGACCCCGGAGCAGCAGAAAATCCAGGAACTGGAAGCTCGCATCAACCGACTTGAACGCGAAAAGGCCATTTTAAAAAAAGGCTACTGCTCTCTTGATGGCGGACTAACTCGAACGTTCGCGCTGATAGACCGATTAAGGGAGCAAGCCCCCACCACGCTGGTCTGTTGCGCTTTCGGTATTCCAACCTCCTGTTTCTACGACTACCTGACTCGTACCCGCACCATTGACCGTGAACAGGTGCAGCAAAAAAGCGTGCCGCGGCGCCTGCTCAACGAGAGTCGGGGTTCAGCTGGCAGCCGGGCCTTGATGTCGATGATGCGGGAGCTGGGGCATAAGGTTGGCCGGTTCAAAGTACGTCGCCTGATGAAGGACGCGGGGCTGGCGTCCAAGCAACCCGGCGCTCATGCCTACAAGGTCGCCCGGGCTGAGCGACCGGATATCCCGAATCTGCTGGCGCGTGAATTTGCTGTCCCGCAACCCAATCAGGTGTGGTGTGGCGATATCACTTACGGGCCGTTGGCATTACTTGGCGGCGGTGCTGGACCTCCATACCCGGCGGGTCGTGGGCTGGTCAATGTCTGACAGACCTGATGCTGACTTGGCAGTGAAAGCACTCGAGATGGCGTATCAGCAGCGGGGTAGTCCGTCTGGTGTGCTGTTTCACTCCGACCAGGGGAGCCAATACGGCAGTCGGGTATTTCGGCAACGGCTGTGGCGCTATCGCATGACCCAGAGCATGAGTCGGCGTGGCAACTGCTGGGATAACGCGCCGATGGAGCGGCTGTTCAGGAGCCTCAAGACGGAATGGCTTCCGACCACGGGGTACATGAGCCTGCGGGAAGCGAAGCGGGATATCAGTTACTACCTGATGGATTACTACAACTGGCGGCG
>NZ_JBGLRE010000023.1:0-649 GCF_041403185.1 Aeromonas sp. S9(2024)
GATAGCTTAACCTTCGGGAGGGCGTTTACCACGGTGTGATTCATGACTGGGGTGAAGTCGTAACAAGGTAACCCTAGGGGAACCTGGGGTTGGATCACCTCCTTACCTTAATGATGACGAAGTTGTTGAGTGTTCACACAGATTGCCTTGATTCAAAGTAGTTAGAGCAAAGACCTGATGCGAAAGCGTCAGTGCTTATTCAACTCCGGTTGAATGAGAGAAGCCCGTTCGTTGGGTTGGGGTGTGAATAATGACGAAAGTCGTTACCCAATTCAGAGTTAGCAATAACAGCGAACAGCGCTAAAGGCCGCTAGCCTCGCAGGCTCGGCGTCGCCTTTACGAAAATCATTGCGAAGTGTACTTCGCAAGGCATGATTTTCGTCCCCTTCGTCTAGAGGCCTAGGACACCGCCCTTTCACGGCGGTAACAGGGGTTCGAATCCCCTAGGGGACGCCACTTCTCTTCTTGCTAACAAGAATGCAGACATAAGCATTACGTGTTTATGTCTGTTTTCTTCGGCCTTGCGCCGTTGCAAACATGCTCTTTAACAATCTGGAAAGCTGATTTAAAAAGTAGTTCTCAAACATTTGTTACAAGTGCTTTGGAAACTTCTTGGCGAAAACCAAATTTTATTTGGTCCTTGTTGTAC
>NZ_JBGLRE010000024.1:0-578 GCF_041403185.1 Aeromonas sp. S9(2024)
CCTCAACTGCCTCAACTGCCTCAACTGCCTCAACTGCCTCAACTGCCTCAACTGCCTCAACTGCCTCAACTGCCTCAACTGCCTCAACTGCCTCAACTGCCTCAACTGCCTTGCTTTGTAAGTGCGTGATGATTTTTCAATAGTCTCTATATAAGTAGTCCATCTCTACCTGAACGACAGCGGTTCGTGATGCGTAGCCCTAAACGGGGCAATGCCATTGTTCATCTGGTGTATCAGTAAGCTATGAATCATGGAGTGTGGCTCGCTATAGTGCCGTCGAGAGCTTGTTTCTGTAGATAAGTTTGTATAAAAGCTGTGCTTGGATATGAATAACTAAAAAAGTGCAGTTTTTTGCAATTTTATTGCAGGGGAGGGGTTGCCAGAACGAATTCACTCCCTATAATGCGCCTCCATCGACACGGCAAGCGGCAACGCAAACAAGCCGGTCGGTAGCCTCGAAAAGCCTGTGAAAATAAGGCTTGACTCGAGAAGGCGGTTGAGTAGAATGCCACTCCCGCAGCAGCTAAAAGCTGTGTCGCTCTTTAACAATTTGAATCAAGCAATCTGTGTGGGCACTC